>NZ_JASHJX010000030.1 GCF_030732985.1 Nioella sp. MMSF_3534
GCTGTCCGCCTCCGTCGCAACAACACACCAGATGCTGAAATCACTGGGGCTGCGGGCCGAAGTCAAGAATTGCGGCCAATTGCTGTCAGGGGCTTACGCCTGACCGGACCGCCTGGATCTCCAACAGGGAGGAGAAGGACCATGACGAGACTTAAGACCTTTCAGGAACTCTTCAAAAGGGACCGCAGACCCGGCGATCTGGTTTTCGCGGTTCTTTTCCTCGGGTTCTGCCTTTTTCTGCTGGCCAACCTGCGCAGTCAGGCGCAGTGGCTGGACAACACGGCAACCGTCGCACAACCCGCTTTCTGGCCCACCGTGGCCGTGATCGGGATGAGCTTTTTCGCAGGTCTGCACCTGATCGGATCCATGGTGTCGCCGCGCATTCCCGGGCGTCTCAAGGAGGGCATCTTCTGGCTGCGCTCGGCCGAATACGCGGTCTATTTCCTGATCTATGTCTGGAGCGTTCCGATTGTCGGCTACCTGCTGTCGACCATCCTCTTCTCGCTCTTCCTGACGATCCGGCTTGGCTATCGAAGCCACACGGCGATCATCATGTCGGTGCTGTTTGGTCTTTCGGTCGTGCTGGTCTTCCGCACCGGGTTGCAGGTGAGAATCCCGCCCGGGCAGATCTATCAGTACCTGCCCGACAGCATCCGCACTTTTGCAATGGTTTATCTGTGAGGGCCTGAACAATGGAAGCACTACTTGGTGGAATTCAAATCCTGATGTCCTGGCAGGTGCTGGTGGCCCTGCTGATCGGATCGGTGGGGGGCGTGATCATCGGCGCGATCCCCGGGGTTGGGGCCGCGGTGGCCATTGCCATCCTTCTTCCCGCAACCTTTGCCTTTGAACCGATTGTCGGGCTGACCGTCCTTCTGGGGATTTACGGCAGCGCGATGTATGGCGGATCGATCCCGGCGATCCTTCTCAATACGCCCGGTACGCCCGTCAACGCGCTGACTACGTATGACGGCTACCCCATGACCAAGCGGGGGCAGGCGCATCGGGCACTGTCCCTTGCCTATTCGGCCAGTTTCTTTGGCGGCGTGTTCGCAATCATCTGTCTGATCCTGTTCGCTCCGGTGCTGGCCTGGGTTGCGCCCAACTTCGGCAGCCGCGAGATCTTCCTGGCGGCGCTTCTGGGCATCATCCTGGTGATCCTCGCGCATCGCGGTCAGATCATGGCGGCGGGTATGATGGCGTTTCTGGGGATATTCCTGAGCACGATCGGGCTGGAACCGGCCCGCTACACGCATCGTTTCACCTTCGGGCAAGGCTGGCTGACCAGCGGCATCAACCTGATCGTGATCGTGCTTGGCCTGTTTGCGATTTCCCAGGCACTGTTGTTGCTGCTGGACAAGGAACGCAAACCGGAATCCGCCCGTGTCGAGGGCAGCCTGTGGGGGGGCTTTGTCGAGCTTCTGGGGCTGAAGCGCGTTGCGGGTGTTGCCTCCAGCCTTGGGGTGATGATGGGGACCATTCCCGGCGTGGGTGAATTTACCGCGCAGTTCCTGAGCTACACCTACGCCCAGAAAACCTCGAAAACCCCCGAAGCCTTCGGTGACGGGTCGCCCGAGGGGCTCGTCGCTTCGGAATGCGCCAATAACGCGGTTCCCGCCGCTGCCATGATCCCGCTTTTGGCGCTTGGTGTCCCAGGGGAGGCCCTGACGGCGATGATGCTGTCGGTGTTCTACGTGCACAACGTCATTCCGGGGCCGCAGCTCTTTCAGAACGAGATGGACTTCGTCATGGCGCTCTACATGGCGATGCTGCTGCTGAACGTGATCGTGATTGTCTTCCTGCTGTCATCGACCAACCTGCTGCTGAAGATCACGCAGATCCCGACGCGGTTCCTTGGGATGATGATCCTCGTTCTCAGCTTCGTGGGGGTCTATTCCCTGCGCAACTCTGCCGTGGATTGTGCCTTGGCCGCCGGGTTCGGTGTCTTCGGGTTGATCCTGAAACGGCTGAACCTGCCGATTGTTCCGATCGTCTTGGGTGTCGTTCTGGGCGCGATCATGGAAGTGAAACTGCGCAGCGCGATTGCCCGGATCAACGAGCCGCTGGACTGGTTCAACCGGCCGATCTCGGTCGTGCTGATCCTGCTGATTCTGTTCGTGGTGGGCAACCATTACCGGGCCGTCCTGCTGGAACACCGGCAGCGGGTTCAGCGCGCGGCAGACGGCGACCTGAAGGACCGGGAAGGGGAGGCGCCGGTCGCTCCCGAAGGGTTCTGAGTGCATAGATGAGTATGTATGCAAATGAAACGGTTAACATATAAAATAAAATATGCTACGCCTGTCCTACGAACAGAAAGTGGATGGCAAAACTCGCAAAACCTGCACGCCACACCACCGGCAGAGAGGAAACCATGATGAAAAAACTACTGACAGCACTTGCGCTCGGAACGAGCATGCTGGGAACCGTAGCAATCGCGGATTACCCCGAACGGCCCGTCGAGTTTGTCGTTCCGTTCCCGCCCGGCGATCTGGAAGACCTGCTGACGCGGATCATCGCCGACGAGTTCCAGGCGACCTACGGCGTTCCCGCGGCGGTCATCAACCGCCCCGGCGGCGGCGGCGGGCCCTTCCCCGGCGCGATCTCGGTGGCCAACGCCCCGGCGGACGGCTACACGATCGGGTCTTTCGTGATCGGCGTGCCCGTTGTCGGACCGACCATCGGCATCCCCGATCTCACCCCCGATCCGTTTGAGCCGATCGGGATCTTCCTGACTTATCCGTTCGTCGTCGCGGCCAGTGCCAACGCGCCCTATTCCACCATGGAAGAACTGGCCGAGTACGCACAGGATAACGACGTTCTCTTCGGGCATTTCGGAGAGCGCAGCATTCCGCGTCGCCATATGATTGCGATGTCACGGCACCTTGGGTTCGAATTCTCCTCCGAAGCCGGCTTCGATGCGCTGGACTGCAATACGCTTGCATCTGGCGACGCGGATGTCATCTCAACCACGGCACAGCTGATCTTCCCATGCATCGACGATTTGAACATTCTTGCCACGGCAACGAATGACCGGATCTCGATCATGCCGGACGTGCCGACCATGGGCGAACTGGCCCCGGAACTCGACCTGTCGACCTGGAACGGGTTGTTCGTTCACCGCGACACCCCGGCCGAGATCCGCGACATGATCGAAGCGGTCGCCATCAGCGCGATGAGCTCTGATGCGGCACTGGAACTGGCGGAAAACACCGGGGCGCTCATCTACTGGATGCCGGCGGAAGAGGCTGCGGCCCAGATCCAAAGCGACATCCAGACGCTTGCCGTTATCGACGCGCTGGTCGAGGGCAACTAAGATCCTTGCCACCGGGTGCTCTGCCCGGTGGCATTTTTCCCGTCATGAGCCGGACCAATGACGACACAGCGAAACATTCTCTGGATCATGTGCGACCAGCTGAGGTTTGATTACCTCAGCTGTTATGGTCATGACCGGCTGCACACACCCAGTATCGACCGTCTCGCCGCACGCGGCGTGCGGTTCAACAATGCCTATGTGCAGGCGACCGTCTGCGGACCGTCCCGCATGTCGGCCTATACCGGGCGTTACATGCGGTCACATGGGTCAACTCAAAACGCCGTTCCGCTCAGGGTAGGGGAGCCGACGCTTGGCGATCACCTGGCTGAGACCGGAACCCGCTGCGTCCTGATCGGCAAAACCCATATGCGGCCCGATCTGGAGGGGATGAAGCGGCTCGGGATTGACCCGGCATCCGAGATCGGGGCGCGGGTGGCCGAAGGCGGGTTTGAGGCGTTCGACCGCGATGACGGGGTTCACCCAACGGGCTATCGCAAGAAGGAACCCGCCTATAACGCCTATCTGCGCCATGCCGGGTTCCAGGCGGAAAACCCGTGGGAATTCTGGGCGAACTCGGCTGAAGGGGCGGACGGCACCAACCAGAGCGGCTGGCTGCTGACCCATGCGGATAAACCTGCGCGTGTTCCTGAAGAGCATTCGGAAACCGCCTATATGACCAACCGCGCCATGGCCTTCATGGAGGCAGCAGAAGCGGACGGGCGACCGTGGTGCGCGCACCTGTCCTATATCAAGCCTCACTGGCCCTATATCGTTCCGGCGCCCTACCATGACATGTACGGCCCCGAGGATGTGAAGCCTGCCGTGCGAAGCGAGGCAGAGCTGGAAAACGCCCATCCCCTGTTCAAGGCCATCACCGAAGAGGTCTATTCGCGCAATTTCTCCCGCGACGAGGTGCGTGAAAAGGTGATCCCGGCCTATATGGGGCTGATCAAACAGATCGACGATCAGCTTGGCCAGCTTTTTGCCTTCATGGACGAACGCGGGCTGACGGACAACACCATGATCGTGTTCACCTCGGATCACGGGGACTATCTGGGCGATCACTGGATGGGCGAAAAATACATGTTCTACCAGCAGGCGGCGAAGGTGCCCCTGATCGTCGTGGATCCTTCAAGTGAGGCGGATGCGACGCGCGGAACGGTGTCGGATGCATTGGTCGAGATGATCGACCTGGCGCCAACCTTCGTGGAGTATACCGGTGGAACCCCTGCCATGCATATCCTTGAAGGACGGTCCCTGATGCCGCTGCTGCGCGACAGCACTGCGGACTGGACGCGAACCCATGTCTTTTCAGAGCTCGACTACTCCAACCTGCCAGCCCGGCTAAAACTGGGGCGCGACGTGCAGGAGTGCTGCGCGACCATGGTGTTTGACGGTCGGTTCAAGATGATCGAGGTGCAGGGAATGCGGCCAATCCTGTTCGATCTGGGGACCGATCCCGATGAGCTGACCGATCTGGGCGACGATCCTGCGCAGGAAGACGTGCGTATGCGGCTGCAATCCGCGCTGGACCAGTGGCACCGTGACACCCGTCAGCGCATCACCAAAAGCGACGCGGCCTACAGGGCCATGGATCCGGTTCTGCGGGAAAGCGACCCCGATCTCTTGGCGGGGGTCATCATCGGCTATTGGGACGAGGAAGAGGTTGAGGCCGAGCGGCGGAAGATCGCGCGGATTCTGTCGCAAGGCAATGACTGACGCACGCCCTTCGGCCGCCACGGTCCATGTTTCCTGCCGACGGTTCAACTTCCATCTTGCTGACCCGGTCTGAAAGCCTCCCTTCCTGATTACCTGGCTGGGAGGAGGGGGGTGGGTCTCTTTTCTGGTCCGACTGGAACATCCTGCATCAATTGGGTTTTCCCGACTTGATTGACTTCATACATTTTATATATAAAATTATGCAAACGCATGGGATTTGATTCTACAGGGATGCCAATGTCGATTGTTCACGCCGAAGTTGCCGCTGTTTCGTCCGAGACACCTGCCATCAAACGGATTCTGCTGACACCGCAGGGGGATGGTTTTGGTGACTGGCAGGCCGGGGCGCATCTGCGGGTGCAGCTGACCGGTGGCGGCAGCCGCGCCTATTCGCTGCTGCGCCTGCCCGATCTGGCCCCTGATCAAGTGGCACTGGGCGTGCTTCTGGAACAGAAAAGCACCGGTGGGTCGAAGTTCATGCATGCGCTGAAACCCGGCGACATGATCAAGGTCTCGCCGCCCGCCAACCAGTTCGCGCTTGGTGATCACGCCGGACATGCGGTGCTGATCGCGGGCGGCATCGGGATCACCCCGATCCTGTCCATGGCCGCGGATCTGGCTGCGGCGGGACGGCCCTTCGAAGTGCATTTCGCCGGCAGGACAGAGGGCGCGCTGGCTTTCGTCCCCGAGATGACTGCCATCTGCAAGGATGCCCTGCATCTGCATTATGACGACCAACCCAGTGCCATGGATATCAGGGCCATTCTGGAAGGCGCGCCTGACGGGTCTCACGTCTATTTCTGCGGGCCCGCTGGCATGACAGAGGCCGTGAAAACCCGCGCCTCAGCCCTGGGATGGGATGACGCTCGCATTCACTACGAGCTGTTCACCACCGATGCGGACGCAAGCGAGAACACCGCCTTCGACGTCGAGATCAGCGACACCGGCCAGATCATCCACGTGCCCGCCGACAAAAGCATTATCGAGGCGCTGGAAGAGGCCGGGCTCGACCCGCTCTACGACTGCCAGCGCGGGGATTGCGGGATTTGCCAGTGCGATGTGATCGACGGCATTCCCGACCACCGCGATGTCATCCTGACCGATGCCGAGAAGGCCTCGAATACCGTCATGCAGATCTGCGTGTCGCGGTCCAAGACCCCCAAACTCGTCCTCGACCTTTAACCAACAGCCAAAGGATACCAGCATGGAACGATACCGTGGAAACCCGAGAGCCGTTGAAAACCTGGTCAAAGGGCACGCCGTGCACCGTGATGTCTATGTCGACCGCGAGATCTTCGATCTGGAGATGGAGCAGCTGTTTCCAAACTCCTGGGTCTATGTCGGGCATGAAAGCCAACTGAAAGACCCTGGCGACTACATCACCAGCAAGATCGGCCATCAGCCCATTCTGGTGTCGCGGCATAAGAACGGCACGATCCACGTGCTGCACAACCGCTGCCCCCACAAGGGCGTCAAGATCGCGTCCGAGCCCTGCGGCAACACCGGCAAGTTCTTCCGCTGCCCCTATCACGCCTGGAGTTTCAAGACCGACGGATCACTTTTGGCCATCCCGCTGAAGAAGGGATACGAAGGCACCGGGTTCGACACTGACAAGGCGTCGAAGGGGCTGCCCCGGGTCGAAAACGTGCAGATCTACCGGGGCTTCATCTTTGCCCGCCTGTCGGACACCGGGCTGAGCTTCGAGGAGTATTTCGGAGACTCCCTCTCGACAATCGACAACATGGTGGATCGGTCGCCCATGGGCGAGGTCGAGATCATCGCCGCGCCGATCCGCTACATGCATAGCTGCAACTGGAAGATGCTGGTCGACAACCAGACCGACACCTGCCACCCAATGGTGGCCCATGAAAGCAGCGCGGGCACCGCCGTCAGCGTATGGGAACGCGAAAAGCACCGCTTCACCGAAACGCCAATGGCAGTGCAGCTTTATGCGCCCTTCATGAGCCCCTACGAGTTCTACGAAGGTGCGGGCATCCGCGTCTGGCCGAACGGGCACGGGCATTCCGGTGTGTCCGGGTCGATCCATCAGGATTATGACGATGTCGAAGGCTATCTAGAGATGATGGTCGAGGCTTACGGCGAAACCCGCGCCCGTGAGATCCTGGGCGATATTCGCCACAACACGCTCTACTTCCCGAACGTGATGGTGAAGGGACCAGTGGGTATCCTGCGCAACTTCATCCCCATAGCGGTCGACAAGACCCTGGTGGAAAGCTGGGCCTTCCGGCTGGTGGGGGCGCCCGACAAAATCTACGAACGCGCGCTGATGTATAACCGCTTCATCAACGCGCCCACTTCCATCGTCGGGCATGACGATCTGGAAATGTACGAACGCGCGCAGGAGGGCCTGCTGTCGGACGCCAATGAGTGGATCAACCTGCGCAGGCTCTACGAGGAGGGGGAGCCTGAGGATGTGACCGAGGTCGTCAACGGCACGTCCGAACGGCAGATGCGCAACACCTTCTATGCGTGGCGGAAATTCATGGTCCAGGGCATGGATCAGAAAGCGGAGGTCGGCGCATGACCCCCGAGAGGTTGATTGATTTCGTCTATGACGAGGCCGCCACGCTGGACGAGATGCGGTGGGAGGACTGGCTGGCGCTGTTCCATGAGGACGGGCGCTACTGGATGCCACTGGAATGGCAGCAGCAGGACCCGGTTTTGCAACCATCGCTCATGTATGAAGACCAGCTTTTGCTGACGGTCCGGGTGGAACGGCTGTCGGGCGAACGCACCTTCAGCCAGAAACCGAAAAGCCGCTGTCATCACCTGATGCAGCGCCCGCGTGTGCTGTCGCTTGGGCAGGAGGATGGCATCTATAGGCTGCGCACCTCATTCATCTACACCGAGACCCGTGGCGACCATCTGGAGCGCTACTCGGGTTGGGTCAGTCATGAACTGGTAGAAGTCGAGGGAACGCTCAAGATCATGCTCAAGCGTGTTGACCTGATCAATTTCGACGCGCCCTTCGGCAATCTTCAGCTGTTCATTTGAGGGGCCTGTCAGAATGAGCACCGTATGTGGCCGCTTCGCTGAAACCGCGAACCGGCGCGGGGACGCGCCTTTCCTGCATGTGCTGGAAGAAACCGCAGCGATCTATGGTATTCCGGCGGGCGACATTTCCTATGCAGAGATGGCCCGGCGTGTTGCCGACTGGGAAGACCGCCTTTCCGCTGCCGGGGTCGGGCATGGGCACCGGGTGGGGCTGCTTTTGCAGAACCGGCCCGTGTTCATCGAAATCTGGCTCGCCCTGAACAGCCTTGGTGCATCGGTTGTTCCGATCAATCCCGATCTGCGGCTGGCGGAACTGGAATACCTGGCAGAACATTCCGAAATGGTGCTGGCCATCGTCCTGCCGGACCGGGTGGCGGAAATGTCGGATGCGGTGACCAATGCGGGGTCGCCTGCGCGGGTGATCACACCCGATGACGCCATTCCCAAGGCCCCCGCCCCGGCAGCGGATACCGAAGAGCTGGGGTCCGGGACCGAATGCGCCCTGCTTTACACATCGGGCACGACGGGACGGCCAAAGGGCTGCATCCTGACCAATGAATACTTCCTGCATTCGGGTGACTGGTACGCCGAGACCGGCGGCCATATCAGCCTGCGCCGCGATACGGAGCGTATGCTGACCCCTCTGCCGCTTTTCCACATGAACGCCATGGCGGTCTCTGTCATGGCGATGATCACCACAGGCGGCTGCCTGACGCTGCTGGACCGGTTTCACCCGCGCAGCTGGTGGGACTCGGTGCGCAAGTCGCGGGCGACGGTCGTGCATTACCTCGGGGTCATGCCGCCGATGCTGATGGGGGCGGCGCCATCGCAAGCCGATCGGGACCACACTGTCCGGTTCGGCTTTGGCGCCGGGGTCGATCCCAAGCTTCATGCCGAGTTCGAAGCCCGCTACGGTTTTCCGCTGATCGAGGCATGGGCCTGCACCGAGACCGGCAGCGGCGGCGTCATCAGCGCTCATGAGGAACCGCGCAAGGTGGGCACGTCCTGTTTCGGGCGACCCTGTGCCGATGTCGAGGTTCGGGTCGTGGACGATGCCGGGCAGGATGCCGTCACCGGAATGCCCGGAGAGCTGCTGGTTCGTCGGGCGGGGGACAACCCTCGGTATGGGTTTTGCGCTGGCTACCTGAAGAACCCGGAAGCCACCGCTGAGCTGTGGAAAGGCGGCTGGCTGAACACCGGTGATGTTGTCTTTCAGGACCAAGACGGTTCGCTGCATTTCGTGGATCGCAAGAAGAACGTCATCCGCCGGTCAGGTGAAAACATCGCCGCCGTGGAGGTTGAAAGCATCCTCAACCGGCATGAAGATATCCGCATTTCCGCAGCGGCCGCCCATCCCGATGAGCTGCGCGGAGACGAGGTTGCGGTCTTCCTGATCCTCGAAAGCGGCGGCGGCAGCCCTCAGAAAGCGCATGAGATTGCCACCTGGGCGCTGGACCAGATGGCCTATTACAAGGTGCCGGGCTGGATCGCCTTCGTGGAAGACCTGCCCCTGACGGCCACCCAGAAAATCCTGCGTGGAAAGCTGAAAGGTCTCTTGGAAGAGACCATCGCACAGGGCGGTTTCATCGACACCCGCCACCTGAAGAAGCGGCAGCGCTGATGGGGCTGCAATCCCCATATGAGGGCGTTGCGATCTGTGCGCCGACGACCGTGCCATATGTCAGGTTCTCGCCCGAATCCGCCCATTGGTGGGCGGGCGCAGCCCTGCAATCCTTGGCACAAACGACGGGCCTTGGACCTGCCGACATCGACGGTTTCTGCTTCGCCAGCTTCTCCGCCGCGCCCGATACGGTCGTGGGCATGGTCCAGCATCTGGGCCTCAGCCCGCGCTGGATGGACCACATCCCGACGGGCGGCGCCAGCGGGGTTATGGCGCTCAGGCGCGCGGCGCGGGCCGTGCAATGCGGCGACGCCGAGGTGGTGGCCTGCGTGGCGGCCGACACCAACCAGATCGACAGCTATCGTCAGACGCTGGCCGGGTTTTCACGGTTCTCTCAGGACGCAACCTATCCCTACGGGTTCGGCGGCCCGAACGCGACCTTTGCGCTGATCACCGGCAATTTCATGCGCCAGTTCGGCGTGACCCGCGAAACCTTCGGCAAGCTCTGCGTGGCGCAGCGGCAGAATGCCCTGTCCAACCCGCTGGCGCTGATGAAAACGCCCCTGACGCTGGACCAATACATGAGCGCCCGGCCCATTTCAGACCCGGTGCATCTGTTCGATTGCGTGATGCCCTGCGCAGGGGCTGAGGCGTTTCTGGTCACGACCCCCGAGAAGGCCGAAGAGCTGGGGCTGTCATCGGCGCGGGTCCTCGCCACCATCGAACGCCACAATGCGTTTACCGAGGACAGTGTGCAATTTCGCGGCGGGTGGGAACGTGATCGCGAGGCACTTTGGCAGCGCGCGGGCTGCGTGCCTGAGGATATGCATTGTGTTCAGGTCTATGACGATTACCCGGTGATCGTCGCCATGCAGCTTGCCGATCTCGGGTTCTGTGAGAAACCGGACTTGACGGATTTCATCGCCGCCAATGACTTCACCATACCGGGCTCCCTGCCGCTCAACACCAATGGCGGGCAGCTTTCTGCCGGGCAGGCCGGGGCCGCTGGCGGGTTTCAGAACCTGACCGAGGGGCTGCGGCAGATCCTGCGATGCCCGCTTGGCGACCAGGTGCCCGAGGCTGCCCGCGCCCTGGTGTCCGGTTTCGGGCTGGTGAATTACGACCGCGGCGTCTGCACCGGGGCTGCGGTGCTGGAAAGGCAGGCCCTGAGATGACCGAGCCGCTTCCCATCCCCAAACGCAAGGACCCGCTGAAGCGCAGCAGGTTCGGCCTTGTGCCGCCCGGTCTGCGCAGCCGTGCAGCGAGCGAGATGGCGACATTTGCCGCGCAGGGGCGTTTCGTTCTGCAAAGCTGTGACCGGTGCCGGTCCATCACCTACCCGCCGCGCGACCGCTGCCCTTCATGCTGGGGAACGCTGACCTGGGCTGATCAGGATAGAGGCGCGCGCATTGAGGCCGTCACCACGATCCGCCACTCCACCGACAATTTCTTTCGCAACCACATGCCCTGGCGGATCGGAACCGCTCGCCTGGACGCGGGACCGGTCGCCATCGTGCATCTTCATGGCGAGGTGCAACAGGGCGACCGGGTTCGCATGACGCTCCGGCTTGATCGGGGCGGCAACCCCGCCCTGTTCGCCGTGCCGCAAAAGGAGACACCGAACATGCAGGACGATCCCCAGCTACGCTGTTTCACGGCTGATCCGAAGCACCGTCGGGTTCTGGTCACGGACGGGCGAACCGCCATCGGGCAGGCGATTGCGCGTGCGCTTCTCAAGGCCGGGGCGCAGACTGTGTTTCTGGGCGATGCCGACCCTCTGATGCGCTATCCCGGCAAGGCGGAGATCGAGGCACAGGAGGGCATCGAGCCGGTCTCCCTGAACCTGACCGACAGCGGCAGCGTTCAGGAGCTTGCCGCACAACTTGGCGGACGCGTGGATATCGTGGTCAACACCGCCGGGTTCGTGCGCCCGGGCGGCGTGGCCTTCGGGGCCAAGCTTTCGGATCTGCAGGCCACGTTTGATCTCGGTGCCGTCGGGCTTGCCCGACTTGCGCAGGGTTTCGCCCCGGCCATGAGCGCGCGTTCCGATGACGGGGTGAATTCAGCCGCCGCCTTCCTGGATATCGTGCCGGTGTCAGGCCTCAGCGGGCAATCCGGCTATGCCGGGGCCGCCGCCAGCGCTGCCGCACGGCTTTCGCTGATGTCCGGATTGCGAGGCGAGATGCAGCAGTCCGGCATTCGTGTGCTGTCGGTCCTGACCGGCCCCGTCGATGACGACTGGCACCAGGACCTGCCGCAACCGAAAGTCGCGCCGGGGCAACTGGCACGGGCGGTGGTTCACGCCCTGACCGAGGGACAGGGCATCACCTGCGCCGGGGATGTTGCGAAAGATCTCTTTGCCCGCTGGCAGGCCAACCCGCTTCTGACCATGAGGGAGGAAAACCGATGACCCGCTCACCCCTGACCTTGCTGGCCGAGGCGCTGGCTGACCGCACCGTCGAATGCATCGACCTGACCAACACGCTCAGCCCCGATTTTCCGGTCATTGTGCTGCCCGCCGAGTTCGGCCAATGCGCCCCGTTCCGGATGGAGAAGGTGTCTCGCTACGACGACAATGGCCCCGCCTGGTACTGGAACAATATCTCGATGAACGAACATACCGGCACCCATTTCGACGCCCCGGCGCATTGGGTGACGGGGAAAGACCTGCCCTCTAACACCGTCGATGCGGTTCCCGCGCAGGATTTCGTGGCCCCTGCCGTGGTGATCGACATCTCGAACGAGGCCGCAGCGGATGCGGATTTCGTGCTGACCCGCGCTTTCCTTGAAGACTGGGAGGCGCAGCACGGAGAAATCCCGAAGCGCCATTGGATCGCGCTGCGCACCGACTGGTACAAGCGCGTCGGCACGCCAGACTATTTGAACCTGAAAGAGGATGGCGCTCATTCGCCCGGCCCTGACGGCAGAGCGATGGAGTTTCTGGTGCATGAGCGGGACTGCGTCGGTCTGGCGGTGGAAACCGTGGGCACCGATGCGGGTCAAGCCTTTCACTTCAACCCGCCGCTTCCGGCGCATTCGATCCTGCATGGCAACGGGCGCTACGGGCTGCAATGCCTGACGAACCTGGACAAACTGCCGACCTTCGGCGCGATGATCATCGCCTGTCCGCTGAAGATCGAGGGCGGGTCGGGCAGCCCGCTAAGGGTCATTGCACTGGTAGAAAGGACACCGGCATGAGCAAGCGCACGACATTGATCACCGGCGGCAATTCCGGCATCGGCGCAGCTATCGGACGGGCGTTGCTGGCCAAGGGAGAGGCTGTCGTATCGCTTGGGCTGGAGATGCCCGACGACAGGCATGATGACCTGTTCGGCTACACCGCCGACCTGACCGACGCGGCGGAAACAGCGGAGGTGGCGGCCCGGATCTGCGCGGCCCACCAGATCGACGCCATTGTGCATAACGCCGGCCTGATCCTGCCCAATCTGCTGGAAGATGCCGACCCGGCCGACGTGCTCAAGCTGGCGCAACTGCATCTGGCCGCCCCCATGGCCCTGACTCAGGCGGCGCTGCCGGGAATGGTCGAACGCGGTAGCGGGCGGGTTGTCTTCGTCAGTTCGCGGTCCTTGCAGGGCATGCCCACCCGGTCCGCCTATTCCGCGACCAAGGCGGGGATAAACGGGCTGGCCCGCACCTGGGCGCTGGAGCTTGCGCCCAAGGGCATCACCGTCAACGTCATCGCCCCCGGCCCTGTGCTGACCGAGAATTTCTGGGCCATCGTGCCCAAGGATGGAGAGCAGCAGAAGAAAATCGCGAACGGCATCCCCGTGCGCCGGATCGGCACCGCAGAGGATATTGCGAACGCGGCCCTGTTCTTTCTGGATGACCGGTCAGGCTTCGTCACCGGGCAGGTGCTCTTCGTCTGTGGAGGAACCAGCCTCGCAGGCCAGATCAGCTAGGGTCAGGTCTTGTCGCCAGTGAATGACGGTTGCTGCGAGCGCGATGGCCGAGTGGAAGACCGTCGCAAGGGGATCGTATCTGGACGCCAAACGCCGCCCGTCATTGAACCTGCCAAACATGATCTCGATCATTGCCCGGCAGGGCATTGTACAATGATCTGCTCTGCTCTGCTCTGAGCCTGCGGCCATGGGTTGGCCCTGTTGCAGCTTTTCCGGGGGTGGTCCCCTTGTCTTCAAGGGCTTCAAGCCGCCAGTCTGCATCCTACACATGGTCCGCCCGAGGTGTTCGGCGGGAGGCAGGCCGTCCGGCAATTCCGACGCGCCGAAACAGTCACGCCGCTGGCCAGCCGTCACATACAGACGCGTGGCCGCTTCCGAGGCGCGTCAATCCGGTCCACAGGCACGGCAGAGCAAAGCGGTTGCGACCTCATGCAATCCGCTGGCCGCCGACCCAGGTTCCGCGAATGGCGCCGCTGGTGCCAAAACGGTGAACCCGAACCACGTCGGCACGTGCGCCGAGTTCCAATCGTCCCCGATCGGCCAGTCCCGTGGCTTCAGCGGGCGTCCGGGTAACCGTCGCGATCCCCCGCGCGAGGTCACCCCAGATTTCACCAAGGATCAGGGCACCGCTCAGCAGCGACGAGGGAACATAATCCGAGGACAGGATTGTCAGCAGGTTGTCATTGGCAAGGTCACGTGCGGCGACGTTGCCGGAATGAGACCCGCCCCGGATCAGGTTCGGTGCCCCCATCATGACGGCGATCCCGTGCTTGGCACAGGTGCGCGCGGCCACGGTCGTGGTCGGGAATTCGGCAATCGTGGCGCCATGGGCGGCAGACTCTGCGACGTGATCCGCCGTTGTGTCATCATGGCTGGCCAATGTGGCGCCCAGATGCTGTGCGGCGGCGACAGCGGCCTGTTCATGAGCGCCGCGCACCCGGTTGCCCAAAGCCGTCTGGATGTCGACATGGGCCAGGAATTCTTCCTCGGTCAGCCCGTATTTGCCGCGCATGTAACGCCGCAGCTGCGCAAGATCGGCAAACTGGCGCTGTCCGGGTGTGTGATCCATCAGGCTTACGATTCCGACGCTGTCTTCCGGCCCGAATTTTTCCAGCTCGGCCGTCAGGGTTTCCGAACAGACCTCGGCCCGCAAGTGGATCAGATGGTTCACACGCAGAACGCCCGCCTTGCGCGCCGCAAGGATCTCGTCGGCCATCTGGCGCGCATATTCCCGCGCGCCCCGATCGCGCGAAACCAGGGACCCGACGCGGAGCGCATCGAAAACCGTCGTGATGCCGACGCTTGCAAGCTCGGCGTCATGGGCGATGATGGCAGGGGTATGGGGCCAGTCGACTCCGGGACGCGGCTGGATATGCCGTTCCAGATTGTCGGTGTGCAGTTCGATCAGGCCGGGGATGACCAGATCGCCCTCGCAATCAATGGCTCCGGCTGGAATCGCGGCGCTGTCGTCTATCCTGCTGATCACACCGTTCTCGAAATGGATCGCACCGTGTTGGGTGCGCTCGGGCAACACGAGCGTTGCATTGGCTAGGATCGTCGTCATGGTCATGCTGCGTCCTGTGGGGTAAGTAATGGCCTGTCGGCCCGCAAATACCGTGGGGATGTCACGAAACCGTGACGCAAACCGCGCGGTGTCGCGCGGTGGAACGCCAGTCTCTTCCTGTCGCCCCGTGGCCCGGTCCGCAGGCCGTGGCGACACGGAAAACGATCCGGTTGAGCGCCATCCGGTTCAACCGGGTCGCGGTCTATGGGCACTCCGGGCGCGGCATGTTCCATCGGCTCGCTCATGGCCCATCGGGCCGAAGCGCCGCGCGCAGCCGTGCGACCCCGTCGTCGATCGTCGTGTCGTTGACAATCTCGATCACCGGCAGCCGCGCCGGAATGGCCTCGACATCCCGCGCCATCCGCGCTTCGATCTGCCCGAGGGTTTCGCGGCCACGCCCTTTCAGCCGCTCGGCCAGGATCTGTGCGGGGGCGGAAATATGTATCACCGCGAGATCCGGAAACACGCTGGCCGCATGGGAAAGCGCGGCACGGGATCCATTGAACAGAACATCCCGCCCCGTATCCAGAAACGCCAGTTCACGGCGCGGGATGCCATAGGCCAGGCCATGGGCATGCCACGTCAGGGCAAAGTCGCCCCGTGCCTCTCGTCGCGCGAATTCCGCATCGGTGATGCCCTCGAAGGGCTCGCCCCCCGCGCTTTCGGGGCGGGTGATCGCGCGCCGGACCCAGTAGGGCCCCGCCGCACCGCAAACCCCGGCAAGCAGCGTATCCTTGCCTGCGCCCGATGGGCCGACCACGGCAAACAAACGTCCGGTCATAGGCCCTCCGAAAAGCCGGTGACATCGACAAGCCGGTCGCACACCTGGTTGCGCGCGTCCTCGTCATGGAAAATTCCCAGGATCGCCGACCCCCGAGACTTGGCCTCGCGGATCAGGTCCAGCACGACGGCCCGGTTTCCGGCGTCGAGACTGGCGGTCGGTTCATCAAGCAGCATCGCCGGCCAGTCGTGAATGAACCCGCGCGCGATGTTCACCCGCTGCTGCTCGCCCCCCGAAAACGTCGTCGGCGACAGGGTCCACAGCCGTTCCGGGATGTTGAGACGGGTCAGAACCGTCTCGGCCCGCGCGCGCGCCGCATCCGGCGCCACCCCGAGCCGCATGAGCGGTTCGGCAACCACCTCGATGGTCGGCACCCGCGGCACCACGCGCAGGAACTGGCTGACATAGCCCAGGGTCCCGCGCCTGAGCGCGATGATCTCGCGCGGTTCTGCCCCTGCGACTTCGGTTTCGCCGACCCTGATCGACCCGCCATCGGTGCGGTAATTGCCCCAGATCATCCGCATGAGCGTCGACTTGCCCGACCCCGAAGCTCCGATCAGCCCCACGCATTCGCCCGCAGCGACGCGCAAAGCCGCGCCTGCCATCACCGGCAACACGGCGCTGCCCTGATTGTGGAGCGTAAAGCTCTTTGACACATTCGCGACCGCAATCATCCTGGATCCTTCATCCTGCTCTCAAGCCTCATGCCCCGCGGGCCATCGGCACCAATGTCAAACCTGTAGAACCGAACTGACCAGCAACTGGGTATAGGCATGTTGCGGGTCGTCCAGCACCTGATCGGTCAGGCCCTGTTCCACAACGCGCCCGTCCTTCATCACCATCAGCCGGTCTGCCAGCAGCCGCACGACCGCAAGGTCATGGGTGACGATCACGGCGCTCAACCCCATCTGCCGCACCAACCCGCGCAACAGGTCCAGAAGCCGAGCCTGTACGCTGACATCGAGACCGCCGGTCGGTTCATCCATGAACACCAGGCGCGGGCCGGTCACGAGGTTCCGGGCGATCTGAAGGCGTTGCTGCATGCCCCCGGAAAACTGACGCGGCCGGTCGTCGATCCGGTCGGACGAGATCTCGACCCTGCCAAGCCAGTCGACTGCCTGTTCGCGGATCGACCCATAGTGTCGCGCCCCGACCGCCATCAGCCGCTCTCCGACATTGCCACCGGCACTGACGCCCATGCGCAATCCGTCACGGGGGTTCTGGTGCACGAAGGCCCAGTCCGTGCGCGCCAGCATGCGGCGCTCGGGTTCGTTCATCGCCAACACGTCGCGGGGGCCGTCAGAACGGGTGTCGAAGATGACGCGGCCGCTGTCCGGGGCCAGATGCCCCGCCATGCAGCTCAGAAGCGTCGATTTGCCCGAGCCGGATTCTCCGACGATGCCCATCACCTCGCCGGGCCAGAGGTCGAAGGACACATCGGCACATCCGATCCGCCCGCCATAGGTCTTGGTGATGTCGGAAACCTGCAAAAGCGGATGTTCGGTCATGCCGCGTCCCCTTGTGTCGACAGCCGTCCGCCATGGCCCTCGGCCTGGCGGCTGGCGCAATGGTCGGTGTCCGAACAGACGAACATGCGCCCGCCCCGATCGTCGGTGATCACCTCGTCGAGATAGCTGCCCTCATCTCCGCACAGATCGCATGGGTGCGGGGCCTTCGTCGCTTCGAACGGGTAGTCCTCGAAATCGAGGCTGACGACCTTTGTAAAGGGCGGGATCGCGTAGATCCGTTGTTCGCGTCCGGCCCCGAAAAGCTGAAGCGCGGGGGTTCCGGACAGTTTCGGATTGTCGAATTTCGGGATCGGCGAGGGATCCATGACATAGCGCCCCTCGACCTTGACCGGATAGGCGTAGCTGGTGGCGATGGCGCCGTTGCGGGCGATGTCTTCGTAGAGTTTTACATGCATCAGGCCATAATCCTCGAGCGCATGCATCCGCCGGGTTTCCGTCTCGCGCGGCTCCAGAAAGCGCAGCGGTTCGGGGATGGGAACCTGATAGACCAGGATCTGGCCCGCGATCAGCGGACGTTCGGGAATCCGGTGGCGGGTCTGGATCAGCGTTGCGGCGCCCGTATGCTCGGTTACCGCAACAGCGGCAGTGCGCTGGAAGAACTTGCGGATGCTGACGGCGTTGGTGGTGTCATCGGCCCCCTGGTCGATGACCTTGAGCCTGTCATCGGGCGTCAGACAGGCAGCCGTGACCTGCACGCCGCCTGTGCCCCAACCGTAGGGCATCGGCATTTCGCGACTGGCGAAAGGCACCTGGTAGCCGGGCACCGCGACCCCCTTGAGGATCGCGCGGCGGATCATCCGCTTGGTCTGCTCGTCGAGATAGGCGAAATTGTAGTCGCTCATGCCGCGTCTCCGGGTTGCTGATCGGCCCGTGCAGGCCCCTTCGCGATGACGGACCGCAGGGATGTGAAGACAGGTCCGGTCATTCCGCCGCCTCCGTCATGCCCGCCCGCAGACGCCGCACCAGTTCCAGCTCGGACTGGAAATCGACGTAGTGGGGCAGCTTGATATGCTCGAGGAATCCGGTCGCCTGAATATTGTCCGCATGCATCAGGACAAATTCCTGGTCCTGAACCGGTGCGCCGGTGTCATCTTCACCCAGTTCCTTCCAGCGCAGCGCCCGATCCACCAAGGACATCGAGATCGCCTTGCGTTCGGTTTGCCCGAACACAAGCCCATAACCGCGGGTGAATTGCGGCGGCTGGGTTTTGGAACCGGTGAACTGGTTCACGGTCTCGCATTCCGTGACGGTGATCTCGCCGATCTCGATGGCGACCCCCAGTTCGGAGATGTCCATCTCGACCGCGACCTCGCCAATGCGCAATTCCCCGACGAAGGGATGGGTGCGCCCAAAGCCACGCTGGCTGGAATAGGCCAGCGACAGGATGAACCCCTCGTCCCCTCGTGTCAGGGCCTGAAGGCGCAAGGCCCGGTCGGCGGGCAGTTCCATCGGTTCGCGTGTCAGGTCACCCGGCGTGGCGTCCGAGGCGGGTTCCTCCTCGATCAGCCCCTCGCGGTCCAGAAAGCCGGTGACGCGCGGCACGTCGCCCAGAGGGGAGGCTTGCGGCGCGGGCGGTGCATCCCCTTCGGCCGCCAGAGCAAAGTCGATCAGACGGTGGGTGTAGTCAAAGGTCGGCCCCAGGATCTGCCCGCCCGGCAAGTCCTTGTAGGTCGCCGAAATCCGCCGCGTCGTGGCCATCTTGCCGGTGTCGACGGGGGTGGAATACCCAAGACGGGGCAGGGTGGTGCGATAGGCACGGATCAGAAAGATCGCCTCGATCAGGTCACCGCGCGCTTGCTTGATCGCCAGCGCCGCAAGATCAGGATCATAGAGCGAGCCCTCGGTCATGACCCGGTTCACGGCCAGCGCCATTTGCTCGCGGATCTGTGCAACTGACAGGTCCGGGACCGCCGGATCGCCGCGACGTTCCTCGGCCAGGAAGGCATGTGCGTTGTCGATGGCCCGTTCGCCACCCTTGACGGCGACATACATTACACATCCTCCACGATGGTGCTGCGCGGCAGGCCTGCCAGCCGATCGCCGCACGCCAGCAGCGTATCGAACCCAAGGGGAAACAACGCGCGATTGACCTTGAAGGCCTGAAGCTCGGGCAGGGACAGGCGCGCAGTCGTTTCGATCCCGGGACCGCGCAGCACCGCTCCGTCGCTGTCCAGCCGGTCCATCTCGACGATCAGGGTCGCGGCGCGGTCGGGATATTCCGGGGTGCCGATGGCGAAGCGCGCCACCGGCAACAACGCATCCCAGCTCCCAAAGGCAAACATCGCATGCTCTGCCTCAACAAGGGGTGCGCCGGTGTGGAAGGTGATCCAGTCGCGCACGGACTGACACGCATGAGGCCCCGCAAGATGGACGGGTGTGGTGCCATCGAGCAGCACCAGCGCCGCCGTACCAGCGGCGGCAGACAGCGGCGCGGGGGGCCGCACGCCTGCAACCGCAACGATTTCGCCGGGCTGCGACAGCGCGCGAAGGATGGCGCGGAATCCGCAGGCGGATTGCACCGGGGCATCGGCGAAACCGCCGGTCATGGCGTCAGGCGTCATCAATCCTCTCCACGAACCATGGTGAAAAACTCGACCTTCGTGGCCGCCGCCTTCGACGCGCGCGCTGTGCGTTGCGCGCTTTCAGCCTCGGCCAGCGGGGCCAGCACCCGGGCGGTCACCTCGCCGATCGCCTCGGTTTGCAGCAGGGCATCCAGCACCGCCGCCCGGCGCGCATGATCCTTGTTGCGTCCCTGAACATAGGCATGCCCGTCCTTGCCGCAGGGAAGGCGCACCGAGCAGCGCGTCAGGGTCATTTCTCCCAGATTGAACGGTGCGCCGGTGCCGCCTTGCCGCCCGCGCACCATGACCGCACCGGTTTCGGGGCCGCGCAGCACGGCATGTTCCGAGATATGGGGATACAGTGCCGCAAGCCGGTCGGCAGGGGCCCGGGCGAGCAACCCCATGGACTGCGCTCGGTCGAAGGTCTGTGGATTGGACATCTTGCTTATTTGTCTACATTACTATACAACTCGACATATCTTAGCAGGCCATATCCAATCCTTCACGTGAAGTTTCTATGACACGCACGGAACACGCCCTTTGGCGTCAGATCGCCGAAACGATCACCCGGGACATCGAAGAGCGTCTTGGTCCGGGCGACAAGCTGCCGACGGAAGCCGAGCTTGCAGCGCGTTTCGGGGTGAACCGGCACACGGTCCGCCGCGCTCTGGCCAGTTTGACCCAGTCGGGACTGATCCATACCCGCCGCGGCGCGGGCGCCTTCGTCACCGCGCGTCCGACCGAATATCCGCTGTCCCGAAGGATGCGGTTTCATCGGGCGGTGTCCGCAACCGGACGGGTTCCCGGCCGGCGCATCCTGGGCACCCTGTCGGCACCAGCCAGCGATACCGAGGCAAAAGCGCTGCAAATCGGCGTCGGGGCCGGCGTGTTGCGGGTCGAAGGATTGACCCTGTCGGATGGCGTGACGATCGGGCATTTCCGGTCCTCCTTTCCCGGCGACCGCCTTGCGGGCATGTCCGACGCCCTGGCCAGGGGGCTGGGGATCACCGATGCCCTGGCGGCCAGCGGGATCGACGACTATCTGCGCGCCTGGACCCGCCTGTCCGCCCGCTCTGCGGATTCGATCCTGGCCGGGCACCTGTCGCTGCGGCCCGGCGATCCGGTGATGCGGGCCGAGGCGCTCAACACCACTCCCGAAGGAACGCCGGTCGAATACGCGGAGGGGCATTTTGCCGGGGAAAGAGTCACTTTGACCGTAACACCCGACTGATCGTCACCAAACTGTCATGGGAACGCGGGATAGAGGGGCAGTTTCTCGGAGCCCATCATGCCCCTGCTTCCCCCTCTCCGCCTGACAGGTGCGCGCATTCTGCGCGATGGCGGTCTTTGCGACGATGCTCTGACGCTGGCCGATGGCATCATCCAGGATTGTCCCGCGCGCGAGCTTGACCTGTCGGGATACCTCGTCCTGCCCGGCATCGTCGATTTGCATGGGGACGGGTTTGAACGGCATCTTTCCCCGCGTCCCGCCGCGCCCTTTGACAAGACCCGTGCCTTGCGTTCGGTCGCGGCGGAACTGGCGGCGAATGGTGTCACCACCGCCTGGTTGGCGCAAAGCTGGAGCTGGGAAGGCGGATTTCGCAGTGCAGACGCGACCGAGGCCCTGCTTGCCGCGCTGGACCATGCCCGACCCGGATTGTTGCCGGATATCCGCGTGCAGATCCGGCTGGAAACCCATGTCCCGGACGAGCACGCGCGCCTGTTGCGGGCGATTGCGCGCCATGGGGTCGACTACGTGGTGTTCAACAACCACCTGCCCGAGGCGCAGCAGATGGCGCAGCACCACCCGCAGCGATTCGCGCAATGGGCTGCACAGCAGGGGCGCAGCCCACG
This sequence comes from Nioella sp. MMSF_3534, assembly GCF_030732985.1. Classification (GTDB taxonomy): domain Bacteria; phylum Pseudomonadota; class Alphaproteobacteria; order Rhodobacterales; family Rhodobacteraceae; genus Nioella. Next base: position 21,878 of record NZ_JASHJX010000030.1, read on the forward strand.
GGAACTGCTGACCATTATCGAGAGGGCCGGGCAGATGGATGACCGGGTGCCGCAGGCCCTGTCTTCCCTGGCCATGACAATGGCCGCGCAGGGCGTTGCAATGGGGTCGCATGACGATGGTGATGCCATGACACGCGGGCGGTTCCGATCCATCGGGGCCCCGATCTGCGAGTTTCCGACCACCGCCGAGGCGGCGCGCGACGCCATCGCGGCGGGTGAGCCGGTGCTGATGGGAGCCCCCAACGTGGTGCGCGGCGGCAGCCAGTCCGGCAATATTGCGGCTGAGGGGCTGATCGCAGACGGGCTCTGCACGGCGCTTGTGTCGGACTACTATTATCCGGCCTTGCCACAGGCGGCGTTCGCACTGGCCGATCGGGGCACGCTGCCCCTGGTGCAGGCCTGGGACCTGCTGTCGGGGGCTCCGGCCCGGGCGATGGGATTGTCTGACCGGGGCGGGCTGGAACCGGGGCAGCGTGCCGATCTCATCGTCGTCGCTCCCGACACATATGCCATCGAGGCCACGATCACCGGTGGACGGCTGGCCCATGCCCATGGCGCGGCAGCGCGCCGGTTGATGGGCGGTGCTGCGATGGCGGCGCAGTAACCGCGATCACCCTCCGGCGCGGTGCTGAAGGGCACGCGCTTGCGCGGGGCTTTTCTACCCGCCGTAGATCTCCAGGAACGCCTCTGCGGGCAGGGCGCGAAAATCATCGAGCGCCGCGCGCAGGCGGTCGTGAGACCAGTCCCACCAGGCCAGTGCCAGCAACCGCTCGATCACCGCTTCGGCGAACCGTGCCCGGACCGGCCGCGCCGGAACCCCGGCGACGATCATGAAGGGCGGCACGTCGCGGGTGACCACCGCACCCGCTGCGGCAATGGCCCCGATGCCCAGTGTCACCTCGGGCATGATGATCGCGCCATGGCCGATCCAGCAGTCATGTCCCAGACTGCAACGGCGCGAGGCGCGATGGTCGAAAAAGGCCGCGTCATTCGTCGCGTCGTCCCAGTAGTCCGCCGACCGATACAGGAAATGATGCTGCGCGGCATTGGCCATCGGGTGATCCGTGGGGCCGATCCGCGTAAGGGCGGCAATATTGGCGAACTTGCCGACGGTGCAATTGGCGATATCCGCATAGCGGTCGCAATAGGCGTAGTCGCCGAATTCCGAGTTCAGGATACGGCTGCCGCGCCCGACCTCGCAAAAGGCTCCGAAGCTGCTGTTGGAAATCTCGCAATCCGGGTGGATATGCGGATCGTTGGCGGTAAGCTTGGTCATTGTCAGAACGCGCGCTGCTGGCCATCGTAGCGAAAGAAATTCCCGGTGTCCTGAAGGGTCAGTCGCTCGGCGAGCGTCAGGATTCCCGCGGCCACGGTCTCTGGGTCCAGATCGGCCTCGGGGCCACCCATGTCGGTCCGCACCCAGCCCGGATCGACCAGCGCCACGGCAATGCCTTCGGGGGAAAGATCGGTCGCAAGCCCCTGCATCACCTTGTTCAGCGCCGCCTTCGACGCGCGGTAGGCGATGCGGTCCGATTTGGCATAGCCCATCCAGGCCATCAGGCTGGACACCGACAGGATGCGCGCTGCCGGTGCTGCGCGCAGATTGGGCAGAAGGGCTTGGGCAACCGCGAGCGGGGCCAGCGTGTTGACCGCCAGTGTCTGCGCAAAGCCCGCGAAATCCATGTCCAGCGTCGATTGCCGCGCGGGACCGATGATGCCGGCATTGTTGATCAGGATATCCACCGGGCCGATTGCGGCGGCAAAATCCGCCAGGGCCGCATGATCGGTCACGTCGATCACCGCCTGTGCCGCGCCCTCGGGCGCGTTGCCGTCGCGGGTTGTCACGGTAACGCGCCAGCCGCGTTCAAGCGCCATTTCAGCCATCTGACGACCGATGCCGCGGCTGCCGCCGGTGATGACGACATGAGTCGCCGGGGAGAGGTTGTTTTCGATCACGCGTCACCCTTGATCAGTTTGCGCCGCAGCCAGCCCGAGAGCTGATCCATGGCGATGACCATAAGCACGATAAGGATGATGTAATAGGTCACCTTTTCCCAATCCGCCGTGGTCTGGATCGCCTGTGTCAGCAACAGCCCGATCCCGCCGCCGACAATGGCCCCGATGATCGTAGCCGAGCGGGTGTTGGATTCGAAGAGATACAGCACCTGGCTCAGCAACACGGGCATCACCTGCGGGATGACACCAAACCGGTAGCCCTGCACCGCGTTCGCACCGGTTGAACGCACACCCTCGATCTGCTTGTCATCGACGTTTTCCAGCGCTTCCGAGAACATCTTGCCGAAACTGCCAGTGTCCGTGGTCAGGATCGCCAGCGCGCCAGTCATCGGGCCGGGGCCGAAGGCGCGGCTCAGGATGATGGTGAAGATCAGCGCATCGACGCCGCGCACGAAGTCGAAGATCCGGCGCACGACGAAGCGCACGGCCCTCGACGGCGCAAAATTCCCCGCCGCCAGGAAGGCCAGCGGTAAAGCCACGATCGCCGCGCCGAAGGTGCCCAGGAACGCCATGAGGATCGTTTCTCCGAGCGCCCAAATCACGTCCCCATGCCGCCATATGCCGTTATACCAGACGTCGTGCACCATCAGCGACAGGTTGCTGCGCGCCGGGTCGATCCGTTCGCCCTGCAGAACCGTCGAAACGACGTCGCCCACGCCCAGGCCCCAGAACGGGCTGGACAGGTCGAAGAAGAACAACTCCCACCCCGGAACATAGCGCAGGGTCTCGGTCCTCGAACGGGTCATCGACAGGCGCCCGGCCTCGGTTGTGATCGACACGCGGGTGTTCGAGGCGTTGATCCAATCGGGCAGGTTGTCGGTCGGCAGCTCCAGCTGGATGCCATCGTCGGACCAGATGCGGATCTGCCCATAGTCCGGGTGATCGTAGGTCACGTTCGGTCCGTCATAGGTCACTGAATGACCCAGAGGCAGCTCGATCCGCGCCGCATCGCCGTCGATCGTGATCCAGTCGGGGCGCTGGTCCTCGCTGAAGACCATGCGGCGCGAGCCTTCGATGGACGCCTCGATGTCGCCGCGCCGGTTGTCACGCGTGACATGGACCCGGTGCGAGACGGCATCGCTAAGCAGGATTGCGGCGTTGTCCAGCCGGGCGCGCGAGGCGATACCGGAAATGTCGAAGGCGAAGAAGATGTAGACGAAATAGGCAAGGATCACGCCCGGAATGACAAATGCCTGAATGCGCTTGCCACGGAAATGCGCGAGAACCTCGTCCCGCATTGCTGCGCTTGCGGCCATGATATCAGCCTCCGTAGGTCAGTCGGTTGCGGATCAGGCTGGACATCTGATCGAAAAAGACGATCGTCGCGAAAAGCACGATGAAGATGCCAGCCGCCTCGTCCAGCTTGCCCTGGCCGAACGTCATGGCGTTCTTGAGCTCATAGCCGATACCACCGGCCCCGACGAAGCCGAGGATTGCCGAGGCGCGGATATTGATCTCGAAGCGCAGCAGCGCATAGCTGAAATAGTTGGGCGCGACCTGCGGGATCACACCCAGCCACATGCGCTGGCCCCAGGTCGCGCCGACCGAGGCGAGGCCTTCGAGCGGTTTCCGGTCGACATTCTCGTTGACCTCGGAAAACAGCTTGCCCATTGCGCCTGCCGTGTGCAGCGCGATGGCGATGGCGGCAGGGACGGGACCGCCCCCCAGGACAAAGATCAGCACCAGTGCCACGACGATCTCGGGCACAGCGCGCAAGATGTCGGACAGCCGCCGAAACACACCGGTCAGGCGCGGCCACGGGGCCAGCCCGCGCGTCGCCAGCAGGGCCAGCATCATCCCGGCCAGCGTGCCGGTCAGGGTGGACACCGCGGCGATATTGACGGTCTCTAGCAGGGCAGGCAGCACATCGACGATATGGCCGGGCAGGTTCGCCGCCTTCTCGATGGCTTCGGACAGGACGGAGGCTGGAAAATCCGGCAGTTGCGGCAGCCCGTCGATGAACCCGCCCGCATTGCGGTCCTGCGCGATCTGGAAGCCCGAAATGAAGAGGACCACGAAGATCAGCAGCATGATCCCGGAATACATCCGCTTGCGGCGGGTCATCGCGAGATAGGACTCGCGGATTGAATCTGTGCCGCGGGGGGCGGAATCGCTGAGGGTCATGGGAAAGCCGGAGATAAGGGGGCCGGGCCCCGCATGGGTGGCGGGGCCCGGCGAGGGATCAGTTCATCTGTGCCTGACGGACGGCAATGATGGTCTCATAGGCTTCGTGGGTGATCGGCTCGAACCCTGCGGTTTCGCCAGCGGCGACGCCATAGGCGCAGTCGGGGTCGACGTCGATCAGGTTGGCCAGCAGCTCGGTCACGGTGTCACGAACGTCCTGCGGCAGCGAGGCGCGCAGCACGATCGGCCCCTCGGGGATCGGGCGCGACCGCCAGATTTCAACCAGATCGTTCATGTCCACCAGACCGGCGTCCACCGCGCGGCGCAGAGCGCCCGAATTGTAGCCGTCTTCCCAGGCGCCCAGGCCGTCGGCCCAGGTCACGCCGCCATCGACGCTGCCATTGTTGACCGCGATGATGGTCTGTTCGTGGCCGCCGGTGAACACGACCTCACCGAAGTAGTCGCCCGAGTCCATCGTGGCACCGGTGATCTGCGGGATCTCCACCGACGGGATCAGGAAGCCAGAGGTGGAGTTCGGATCGCCGAAGCCGAAGATGCGGCCCTGAAGGTCTTCCAGCGAGGTGATGCCGCTGTCGGCGCGGGCAAAGCCGATCGAGTGGTACGAGAACGACCCATCGAGGTTGGTCTTGACCAGAACCGGAATGACCGCTTCCGGATCGGCAAGGTAAGTCGCGGCATAGGACGAAGCGCCGAGCCAAGCGAAGTCCAGCGTGCCGCCAACGAGTCCCTGGATCACGCCATTGTAGTCGGCGGGGGTGAACAGGCGGGTCGGGACGCCGAGGGCTTCTTCGACATAGGCGCGGAAGCACTCGTTATTGGCCAGACGGTCCTGGGCGTTTTCGCCGCCCAGAAGGCCAATGTTGAATTCTGTTATTTCCTGGGCCTGGACCATGCCAGTCAGGATGGTGGTCAGGGCCAGAGCGGCGGCAAGCTTCTTCATCGGGTCTCTCCGTTGCGATGAGCGGCCCCGGACGGGGACCGGGGGTGGTAAACCGGGTTACTGGGCGGCCATGGCCAATTCGCGAACACGGGTCGCGGTCTGGCCGGGAATCGCGGTCGAGGTCGCTTCTTCGTTGAAACTCTCGTCCGCGCCGTAGATTTCACGCGCGGCATCGGTGGTCAGGTCGCTTGGCGGACCGTCGAAAACCAGAATACCGTCGCGCAGGCCGATCACCCGGTCGCAATAGCGGCGCGCGGTGTCCAGCGTGTGCAGGTTGGCGATGACCATCCGGCCATCCTCGGTGTTGATCTTCTTGAGCGTGTCCATCACCACCTGCGCGTTCATCGGGTCAAGGCTGGCAATGGGTTCATCCGCGAGGATGATCTTGGGGTCCTGCATCAGCGCACGGGCGATGGCGACGCGCTGTTGCTGGCCACCCGACAGCGCTTCGGCCCGCTTGGGGGCCTGCTCTGCGATGCCAAGCCGGTCGAGGATATCGAGCGCCTTCAGGATGTCTTCGCGGGACCACAGGTTGAACATCGTCGCCAGTGTCGAGCGGCGATTGAGCTGGCCATGCATAACGTTCGACGCCACGTCCAGCCGCGGAACAAGGTTGAATTGCTGGAAGATCATCGCGCACTGACTTTGCCAGGCGCGCGCCTCGGCCCCCCTGAGCGAGAGGATATCGCGGCCCTCGACAAGGATCTCGCCCGATGAGGCCTGTAGAAGACGATTCATCATGCGCAGGAAGGTCGATTTCCCAGCTCCCGAGCGCCCGATGATGCCTACGAATTGCGGCCGGTCGATGGAGAAACTGACGGCATCCACCGCCTTGCGATTGCCAAACACGCGTGTGACATTGCGGACTTCGAGCACCTGAACCCCCTGTGCGTTTTCGGGGTCCTTCTGTCTGCATGCCGTGACAGTCTCGCGTCATCACATTTACAGTTTTGTAAAATGTGCCCTCTTTCGCCGCATGTGTTCACCGGATTGGGTGCGCGCCAGCAAAGCACGGCACAGGATCGTGGGCGTTAGCGGATGACCTCGTTCCAGATATCCCGCCCCGTCGTGCCGCTGCGCCCTGAGGCGAGACAAATCCACGCGAAGAACGGACCCCGGTTGGATGGGGCGGATCGCTACCCGCTGCCGGCACCGCGCATGATATCCGGCAGTTCGCGGCGCAGGAAGGCGGCGAAGGCGTCGACCTGAGGCGGGTTGCCTCGTCTTTCGTGCATCAGAAGGCTGATTTCCGGCACCCCCGCGGTCCAGTCCGGCAGCAGGCGGCTCAGTCGCCCTGCCGCGACATCCTCGGCGCAGGCATAGGCGGGCAGGGCCACCACGCCGAGTCCTTCTGCGGCCGCTCGTTTGAGGGTGGCCATGTCATCGCTGCGCAGACGCGCGGCATATGGCACCGATGCGGTCCGTCCGTCAGGCCCCTGCAAGGACCAGGAGTTGCCTCCGGGGCGCCAGCCAAGCGCGAGTCCGGGCAGGCCTTCGAGGTCCGAGGGTGTGACCGCAGCCGCAACCTGTTGCGCAAGGCCCGGTGACCCGAACAGGTGCCAAGGGGTTTCCGTGATGCGCCGCTGGATCAGCCCGGAATCGGGCAACAGCCTGGCATGGCCCCGAATGGCGAGGTCGATGCCATCGCCGATCATGTCGGCATAATCGTTCGAGGCCTGTAGCCGCAGGACGACGCGCGGGTTTTCGGCCAGAAAGCGCGGCAGGATCCGGCCAAGCGCGAACTGCGCGACCCCGACCGAACAGGACAGGGTGACGGTGCCCTCCAACGCGTCCCTGTCTTTTCGCACCGCCGCTTCGGCGGCCATCATGCAATCCAGTGCCATCTTCGCATGACGGTAGTAGGCTTCGCCCGCTTCCGTCAGCGACATATGTCTCGAATCCCGGTTGAGCAGGCGCGTTCCAAGGGTTTCCTCAAGGGTTTTCACCTGTCGGCTGATCCGCGACTTTGGGATTCCCAATGCCCGAGCCGCCGCCGAGAAGCCCTGTTTTTCAACGACATGCACGAGGTAGTAGGCTTGGTTGAGGTCCATGGTCCGGCCTTCTCGATTGCGAGGTTCGTTCCAAATACAGAACGAAGGGTTCCAGAATCAACGGATTTTCGACACATCGTTCGGGGAATAGGTTCGTTCTCAGCAAAAGGAGGCGAACATGACTGTTCAACACAACGCTCGGACGACCATGCCCCCGGCCGCGATCACCGCGGTCCAGCACGGGGAGAAGATGAGCCGGGGCAAGGGTTTCAAGGCGCTCAGCTTCATCCATCGTCAGCTGGACGGGCTGATGGACCCGCTGATCATGGTCGACCATTTCACCATGACCGCGCCGACCTTCGCACCCCACGCGCATGCGGGGCTTTCGGCGGTGAGTGTGCTGTTCGAGGACAGCACCGGCAGCTTTCGCAACCGTGACTCGCTTGGCAACGACATCGAGCTGTCGCCCGGCGATCTCTACTGGCTGAAAGCCGCCCGCGGTGCGGTGCATGACGAGGCGCCTACGCCCGGTTCGCACACCCATGCCTTGCAAATCTTCGTCAACCTGCCCGCCGCACAGAAGCTTGACGCACCCGCTTCGCGTCACGTCGCCGCCGCGCAGATGCCGGTGATCGAAGGTCCGGGCCATCGGGTGCGGGTGATGACCGGCCAAAGCAACGGCGTCATTGGCGCGACCCCGCCCGCCTTGCCCCTCACGATCCTCGATATCTCCCTTCAGGCGGGCGGAAACTTCACCCATCGTGCCGATCGCCAAGACGCGGCCTGGCTGCACCTCATCCGCGGCGAGGTCGAGGTCGTGATCGACGGAACCCGCCACCGGCTGAGCGGCGACATGGCGCTGGCCACACATGGCGCCGGGGAGATCCGCCTGCAGAGCGGCGATGGCGGCCAAGCGGTCCTGCTTGGCGGCACCCCCTTGCGCGAACCCTTCGTGCAGAAAGGCCCCTTCGCGATGCGTGACGCGGATCAATTGGAGGCCGTCATCGCCGCCCACGCCGCCGGCGAGCTCGGCACCATCGACTGAGCGCCCCTACCTCCCGAACCGAAACCCCAACCAACCCTTCAAGACAAAAAGGAAAGCCTAATGAATTTCATCAATCCCGAACCGATGACGGCAGACACCACCGCGCTTGTTCTGGTCGACCACCAGGTCGGCCTGATGACCGGCGTGCGCGATTACCCGGTCGCCGAACTCAAGCACAATGTTGTCGGGCTGGCCAAGGCCGCCAAGGCCCTCGGGCTGCCGATTGTCACCACCACCACCTCTGCCAAGACGCTCTGGGGCCCCGCCTTTCCCGAGCTGGCCGCCGCACTGCCCGGACACGACTTCATCGACCGGACCTCGGTCAACGCCTGGGATGACCCGCGCGTCGCCGCGGCGATCGAGGCGACCGGGCGCAAGAACCTGATCTTCGCCGGTGTGTCGCTCGAAGTCTGCGCCGCCTTCCCGGCGATGACCGCGCAACGCAAGGGCTACAACGCCTATGTGGCGATGGATGCCTCGGGCACGTTCAACCAGACCAAGCGAGACACCGGTCTGCTGCGCCTGTCGCAGGCGGGCGTGGTCGTTGCCGACGGGGCCAGTCTGATGGTCGAGATCCTCGCCGACAATGCCCGCCCGGTCGCCCGTGAGGTCTACGGTGCCCTCCACATGGACTGGGCGGTGCTGGTCGGTCAGGTCCGCGACGGCGTGGAACCCGCCGACAGGGCGGCCTGATCTCGGCCAGGGCCACACCCGCTGGCAAGCCCCGGCAGAAAGCACGAGGCGGCGCTTCCCGTCCGTCGGAACCGCAAGGCGGATGCCGCCTCGTGATCGCCCATTTCAATTCAATCCTCCGATCCAGATAGGAGAATACCCATGAAAATCCTGGCTTTCGGTGCAAGTAACCGCAAGACCTCCATCAACAAGGCCTTGGCGCGGTTCACTGCCCAGTTGGTCCCCGATGCCGAGATAGAGGTCCTGGATCTAAGTGACTACGACCTGCCGATCTTCAGCGAGGATCTCGAAAGAGAGATCGGCAAACCCCAACCGGCAAAAGCGTTCTTCAACAAGATCGGGGCCGCTGACGCGGTGATCGTCTCCTTCGCGGAACATAACGGCTCCTATTCCGCCGCCTACAAGAACCTCTTTGATTGGGCGAGCCGGATTGATCAGAAAGTATTTCAGGACAAGCCCGCAGTCTTCCTGTCGACCTCACCGGGGCCCGGTGGCGCGGGCAGCGTGCTGGCGTCCGCGAAAGGCTCTGCCCGGTTCTTCGGGGTGGATCTCAGGGCGGCGGTTTCCGTGGCCAATTTCCACGATGTCTTCGATGCCGAATCCGGGCGCATCACGGAGCCAAACGCATTGGCCGACCTGACCGCCGCGGCCGAGGCCCTGGCCCTGCGGGAGGCCGCTTGACATGATGGATCGTCGGTACCTTCACAGGCTTTCGGGCTCTCTGGTCATGTCGTCTTTCATGTCCATGGCTTTGTCGGGTGTGTTCAGCCTTCTTGAACTCGGGGTCTCATGGTCGTGGCTGCTGGCTTGGGGGCAAAGCATCCTGATCGCCCTGCCGATCGCGTTCTCGCTGGACATGATGTTCGGAGACAAGCTCCGTCTTCTGTCGGGCAAGCTGGCCGACATGGCAGCAAGAGCCTGGCCATGATCGTTCTGGCCCGAGCAGGTGGCACAGGCTTTCCGAGCTTGGTGCAGTCCACAAGGCGTCCCCCGGTCCAGCCAATGGATCGCACCGTCAGAACACGCGTCGAACGGCCAGCGGTCGGGGTCTACCAGCGGGGGTCGTCGATCCCACCTGAGAAACGGCGCGGCATCAGCCCCGCCTGAAACCAGCTGACGAAACTGTAGATCGACCAGACCGGCAGGCCGGTGGCGGCGCGGATATCGGCGGCATAGGGCACCATATTGGTGCATTCCAGCACGATGCCGCCGACGTCCGGGTGTTTGTCTGTCAGCTCGGTCGCGGCGTCGAGCAGGTCGAGCCGGCAGGCCTCGAAATCGATCTCTGGCGCATCGCCGAGGATATCGCGGGTGAAAGCACGCCCGTTTTCGGTGCCCATCACCGGCGTATCCAGCGCCACGCCCGCCGCTTTCAGGTGTTCGGGGCTGAGCGTGCCTGCCGAGACTGTCAATATGCCGACCCTCTTGCCCGGCGGCAGCAGCCGTTCCACCAGCGGCACCTGCATCAGCGACGAGGTCGCCACCGGCACGCCAAGCGCCGCCGCCATGTCACCTTGCAACAGCGACAGGAACCCGCAATTCGTCGTGATCCCGTCGCATCCCATAGCCACCAGATCCTGCGCGGCGGCGATGAAATCCTGCACCCGGTCCAGCGGCGCACCGCGCACGATATTGTCGGGCGTGGCCCCGCGCACCACCCGGAAATGCACCGGGAAGGGCCAGGTCAGCGCGTTGCCGATATCGCCGGGGATGCGGGGGAACTGCGTTTCCAGCATCAATATGCCGACGCTTGCCCCGTAAACCGTCTTGCCGCCGCGTGTGGTCATGTCAGCCTGCCTGAACGTAGATGTGAGAGAATGCCTCGCGCACGGCGCGGGTCGCGTCTTCCTTGCGCAGCTCGATATGGGCGCGCAGGGTGGCCAGCGCACGGCGCTCGTCACGGTCGGCCAGCGCGTCGAGAATGGCGCGGTGTGCCGACATGCGGATGGCCGCGCCGCGTTCCATGTTCAGCCCGATCATCCGCACATAGCGGATGCGTCCGTTGATATTGTCGAGCATATTGGTCAGTTCGGCGTTCCGCGACAGACGGGCGAGGGACATGTGAAAGGCTTCGTCCATGTCGAGCAGCGCGATACGGTCGGTGGCCGAGTTATATAGCGGCTCAGAGCGGTCGAGGTCGTCCCTGAGCGCGCGGATATCGGTGTCCGAGGCGCGGGTCAGGGCCAGCCGCATCGCCTCGCATTCCACCGCCGCGCGGGCCTCGTAGAGGTCTAGGATACGCTCCGGCGTCAGAGATCGGCAGAAGAAGCCCTGACCGCCGGTGAAGGTCAGAAAGCCCTCTGACACCAGCCGGTTCAGCGCCTCGCGTAGCGGAGTACGGCTGACCGAGAGGCGTTTTGCCATCTCGCCTTCGCGAATGCGTTCATCGGGCTTGATCTCGAACTCCGCCGCCATGCGCCGAAGCTGCGCGGTGATGCGGTCGACATTGCTTTCGGGTTTGGGGGCGGGGTCGGTCATTTCAGCGGCTCTTTCCGGCGTTCTGTCGGCACAGTGATATTTCGGGTTGAGTTTTGCAAGATATTTTGAGCTGTATACAGCGTGAAATACGAATCCGGGAGGGTGTGACAGATGACCAACCAGATGAACGGGGCCGAGGCGCTGGTGAAGATGCTGGAGGCGCAGGGGGTGCGGCATGTGTTCGGGCTGTGCGGTGATACGAGCCTGCCTTTCTATGACGCGATGCGCGGCATGGATCACGGTATCACCCATGTGCTGACCCGCGATGAACGCTCCGCGACCTACATGGCCGATGCCTATGCCCGCGTGACGGGGCACCCCGGTGTCTGCGAGGGGCCGTCGGGGGGCGGTGCGACCTATATTCTGCCGGGGCTGATCGAGGCCTCGGAAAGCAGCTATTCGGTTCTGGCGATCACCTCGGATATCTCGGTCGGGACCTACGGGAAATACCCGCTGACCGAGGTCGATCAGGACGCGCTGATGCGGCCCTTGACCAAATGGAACACGGTCATCAAGCAGGCGGTGCATATTCCCCGCATGGTGCGCGGCGCGTTCCGGGCGATGACCACGGGCCGCCCCGGCGCGGCGCATCTGGGGCTGCCCTATGACATCCAGTATGACCCGGTTGATCCCTCCGATATCTGGGCCGATCCTGCCACCCATACCTTCCCCGCCTACCGGCAGGGGCCAGAACCCGGCGCGGCGGAGGCGGCGGTCGACGCGATCCTGTCGGCGAAACAGCCATTGATCGTCTGCGGCGGAGGCGTTGTCATCTCCGGCGCGTGGGAAGAACTGGCGCGGTTGGCGGAACGGCTGGATATTCCGGTGGCGACGTCGATTTCCGGGCAGGGGAGCCTTGCGGACAGCCACCCCAACATGCTCGGTGTCGTCGGGTCGAACGGCGGCACGGATGAGACATGGGAGGCGATGGAAGCTGCCGATCTGGTGGTGTTCATGGGCATCCGGGCCGGGTCCACCACCACGGCCCGGTGGGAAGCGCCGAAACCCGGCACACGCATCGTGCATTTCGACAGCGATCCGATGGTGATCGGGGCGAACTATCCGACCGAGGTGGGCGTCGTGGGCGACCTGCGCCTGTCGCTGGCCGAGGTGAATTCGGTTCTCGACGGGCGTGAAGTGATGGGGTTTGGCGGGGCCTTGGTGGTGGCCGAGCGCAAGGCGCGCAAATTCGCGCGGTTCCGGGCTTTGGCCGAAAGCGATGAGGCCCCAATCCGGCCCGAGCGGGTGATTGCCACCCTGAACCGGCTTTTGCCGCCCGATGCCACCATCGTCTCGGACCCCGGCACCAGCTGCCCCTATATGTCGGCCTATTACCAGCAGGACCTGCCGGGGCGTTTCTTCATCACCAACCGGGCACACGGGGCGCTTGGCTATTCCTTGTCCGCGTCTTTGGGGGCCTGGTACGGGCGGCCCGCGTCCAAGACCGTGGCGCTGATGGGGGACGGGTCTTTCGGCTTCACGGCGGGCGAGCTGGAAACCGTGACGCGCCATCGCGCGCCGATCACCTTCGTGGTCTTCTCCAACGCCAATTTCGGATGGATCAAGGCCAGCCAGATGGCCGACAAGGGCGCGCGCTATTACAACGTGGATTTCGACCGGGTGGATCATGCGGCGGTGGCGGCGGCCTATGGGGTGAAATCCTGGCGGGTGGAAGACCCTGCTGAGCTCGACAAGGTGATGACCGAGGCGATTGCCCATGACGGGCCGACATTGGTCGATGTGGTGGTGCAACCGCTGGAGGAAGCCGCCGCGCCTGTCAGAAGGTGGATGGGCTGAGCCGGGCGGGGGGAAGCGGCTTGCAAGCCGCTTGAAAGGGCCTTGCAAGGCCCTTCCCCCGCGCCCAGATCAGCCGTTTGTGCCGGGGCTGCAATCGTAGGGCTTCAGCTCCTCCAATAGCAGCGCCAGGAACTCCTGCCCGACCGCCGACATGGGCCGGGTGCGCGAGGTGATCACCGCCATGTCCATCAGGATGCGCGGGCGAAAGGGGCGGGTGATGAAGCCGCCCTCGAAGTCGAAATGCAGCGCGAAAGGGTCCAGAACGGCAACCCCCATGCCTTCCTTCACGAAGCTGAGCAGGTTCTTGAACAGGTGTGAGTGGACGCGCGTCCGCAGGGGGATGCCCGCGTTGTGAAACGCTTCCCTCGTGCGCCTGTGGGTCATGTGTTCCGGCCCCATGACGATGAAGGGCGTACCATCCAGAAGTTCCGGCGTCAGCACCTCATGCTCGGCAAGCGGGCTGTCCTCGGGCAGGGCCAGCAGGGTTTCGATCTGCAGGGGATGCACATTCAGTGCGTCATGCAGCAGCGGCAATTCGCAAATCCCGATCTCGAAGAGGCCCGATTGCACCCATTCCTGGATCTTCACCGAATATTGCGACTGGAAGGAAATCGACATGTCGGGCCGGTCCCTGGCGAAACGGGCAATCAGCCGGGGCATGAAGCCGAAGGACATGGAATGCTGCGAGGCGACCTGAAGTTGGCCCGCTTGTTTGTTCTGCAGGTCGACAACCGCCTGGCTGACATGGTCGAGCCCGCGCACCACGGTGTCGACCTCCTGGTAGAGCACTTCCGCTTCGGGCGTCGGCACCAGACGGCCGCGCACCCGTTCGAACAGTTTGAACCGGGTCTGGCGTTCCAGTTGCGACAGGAGGTTCGAAATGCCGGGCTGCGAAATGCCAAGCTGATCGGCGGCGGCGGTGACCGTGCCGGTCTCGACAATGGCGTGAAAGGCCTGAAGCTGGCGGAAGCGGAGGGACATGCCCCACCTCATCATTTTTTCTGATGAAGGATAGATAAATGAATATTGGAAATGATGGAATAGGGGCGGCAGGGTGGACCAAGGGAAATATGGGGACAGCATGTCGACCTGGGACCAGACGATCACGGGAATGGACCTGTGGCATCTCGCGCTGCCGGTGAATGCGCGGCGCGACCATGGCATCGGCTCGGTGGAGCATGTCGTGGATATTGTGGTGCTGCGTCTGGTGACCGAGGGCGGGCTGCAGGGCTGGGGCGAGGCAAGCCCCTGGGTGGTGTTCACCGGCTCTGCCGAGGCGACCTATGCGGCGCTGGACCGCTATTTCCGGCCCCTCGTCGTGGGGCGTAAACTGTCGGACCGGGCGCGGATCATGGCGGACGCTCAGTACGCGGTGGCCCATTGCACCGAGGCCAAGGCGGCGCTGGAAACGGCCCTGCTGGATCTTATGGGTAAGGCGGCGGGGCTGCCGGTGTCGGAGCTGCTTGGCGGCACCTATCGCGCGCGCATTCCGCTGTCCTGTTCGATCGCCGACCCCGATTTCGACCGCGACCTTGTCCTGATGGACCGGCTGCGCGCCGATGGGGTGCGGATCATCAAGCTGAAAACCGGGTTCAAGGATCATGCGTTCGACATGATGCGGCTGGAGCGGTTGCGCGCGGACTATCCGGAGTTCGATATCCGCGTGGACTATAACCAGGGGTTGCATCATGACGTGGCCCTGGCCTGCGTGCGGGATGTGGCGACGTTCCGGCCCACCTTCATCGAACAACCCGTGAAGGCGCATCTGCGGGAGTTGATGGCGCGGATCAGGGGGGAGATCGATGTGCCCCTGCTGGCGGATGAGAGCGTTTTCGGGCCGGAGGACATGGCGCTTGGCCTGTCCATGGGGATTGCTGACGGGGTCTCCATCAAGATCATGAAATCGGGCGGACTGAGCCGCGCGCAGACCGTGGCGCGGATGGCGGCGGCCTCTGGCCTGTCGGCCTATGGCGGCGACATGTTCGAGGCGGGGATCGCCCATCTGGCGGGGGCCCACATGATCGCGGCGACGCCCGAGATCACGCTTGGCTGCGAGTTCTACCAGGCGAGTTACTTCCTCGTTGAGGATGTGCTGGCGACGCCCTTCCCGGTCGAAAATGGAGAAGTGGTGCTGCCGACCGGCCCCGGCCTTGGCATCGACCCGAACCCGGATGTGTTGGAGAAATACCGGCGGAGGGCAAGGGGATGAGCCTAGTAGGTCGTCGCGGCGCGGGCCGCCTGATCGTATTGCCCGGACATGAGGCGCAAAAGCGTGCTCAGCCGCGAAATCTGCTCGGGCTCGAACCCAAGCTCATGCACCGCGCGCAGAAGCAGCGCCTCGCGAATATCCCGGTAGCGTTCGCAGGCCGCCGCCCCCGCCTCGGTCGCCGTCACGGTCTTTTCCTTGCCCTGCCGGCCCTCGCGTACCAGCCCCGCCTTGGCGAGCTTCTTGATCGCGTAGTTCACCGTGTGGGTGTCCTCGATGCCAAGGCCAAGGCAGAGATCGGCCAGCGTCTTGGCGCGGCCCCTGTGGTGGACGGAATGCATCACCTGCACCTCCAGCGCCGACATGTCCGGGTGCCCGGACGCCGCCATCGCACGCATCATCCAGCGCTGGAAGGCGTTGTTGGCCAGGGTCAGCCCATACTCGAATTCCGAGATCTGCGGAAAGCTGCCATCGGCGAGATGGGCAGAGGAAACAACGGGGCCAGGATCAGTGTGTGACATGTCTTCAAACTGCGCCTTTCTGATAAATTGTCAACAAAATGTTGACGTATTATCAATTAGCGGCAAAGCTTACCCTAGGGAATCGCCCGAAACCGGCGATTTTGCCCGAAACCGGATGGGAGGATGTCCCGCATGAGCGGTCGCATCGTTGTCATAGGCGCAGGTATTGTCGGCGTGTCCGCCGCGATCTGGCTGCGCCGGGCCGGGCGCGAGGTGATGCTGGTGGACCGGGGCGATCCGGGGCAGGGGACGTCTTACGGCAATGCCGGGGTGCTGGCGTCTTGTGCCATCGTGCCGGTGACCACGCCGGGGCTGATTGCCAAGGGGCCGGGTTACCTGATGGACCCCAATTTCCCGCTCTTCATGCGCTGGTCCTATGTGCCGCGGATGATCCCCTGGCTGGTGAAATACCTGGGCCACGCCAATGACCGCGATACGCGGCGCATTGCCGGAGGGATCAACGGCGTGATCGGCGACAGTGTCGATCAGCATTTGGCTTTGGCGCGGGGCACGCGGGCCGAGGAATGGGTGGTCGAAAGCGATTACACCTTCGCCTATGCCGACCGCGCGGCGTTCGAGAAGGACAGCTATGTCTGGACCCTGCGCCGCGAAGGCGGCTTCGTGCCCGAGCTGATCGAAGGCGCGGCGGTGCATGAGTATCAGGACTGCTTTTCCGACAAGGTCGGCTGTCTGGCGGTCATGAAGAACCACGGCTTCATCCGCGATCCGGGCGGATACGTGGCGGCGCTGGCCGAGGAGTTCAAGGCGCTCGGTGGCACGTTCCGCAAGGCCGACGTCAAGGATTTCACACTGACCGATGGCAAGGTCAGCGCGGTGCAGACCACGGAAGGTGAGATCGCCTGCGATCAGGTGGTTCTGACCACGGGTGTCTGGTCAAAACCCCTGATGAAAAAGCTTGGCATCACCGTGCCGATTGAAACCGAACGCGGCTATCACATCGTGTTCGAGAACGCGACCGGCGGGCCGACGGTGCCGGTGATGGTCGCCAGCGGAAAATTTGTCGCCACACCAATGGCTCAGGGCGTAAGATGCGCGGGCGTGGTGGAATTTGGCGGGCTGGACGCAGGGCCATCGAAAGCACCGTTCGAGCTGCTGAGACGGCAGGTGGCAGAGACCTTCCCCAAGCTCAAGGCCACGGATGAGATCGAATGGCAGGGCCACCGCCCGGCGCCCACGGACAGCCTGCCGCTGATCGGTGAGGTGCGGGGAACCGGCGTCTTCGCGGGCTTTGGCCACCACCATATCGGCCTGACGGGCGGGCCGAAAACCGGGCGTTGGCTGGCGCAGATGATCACGGGCCAGCGGCCCAATACCGACATGACCCCCTACGACCCACAACGGTTCGCAGGGTGACCCGAGATAACAAGACCAAGAATGCAGCAACCAACAAGGAGACTGACATGAAGACCTTCAAACTGACCCTCGCCGCTGCGGCAACCGTGCTGGCAGGCCCGGCGCTGGCCGATACCTGGGATATGCCGATGGCCTATTCCGGGTCCAACTTCCACTCGGTGACGGGTGCGGAGTTTGCCCAGTGCGTGACCACGGGCACCGGCGGCGAGATCGAGATCGTGACCCATCCGGGTGGCTCGCTTTTCGCGGGTGCGGACATCAAGCGCGCTGTTCAGACCGGGCAGGTGCCGATCGGCGAGCGTCTGCTGTCTGGCCACCAGAACGAAAACGCGCTCTTCGGTGTGGACTCGATCCCCTTCCTCGTCTCCTCTTTCGAAGAGCATGACGTGCTGTGGGAAATCGCAGAGCCCTATATCACCGACCTTCTGGCCGAACAGAACCTCGTGCTGCTCTATTCCGTGCCGTGGCCGCCGCAGGGGCTTTACTTCAACCAGGAAGTGAACTCGGTCGCAGACATGGAAGGCATCCGCTTCCGGTCCTATTCCAACGCCACGAACCGTCTGGCGGAGCTGACCGGCATGTTGCCGGTGACCATCGAAGCGGCTGAAATCAGCCAGGCCTTTGCCACCGGCGTGGCCTCGTCCATGGTGTCCTCGGGCGCGACCGGCTATGACCGCCGTGTGTGGGAAAGCCTGAGCCACTTCTACGAAGTCGACGCATGGCTGCCGCGCAACTATGTCTTCGTGAATGCCGATGTCTGGTCCGACACCTCGGAAGCCAACCAGAACATCGTCCGGGCCTGTGCAGGCATGGCGGAGTATGCGGGTGCATGGCGTGCGCGGGAGTATACCGGTTTCACCCTTGCGGGTCTGGCTGCCGGTGGCATGACCGTGCAGCGCGCGGGCGATCAGCTGGTTGCCGACCTTCAGGAAATCGGTGCCGTGATGACCGAGGAATGGCTGGCCGATGCCGGTGAAGACGGTCAGGCGATCGTCGATGCCTATCGCGCGGCGATGGCTGCACAGCAGTAACGCTGTCTCTCCCGCCTCGGGGGCGCTGTGACCGTGGTCCGGTGCCCCCGAGGGTCTTCCCCTTCCGAATAGAGGCTGATCCATGACCGGAACTCTCGGAGTGCTGCGCAGATTGCTTGACGGGTTATACAAGGGCTCCGGTGTTCTGGCCGCCCTGTGCCTTGTCACCATCCTTCTGCTGATCGTTGCCCAAATGGTGGCCCGCTGGACCGGCGAGCTGTTTCCCGGTGCCCCCAATTACGCGGGCTATGTCATGGCCGCGGCAAGCTTTCTTGCCTTTGCCAGCGCCCTGAATGGCGGCGCGCATATTCGCGTGTCGATCCTGCTGAATGCCGTTCCGGTACGCATCAAATGGCTGCTGGAAATCTGGTGTTTCGGGGTGGCTACGGCCATTTCCGCCTATTTCGTCTACTACGCCTACTGGTTCGTCTACTGGTCGTGGAAGTTCAACGAGGTCAGCCAGGCGCAGGACGCCACGCCGCTGTGGATCCCGCAGTCGGTCATGGTCATTGGCGGGGCCATCCTGACCATCGCCTTCCTCGACAACCTGATTTCGGTCCTCTTCAAGGGCGAAAGCAGGTTGGGCAGCAACATCGTCGATCAAAGCTTCGGGGAGTGATGACATGACCGAACTTCTTGCCATCATCATCTTCCTTGCGGTTCTCTTCTTCCTGCTCGGCACCGGTGTCTGGGTCGGGATCGCCCTGATGGGTGTGGCCTGGGTCGGTATGGAGCTGTTCACCTCGCGCCCCGTGGGCGACACGATGATCACCACGATCTGGGCCTCGTCCTCGAGCTGGACCATCACCGCCCTGCCGCTTTTCATCTGGATGGGCGAAATCCTCTACCGAACGCGGCTGTCAGAGGACATGTTCCGCGGGCTGTCGCCCTGGCTGGCGCGGCTGCCGGGGGGGCTGGTGCATACCAATATCGTGGGCTGCACGGTCTTCGCGGCGGTCTCTGGTTCCTCTGCCGCGACGCTGACCACCGTCGGCAAAATGTCGATCCCGGAACTGCGCGCGCGCAAGTACCCGGAACATATTGTCATCGGCACGCTGGCCGGTGCTGCGACGCTTGGCCTGATGATCCCACCCTCTCTGGCGCTGATCGTCTATGGCGTGGCGGTGAACCAGTCCATTACCGAACTGTTCTTTGCCGGCGTCTTCCCCGGCCTGGTGCTGGCGCTGATGTTCATGGGTTATGTCGCCATTTACTCCTTCATGGCGAAGGGCTGGCAGCCGACCTTGGAAACGGCGATGAGTTTTGCCGAGAAGGTCCGCAATTCCCGGTTCCTCATTCCCGTCATGGTGCTGATCTTCGTGGTGATCGGGTCGATGTATACCGGCACGGCCACCGCGACAGAGGCCGCAGCTATCGGCGTCATCGGGTCACTGGTTCTGGCGGCAAGCCAGGGGTCCTTGAACTGGGACAGCTTCCGCGAAAGCCTGATGGGGGCGACGCGCACCTCGGCCATGATCATGCTGATCCTTGCGGGGGCGGCCTTTCTGAAGCTGTCCATGGGGTTCACCGGGCTGCCGCGTGCGCTGGCCGATGGCATCGCGGCGATGGAGCTGAGCCGGTTCGAACTGCTGATGATGCTGCTGGTCTTCTACATCATCCTCGGCATGTTCCTCGATGGCATTTCATCCGTGGTGCTGACCATGGCGGTTGTGGAACCGATGGTGCTGGAGGCCGGGATCGACCTGATCTGGTTCGGCATCTTCGTCATCGTCGTGGTCGAGATGGCCCAGATCACGCCGCCCATTGGCTTCAACCTCTTCGTGCTGCAGGGCATGACGGGCCATGAAATGAGCTATATCGCCAAGGCCGCGCTGCCGATGTTCGCGATCATGGTTCTGATGTGCTTCGTGCTGATCTGGTTCCCGGAGCTGGCGCTGTGGCTGCCGGAATCGATGCGATCGGTTCCACAGTGATGCAGGCAATCGGGCGGGCGCTGGAGATCTGCGCCCGCCACGGTCGCCTTGTCCTTGTTGCGGGGCTGGTGGCCGGGATTTCCCTTCCCGATCTGGCGCAGGCCATGCGGCCCCATCTGCCCTGGATGGTGGCCGTTCTGCTGTTCTTCTCGGCCTTCCGCATCGGCCCGGCGGAAACGCTTGGCCAGTTGACCCGACTTTGGCGGCCCCTGCGCGACGTGGTGGCGCTGCAACTGCTGATGCCGGTTCTGGGCTTTGCGCTGTTCACGCTGGCAGGCGTCATCGACACGGTGCCCGCGCTGGCGGTGATGCTGATGCTGTCGGCGCCCTCCATCACCGGGGCACCCAATTTCATGGTGCTCGCGGGCAAGGACCCGGCACCCGCGATGCAGATTCTGATCTTCGGCACGGCGCTGTTCCCGCTGACGGTGCTGCCCATCCTGTGGCTGATGCAGGGCGCGATGCCGGGGGCGGGGGACGTGCTGGCCGCTGCGGGGCGGCTGGTGCTGGTCGTGGCGCTGGCGGTGGCGCTTGGCTTTGGCGCGCGGGTGTTGATCTTGCCGCGCCCCGATGCGGGGCAGACCCGTCAACTGGACGGGGTGGGGGTGGTCCTTCTGGCCATTATCGTCATCGGGTTGATGGCGGGGGTCGCGCCGTTGATCGAGACAGGCTGGCAGGCCGTGGGCTTCTGGCTGGCCGTGGTGTTCGCCGCCAATTTCGGGCTGCAACTGGCCGTGTTCCTGGCCCTGCGCGCCCGCACGTCGCAGGAGGTGGCGCTGTCGATCATCGCGGGCAACCGCAACGTGGCGCTGTTCCTCGTGGCACTGCCAGCGGCCACGGTTGACGCGCTTCTGCCCTTCATCGCCTGCTATCAATTCCCGATGTACCTGACACCGCTATTGCTCGGCTGGCTGCACAAGCGGTCAGAGACCTGAGCGCATCGCGCGGCGTGACCTTGCGCGCGTTCTCTGCCAAGCTTGCGCATCATTGGGAAGGGACAGGGGATGACGCGCATGGGGCGGGCAGTTGCGGGGCTGGTGTTTCTGGCCATGGCAGGCTGCGCCGCCGCGCCCATGCCGCCCGATGCGACGCGGGCCGATCCGTCCCGGATTGTTGCCGGATGCTGTCAGGGCGCGGGGCCATACCCGGACTGGATGATCGCGCTGGCCGATGCCAATGTCGGGACACTGCGCCAGCTTGGATTGATCCAGTTCCGGCCCGGCCGCATGACCACGCAGCCAGAGGCCACGGCGTTGCTGCAAGGCGCTCTGCGCCCGATGGATCTGGTGTTCTTTCATTCCGACAACCGGGTTTCGGGCCTGCTGATTCCCGGTCAGTTCACCCATGGCGCGACCTATATCGGCAACGAGGCGCAACTGCGCGCGGCGGGGCTGTGGCATTTGCCTGCGCTGGTGCCGTTTCACGATCAGATCAGGGCAGGGAACCTCTATCTAGAGGCGGTAGACGGGGGCGTTCGGCTGGCCCCCGCCGAGGTGGTGCTGGATACCGATGCGGTGGTGGCCCTGCGCCCGCCCCGGTCCACCCGTGCGACTTCGCTTCGTCGAGGCATGGCGCAGATGGGCACACCGTTTGACATGCGGTTCGACGCGGGCGACCCGTCAGAGCTGTTCTGCGCCGAGTTGATCGCGCTGATGTTCGCCGAGGCCGAGCTGCCCCGCACCCCGGTACCGGGGCGCGAGACGATCCTGATCGACGCGATTGTGGCGGGTGCGTTGACGAGCGATCTGCCCTTCGATCTGGTGGGCTATGTCGAGGCGACGCCGGGGGGAGGGGCTCGCGTTGCGTCGGTCCGGGATCTGGCCTGGGATCTGCGCCGGAACTGGCCAGAGTGAGCCGCGCTTACAGATCGACCTCGATGGCAACACCCTTTTCGACCGCCAGATCGACCAGGGCGGCGGACACCGCCAGATCCTGAAGCCCGACACCGGTGCCGTCAAACAGCGTGATCTCATCCGCCGAGCTGCGTCCCGGATGGCTGCCATTGATCACCGCGCCGATCTGGGAAACATCGGCTTCCGTGATCAGCCCCGCAGCAATCGCGTGCTGGCATTCCCCGATGGAGATCGACTGCGCCACTTCATCCGTGAACAGCGTGGCGCGCGCGACCAGGTCGGCGCTGGCTTCCTGTTTGCCCTTCGTGTCGGTGCCCATGCAGGCGATATGCGTACCGGGGCTGACATGGTGTTCCAGCAGGATCGGGGCGAAGCTGGAGGTGATCGTGATGATCACGTCGGCCTCAACCAGCCCGTCAAGCTCGACCGCCTCGAAGGGCAGCCCCGCCTCTGCGGCGACCTTTTCCAGATTGGCCAGCATCTCGGGGTGATAGTTCCAGCCGATCACCTTCTCGAACGGGCGCTGCTCCAACGCGGCGCGCAGCTGGAAGCTGGCCTGATGACCGGCGCCGACCATGCCCATCACGCGGGCATCCTTGCGGGCCAGATGGTTGATCGACACCGAAGACGCGGCGGCGGTGCGCAGCGCGGTGGAGTAGTTGCCCCCTACCATGGCGCGCACCATGCCGGTATCGGGATCGAACAGAAAAACGGTGGACTGATGGTTGATGATGCCATGCGTGTCGAGATTGTGGGGCCAGTAGCCCCCGGCCTTGAGGCCAAGCGATCCACCAACGCGGTCGAAGCCGCCCTTGAAGCCGTAAAGCGCATCTTCATGGCCGATGGCTTCGCGGATGACAGGGAAGTTGTAGGCATCGCCCGACGCCATGGCGGCAAAGACGTTTTCGACCGCCTTGTAAGAGGCGTCGCGCGTCAGCAAGTCGGGGATTACGCGTTCTGGAACGATGATCATGGCAGGTGCTTTCTGGGGGTTGGGGGGCGGGGCCGGTCGGGCCGACCCCGTCTAAGTCGCTATGGGCAGAGATCAGAACGCCTTGCCACGGGCCGACACGGGCCAGAGCGCTTCGACCTTGCCGTTCCGAACGCCCACATACCAATCATGGACATTGCAGGTCGGGTCGCAATGGCCCGGCACCAGCCGCAGCTTGTCATTGACCTTCAGCGCGCCTTTGGGGTCGCTGACGACGCCATGTTCATCCGAGCATTTGACGTATTCCACATCGTCCCGCCCAAAAACGACCGGCAGCCCGCTATCGACCGATTGCGCCTTGAGGCCAGCATCCACAATCGCCTTGTCGGCCTTGGCATGGCTCATGACAGAGGTCAGAATGAACAGGGCGTTCTCCCACTCACCCCGGTCGATGCGCTGGCCGTTTTCATCGAGGATACGACCGTAATCGGCATCCATGAAGGCGTAGGATCCGCATTGCAGTTCGTTGTAAACCCCTGAATTGCTTTCGAAATAATAGGACCCGGTGCCGCCGCCAGAGACCAGTTCCGGCTCCAGCCCGTTGGCCTTCAACCCCTGAACGGCATCCTCGACCATGGCAATTGCCGCATCCAGCTTGGCCTTGCGGTCCTCAAACTTGTCCATGTGCTGCATGGCGCCCTGATAGGCCTGGATGCCGGTGAATTTCAGCCCCGGCGCGGCGTCAACGGCCTTGGCGATGGTCACCACGTCCTCGGTGCGCGTCACCCCGCAGCGCCCGGCGCCGCAGTCGATCTCGACGAAGACCTCCAGCTCGGTGCCATGCTTTTCCGCCGCCGCCGACAGCTCTGCCACATTGTCCGGATCGTCCACGCAAACGATGATCCGGCTGCCCAGTTTCGGCAGACGCGCCAGACGGTCGATCTTGGCGGGGTCGCGCACCTGGTTCGAGACCAGCACATCCTTGATGCCGCCGCGCACGAAGACCTCGGCCTCGCTGACCTTCTGGCAGCAGACCCCAACGGCCCCGCCCAGGCTTTCCTGCAGCTTCTGCACATCCACGGATTTGTGCATCTTGCCATGGCTGCGATGGCGCATGCCGTGGGCCTTGGCATAGTCGCCCATCTTCTTCACGTTGCGTTCCAGCGCGTCGAGATCGAGGATCAGGCAGGGCGTCTGGATGTCGGCCTCGTTCATGCCGGGCTTGGCGGGGATGTCGAAGCCAACGTCGTAAGCGTCGAGATTGGTCAGGTCTTTCATGATGTACTCCTTCGTTGGATGGGGGCGTAGGGTGGGCTGTTAGCCCACCATCCACGGCAACCGGTCCAGATCGACGTTGCCGCCGGTGATGATGACACCGACGCGGCGGCCGGCATAGATGTCGCGGTTCCTTAAAATCGTGGCCAACGGCACGGCGCTGGAGGGTTCCATCACCACGCGCAGCGTTTTCCAGGTCAGCTTCATCGCGTCGATGATCTCCTGTTCGGATGCGGTCTGCACATCGGTCACGAAGCGCGAAACGAAATGCCAGGTGTTTTCCTTGAGCGGCACTTTCAGCCCGTCGGCGATGGTCTCGGGCGCGTCATCGGCGATGATATGACCGGCGCGGAAGCTGCGGGCGGCGTCGTCGGCCTGTTCCGGTTCGGCGGCGTAAATCGCGGTTTCGGGCGAAAGGTTTGACAGCGTCAGGCAGGTGCCCGAGATCATGCCACCGCCCCCAATCGGGGCCACGACCGCATCGAGCCCGCCGGTCTGCTCCAGCAGTTCCGCCGAACAGGTCGCCTGACCCGCGATCACGCGCGGATCGTTATAGGGATGGACGAACTCGCCCCCCGTGCGCGCCTGAACCTCGGCAAAGACCGCCTCTCGGCTGCTGGTCGAGGGCTCGCATTCGGTGATGATGCCCCCGTAGCGGCGCACAGCGTCTTTCTTGGCCTGCGGCGCGGTGCGGGGCATCACCACATTGCAGGGAATGCCCCGCCGCCCCGCCGCGTAAGACAGCGACAGCGCGTGGTTGCCGGAGCTGTGGGTGCAGACGCCCGCCGCGGCCATCTCCTCAGACAGCCCGAACACCGCGTTACAGGCCCCGCGCACCTTGAAGGCCCCGGCCTCCTGCAAATTCTCGCATTTGAAGAACAGCTCGGCCCCGGTCAACTCGTTCAGGAATTCCGACTGCAAGACGGGTGTGCGACGGATATGCGGCCTGATCCGCTCATGCGCGGCGCGCATGTCGTCGATGGTCAGGGTCTCAACGGCTGTGGTTGCGTCCAGCATCTTGGGCCTCCTCATGCTGCCGATTTCAGGGCGTCGGCGCGGCTGGCGCGGAAGTATTCCTGCGCTGCCGCCACGCCGGAGCCGAGCGTGATCGGATAGTCCAGATCGGCCATGGCCATCTCGATCGTGGCCAGTCCCGACAGCACCATGACATCGGTCAGGCTGCCCAGATGGCCGATGCGGAAGGCCTTGCCGTTCATCTGCCCCAGACCGATGCCGAAGCTGACGCCATAGGCGGTGAAGGCATGATCTGTCAGGGCGTTGCTGTCGAACCCGTCCGGCACGTAGATCGCGCTGACGGTGTCGGAATAGAGGTCCGGCGACTGCGCGACCAGCCTCAATCCCCAGGCATCAATCGCCCGGCGCACGCCTTCGGCCAGCCGGTGGTGGCGGGCGTAGACATTGTCCAACCCTTCCTCGAACAGCATCTTCAGGCTTTCCCGCAGCCCGTAGATCAGTTGCAGGGGCGGGGTGTAAGGGAAGCCGCCCGAGGCATTGGCGGTCATCATGTCGCGGAAGTCGAAGAAGGTGCGGGGCAGGGTGGCCGTTTCCATCGCGGCCAGCGCCTTGGGGCTGACGCAGAGGATCGCCATGCCGGTGGCCAGCATGAAGCCCTTCTGCGACCCGGACACCGCGATATCCACGCCCCAGGCGTCGAAATTGAAGGGCATCGAGGCCAGCGAACTGACGCAATCAACGAAGAGCATCGCGGGATGGCCCGCCGCATCCATCGCCCGGCGCACGGCGGCAATGTCCGAGACGACGCCGGTCGCGGTTTCGTTATGGGTGACCAGAACGGCCTTGATCTGGTGGGCGCTGTCGGCACTCAACGCGGCCTCGAACGCATCGGCAGGCGCCCCTGCGCCCCAATCGCAGTCGATCACCTGAACCTCCAGCCCGTGGCGCTGGCACAGGTCGATCCAGCGATGGCTGAACATGCCGTAACGCGCCACAAGAACCCGGTCGCCGGGCGACAGCGTGTTGGTAACGGATGCCTCCCACCCGCCGGTGCCGCTGGAGGGGAAGGTGATGATTGTGCCCTCTGTGCTGCCGAAAACGCGCTTCGTGTCCTCCAGCACTGGCGCGAAGGTCTCGACGAAATCGGGCGCGCGGTGGTCCTGCGTCTGCACATGCATCGCAAGGCGCAGCCGGTCGGGCATGTTGGTGGGGCCGGGAATGAAGATCGGGTTCTGGGTCGACATGGGGGTTCCTCCGCTATGCCCACAGGATCGGGCAGGGCGCGGGGTTTTGCAATTTTCTCAGAAAAGGTTTTTGAAGGGGGTGAGGAGCACGCAAACCAATTGTATTACAAGGAAAAATATTTATCGCAAAAAACGGAAAATAATTCCATAATGAGTGGATGGGCGCGCAGGCCCCGTTTATCACTCCCGGATTCGCACCCCAGAAAGGCCCCGATATGGCAGATCAGAAACGCGCCCGCGGGCGGCCCAAATCGCAGTTCAGGGAAAGCTCTGCCAGCACATTGAATTCGCTCGACCGGGCGCTCGGGCTGCTGACCACGCTGGCGCAGGCGGAACGGGCGACGCTGACCGATCTGGCGCTGTCGGCGGGTGTGCCCACGGCCACCACGCACCGCATCCTGACCACCCTGCAAAAGCGGGGTTTCGTCAGTTTCGACGAGGACCGGCAGGACTGGATGATCGGGCTGGAGGCCTATCGCACTGGCGTCTCTTACCTGTCCCGCAACGGCATCGTGGAGGCCGGGCAGGTGATCCTGCCGCAGCTGATGCGCGAAACGGCAGAGACCGCGAACCTTGCCGTGCCGGACGGGGCCGAGGTGGTCTTTGTCGGGCAGGTGGAAACCAAGAACCCGGTGCGCGCCTTCTTCCCGCCCGGTGCGCGCACGCCGATGCATGCCTCGGGCACCGGCAAGGCGATTCTGGCGGCGATGGCGGAGGATCAGGCGCAGAAACTGTTGCAGGGGGCGGGGTTGCAGCGGTTCACCGATAACACTCTGTCCACCCCTGCCGCCCTGTTCGACGACCTCGCGCTGACCCGCGCGCGGGGCTTTTCCTTTGATCGGGAGGAACGGTTCGCGGGCATGTCCTGCGTGGGGGCCGCGATCTTTGATGAAAACGGGCTGCCTTGCGCCGGTGTCTCCGTCTCCGGCCCCGATGCGCGGTTCGATGCGGGCAGCGTTGCAGGGTTCGGCGCCGCCGTGGCCCGTGCGGCGCGAGAGATCACCCGGATCAGCGGCGGGCGCATGCCCGGCTGATTATTTGGTCAGCAGCAGCTTGCCCGCCCGCGTCAGGCGCAGGGTATAGACCTGATCCTCCAGCGCGATATAGGCGACGCGGCTGTCGCCGAGCAATTCATCGGCACTGTGGACCGGCGCGGATTGGGCCAGGCTTTGGGGCAGGGGGATCTGGGCGGTCATCTTGGGGCACTCCTGTTTCCGGGCAGCGTGTTCGCTGCATCTGTCGCGGTTCCTGTTGACGTCAGTGGCTGCGGGAGGCTGGCTGGTGACAGGTTTAATCTGATTAAAAGAGTCGGATATGTCAAGCCCGAGGTGGCGCCCGGAAAAACAGGAATGCGCGGGATTCCCGGCCATTCGGGCCATCGGCCCCGGCTTTGGGCTTGCATGCCCGCCCCCGCCACCCTAGAAGGCCACAGATTTTCTTATCCCGTCGCGTCCCCCCGGATGCCACGGGCCCGGCGAACGAGGAAAAACATGCAGGTCAACGAGACCCTGAACGAAGGGCTGAAGCGCGGTTACGAGATCACGATCACCGGGGCCGAGCTGGAAGCCAAAGTCAACGAAAAGCTGGAAGAAGCCCGCCCCGAAGTGGCGATGAAGGGCTTCCGCAAGGGCAAGGTGCCGATGGCGCTGCTGAAAAAGCAGTTCGGCCCCCGCGTCATGGGCGAAGCGATGCAGGAATCCGTCGATGGCGCGATGCAGGCCCATCTGGAGGAATCCGGCGACCGCCCTGCGATGCAGCCCGAAGTGAAGATGGTCAACGAGGACTGGAAAGAGGGCGACGATGTTGTCGTCTCCATGTCCTATGAAAAACTGCCCGAGATCCCGGAAGTCGACTACAAGGCGCTGAGCCTTGAGAAACTGGTCGTCGCCCCGGCAGAGGATGACGTGCAGGACGCGCTGAAAAACCTGGCCGAGTCGGCGCAGAACTTCGCCACCAAGAAGGGCAAGGCCGCCGATGGCGATCAGGTCGTGATCGACTTCGTTGGCAAGGTTGACGGTGAGGCGTTCGAAGGCGGCTCCGCCGAGGATTACCCGCTGGTCCTGGGCTCCAACAGCTTCATCCCCGGTTTCGAGGAGCAGCTGGTTGGCGTGAAGGCCGGTGAAGAAAAGGCCGTCGAGGTGTCCTTCCCCGAGGAATACGGCGCCGAGCATCTGGCCGGTAAGGCCGCTGTCTTCGACTGCACCGTCAAGGAAGTGAAAAAGCCGGTCGCCGCCGAGATCGACGATGAGCTGGCCCAGAAATACGGTGCCGAAGACCTCGCCGCCCTGAAAGGCCAGATCGAAGAGCGTCTGAAGGCCGAATATGCCGGTGCCGCCCGCGCGGTCATGAAGCGCAAGCTTCTCGATCAGCTTGATCAGGCCGTGAAATTCGACCTGCCGCCGTCGCTGGTCGAGGCCGAAGCCAAGCAGATCGCGCATCAGCTGTGGCACGAGGAAAACCCGGACGTTCATGGCCACGATCACCCCGAGATCGAGCCGACCGACGAGCACAACGGCCTGGCCGAACGTCGCGTGCGCCTTGGCCTGCTGCTGGCCGAGCTGGGCCAGAAGAACGAAGTTCAGGTTTCTGACGCCGAGATGACCCAGGCGATCATGAACCAGGCGCGTCAGTACCCGGGCCAGGAACGCCAGTTCTTCGAGTTCATCCAGCAAAACCAGGCCGCTCAGCAGCAGCTGCGCGCGCCGCTTTTTGAAGACAAGGTCGTCGATTTCGTCTTCGAAATGTCCTCCGTGACCGAAAAAGAGGTCACCAAGGACGAGCTTCAGGCGGCTGTCGAGGCGCTGGAAGAAGAATAATCCCGACCCGGTTGGGCCGAAACAGGGGGCTGCGCTACGGCGCGGCCCTTTTCTTGTTGCGATATGATGCGCGCAAAGCCCCGATTGGGAAACAATATTTTTGCCAAATGGTCCGAGTTTTCATTGGCCATGCCGCGCATAACGCGGTTATGCTTTGCTCGAGCCATAATCCTGTGCCATGCTGGTGACGATTTTTTTGAACCTTTAGCGCCGCTTGCGGCACCTACACCCAGATGGGCACGCGTCCCGTCGCACGTCGGAAAGCGGATTCGGCCCGCCATAGGTCTGACCGGTTTCACAGATGAAACGGCCCAAGCGGCCCCCGAATGTGCTGTAGGGAACCAAAGGGAGGAAACGGACATGCGATCGGTTTTGCCGATGAACATGATCCATACGGGACTGTTTCCGGCCATCGCGGCAGGTCTCTTTATCCTTGTTCAGTTCCTCGCCGCCCCCCTGATCCGTCCTGATGCACGACCCGTTCCGGTCCGCGCCACGCGTGATCACCACCCGACCCGGAGGCCGCGATGATCCGGGAATGCCAATCAGTTTTTGCGAATGACAGGGGCGCGCGCCGCCTCTGTTCAACGGTCCTGTCCGAACGGGCAGGGCCGAGCCGGTCGGAAAAGATCATGACCGCCCGGCGCTTTGGGACACATTCTGTTCATGATCATCACCCCCGTATCTTTGGAGGAAAACCCGTGAGATACCTAGCAACGGCCGCATTCGGCCTCATCGCCATGACGACGGCGGCGGCAGCCTGTCCGACATATAGTCAGACCGGCGCCAGCTATACCTATACCGGAGATCAGCTCTACACGCCGCAAAGCTTCGGCGTTGTGGCCGGTGGACAGAACAACATTGCCAACTGTGGCGTTCCGGGCGTGAACCGCACCGGCTGGGTCACCAGCGCCCCTGACTTCAGCTTCTACCTGTCGGGCATGGATCAGTACTATCTGGTGGCCGATGTGGTCAGCCAGTGTGATGCCGTCCTGCTGGTGAACACCGCGAACACCACCTGGATGTTCGACGACGATTCCAACGGCAACCTTGACCCGCGCCTGGAAATCCGTGGCGCCAACAATCTCAATGGCCGTCTTGACGTCTGGGTGGGCACCTATAACGGCACCTATTGCGACGCGACGCTGAACATGGAAACCTGGTACGCGCAGGCCCCCGCACCCGCTCCGGCCCCTGGCGGCGGTG
>NZ_JASHJX010000031.1 GCF_030732985.1 Nioella sp. MMSF_3534
TGTACACCCCCTGTGCACCCCTCGTGCAGACAAATGGCACCGGAGGCAGGTCATGCGTAACCTGCTGCCGATCCTGACCATCGTCGCGGTGATCCTCGGGCTTTGGTACCTCGCCGTCGGGCCGATGAACTTCCGCCTGGCGCTCGATGCAGCGACGCGGGGCGGGGCGGATGTGACGCCGGCCACGCCCGATGAGCAGGGGCAGACCGGGCTGATCCGACTGATGCTGGACAATCCCGACGTCATGCCCGCCGCCTACGCGTTCGAGCGCCCGCGCCTGCCGCAGCCGCAGGCGGTGGTGGTCGAGATCTACGAGAACACGATCGGGCTGGCGCGGCGCTGTGAATGGCAGGGGTTCGGGGCGGAGCGGGACAACTGGTCGCCGCTATCGGATGGCTGCCTCAGGGTGATCGAGAACCGCCGGTCGCTGATCTTCCATGCCTGGCAGACGCTGGCGCCGACTTTGCTGGGGTTTGCCATTGGCACAGGGTTGGGCATCCTGCTGGCCGTGGGGATCGTTTATAACCGGACGATGGATCTGAGCGTGATGCCCTGGGCGATTGCGTCGCAGACCATTCCCATTCTGGCGATTGCGCCGATGGTGATCGTGGTGCTGAACGCGGTTGGCATTCAGGGGCTGCTGCCGAAATCGCTGATTTCCTCCTATCTCAGCTTCTTCCCGGTGGTGGTCGGCATGGTGAAGGGGCTGCGCAGTCCGGGGCCGATGGACCTCGACCTGTTGCGCACCTATTCGGCCAGCGGCGCGCAGGAATTCTGGAAACTGCGGCTGCCAAGCTCTCTGCCCTACCTCTTCGCGTCGCTGAAGATCGGCATCGCGGCGGCTCTGGTCGGCACCATCGTGGCGGAGCTGCCCACGGGCGCGCGGTTCGGGCTTGGATCACGTCTGCTGACCGGCAGCTATTACGGGCAGACGGTGCAGATCTGGGCGGCGCTGTTCATGGCGGCGATCTGTGCGGCGCTGCTGGTCTGGCTGATCGGGGCGGTTGAGAAACGAACGCTGACACGGTTGGGATTGGTGCGATGAGCGGGACAGAGGCGGGGAAATTCCTTGGAAGGAATTTGCAAAGCTCTTCGAAGAGCTTTCTTGCGCCCGTGGTCGCGGCCATCGCACTTGCCGGGGCGGGGGCGCTGGTGGATTGGCGTTTGGGCCTGGTGCTGGCGGTGTGGCTGGCGGCCTGGGGGCTGAACATCGTGCTGACCGAAAGCGGCAGCCCGGCCCGGCGCTTCGTCGTTCCCACCATATTCGGCATCACGCTGCTGGTGCTGTGGCAGATGTCGGTGCGGCTCTTCGATATCAGCCAGGTCATCCTGCCCGCGCCCACGGATATCTGGGTGGCAATCACCACCTCCGGCCCGATCCTCTGGGCCGATTTCGTGCAGACGGTCGTGAAAGGCGCGCTTTCGGGTTACATCATGGGCGCGGTGCTGGCCATTGCCACGGCCATCGCGGTGGACCGGTCGCAATTTCTGCAACGGGGACTGCTTCCTGTCGGCAATTTCATCGCGGCGCTGCCGATTGTGGGCACG
Organism: Nioella sp. MMSF_3534; assembly: GCF_030732985.1. Classification (GTDB taxonomy): domain Bacteria; phylum Pseudomonadota; class Alphaproteobacteria; order Rhodobacterales; family Rhodobacteraceae; genus Nioella. Next base: position 1,549 of record NZ_JASHJX010000031.1, read on the forward strand.
GCGCCCATCCTGGTCATGTGGTTCGGCTTTGGCTGGCAATCGAAGGCGGCTGTCGTCGTGGTCATGGTCTTTTTCCCCATTCTGGTGAACACGGTGGCGGGGCTGAAGGAAACCGACGCGATGCAGCGCGACCTGATGCGGACCTATGCGGCGAGTTACTGGCAGAGCTTTGCCAAGCTGCGCCTGCCCGCCGCGCTGCCCTTCATCTTCAACGGGCTCAAAGTTTCGACAACGCTGGCGCTGATTGGTGCTATCGTGGCGGAATTCTTCGGCTCGCCCATTGTCGGCATGGGGTTTCGCATCAAGACCTCGTTCGGCACGCTGGAACTGGCTATGGTCTGGGCAGAGATTGCCGTGGCCGCGGTGGCGGGCTCCGGCTTTTACGGTTTGGTGACGCTGGCGGAGAAACGGCTCACCTTCTGGCACCCGTCGCAACGGACGGGACGATAAACGACAACAGAGATCCAACACTCGGAGGTAAGACAATGAAGAAACTGATGACATCGGCGCTGGCCCTCGGCCTTGCGACCGGCGCGGCTGCGGCTGACGAGGTGACGCTGCAATTGCAGTGGGTCACGCAGGCGCAGTTCGCGGGCTACTATGTGGCGCTGGAGAACGGCTATTACGAGGAAGAAGGGCTCGACGTGACGATCCAGCCCGGCGGCCCCGATATCGCGCCCCCGCAGGTGCTGGCCGGTGGCGGCGCCGACGTGATGCTGAACTGGATGCCCTCGGCGCTGGCGGCCCGTGAACGGGGCCTGCCGGTGGTGAACATCGCGCAGCCCTTTGCCCGCTCGGGCCTGATGCTGACCTGTTGGGCGGATTCGGGCATCACCGAGCCTGCGGACCTTGCAGGCCACACCATCGGCGTCTGGTTCTTCGGCAATGAATACCCGTTCCTGAGCTGGATGTCGCAGCTTGGCATCCCGACCGACGGGTCCGAGGGCGGCGTGACCGTTCTGCAGCAGGGCTTTAACGTCGATCCGCTGTTGCAGCGGCAGGCGGACTGTATCTCGACCATGACCTATAACGAATATGGTCAGGTGCTGGATGCGGGCGTCAGCCCCGATGACCTGATCACCTTCCAGTATGAGGATCAGGGTGTTGCGACGCTGGAAGACGGCATGTGGGTGCTGGAAGAGAACCTGGAAGACCCGGAATTCGTCGACCGCATGGCCCGCTTCGTGCGCGCCTCGATGCGCGGTTGGGACTGGGCCGAGGAGAACCCGGAAGACGCGGCGATGATCGTGCTGGATTATGACGAGACCGGCGCGCAGACCGAGTCGCACCAGGTGCGGATGATGAGCGAGATCGCCCTGCTGACCGCCGGGTCCGACGGGCGTCTGGATGAGGCCGCCTATCAGCGCACGGTGGATACGCTGCTGGCCGGTGGCTCTGACCCCGTGATCACGGCAGAGCCGGAAGGCGCGTTCACCCATGTCGTCACCGATATGGCGCTTGGCCAGTAACAGCGACCTTCAATCAAATTGTGGCGCGGTCCTCTGACGAGGGCCGCGCCGCTTTATTCTGGTGCCTGTTGCGGCGCGATGCGTCAGGCCCGGCGGGGCATTGGGTTGAAAGGGATCGGATTTAGGCGTTTGGCCAGAACCATGTTAGGCTGCCCTTCTTTGGGAGGACGAGATAATGGCAATGACGGTTCAGGTGATTTACCCCACCGGCGAGGGCAAGACCTTCGACTATGAGTATTACGTCGAGACGCACCTCCCGATGGTGGGCAAGGTGATGGGGCCGCATGGGCTGGCCGATGCCATGGTGACCAAGGGTCTGGCGGGCGGACCTGATGCGCCGCCGGGATATTTTGCCGTGGCGACGCTGCTGTTTCCCGACGAGGCGGCCATGAAGGCCGGGCTTGGCGCGGCGGGTCCGTTGCTGGAGGACATCCCCAACTTTACAAATGTACAGCCCGACATGCTGATCGGAACGACTCTGTAAAGCCGCGATCAAGGCTTTGCCAATAAACGGGTTTTCTGTTAATCCTTCGGCGTGAAACCCGAGAGGAGTGGCCTGATGCGCGACCGGCAGAATCCGGTGCGGCGACAATCGCTGACCGGCACACGCATTCGCGAGAGGCGCCTTGCACTGGCGATGAGGCAGAGCGATCTGGCGCAGGCGGTGGATATTTCGGCGAGCTATCTGAACCTCATCGAACACAACAAGCGCAAGATCGGCGGCAAGCTGGTTCTGGACCTCGCGCGGGCGCTGAAGGTGGAGCCGTCGCGCCTGACCGAAGGCATGGACGCCACCTTGTCGGACATGTTGCAGGCCGCCGCGCGGGACACGGCGCGCAGTTTCGGCCCGCCCGCCGAGACCGACCGGATCGACGAACTGGCGGGGCGGTTTCCCGGCTGGACCGGGCTGATCGGAGAGCAACAGAAACGCATCGCGGCGCTGGAGGCGGCGGTGGAAGGCCTGCAGGACCGGCTGAGCCATGACCCGGTGCTGGCGGAATCCATGCATGAGGTGCTGTCGACCGTGGCCGCCATCCGCTCGACCTCGGACATTCTGGTGCGCGAGCCCGATCTGGACGCGCAATGGCGCGGGCGGTTCCATCGCAACCTGCATGAAGAGGCGGAGCGCCTGTCGGCCAGCGCCACGGCATTGCTGGCGCATTTCGAGGGGCAGGGGGCGCGAGCCGAGACGCTGTCGACTCCGCAGGAGCAGGTGGAGGCGGTGTTCGAACTGGCGGGCCACCATTTCCCCGAGATCGAGGCAGGCGGGGCGGCGGCGATCCCAGAGGTTCTGGGCCGAATGGTCACGCTGGCCGATGACGATGCCCGCGATCTGGCGGCGCGTCATCTGGCGCGCTATGCGGCGGATGCGGCGCGGCTGCCGCTCGGCGAGGTGCTGGCCGCGGCGGCGGAGGTGGATTTCGACCCGCAGGCCCTGATGCCGCTGGCAGGCGGCGATGCGGCGCTGCTGCTGCGGCGGTTGGCGGCGCTGCCGCAAGGGGGCGCGCAGGCGGTGCCGGGTTTTGGGCTGGCCACCTGCGATGCCTCGGGCGCGCTGATTTTCCGCCGCCGGATCAATGCCTTCTCGATCCCGCGCTATGGGTCGGGCTGTCCGCTCTGGCCGCTTTACCGGGCACTTGGGCGGCCCATGGTGCCGGATAGCGCGGTGCTGGACCTTCCCGATGGCAGCCGCTTCCGGGCATGGGCCGTGTGCCAGCCCATTGGACCGGCGGGCTTCGGCGCGGAACCGGTGATGGAGGCCACGATGCTGCTGCGCGCGCTGCCCGACGATGCGCCCGCCAGCCCCGGTGCGGTGCCGGTCGGTCCGGGCTGTGCGCTGTGCCCGCGAGAGGCCTGCGCCGCGCGTCGGGCGGGAGGGCGTTTTGGCTAGGGACATATTCGGAAGGTCCAACAAGTATTTGACAATGGCCGGGGCATCGGCAAGCTAGGCGTCCAATCCAAACGGGGCAGGGAGGGTCCAGCTTGGGGCGCCGCGTTCTTCTCGTCGAGGACGAGATCAACATATTCGAGGCGATCAGCTTCCTGCTGTCCCGGGACGGGTGGGAGGTGTCCGGCCATGGCAATGGCGCGACCGCGCTGGACGAGATTGCACGGCTCGACCCCGATGTGCTGGTGCTGGACGTGATGCTGCCCGGACGGTCCGGTCTGGATATCCTGCGCGATCTGCGCAAGCAGCCTGAAACCGCTGATTTGCCGGTGCTGATGCTGACCGCAAAGGGCCAGTCCAAGGACCGCGATCTTGCGCTTGCGCTTGGGGCCAATGCCTATCTGACCAAGCCCTTTTCCAATTCCGAGATGGTGGAGACCCTGAACAGGGTGGCGACGGGCGGGCAAAAGGCCGGGACATGAGCCGCCGCCTGTTTCTCGAACGCCGCACCTACCGGCGCAACCGCCTGCAGGATGCGGCGCGGCTGGCCCCGGTTCTGGGGGCGTTCCTGTTCTTCGGGCCGGTCTTCATCCTGACCTCCGACACCGGGGTGAGCGGTGGCACCTCCGGCTGGCTGGTCTATTTCCTGGGCGTCTGGTTTGGGCTGGTGATCCTGTCGGCGGCCCTGTCCTATGCCATTGGCCGGGTGTTTCCGGGCGAGGACGGCGCCTGGCCCCCGTCTGACGGGTCGGAGGGCGGCTGATGCTGTCGCTCGACGGTCTGGTTGCCATTTGCATTCTTTATGTGGTGGCGCTGTTTGGCATCGCCTTTCTGGCCGAGAAGAAAGCCACCGAGGGCAATGCCCGCTGGCTCAATTCGCCCTTCGTCTACACCCTGTCGCTGTCGATCTACACCACCGCCTGGACCTTTTACGGTGCGGTCGGGTCGGCGGCGCGGTCGGGGCTGGAATTCATGACGATCTATCTGGGCCCGACGCTGGTTTTCATCGGCTGGTTCTGGCTGCTGCGAAAGATGGTCAGGATCGGGCGGGCGCAGCGGATCACCTCGATTGCCGACATGATCTCCAGCCGGTACGGCAAATCGGGCGCGCTGGCGGCGCTGGTCACGGTGCTGGCGGTGATCGGCACGACGCCTTATGTGGCGCTGCAATTGCAGTCGGTGACGCTGTCCTTCTCGGTCTTTGCCGATCCCGGTGAATTCGCGGCTTTGGGCACGGACACCACGGCGGTCTGGGTCGCGGGGGGGCTGGCGCTCTTTACGATCATCTTCGGCACCCGCAGCCTCGATGTGAACGAACGCCATCCCGGCCTTGTGTCCGCCATCGCGCTGGAGGCCATCGTCAAGCTGGCGGCGCTGCTGGCCGTGGGGGTCTTCGTGGTTTGGGGCGTGGCGGAGGGGCCTGCGGATATCCTCGCGCGGATCGACGAGAGCCCGATTTCGGAATGGAGTTCGAACGGCGCCAGATGGGTGGGGCTGACCACGCTTTCCGCCGCCGCCATCCTGTGCCTGCCGCGCATGTTCCAGGTGCTGGTGGTGGAAAACGCCAATGAGGGGCATCTGGCCACCGCGTCATGGGCGTTCCCGCTTTACCTGCTGCTCATGTCGCTCTTCGTGTTGCCGATTGCGGTGGTGGGGTTGCAGGTGCTGCCCGAGGGCGCGAACCCGGACCTTTACGTGTTGACGCTGCCCTTGGCCTTCGATCAGGACATGCTGGCGCTGCTGGTGTTTCTGGGCGGTTTTTCCTCGGCCACCTCGATGGTGATCGTCGCGGCGCTGGCGCTGTCGACCATGCTGTCGAACCATATCATCGTGCCGATCTGGCTGTGGGTCACCAAGGGCGAGGACCCGATGTCGGGCGATATGCGGCGGGTGGCGCTGATGGCGCGGCGGCTGTCGATCATCGGAGTGCTGTTCCTGGGGCTGATCTACTACCGCAGTTCCGGCGGCTCGGTGGCGCTGGCCTCGATCGGGTTGATTGCGTTTCTGGGCGTGAGCCAGGTGCTGCCGGCGCTTCTGGGCGGCATCTTCTGGCGCGGGGCGACGCGGGCGGGGGCCATGGCCGGGATCGGCGCGGGTTTTGCCATCTGGGCCTGGGTTCTGCTGATGCCCAATGCGGCGACCTCCGGTCTGATGCAGGGGATGCTGGAAAGCGGGCCCTTCGGGATCGAGTGGTTGCGGCCCTCCACCCCGCTTGGCATCCGCGGGGCGGACCCGCTGCTCACGGCGATGGTGCTGTCGCTTGGGGTCAATACCTTCCTCTTCACCTTCGTGTCGCTGATCACCTTCCCCTCGCCGATGGAACGGCTGCAAGGCGCGCAGTTCGTCAATGTCTTCGACCATTCCGCGCCCACGCCGGGCTGGCAGGGGGGCGCGGCGGCCGCCGATGACCTGTTGATCATGGCGCAGCGGATTTTGGGCACGGGACGCGCCGGGCGGCTCTTTCAACAGGCGGCGGCGGCGCAGGGTAGGGCGGCGAGCCTGCCGGACCCGAACCCGGATTTCCTGAAGATGCTGGAACGCGAACTGGCGGGGTCGGTGGGGGCCGCAACCGCGCATGCGATGGTCTACCAGATCACCGGCGGCGCGACCGTGTCTGTGCGTGACCTGCTGGCCGTGGCCGATGAAACCGCGCAGATGATGGAATATTCCAGCCAGCTGGAGCGGCAATCCTCGGAACTGACCCGCACCGCCGCGCGGCTGCGCGAAGCGAACCAGAAATTGACGGAACTGGCCGAGCAGAAGGATACCTTCCTGAGCCAGATCAGCCACGAGCTGCGCACGCCGATGACCTCGATCCGGGCGTTTTCGGAACTGCTGATGCAGGGCGAAGATCTGGAAGAGGAAACGCGGCAGAAATTCTCCCGCATCATCCACACCGAAAGCATGCGTCTGACGCGCCTGCTGGATGACCTGCTCGACCTGTCGGTGCTGGAACATGGCCGCGTCACGCTGAATGAAAGCCCTGCGACACTGGCCGAGGTGCTGGACAAGGCCGAGGCGGCGACCGGCGTCATGGAATCGGGCGGGCGCATTCGGATCGTGCGGGACCGGGACGCCGAGCAGATCGACCTCATGACCGATGGCGACCGGCTGGCGCAGGTCTTTATCAACCTCATTTCCAACGCCCAGAAATACTGCGATGCCGGGGAACCGGAACTGCGCATTCGCGTCCAACGCCAGCCGGGGCGCGTGGATGTGGAGTTTTCCGACAATGGCTCGGGCATCCCGGAGCGGCAGCAATCGCTGATTTTCGAGAAGTTCACCCGGCTGGAAACCACCCGCGACGCGCAAGGGGCGGGGCTGGGGCTGGCGATCAGCCGCGAGATCATGCAGCGCCTTGGCGGGCGGCTGAGCTATGTGCCGGGGCAGGGCGGGGCGGCCTTCCGGGTGCGCCTGCCGGGCCGGGCCCTGCGCGCCGCTTGACGCTTTCTTAACCTGTTTCATGGAAGAAAGATGCGGGCCATTCTGCCCGCCAGAGGGAGTGTCATGCCGTCAGACGGGTTCAATCCGGGCCTCAGGCTGAAAATCCGGTCGCCGAAAGGCGGCGATCCCGGTCAGCCTGCGCGCCCAGAGGGTGTGGACCCGGCGCTGACCCGCGCCTTGGGCAAGGCGGGTGCGCCCTATGAGGGGCTGTCGCTGGCCGCCACGCCCGACGCCCCGCAATGGGGTCTGCCCCTAGCCGATGTGATCGCCGCGCTGCCGGAGGGCGGGCTGGTCTGCCTGCTGGAGGCCGGGCAGGACCGCCGCGCGATCTGTGCGCTGGATCATGGGGCCGTGGATGCGCTGATCGAGGTGCAGACCACGGGCCGTGTCGACAAGGGGCCGGGCCTGCCCCGCGCGCCCACGAAGATCGACGCAGCGCTGACGCGGGATTTCATCGGCCTGTTCCTGAGCGCCTTTGCGGGTGAGATGGCGGGGGCCGCCGGCGTGGACTGGCCGCTTGGCCTGACTTACGGCACCCATCTGCCCGATCCGCGCGGGCTGGAGCTGTTGTTGCCCGATCACCCCTGCCACCTGTTCAGCGCCACGCTCGATCTGGGGGAGGGGGCCAAGACGGGCAGGATCCTTCTGGCCGCCCCCGTCACCGGCCCGGATTCGGACGCGCCCGAGGACAAGGCCGAGGCGCCTGGATGGGGGACAGACTGGCAGGAGATTGTCCTCGCCTCCCCCGCCACGCTGGAGGCGGTCTTGCTGCGCCAGGCCCTGCCCCTGTCGCGGGTCGAGGCGTTGCAGGTCGGCGATGTGCTGCCCTTCGACCGGTCCGATCTGGCCTCGGTTGCCATCTGTGACGTCGCGGGGCGGCGGCTGTTCACCGCGCGGCTTGGCCGCGCCGGGTCAAGGCGCGCGATCAACCTGACCGCGGGCGAGGGGCTGCGCCCGGCCCCTGTCCCGACCCCAGACCCGCAGTCCGTATCGCGCCCGCCGGAGCCTGTCCCCGAAGAGGCCCCACCCCCCGCTTGACCTTCCTCCCCGCTTGAGCCTTTCTGGGCGCGACAACCACCAAAGGGGGGACGGGCGATGAAATTCCTGCGCTACGGGGACAAGGGACAAGAGAAACCGGGCGTTCTGGACGCCGAGGGCAATCTGCGCGACCTCTCGGGCCAGATCGACGATCTGTCGGGTGACGTGCTTGGCCGCCTGTCGGACCTCACTACAGATGGCCCGCTTGTCGAGGGCAATCCCCGGATCGGCACCCCCGTTGCGGGCGTGGGCAAGATGGTCTGCATCGGTCTGAACTATTCCGACCACGCGGCAGAGGCCAACATGACCCCGCCGGACGAGCCGATGATCTTCATGAAGGCGACCTCCGCGATTTCCGGCCCCTATGACCCGATCGAACTGCCGCGCAGCTCGGTCAGCACCGATTGGGAGGTTGAACTGGGCGTCGTCATCGGCAAGCCCGCCAAATACATCACCGCCGATCAGGTGATGGACCATGTGGCGGGCTTCGTGGCCGTCAATGACGTGTCAGAGCGCGATTTCCAGATCCGCCGGTCAGGCCAGTTCACCAAGGGCAAAAGCTGCGACACGTTCGGACCGGTCGGCCCCTGGCTGGTGACGCCCGACGAGATTGCCGATCCGCAGAATGTCGCCCTGCGCCTGAGCGTAAACGGCGAGACCATGCAGAACGGCAACACGCGCGACATGATCTTCCCCATGGCCGAGGCTATCGCCCATCTGAGCCATTTCATGAGCTTCCAGCCGGGCGATATCATCGCCACCGGCACCCCCGCCGGCGTCGGTATGGGAATGAACCCCCCGCGCTACCTGCGCGCGGGCGATGAGATTGTGCTGGAGGTCGCGGGGCTCGGTCAGCAACGCATGCAGGTGGTGCAGGGCTGAGACGCGGACAGGCCGCTAGAACCAATTTGACGAAAACCTGTCGATAAATGAAAAAATGCCTTTGCAAAGATGCAAGGGCATCACGTTTCTGCCCAGATTCGACGCCATCTTCTGGCCATGACCAAAAGAAGGGCACGGGAATCAGTCCCGGAGATCCTGGCAGGAGAAGACGCATGAAACGTATTGTACTCGCATTTCTGGGCCTCGCCGCAATGGGCGTCTCGGCCTGTTCCACCGTCCCCCATGTGGACGTGACGCAAAACATCACCGTGCCGACGGGCCTCGCCGCGCAGGCAGAGGCCGCCGACTGGCAGGTTGAGACCATCAATATTCTGGTTCCCGACAGCCTGACGGTATCGGAAGCCAACACGATCAAGCCGCGGTCCGACATTGTCTGGCGCGAAGGCCCCATCGACGGTGACCGTCACCAGCAGGTGCAGGAACTGATCTTCGAGGCCATGGAATTCGCCCTGCGCCCGCTCGCCGAAGAGGGCAGCACCCCCGTCACGGTCGAGCTGGAGGTCATCCGTTTCCACGCCCTGACCGAACGCGCCCGCTATACCATCGGCGGCGAGCATGAGATCGAGTTCCTGTTCACCGTGCGCGACGCCGAAACCGGTGCGGCGCTCACCGGTCCGATCCCGGTGGACCTGACCTTCCGCGCCCTTGGCGGCAGCCGCGCCATCGCGGCGGAACGCGACGGCATCTATCAGCGCGACCGCATCCAGAGCCAGATCATCGGGTGGGCGCGGCAGGAATTCGGCCTCGACGTTCAGGGCACGGAATACGTGTTCTGACCGTTCCCAAGGCCAGAGAATCCCGATATGGGGGGCGTATGAACACGCCCCCCATTTCCGTTCTGCGCCTGAAACCCAAGGCCGACGCCCGCCGCATCCGCCATGGCCACCCCTGGGCCTGGGCTGATGAGATCGTTCTCGACCGCCGCTCGCGCGCCGTCCCTGCGGGGGCGCTGTGCCTGCTGGAAGATGGCGACCGTCAGCCGCTGGCCATGGGCATCGCCACGGTCGGGGCCAAGATCGCCTTTCGCGTGCTGGACCGCGACCCCTCTGCGGTGATCGACGCCGCCTGGTTGCGGGCGAAACTGGCCGCCGCGCTCGACCTGCGCGCCCGGCTTTTCGATGCGCCCTACTACCGGCTTGTCCATGCCGAGGGCGACGCGCTGCCCGGCCTGATCGTCGACCGGTTCGGGGATGTGCTGGTGGTCCAGCCCAATGCGATCTGGATCGAGGAGAGGCTGGACGACCTGACCGCCATCCTTGCCGATCTGACCGGCGCCACCACCATCATCAAGAACGGATCGGGCCGCGCCCGCGCGCAGGAGGGGCTGGAGGAGGACAGCGGCCTGCTGCTCGGGTCTGCGCCCGCCGCGCCCCTGCCGGTCCAGATGAACGGCGCCACCTATCTGGCCGATGTGATGGGTGGGCAGAAGACCGGCCTCTTCTACGACCAGCGGCCCAACCACGCCTTCGCCCGGTCAATGGCCAAGGGCGCGCGCGTGCTCGATGTCTTCTCCCATGTGGGCGGTTTCGCATTGGCGGCACTGGCTGGCGGCGCAACACAGGCGCTCTCCATCGATGCCTCCGCCCCGGCGCTGGACCTGGCCACCGAGGGCGCGACCCGGATGGGCATGGCTGAGCGTTTCGCCACACGGCAGGGCGACGCCTTTGCGGTGATGGAGGATCTGGCGGCAGCGGATGAGCGCTTCGACATCGTCATCGCCGATCCACCCGCCTTCGCCCCCTCGAAACAGGCGCTGACGCAAGGGCTGCGCGCCTATGAACGGGTCGCACGTCTTGCCGCGCCTCTGGTGGCCCCCGGCGGCACGCTCATCCTGTGCAGCTGTTCCCACGCCGCCGATCTGGGCAAGTTCCGACAGGCCTGCCTGCGCGGCATCGGCCGGGCCGGGCGCGACCCGCGCGTCCTGCACACCGGCTTTGCCGGGCCGGATCATCCGCAGCACCCGGCGCTCAGCGACACCGGCTATCTCAAGGCGCTCGCCTTGCGCCTGCTGCCATGAGGCTCTGCCTCGACGCCTGCGTGCTCTACCCCACGGTGCTGCGCGAAATCCTGATGGGTGTCGCAGGGCAGGGGCTCTTCACACCGCTCTGGTCGGCCCGCATCGCCGAGGAATGGCGCCGCACGGCGGACCGTCAAAGCCCCGGTGACGGCGTCATTGCGGAAGGCGAGATCGCGCTCCTGAATGCCCGCTGGCCCGAGGCGCAGATCCCCGCCGATCCCGATCTCGAACAGCAGCTCTGGCTGCCCGACCCCGCCGATATCCATGTGCTCGCCACGGCGATCAAGGGGCAGGCACAGGGCATCGTCACCCTCAATCTGCGCGATTTCCCGGCGCGAGAGCTTCAGCCCCACAACCTGCAAGCCCACCATCCCGATGCGCTGCTCTACCGGCTCTGGCAGGGCCATCCCGATCCCGTCGCGCAGACCGTGACACGGGTCCACACCACCGCCCAATTCCTCGCGGGCGAACCGCTGGACCTGCGCAAGCTGATGAAACGCGCCCGGCTGCCGCGTCTTGGCAAGGCGCTCTCTTCTTCTTGGTGACAAATACTCTCGCCGAAGGCGGTCCAGCCGCTGCAACCAGACCATCCGGCGGGCCACGCACAGGTCTCCCCAAGCATCCATGGCAATGCGGGCCGAGGAGGCCCCCGCGAAAGCGGGGGTTGACGAGGCGCGCTCCCGGGTCGACGCCGAAGGCGGCGAAACCGCTTTACCCCCGCGCCTCGTCCCATCGGGCTTCCAGCGCCTCGATGGCGGCGATCCGGTCCGGCGTCTTGGGGTGGCTCATCAGCCAGGCCGGTGCCCCGCGCCCGGCCATGCCGGTCAACCCCTCCAGCTTCGACAGCAGCGCCTTTTGCGGCCCGGTGCCGAAGCCCGCCTTCACCATCAGCGCGGCGGCATAGGCATCGGCCTCATACTCATCGCCGCGCGAAATCCGTGCCACGACAAGCGAGGTCAGCACCCCCGCCAGCCACGGGCCAAGCCCCGGCAGAAACCGCCCCAGGACGGAGGCAAGGATCGTGCGAACGGCATTCTGGCCGGAAAAGTCGATCATCCGCCGCCGCGTATGGCCAAGCGCCACATGCCCCAGTTCATGGGCGACGACGCTGGCCAGTTCCTCGCCGGTCACCTCGCCCGCGCGGTACCGGTCATAGAAGCCGCGTGTCAGGAAAATCCGCCCATCCGGCGCCGCCAGCCCGTTCACCGGCTCCACCTCGTACAGATTGACCCGAATGCGCGGCAGCTCCAGCGCCGCGGCCAGCCGGTCCATGACGCCTTTCAGCGCCGGATCGGCCAGTTCGGTCGAGCGTTCATCCAGCTCGCGCCGGGTGCGCCAGGCGGAGAAATGGTACATCACCAGCCCGTAGGCGATGGCAAGCAGGATGGGGGTCAGGCGCAGGATCATGGGGCAGATATGGGGCCGGGCGCGCGATTGGGCAAGGGATCAGAGCGGCAGGGCGGGGCTGCGCCCCGCATCCTCGAATTCCCACTCCGCCGACCAGTCTTCGCCGCTGCGCTCCAGCACCAGGAAATTGCGTTCGGCAATATAGCGCTGCGCCTGTCCGGGAATGCGCGCCATGCGGATCTTGTGGCCTTTCAGCGGCGAGTCCCCAAAAGCCGCCAGCGCGCCGAGCACCTTGGCCCAGGCCTTGGGCGGTGCCCGGTGCGAAATGCCCGAAGCCACCAGCTGATGCAGCGTGTCGCCGCTTGGCAGGCTCATCTCGCCCCGCGCCGCCAGGTGAATCTCGCCCGACAGCACCGTGACCTGCTGATCCGCGTGATCGGCGATCCGGGCCATCAGCTCCAGCATATGTGTCCAGCTTTCGCGATGCGCGCGGCTTTGCCACTGGTCGCGCAGGTCGTCCTCGTATTTCTGCATGCGTGGCGTCAGCACCATCAGCAGTTCCAGCAGCGACAGGCGCGGGCCAAGCAGAGGGACGCTCGACATGACCAGCGTGCGGCCGGGGCAGGGGCTGCGGGTCTCGTCCTCCATCATCTGCCAGCCGCCCTTGCCCATCACCTCGCGCCGCGTGCGTTCGCTGCGCAGATCGGGGCCGAGGAGGCGCAGGCCGGGGGCGCTGACGGACCAACCCAGATGCAGGCCGCTTGGGTCGCGGAACCGGGCGGGCAGATCGCCCTCCACCGTTCCATGCTGGAACAGAAGCGCCGCTTCGCGTGCCACGTCAAAGAGCGCCTGACCGACCGGCGAATAGGTGCGTGAGCGGCGCAGCGACCCCCAGCCATCGCAGATGTCATGGTCATCCCACTGCATCAGCGCCGGCACGCGCGCGGCCAGATAGGCGAATTCGGGCGCCTTGTAGAGCGTGATGTAGCGATCCGCGAAGCGCGCGCGCAGGTGGTCGCGCAAACTGGCCAGATCGGCGCGGGAGGGATCGCGCGGGATGCGGTCGGGCCAGTCCTCGGACAGCGGGTGCCCATGGGTGGCCTCATCCGCATAGACCTGGTCGCCGCCATGCAGGATCAGCGAAAAGGGTTTTTCGTCATGCTCCGCACCCAGGCGCGCCCACATGGCGTTGCGCTCCGCCCCGTCGCGGTCCAGATCGCCATGTTCCTCGCCATTGCAGGACACGAAGGCCAGCCGCCCGCCGTCCTCCGGCAGACCCGCCAGCGCGTAATCGGTGCCGTTCCAGTGGTAGGAGGACGGCCGGTCGAGCGGCACGGAGAACCGCGCGCGGTGCACGGTCACACCGGCCAGATCGGCAAGTCGCACCATATCCGCCGGACCGTCCCCGGTGTCCGGCGCGGGCACGTCCTGCCCCTCGGGCGCGATCAGCAGCGCGGCCAGATGCATCCGCCCGTCGCGGATATCGTCAAGGATGAGGATCGGGCCGAGAATCCGGTCGGGGCTGGTCATGGTCCCGATTTAGAGTCCGGCGCGTCAGGGTTCAACCGCGCGCCGCGCCTTCTGGGCCTTCAGCGCCCCGCGAATCCAGATCACCATCGCGCCCACAACCGCCAGGGCCGCCAGCAGCCCGACCGCATTGCCCAGAATGTCGGACACCGCCTCGATCTGGCTGGCAAACCCGTATCCCAGGCCCACATAGATCGTGACCCAGATGGTTTCGCCCAACACGTCCCAGAGCGTGAAGCGCAGCCAGCCGAGCCCGGTGGTCCCTGCGATGACATTCACCCAAGGTCCAAGCGGCGCGAAAAGCCAGGTGGAAAAGAAGACGCCAAGCCCGCCACGCTTGTCGACCAGACCCCGCGCCCGGTTCAGAACCGCGCTACGGGCCGGGGTGCGGGCGATGCGCTCGACCAGCGGTGCGCCGCCGTGGCGGCCAATCAGGTAGCCGGTCTGATCGCCCAACACGGCCCCGCCCCAGGCCCCGGCGATGACCTGCCACAGCGCCAGATCGCCCGCCGCCACGAAGGCCCCGCCCGACAGCATCATCAGCGAGGTGGGAATGGGCAGCGCCAGACAGGACAGAAAGGACGAGGCGAAGATCACCAGCGCGCCCCAGGTGGTGACGAGGGCAAAGATCGTATCTGTCATGGGCGCGCGTCCCCCCGTGTGGCCCGGAAGGCGTCGATGGCAGCCTGTAACGCCGCCGCCAACACCTCGACCGGCACGTCCCGCTCTGCCGCAAGCTCCTGCAAGCTGCGCGGGCCGCCGGGGGCGGGCGGCAGGTCCAGCGCCTCGAAAGCCACCTCGCGCGGGACGTCCCAGGAATGGGCCACGTAGCCCGGCGTCATCCACGGCTCGATCGCCTGATCGCGATGCGCGGGATCGGCCCAGTAGATCCAGAACGCCACCAGCCGCACGGCAAAGAACAGGCTCACCACCAATGCGCCCCCGAGGATCACGGTGGCAACCGGCGCAGCCTGCCAGATACGGCGGAGAGAGGCGAACATGGGCGGTCCTAAAAAGGGGCGTCAGGGGATGACACGGACCATGGCGCGATTTCCGTCGCGGGGGAAGCGCATTTGCAGCGCATCCCGCGCAACATGCGGGCGGGGGTCGGAGCCATGATCCGCGCCGGCCCCCGCCTTGGGTCAGCCAGCCGCCATGGCCTTGATGTCAGCGGCACTGGGGGTGCTTCCGCCAATGCCCCATTGACCGCTGCGCACCTCCTTGACGCGGACCCAGGTCACGCCGCGCATGGCCTCGCCTTCCACTTCCACCATGGCATTGGTGACCTTTTCGATCATCTGGGCCTTTTGGGCCTGATCGAAGACACCTTCGATGACTTCAATATCGACAAGTGGCATTTTCCTTCTCCTTCTCCTTCAATGTGTTGAACATCGCAAGATTGCCGCCACGGACGTATTCCGTTCCAGTCATCAAACTGAAGCAAATCCACTACAGTTCTTGTACTAGCCCTGTGGTTCCGGACGTGGGAAGCTGCCTGTCAGAGGAGCTGTCATGTCAAAAAACATCTATCCGAGGTTTTGCCCCATCGCCATGGCGTCGGACCTGTTGGGCCCCCGTTGGACAATGCTGATCCTGTGCGAAATGTGGAATGGCTCATCGCGATTCAATGAAATCAGTCGCGGTGTTCCGGGGATGTCCCCCGGTTTGCTGTCGAAGCGCCTGAAAGAGATGGAGGCCAACGGGCTGATCGAGCGTCGCAGCACAGGTGCGGGTGCGCATTCCGAATATGTGACGACCGAGCGTGCCGATGAGCTGGAACCGATCGTGGTCAGCCTTGGGGAATGGGCGCATCGGAATATAGATACGAACCTGTCGCTTCAATGCCTCGACGCGCGCATGCTGATGTGGAACATCCGCCGCAAGGTGAACAGGTCGGCCCTGCCGATCCACAAATGCGTCATTCAGTTCACGCTCAATGATCCTCCGAACGAACAGGCGAATTACTGGCTGGTTGTCAAACCGGGGATGGAAACGGACCTGTGCTATCTCGATCCGGGGCACAATGTAGACCTGTTCGTCATCAGCGACCTGCGTGCCCTGACATCGGCCTGGATGGGGCATTCCAGCTTCGAGCGTGAGCTTGAAGAGGACCGGATTTCGCTCATCGGGCATTCGGGGATGGCGCAGACCCTCACCAAATGGCTGATCAAAAGCAGGTTTGCGGATCAAAAGCGGTACGTTGCCCAGGACCGGGCACGCGCCGCTTCATGACCGAAACCAATTTGCATGGGTGCATACGCCGCCGAAGCTGACCGGCGGCGCGCTGTTCTGTCACGAAACTAGCCGCGCATATTCGCGCCGTTGGCGTCGTAGCTGGGGCCGTCCAGCACGCGGGCCTTGTACATCTCGCCCAGGATCTCGACCTCCAGCTCCGATCCCGGAACCGCGTGCTCGGCGTTGACATATCCCATGGCGAGCGACTGGCCCGTTCGGTGGCCATAGCCCCCCGACGACACATAGCCCACGGCCTCGCCATCCTTCAGCACCGCCTCATCATTGGTGACGTCGATCCCCTCGGCCTCGATCGCCATGGTGACCAGCCGCCGTTTCGGCCCGGCCTCGCGCGCAGCGAGCGTCGCCTCCTTGCCCACGAAATCCTTCTTCCAGTTGATGAAGGCATCCATGCCGCTTTCCACCGCATCGAAATCGGGGCGGAATTCCAGCGTCCAGACGCCCCAGCCTTTTTCCAGCCGCATGGACATCAACGCCCGCGCGCCGTACCAGCGATAGCCAAGATCGGCGCCCGCCGCCTCGATAGCCTCGGCCAGTCGCAGCAGGTATTGCGGTTTGCAATAGATCTCGTAGCCCAGTTCACCGCTGAAGGAAATCCGGTTCAGGATCACCGGCACACCGCCCACGAAACTCTGGCGCAGATCGCGGAATTTGAAGGCCTCGGCGCTGACGTCATCGCGGGTGATCCGCTGCAACAGTTCCCGAGATTTGGGACCAGACAGGGCAATCCCGTGCCAGTCATCGGAGACATTGGCGTAAGACACATCGGCGGGGAGGTCCTTCTCGAACCAGCGGCGATGCGCGTCCTGCATGGCGCCCGAGCCGAAGAGCATGAAGTGATCCTCGGCCAGACAGGCCACGGTCAGATCACCGTAAAGCCGCCCCTTGGGGGTCAGCATCGGTGTCAGGGTCAGGCGACCGGGTTTCGGCACGTATCCCGCAAGGATGCGGTCCAGCCAGGCCCGCGCGCCCGCGCCCTTGACCTCATGCTTGGCAAAGTTGGCGATCTCGATGCCGCCCACGGCCTCCTGCACGGCCTTCACCTCGCGCGCCACGTAGTCATGCGACCGGTTGCGCTCGAATGTCGGTTCTTCATGGGCATCGTCCGGCCCGTCCGCGAACCAAAGCGCGTTTTCCAGCCCAAAGCCCTGACCCATCCGCGCGCCCTTGGCGACCAGCCGGTCATAGAGCGCGGTGGTCTTCTGCAAACGGCCCTTGGGCAGGGTTTCATTGGGGAAGGTCATCACGAAGCGGCGCTCGTAGTTCTCGGTCGATTTCACCGTGCCCCAGTCGGGCGTCGCCCAATCGCCAAAGCGCGCCACATCCATGGCCCACACGTCGATCGAGGGTTCGCCGTCGATCATCCATTCCGCCATGGTCAGCCCGACACCGCCGCCCTGACAGAAGCCCGCCATGACGCCCACGGCGCACCAATAGTTGGTCATGCCCGGCACCGGTCCGATCATCGGGTTGCCGTCAGGGCCGAAGGTGAAGGGGCCGTTGATCGCGTCCTTGATCCCGGCATTTGCCAGCGCCGGGATGCGTTCGAACCCCAGTTCCAGCCGGTCGGCAATGCGGTCCAGATCGGGTTGCAGCAGCTCATGCCCGAAGGTCCAGGGCGTGCCCTCCACCTTCCACGGGGTGCCCTTGGGCTCATAGGTGCCAAGCAGCATCCCTTGGCGTTCCTGCCGGAAATAGATATTCGCCTCGTAGTCGATGCCGCAGGGCAGGCGGCCTGCGCCACCGGGCTGCATCCGCTCGACGATCTCGGGGATCGCCTCGGTGATCAGGTAGTGGTGCTCCATCGGCTGCACCGGGATGTGCAGCCCCTGCATATGCCCCACTTCCCGCGCCCAGAGACCCCCGCAATTGACGATGATCTCGGCGTTGATGACGCCCTTGGGCGTGGTCACATCCCAGCTTCCGTCGGGGCGCTGCGTGGTCGCGGTCACGCCGCAATGGGTGAAGTACTGTGCGCCATGCACGCGGGCGGCCTTGGCAAAGGCATAGGTCGCGCCCGAGGGGTCGAGATCGCCATCCTGATCGTCCCAAAGCGCCGCGTAATACTGGCTGGTGTCAATAAGCGGATGCCGCTCGGCCAGTTCCTTGGGGCTGATAAACTCCTGATCCAGCCCCATATACCGCGCCTTGGACCGTTCGCGTTTCAGATAGTCATACCATTCCTTGGTCGAGGCCGCGTAGAACCCACCGGTCATGTGCAGGCCCACGGAATGGCCGCTGGTCTCCTCGATCTCTTTATAAAGATCAATGGTATAGCCCTGAAGACGGCTGATATTCGGGTCCGAGCTGATGGTGTGGATCTGCCCCGCCGCATGCCAGCTTGACCCGGATGTCAGCTCATCGCGTTCCAGCAGGACCACGTCCTTCCAGCCGAACTTGGCCAGGTGGAACAGGATCGAGCAGCCCACCACGCCGCCCCCGATCACCACCACCTTGGCATGGGAGGGCAGGGGTTTGCCGGTCGCGGTGTCGTCTTTCTGGATCTCGGGCATGTCGGTGCTCCTGTCTGATTAGATGTCGCGGCCGCATTTGCGGCCCTCGTAAAAAGCCCACGGCGCCTGGCGCGGGGCCTGTGAGTCGCCGATGAGAATGGGGTTGAGGTCGGACAGTTCCCCCGACAGCGGGTCGAAGGCGCGGTTCGTGGTGGCCATGACAAGGGCGGAACTGGCGATCTCACGCTCGGACCCGTCCAGCAGGTTGCGCAGCAGCGCCCCGTTGCCGCGCCAGTCCAGAATGCCGTGTTCGGTCAGCATCTCGACCCCAAGCCGCGCCAGCCGCGCCCGGATCGGGATGTCGGCGCTCGTCCGCGCCAGTTCCTTGCCCACGAACGGGTCGGGCGTGACCAGCACCACCTGCTTGCCCGCCTCGGCCAGATGCCAGGCGGTGCCGACGCCGCGCATGTTGCCGCCCTCGTCCAGCACGATCACATGATCGCCAAGGCGCGCATCGCGGCGCATCACGTCCTCGGCGGCGTAAACATGTCCATTGGCAAGGCCCGGCAGGGGGCCAAGCTGCGGCAGCCAGCGCTGCGTCGCCTCCTCGTCGGGCAGCGATCCGGTGGCCAGAACGACCACATCCGCGCCAATCGCCCGCACGTCCTCCGCATCGAGGAAGCTGTTGAGATGCAGCCGCACCCCGAGCCTGTCGAACTGCCGCTCATACCAATCGAGCAGGTCCGTGATCTGCCCCCGCCGCGGCTGTTCGCCCGCCAGCCGGAACTGCCCGCCAATGACCGCCGCCGCCTCGTGGATCTCGACCGAATGTCCGCGCTCGGCCGCCACCCGCGCGGCTTCCAGCCCGGCAGGGCCCGCGCCCGCGACCAGCAACTTTTTCGGCACCTCGGCAGGCGTAAACCGGTCCCCGCCCCACTGGTATTCGCGGCCGACGGACGGGTTCACGAGGCAGGAAATCCAGTAGTCCCGAGACCGGCGGCCCCAGCACATCTGGTTGCAGGAGATGCAGCCGCGAATGTCCTCCGGCCTGCCCTCCGTAACCTTCCGCGCCAGGTGCGGATCGGCGATCTGCCCGCGCACGATGGAGACCAGATCGGCTTGCCCGGACCCGATCACGCTTTCCGCATTGTCGGGCGTCCTGATCCCGCTTTCGGCCTGCACCTTCGCGTGTTTGAGTTCGCGCTTGAACACCTCCGTCGCCGGGACGGTCAGCTTTTCGCCAAGCACAAATGTCGGCATCAGCTTCTCGAAATCGAGATAGCCGCCCGACCCGCAACTGACGTAATCCAGATGCCCCGTCGCGTCATGCAGCGCGAGGATTTCGGTCAACTCGTCAATCCCGAGGCTCACCGCATAGCTGTCAGAATAACTGACCGACATGCCGACGATGAAATCGTCGCCACAGGCCCGCCGGATGCCCTCCAGAATCCGCATCGACATCCGCGTGCGGTTGTCCAGCGACCCGCCCCATTGGTCATCCCGCCGGTTGCTCCACGGTGTCCAGAACTGGTCGAGCAGCGAATGATAGGCGGCCCAGATTTCCACCCCGTCAAAGCCCGCCTGCTGGCAGCGCCGGGCGGCGGCGATGAAGGCTGCAATCATCTCCTCGATCTCGGCCCCGGTCATCGCGTGGCTGCCGTCGCTGTCATGGTAACTGGGCCGCCCGGATGGCCCCCAATGCGGCTGATAGCTGAGGTCGGAATCGCCGTGCTGACCGACATGGTAAAGCTGCTGCAACACCACCGCGCCCGCGTCTTTCACCGGCTCCAATATACGGCGGAAGGCGGGGATCACCGCATCATCCTCCGCCAGGAAATTGCCTCGCGTCAGCACGCCCGTCCGGTGCACCGGAACAGGTTCGGCCACGATCATCCCTGCGCCGCCCAAAGCGCGTTCCAGCAGGTAGGCCCCGAACTGATCGCCGGGTAATCCGTTTGCCGACATGTTCGCCGTATGCGCGCCAAAGGTGATCCGGTTGCGCAGGGTCTTGTGGCGCAGGTCGAGCGGGCTGGTGAGGCGGGGAAAGGCGGTCATGGGCGGTTCCGTCTGCACAGGTGGTGCACGGGGGGTGTACAGGGGGTGTACGGGGGGCACCCCCCTGTTTTCCGCGCATTCAGATCAGTTGAACTTATGCGTAAAAAAAGGGTTAACCTAGTACCACGCATCGGGCAGCTCCTCCTTGCGCTTGGCCACGAAGGTCTCCAGCTCCTCGCGCAATGCGTCGTCCATGGGCGGGGCTTCGTAGCTTTCCAGCATCCCGGTCCAGCGTTCATGAGCACGGGCGCGCATGTCTTTCGATCCGGCCTCTTCCCAGCTTTCCACATTCTCGCTGTCGCTCAGTTTCGGCTCATAGAACGCCGTCTGATAATTGCGCATTGTGTGCCCGCAGCCGAGGAAATGGCCACCGGCCTCGACCTCGTCATAGGCATCCCGCGCCATGGCCTCGTCGGACACATCCAACCCCTGTGACAGCAGCTTCTGGTAGCCGCCAAGCCGGTCCGCATCCATGATCAGCTTCTCGAAGCCGGTACACAACCCGCCCTCCAGCCAGCCCGCGGAATGCAGCACGAAATTGGCCCCCGCCAGCATGGTGGAATGCATGGAGTCGGCGCTTTCATAGGCAGCCTGCGCGTCCTCGATCTTCGAGGCCGTCAGCGACCCGCCACAGCGCAAAGGCAGCCCCGCGCGGCGCGCAAGCTGGCCGATGGCGTAGTTCGACATCACCGGTTCCGGCATCCCGAAAGTGGGCGCGCCGGACTTCAGCGACATGGACGACAGGAAGTTCCCCAAGACGAAGGGCGCACCGGGGCGGACCAGCTGCACATAGGCGCAGACCATCATCGCCTCGGCCATGGCCTGGGCGACGCTGGCGGCGGTGCTGACCGGCCCCATGGCGCCGGACAGGATGAAGGGAACCACGACAATCCCTTGATTTCGCCCGCAATAAACGCGGATCGCCTCGGTCACCACCTTGTCGACCAGCAGGGGCGAGTTGGTGTTGACGTTGCCCATGATGACGCAATTCTGCGCCATCACATCGGCACCGAAGACGATCTCGGCCATATCGACGCTGTCCTGTGCGCGGCTCATTTCCGTGATCGCGCCAAGGTGGGGTTTGTCTGACAACGTCATATGCGCCAGCAGCATGTCGAGGTGGCGCTTGCTGACCGGCACGTCGCAGGGTTCGCAGGTGACGAAACCGCCGTGATGCAGGTTCGGGTGCATGTAGGTCAGCCGCACGAGATCGCGGAAGGCGGCCATGTCGCCATAGCGCCGCCCGCCCTCCAGATCGCGCACGAAGGGGGCGCCGTAGATGGGCGCGAAGACCTGATTTGCACCGCCGATGATAACGGATCTTTCGGGGTTGCGGGCCAGCTGCGTGAACTGGCTGGGGGCCTTCGCGCAGAGGCTGCGAATCCAGTCCGCCGGAGCGCGGACAATGTCGCCCTCGACCCGCGCGCCCTCGCGTTGCCATAGCGCAATCGCCTGGGGATCATCGCGGAAAGCGATGCCCACATCCTGCAGGATCCAGTCGACCTGCGCCTCCAGCTTTTCGATCTGGTCCTCGTCCAGCACGTCGAAGAAAGGCAGCACCCGCCGGATATGCGGCGAGGCGGGGGAGCTGCCGGAGCCGGCGCTTCGGTTGCGGTTCGGGCGAGAGCGTCTGGCCATGGCGGGCCCCTCTGAAATCGTTTCAGATGTAGGCTAGCGATGACAAGACCCTTTGTGACGCTTGAAAAGGGTGATGTTTTGGATAATCTCAGATTATGCGAAATCTCTGGGATCAGCTTTGTTCACCGCGCCATCTCATGGTGTTCGAAGCCGCCGCCCGCAGCGGGTCATTCACCCGTGCGGCTGAGGAGTTGAACGTTCAGCAACCTGCCGTCAGCGCCACGATCCGGGCGCTGGAGGATCGGCTTGGCGTCGCCTTGTTCCTGCGCGGGCATCGCAGGGTCACCTTGACGGCGGCAGGGGAACGGCTGTTCTCGGATGTTTCGCGCGCGTTCGAACAGCTTGCGCATTCGGCAACGGCGATCCAACATTTATCACGCCGGGATTACGTGACCCTTAACGCCTCGACCGCCTTCAACAATCACTGGACAATGCCCCGCCTCGCGGCGCTGAAATCGGCGCATCCGCAGATCGACCTGCGTCTTCAGACCAGCGATCGGGAACCGGATCTTTATGCCGAGAATATCAGCCTCGCCGTGCGTCGCGGGGATGGCAACTGGCCCGATTGTGAAAGCGTTCTGATCGCCAGGGAAAGGATCTACCCCGTTGCCGCGCCCCGCGTGATGGCGGCGGCGGTCAACCTGAAAGGCATCCCCGGCCTGCTGCATCAGCGCCTGATCCATCTGGAAGAACCGATCCGCGAACGCCCGGTTTGGAGCGACTGGTTCGCCCATTTCGGCATCCGTGCCGAGGTGCCGTCCAGCGGGTTGCGCCTGAACGACTACGCCCTTGTCCTTCAGGCGGCGATGGCGGGCGAGGGCTTTGCCTTCGGCTGGCATCACATCGTCACGGGGCTGGTCGATCAGGGCCTTCTGGCCGCCCGCCCGGACTGGAGCTGGTGCTCGGGCACCGGGTTCTACCTGGTGTGGTCCAGGCTCCGCCCCCTGTCGGACGACGCGAAGCTTGTCCGCGACTGGATATTGGCGCAGACCCGCGACGCCGCTTAGCGCCCCAGCTCCCGCATGCCTCGGTCGATGCCTTCCAGCGTCATCGGCACCATGCGGCCTTCGAAGATGTCATGGATCATCTTGATGGATTGGGTGTAGCGCCAATGCGGTTCCGGCGTGGGGTTGATCCACATGTGGTTTGGCCATTGGGCGCGGGCGCGGTCCAGCCAGACCTGTCCGGCTTCCTTGTTCCAATGCTCGTTCGCGCCGCCGGGCATGGCGATCTCATAGGGGGACATGGCGGCGTCACCCACGAAAATGCATTTGTAATCAGACCCGTAGGTGTTCAGGATTTCCTGCGTCGGGATCTGCTCGGTCCAGCGGCGGGCATTGTCCTTCCACACCCCTTCATAAAGGCAGTTGTGGAAGTAGTAATGTTCCAGATGCTTGAATTCGGACCGGGCGGCGCTGAACAGTTCCTCCACCACGCGGATATGGGGGTCCATGCTGCCGCCCACGTCGAGAAACAGGATGACCTTCACCGCATTGTGCCGTTCGGGCCGTGTCTTCACGTCTAGGTAGCCATGTTCCGCCGTGGCGCGGATCGTGCCGTCGAGGTCCAGCTCTTCCTCGGCCCCGGTGCGCGCCCATTGGCGCAGACGCTTGAGCGCCACCTTGATGTTGCGGGTGCCCAGTTCGATACTGTCGTCGAGGTTCTTGAACTCGCGCTTGTCCCAGACCTTCACGGCCCTCTGATGGCGGCTTTCCTTCTGACCGATGCGCACACCCTCGGGGTTGTAGCCATAGGCCCCGAAAGGCGAGGTGCCGGCGGTGCCGATCCACTTGTTCCCGCCCTGGTGGCGGCCTTCCTGTTCCTTGAGCCGCTCGCGCAGCGTGTCCATCAGCTTTTCGAACCCGCCAAGCGCCTCGATTTCGGCCATTTCCTCGGCGCTCAGGTGCTTTTCAGCGAGCTTCTGTAGCCATTCGGCGGGGATCTCGGCCGCTTCCATCACCTGTTCCGGGGTGATCTGTTCCAACCCGCCGAAGGCATGGGCGAAGGCGCGGTCGAACCGGTCGAGGTGGCGTTCATCCTTCACCATCGCGGCGCGGGCGAGGTAGTAGAACCCGTCAAGGTCATAGGTCACCATGCCGGTGCCCACGGCCTCCAGAAAGGTCAGGTATTCGCGGACTGAAACCGGGATGCGGGCCGCGCGGAGCGTGTCGAAGAAGGGCAGGAACATGCGCCGCCCCCGTCAGCTTCCGCCGCGCAGCAGGAAGACACCCACGAAGGTGCCGACGATCAGTCCGATCAGGCCAAGCACGCCCGCGTAATGCAGGATGTCCATGCGGTCGCCCTTGCGCCGCCAGGCCAGGAATGCGCCAAGCGCGGCCCCGATGACGAGCCCCAGAAGATTTACCAAGTCGCTCTCCTCAACTCCGGTTCTGCGGGGACAGGGCGGCGACCTCGGTCAGCCGGGCGCGCACATCCTGATCCCGCCCGAAGCCATAGCGCGCCCATCCAAGCGAGTCGAGGCGCACCGATGCCGCTTCCGACATGCGGCCCTCGATCTCCAGCGCTTCGGCCTTGATCATCAGAAGCGTCGCCAGAAGCGAGGCGTTCTCGGCCCGCGTCGCGGCGGGCAGGGCCTCGTTGACCAGCGTCAGCGCGCGCGCGCCGTCGCCCGTGGACAGGGCGAAGGCGGCAAGCTGCATGTTCACATGGGCGCTCTGGATACTCTCGGGGTCGATGCTGCGGAAATTGTTCCCTGCGGCGATGAAGGCGGTCACGGAGGTCTCTGCATCGCGTGACAGGGCCAGCCGTCCAAGCGCGAAATAGGAAAAGCCAAGCCGCGTGTCCCGCCAGCCTTGGTTGGTGGCGATGGCCACGGCGCGTTGCGCGGCGGCGATGCGGGCGGGGACCGGCTGCCGCCCGCCAAGCGCCTCTTCGATGGCCAGGATCCAGTCCCTGTCGATGGGGCGGGGGGCGATTGCCGTGGCGCTGTTGCCTGCGGGATTGAGCCGCGACAGGATCGCGGGCAGGCGTGCGGCGACCTCTTCCCGCGTCATGCCGGACCGCAGCGACCCGTCGTAGTAGGCCCGCAGGATCAGCATGTCGAAGCCGGTCAGCACCGCGTTGAAATTGTCATCGTTGAAGATCGAGTCCGGCAGCCGGTAGAGGTCATTCAGAGGACCAAGCGCCTGGCCGATTTCCTCGTGCAGGCAATCGCGCACCTCTTGCGGGCTGACATCGTTGGGGATGAAGACCGTGGCATGTTCGCGGGTGGTCAGCGTCGTCCAGTCCAGCGTGCGGGAATTGCCACGCGCGGCGCGGAACTCGTCCCAGGAGGAGACGCGCGGCACCACGAAACAGGCCGCCTGCGGCACGGCGCGTTGCATCCGGGCGCGCGGCAGGGTCTCGATGGTGATCGACGCGGCGGTGCTGCCATGGGGCACGCGGGAAATGTCGATCCGCGCTTCGCTGCGCAGTCTCTCAATCAGCCTGTCCAGATCGCGCGACAGGGTCGGCGGCGCGCCGGGGGCGACGGCCACGGTCACCGGGCCTTCGAACCGCGACAGAACCGGGATCAGCCGCCCGCTTTCCATCTGGAAACTCAGATCGAGGAAGTCGCGCGCGATCGCGGCGTTCGATCGCGTTGGCGGAGTGGGGTTGGGCGTGCCGAACATCGACATGGGCGGCAACGCATTGGGGATCGTGGTTTCCAGACGGCCCGGCACATCCGACAGGTTACCCGGTTCACAGGCGGCGAGGACGACGGCGGCGGACAGGAGGAGAGCGGTTTTCTTGAACATCATCTCACCCCGTCGCGCGCCGATAGACCATGAAATCGGTCGCTGTCGCGATCTTGTCATAAAGCGCGCGGGCTTTGTCATTGCCGCTCTGGGTCAGCCAGTAGACGGCGGGGCGTCCTTCTGCATCGGCATCCGCATAGACCGTCTCGATCAGCGCCCGCGCCACGCCCTGTCCGCGCGCGGCAGGGGTGGTGAACAGATCCTGCAGATATGTCACCGGCTCTGGCCGCCAGCCATGGGCATGGGCGATGGCATGAACGAGGCCCACCGGGGTCTCTCCGTTCCACGCGATCCAGCCGCGCATGTCGGTCACGGTGGGGTCCGCATAGCGCGCAAAGGTCGCGTCATAGGTGCTGTCTGGAAGCTCGGTCTTGTAGAAGGCCAGGTAGTCCCGCCATAGCGGGGCCCAGTGGGCACGATCCTCTTGCCGGATCATGCGGATCTCCAGGTTTGTGCTCACCCTTGCGGCCTCATGTTTATTGTTCTGTTCGTTGGAACCAGAGCTAGGGGTCGATTGTGGCACAAATCGGGAGCTGTGCAAGCGAAGTCGGGGAAAGCTGCGGGCAATCCCTGGTTGCGGGCCTAACGCCGTTGCTGACGCGCCATGAAGGCCAGCCGTTCGAACAGCGCCACATCCTGCTCGTTCTTCAACAGCGCCCCGTGCAGTTTCGGCAGCGCACTGGCCCCGTCACGCTTCAGATCCTCCGGGTCCAGATCCTCGGCCAGCAGCAGTTTCAGCCAGTCCAGCACCTCGGAGGTGGAGGGTTTTTTCTTCAGCCCCTGCTGTTCGCGGATTTCATAGAACTGGGTCAGCGCCTCGGTCAGCAGGCGCGGCTTGATGCCGGGGTGGTGGACCTCGACGATCTGTTTCAGCGTGTCCAGATCTGGGAAGCGGATATAGTGGAAGAAACAGCGCCGCAGAAAGGCGTCGGGCAGTTCTTTTTCGTTGTTCGAGGTGATGATGACGATAGGCCGGGTCCTGGCGCGGATCGTTTCGCCGGTCTCGTAGACGAAGAACTCCATCCGGTCGAGTTCCTGCAACAGGTCGTTCGGAAACTCGATATCGGCCTTGTCGATCTCGTCGATCAGCAGAACGCATTTGCCTTCCGTTTCAAAGGCCTGCCACAGCTTGCCCTTGCGGATATAGTTCGCAACATCGTGAACGCGCTCATCCCCCAGTTGAGAATCGCGCAAGCGGCTGACCGCGTCATATTCATAGAGACCCTGCTGCGCGCGGGTCGTGGATTTCACGTGCCATTCGATGATCGGCAGGCCAAGCGCGCCCGCAACCTGCCGTGCCAATTCGGTTTTTCCCGTTCCGGGCTCGCCCTTTACCAGCAGCGGACGCTCCAGCGTCACCGCCGCGTTCACGGCTACGGTCAGGTCTTCGGTTGCCACATAGGTGGCCGTTCCGTCGAATTTCATTGAAACGCCTCAATAGCTTGCCCGGATGCGGGCGCGACCATAACACGCCCTCTCCGGGCGGCAAGCGGGCATTACATGGGGTGACAAGGGGGGCGCGTTCTAGTAATCGGGCGGCAATGCGACCGGGGGGGTTTGCCCCATGTGAGTCGGACACGCCCGCCCCGGTCCCTTTTAGGGGAGCACAATGAAAGCCGAAGTCTTTCTGCCTGAAGATTACCGTCCCGCCGAGGGCGAGCCCTTCATGAATGAGCGACAGCTCGAATATTTCCGCCGCAAATTGCTGACCTGGAAAAACGAGCTGCTGGACGAAAGCCGTGGCACCGTTGCCGTGTTGCAGGACGATACCCGCAACATTCCCGACGTTGCCGACCGCGCATCCGAGGAGACCGACCGGGCGCTGGAACTGCGCACGCGCGATCGTCAGCGCAAGCTGATTGCCAAGATCGACTCGGCCCTGCGCCGCATCGACGAAGGCGAATACGGCTATTGCGAAGAGACCGGGGAACCGATCTCGCTCAAGCGTCTGGATGCCCGCCCGATTGCCACCCTGAGCCTCGAGGCCCAGGAACGCCACGAGCGGCGCGAAAAGGTCCATCGCGACGACTGAAACCTGCCGCGCCTCAGGGCGCGACGGTCATGGATCGGCCCTTCGGGGCCGCCAGCACCGGGGCCGCATCGCCCCGGTGTTTTTCTTGGAAAGGGCAGTTCATGCTGATCGGGCAGGAGATCACGGTTCTGGGGGCAGGCATCGGCGGGCTGGCCGTGGCCACGGCACTGGCACAGCGCGGCGCGCAGGTGCGGGTTCTGGAACAGGCCGATGCGATCCGCGAAGTTGGCGCAGGACTGCAAGTCAGCCCCAATGGCGCCGTGGTGATGAAGGCGCTTGGGCTGGGGAAGGCGCTCGCCGCGGCGGCCCCGCGCGCCCGCGCCGTCGTCCTGCGCGATTTCCGGCGCGGCGATCCGGTCTTCCGCCTGGACCTGGACCGCGACGACCGCCCCTATCACCTCACGCACCGGGCCGACCTGATCGAGATCCTGCGCCAAGCCGCGACAGAGGCAGGCGTGACGGTCGAACTTGGCCGCAAGGTCGAAGCCGTCACAACGGATGACAGCGCCACCACCCTGCGTTTCGCGGGCGGGTCAGAGGAGAGCCTGCCGCTTGTCATCGGCGCCGACGGGCTTCAGTCGCAGGCCCGCGCCGCGCTCAACCCCGCGACACGGCCTTTCTTCACCGGCCAGGTCGCCTGGCGCTGCACGATCCCGCTCGACGCGGCCGATACAGCGCCTGAGGCCACCGTTCACATGGGGCCGGGCCGCCATATCGTGACCTATCCGCTGCGCGGGGGCGAGTTGATGAACGTGGTCGCGGTCGAGGAACGCGATGGATGGGCCGCCGAGGGCTGGAACCATAAGGACCGCCCCGAGATCCTGCGCGCCGCCTTCGCCGATTTCGCGCCCGAGATCCGCGATCTGCTGTTCCGCGCCGATCAGGTCTATCTCTGGGGGCTCTTTCGCCACCCGGTGGCCAAGACCTGGGGGCAGGGGCGTCTGGCGCTGCTTGGCGATGCCGCCCACCCGACGCTGCCCTTTCTGGCGCAGGGGGCCAACATGGCGCTGGAGGATGCCTGGGTGCTGGCCGATGCGCTGGATCAGGAAGACCATATCGCCACCGCCTTCACCCGCTACCAGGCGCTGCGCAAGACCCGCTGTGCGCGAATCGTCGATGCCGCATCGCGCAATGCCGAGAACTACCACCTGCGCCCCGGCCCCTATCGTGCAGCAGCCCATCTGGCGCTGAAACTGGGCGCGCGCCTGGCCCCGAACCTGGCGGCGAACCGTTTTGACTGGCTCTACGGCCACGACGTCACCGCCCGGCGCTGACGCCACCCTGCGGCCCTCCTCTTGGCACCTGTGCCAATTCCGACGCTGCGACTCGGCGGTTTCGGTCTGCGCGGTTTGTGCAGGGCCTGTCAGCCGCGGCCGCATCCGCCCAAAGACCACAACAGGGGGGGAAGAGGTAAATCACTGACTTGGGCGTGAAATCTGTTCCCATTTGCGCGAGTTCACGCCCATGTGACCGGAAATGCAGAGGCATTGGTTGATTGACTCCGGCTTCGGGCAAATATCTTCTGTCATCAGAGGGCAGGGACAGCCTAAACTGGTTTGACCGGAGGAAATCGAGAGTGACCATGCAAACCACACATCGCCAGGCCGTCGCGCGGGCCCTACCGCAAAGCCGTTCCGCGGCACTTCCCATGACGACCCTTCTACTGATCATTGCCATGGCGCTGGCCGCCATTGCCTCGTCCACGCTGCCGGGCCGCGCCCAGGTGGCGGGTCCGTCCAGCTTTGCCGATCTGGTCGACGAAGTGGGCGACGCGGTGGTCAACATCACCACCACCAGCCTTGTCGCGTCCGGCACCGGTCCGGGGCCGCAGGTGCCCCCCGGGTCGCCGCTGGAGGATTTCTTCAATGACTTCCTCGACCGCCAGATGCCCGGCATGCCCAATGGCCCCGCGCCGCGTCGCCCCAATGCGCTTGGCTCGGGCTTCGTGATCTCCGAGGATGGCTTCATCGTGACCAACAACCACGTGATCGAAGGCGCAGACGAGATCATGGTGGAATTCCGCGATGGCAGCGAACTGCCCGCCACCGTCATCGGCACCGATCCCAACACCGATATCGCGGTGCTGAAGGTCGAACCCGAAACCCCGCTGACCTTCGTGCCCTTCGGCGACAGCGACGTGATGCGCGTGGGCGATTGGGTGATGGCCGTGGGCAACCCGCTTGGCCAGGGCTTCTCTGTCTCCGTCGGCATCGTGTCGGCGCGGGAACGGGCGCTGTCCGGCACCTATGACGACTTCATCCAGACCGATGCGGCGATCAACCGGGGCAATTCGGGCGGGCCGCTCTTTAACATGGCGGGCGAAGTCGTTGGCGTGAACACCGCGATCCTCAGCCCCAATGGCGGCTCGATCGGGATCGGCTTCTCGATGGCGTCGAACGTCGTGGCCGGGGTCGTGAACCAGTTGCAGGAATTCGGGGAAACCCGTCGTGGCTGGCTTGGCGTCCGCATTCAGGACGTGACGGCAGAAATCGCGGAAGGGCTTGGTCTTGACGTGGTGACCGGCGCTTTGGTCACCGATGTGCCCGAAGGCCCCGCGCGTGCGGCCGGGATGGAAGTGGGCGATGTCATCACCACCTTCGACGGCGTCGAAGTGGATGACACCCGCGAACTGGTGCGTGTGGTCGGTGCCTCTGGCGTCGGTGAAACCGTGCGCGTCGTGGTCTATCGCGATGGCGCGACGCAGACGCTGCTGGTGACGCTTGGCCGCCGGGAAACCGCCGAATCCGAGGCTTTCCCGGATGCGCCCAGTGCCGAAGTGATGCCATCGTCCGAGATCCTCGGCCTGACGCTGGCCCCCCTGACCGACGAGGCCCGCGAGGCCAATGGCGTTCAGGATGGCCTGTTGGTCGAGGCGGTGGACCCGGAGTCCGAGGCCGCCGAGCGCGGGCTGGAACCCGGTGACGTGATCACAGAGGTGGGCCAGCAACCGGTCAGCGACGTGGCTGGTTTCCAGGCCCGCGTAGATGAGGCCGACGAAGCAGGGCAGAACTCGATCCTGCTGCTCATCCGCCGCGACGGCACCCCGCGTTTCGTGGCGCTGCCGATCGACAAGTAAGCGAAAGACCCTGTGTCATGCCAGGGCAGGCCCCGTCGGAATGCATCCGGCGGGGCTTTTCTTGCGTATGGCTTTGTCGTTGGACAGATCGCATCGCGCATGCCACCATAGGTTGATGATCTACCAGTGGGGAGTGGGACGATGATTGATCCAAAGGCAGTGGCCGAGATGGCTGCGCAATACACGGCGGCCTGGAATTCCAAATCGGCAGAGGCCGTTGCGTCATTCTATGCGGAAGATGGGGAGATCATCATCAATCGCGGCGATCCCTGGACCGGGCGGTCCCGTGTGCAGGACATGGCGGCTGGCTTTTACGCGGATGTGCCGGACCTGACGCTGACCTGCGATGATCTGCGCGTATCCGGCAATCATGCAATATTTGTCTGGAGCTTTACCGGCCATGATGCAGGGACGGGAAATGCTCTGCATGTGAGAGGCTGGGAAGAGTGGGAGCTGACCGACGATCTGAAAGTTGCCGCGTCGCGGGGTTGGTTCGATGCGGATGACTATGCCCGGCAAGCAGCGGGATAGGGCGCGCTTCCGAAATGCGTTCTAGACGGTCAGCCGGGCGACCAACGCGTCAACAAGCACGTTTTGCCGGTGTTTGAGCGGGTCATCCAGCGCCTCGGCCAGCCCTGACATCAGGGCCAACCCAAGCACCGCCGAATGCGCGGCGAAGGCCTGTTGGCGGGCGGTTGCAGCATCCGGGCCAAGATGGGCGGCCAGCGCGGCATAGAGCCGGTCCGTGATCGCGTGGACCTTGTCCAGAACCGCCCGGTCGCGCGTCTCCTCTGCGCTGCGCGTCAGGGTCTGGGGCAGCAGGTACATCGCGCGGAACCGGGTCAGGTCGGACAGGTGAAACCCCGCAACGGCCCGCACGAACCGGGCAATCGCGTCGGTCTCGTCCGTCGCATCCCGCAATGCGGTCTCGGCCAGCGCGGCTTCCTCCTCCAGCCATGGCAGAAACAGGGCCGCCAGCAGGTCCGGCTTGGTCGGATACCAGTAGAGCACCGCCTGTTTCGACCGCCCGAGCCGCGCCGCAATCGCGTCGAACGACACCGCCCCAAGCCCGCCTTCGGCCAGCAGGTCGCGGGCAATCTCAAGGATCTGGTCGCCGGTTCGGGAACGGGTCATGGGCGCCTTGCTTGCAAACTTACCATTGGTAGGTAAACTGAGGGACGCCACGCGGCACGTCAAGCCAGGACAGGGAGATTACCGAAGATGACCAGCATTCAGCAGCTTCTGACCTGGGATAACCCGGTCTTCACCGCCTATGTGATTGCCGCTGCCGTGACGGTGCTGAAGGTGATGGGGCAGGGCTGGATGACGGTTTGGCGGTTTCAGACCACCGGCAGGGGCCTTGCCAGCCCCGAGGATGCGGCGAAGGGCTTGCTGAACCCTGCGCCGGACCCGTCGCAACTGGATCTTGACGACTATGTCGACCGCTCGCGCCGGATGCACAGGAATGACCTTGAAAACATCCCCGCCTTCTGGGTGGCGGGGTTTCTGTTCGTGCTCATTGACCCCGCTTTGGCATTGGCGCAGGCGCTTTTCTATGGCTTCCTCGCCGCGCGGGCGGGCCATTTCTGGGCCTATGCCACCGCGCGCTCGCATGAGGTTCGGGCCAGTTTCTACACCATCGGATCGCTCATCGTGATCTGGATGGGTGTTCAGGTTCTGTGGGTGGCGCTGACCTAGAAATCCTTGAGAAGCCGCGTGGTTTCGGGGTCGAGAAAGCCCGCGACGGTGGCCTCGGTTTCCAGTGCCAGCGCCCGGTGCAGGTCGGGCACGGCGGCGGCGTAGAGCACGCGCTTCATGGCGCGCGCGGACAGGACGGGCAGCGCGGCGAGCTTGCGCGCGACGGCAAGCGCCTCACCCGCAAGCGCCTCATCTGCCACCACGCGCCAGGCGACGCCAAGTTCCTGCAATTGTGCCGCGTCGTAACGCTCACCGAAGAACAGCATCTCGCGCGCCTTGTTCAGGCCAACGAGGTTGGGCAGCAGCGTCGTGACCGCCCCGGTAACGAAAAGGTTGAGCGAGACCTCTGGGAAGAACCCCTTCGCGCTTTCCCCCCAGATCGGGAAGTCGCAGTTGATCGCCCATTCAAACCCGCCGCCCACGGCCCATCCGTTGATCGCGCCAACGACAGGTTTCGGCCCGAGGCAGATCGCCCGCGTCGCGGCCTGGATCAGTTCGACCAGCGCGCGGGCTTCGGCCTCGCTTTCGGGGTGGCTGTGGTCCTGCCGATCATCGCCCGCGCAGAAGGCGCGGCCCTCGCCGGTGAAGATGATGGCCCGCGTCAAAGGGCAGGCATTGGCATCGTCGAAGGCGCGGGTCACGTCGCGGATCAGCGCGGGGTTCATGGCGTTCAGCCGCTCGGGGCGATTGAGGGCAATCCGCCTGACGCCATCTTCTACAAGATCACTCCGCACCGTGTCATAGGTGAAACCGGTCATCTCAATACTCCCTCAGCACGCGCTTGGTCTTGCCCTCGGTCACAGGGAAGGTGCCATGGGGCACCAGCGTGACCCGCGCGGTGGCCCCGAGGTTGCGCTTCATGGCGGCCTCGACCTCGGCCTTCAGCGCGTTGCTCGCGTCGCGTCCCTTCGCCAGTTCCACCGTGATCGGCAGGGCGTCATAGGGCGGCGGGGCGTCCAGCACGATCCGATAGTCGCCCGACAGCGCCCCGATCCCGCTCAGCACCGCCGCGACCATGGTGGGGAAGAGGTTCAGCCCCCGCACCACCACCATGTCATCGCTGCGCCCCACCACCCGGAAGCGGAAGCCGTGCCGCCCGCATTGGCAGGGCTCAGTCGTGTCGATGGCGATGATATCCCCGGTGCGGAACCTGACCAGCGGCTGACAGTCGCGGGCCAGATGGGTCAGCACCAGTTCGCCCTCGACGCCCGACGCGATGGCCAGCGGTTCCTCGGTTTCGGGGTCGATGAGTTCGGGCCAGAGCACATCGGCCGCCATGTAGTGCAGCCGCGTGTCATGCTCACATTGCGCGGCGAAGTTGGAAAACACGTCCGACACGCCGTAATTGGCGTTGCGCGGCTCCATCCCCCAGGTTTCGCGGATACGGTCGCGCAGGGCGGGGTCATCGAGCCCCGGTTCCCCGCCAAAAAGCCCCAGCTTCAGGCCAAGGTCGCGCGGGCGCATCCCCATCCCTTCCAGCACCCGTTCCAGAACGGCGGGGTAGGAGGGCGTGCAGGAGATGGCGTTGATCCCGACCTCCTGAATGGTGCGGATCAGCAGGTCGGTCGATCCCACACCGAAGGGCACGACCAAAGCGCCCGTCGCTTCCAGCGTCATGTGATCGGTCACGCCGCCCATCCACATCTGGTAGTTCAGGCAATGCACAACGGTGTGGTCTGGCGTCAGCCCGGCAGAGGACTGGCAGCGCCCGCCGACCGTTCCCGTAATGGCAGAATCGCGCGCCGACATGGCAAGGTTCATCGCCTGTCCCGTGGTGCCCGAGGTCCGATGCAGCCGGTTGGCGGCGCTGCGCGGCGCGGCGAGGTAATCGCCGAAAGGCGGGTGCGCGGCCTGAGACAGCCGCAGCCCGGCCTTGTCCGACAGGGGCAGCGCGGGCAGGTCGCGCAGATAGGTAGGTGGCACTGCCCCGTCCCAGAGCGCCCTGTAGAAGGCGGAATTCTCCGCCACATGCGCGCGCTGCGCTGTCCACGCCTCCTGTTGTGCGGGCAGCAATGCCTCGGCCGATTGGAATTCGGCCCTGTCGATCAGGCTCATCCGCTCATTCCTTGTTGCCAGATATGGGAAAGGGTCTCAATCACCGCTGCGCGGTCCCGGCTGATGCGGGCCAGATCGGGGTCCGATCCGAAATGCAGCATGATCAGGTATTGGTCGACCATCCCGCCAAGGGCATGGGCCCGGCGCAGCAGCTCATCTCGCGGGGTGTCGCTGCGGCGGACCCATGCGGCAACCACGGTCTCGGTCCATTCGCGGTTCAGGCGTTCGAAGGCCGCGCTCGCCTCGGGGAAGGGCTCCATCCGCGTCACGAGGCAGCGCATGAGCCCCCGGTTTTCCTCGAAAAGCTGGACATAGGCCGCCGTCGCCTGCCGCGCCCGGTCCTGCGGGGTTGCGCCGTCCCGCGCCGCATCGCGCATCTGCGCCTGAAGGAAGCCTACGAAGCCGGTCAGCGTCTCGGCCAGGGCGGCCCGGATATCGGGGAAATAGGTGTAGAACGTGCCATGGGCGCTGCCCGCCGCGCGGGCGATGTCGGCCACTTTCAGATCCGCGGGCGGGGTGTCGTCGAGCAGCGCGCAAATCGCCGCCTGAACCCGGGCGCGCGTGCGGTCAGCCTTTGGGGCAGACCGGTTGTCTCGGATCAGGGCATCACCGAAGTTGGCGCTGCCGGACGGCTTGTCGAGGGTGGGGGCTGTCTGGTTCATTTTTGAAATTGATATCAGAATCAAAAATGAGTCAAGCGATTTCACCCATCATGGGTGGCCTAGATTTCAGGCCGTTCCGCTGCCACCGGATCCCAGACCGCCAGCCCCAACAGCCGCGCGCCTGCAAGCGACAGAACCCCCGAATTCAGACCCTGCGGTTCCTGGAATTCCCGGATCGCCCGCTCGGTGCGCCGGTCCATCACGCCCGTCACCGGCCCGCTGTAGTGCCCCCGCGCGGCCAGCGCCCGTTGCAGCGTGGCGATGAAGTCGGGGTCGGTTTGCGCCTCACACGGGGTTTCGAACCAGATCTCCTGCCGTTCCTGCACGATGCGCTGGCGGGTATCCGTGCGGAAGATGGCGGGCGCCCGCACGGTGCCGTCGGTCGCAATCTCGGGCGGTTGGACGATCACCTGTTCGGTCACCGTCTCGATCACCGCGGGCGTTACATCCTGTGCGTAACAGGCATCCGGGCGGGCATCCTCCGGCCCTTCGCCCCGCGTCACGATGGTGCCGTCCCGTTCCAGAAGACGCGCAACCTCGGCCCCCGGCATCGGGCCGCAGGCAGACAGGACCAGAAGGCCCAGGGTCAGGGGAAGGGTCGGTTTCATCAAGGCGCCTGTCTCTGCTCTGGCCCTGTTTCGGGCCTTGTTCGGCTCAGGATACAGGGTTTTTGCGCTCAGGCAAAGCGCTCAGGCGTCGCGCATCTCGGGCCGCTCCAACAGCGTGTCCAGCAGGGGCGAGATATCCTCCACCTCTTCGGCGATCACGTTGACCACCCCATGCCCGTGCTGCACCCGTCCGGTGACCCGCAACAGCCGGCCCGAGATTACCGCGCGGCGGAACCGCTCATAGATCTTGCGCCAGACCACGACGTTGCAGGTGCCGGTCTCATCCTCCAGCGTCAGGAAGATCACCCCGTTGGCGGTGCCGGGCCGCTGGCGGATC
Source organism: Nioella sp. MMSF_3534 (assembly GCF_030732985.1). Lineage (GTDB taxonomy): Bacteria > Pseudomonadota > Alphaproteobacteria > Rhodobacterales > Rhodobacteraceae > Nioella. The sequence goes on from NZ_JASHJX010000031.1 coordinate 37,807, forward strand.
AGGACCAGCCCCACCACCGTCACGCGGGCATCGGACGGGGGGCGGATCAGCCAGGCATGGGGCAGGGCCACGGGCGGGCGCGGCCAGTCAGGGGGGCGGATATCGGGCTCCATGGGAACGAATATAGAACATTCGTGCGTCGCGGCAAGCTGACGGATTCCCCTCGTAAAAGTGACGCATTCAGACTGGCAAAGCCGGGATGGGATCGCTACGTAATGGCCCGACAAGTGAATGAGGACAGGCTGACCATGGCTAAGATCACCTATATCGAGTTCGGCGGCACCGAGCATGTCGTCGATGTTCCCAACGGGCTGACCGTGATGGAAGGCGCCCGCGACAACAACATTCCCGGCATCGAGGCCGATTGCGGCGGCGCCTGCGCCTGCTCCACCTGCCATGTGCATGTGGATGCCAGCTGGAAAGACCGGCTGCCCGCGATGGACGCGATGGAAGAGGACATGCTGGAGTTTGCCTATGAACCGGACGAGAACTCCCGCCTGACCTGCCAGCTGAAGGTGACGGATGAGCTCGACGGGCTGATCGTGCGGATGCCGGAAAAGCAGATCTGATGGCAAGGGGGCTGGCATATGTGCTGGCCCTTCTGCTTTGGGCTGGCGGGGCAGGGGCCTGCACGGTCGATCCCGCCAGCACCACCGCCTATCCCGGCAGCGTGACGGTCGATCCCGACACGCGCGGCGCCGTTTCCCGTGCATGGTTTGACAATCCCGTCACCCGCTACCGGCATTTTGTTCTGGGGCGAGAGCACGAGCCGGAAACGCTGTGGGTGGATGCCATCGGCAATCAGGGGCTTTGCGGCCATGCACTGACGCTCGATGCTGATCACGTCTTCGAGGATGTGGCCCCACGGCTGGCCGATCTCGACGGGGATGGAACCAATGAGGTCATCGTCGCCCGCAGCCATCTGAGCCAGGGCGCGCAGCTTGCCGTCTACCGCTGGACCGGCACGAACCTGATCCTCGCGGCCACCACCCCCTATATCGGCCGCAGCAATCGCTGGCTGGCCATCGTCGGCGCCGCCGATCTCGATGGCGACGGAGCGATGGAGATCGCCTATATTGACCGCCCGCATCTGGCTCGCACCCTGCGCGTCTGGCGTTACGCGGATGGAACCCTCACCGAAGCGGCGGCAGCCACCGGCCTCACCAATCACCGCATCGGCGAGGGCCACATATCTTCCGGCATCCGCGCGTGCGACGGCGGCCCGGAAATCCTGACCGCAGACACCAACTGGACCCGCCTCATCGCCACCCGCTTAAACGGCCAGCGCCTCGCCGCCCGCGATCTCGGCCCCTGGTCACCACAGGTGCTCGACGCGGCCCTGACCTGCTCCTGACCCTTTCATCTTGGCAACAAATACCTCCGCCGGAGGCATCCCGCCCGAGCCACAAGACTAGACGCCGAGGATGGTCTCCTGCGCTCGCCACAACTCCGTGGCAACGCGGCATGTCGAGGCTCCCCGCGTCAGCGGGGGGGTGAGACGGGCCGCTCGCGGGTCGACGCCGGCAGGCGGCGAAACCGCGTTTTCGTCCGTACAGGGGGTGTATGGGGGGTGTACGGGGGGTGTACACATGGCGACAGGCACAAAACGCGACAACGGCCCGCTAGCAGGCGCGCGGGTCGACGTGGCGCAGCCACGGCGAAATCCCTCAGTCTGAAAGCGCCCGCCATCCGATATCGGCGCGGTTGAACCCTTCGGGCCAGTCGACGCGCTCGACCAGCGCATAGGCCCTGTCGCGCGCCTCTTGCAGGCTTTTGCCGCGTGCCGTCAGTGCCAGAACCCGGCCGCCAACAGCGGTCACGACCCCGGCTTCCCGCCTGGTTCCGGCATGGAAACACATCTCGAAGCTGGTTTCGGGAAGAGCTTCCAGCCCTCGGATCACACTGCCTTTCTCATAGCTTCCGGGATAGCCTTCTGCGGCCATCACCACGGTCATCGCATGGTCATCGGCCCAGTTGACGGCCATCTGGTCCAGCCGCCCCTCGGAGGCCGCCAGCATCAGGTCCAGCGCCTGCGCGCCAAGGCGCAGCATCAGGCACTGGCATTCGGGATCGCCGAAGCGCACGTTATATTCGATCAGCTTGGGCTGACCGTCCTTGATCATCAGCCCGGCGAACAGCACGCCCTGAAACGGCATCCCCCGCCGCGCCATTTCCGCCATCGACGGCTTGATGATGTCTTCCATCGTTTTCAATACGATGGAGTCCGACATGACCGGCGCCGGACTGTAGGCGCCCATGCCGCCGGTATTGGGTCCGGTATCGCCATCGCCCACCCGCTTGTGATCCTGCGCGGTGCCCACGGGCAGCACCGTCTTGCCATCGGACAGCACGAAGAACGAGGCTTCCTCGCCCTCCAGGAACTCCTCGATCACCACCTCCGCGCCCGCCGCGCCGAAGCTGCCGCCGAACATGTCGTCGATGGCGGCCAACGCCTCGTCCTCGGTCATCGCCACGATCACGCCCTTGCCCGCGGCCAGCCCGTCGGCCTTGATCACGATCGGGGCCCCCTGTGCGCGGATATACTCTTTGGCCGGGTCCGCCTCGGTAAAGCGCGCATAGGCTGCCGTCGGCGCGCCTGAGGCGTCGCAGATCTCCTTGGTAAACGCCTTGGACGCCTCCAGCGCCGCCGCCGCCTTGGATGGCCCGAAGGTCAGGATCCCCGCCTCGCGCAGGGCGTCCGCCACGCCTGCCGCAAGGGGCGCTTCCGGGCCGATGATGACGAAATCCACCGCTTCCTCGGCGCACAGGTCCAGCACCGCGCTTGCGTCCTCGGGGTCGATCGCGGCACAATCGGCAATCTGGCCAATGCCGCCATTGCCCGGTGCCACGATCAGCTTGTCGCATTTGGGGTTCTGCAGCACGGCCCATGCCAGAGCATGTTCGCGCCCGCCGCTGCCCAGGATCAGAATGTTCACGTGGCACTCCCCGCCTGATAGGTTTGGGCGGGGAATACCCAAGCCCGGCCATGGGCACAAGAAGAGGGGATGCCGCAGCATGAAGGATCAGGCCCTTTGGGAACGGATCGAGGCTCATCCGATGCCGGAGGGCTTCGTCGAACTGCTTGTGGCACGCACCGGATGGCCCCGCGACCGGGCCGAGGCGGCGGTTGCCGAATACCGGCGCTTGGCCTACCTGGTCGCGCGCGTCAAAACCGCGCGCCAGGTGCCGTCGAAAGTGGTGGAGCAGGTCTGGCGGTTGCATGGGGAAGACCGCGCCGCCTATGCCCGGTTCTGTGGCGAGGCGCTCGGGCGGGACTGGCATTTGCCCGATGGTCCCTTTCCCCGACGCAGCGGCCGGGACATGGAACTGACGTTGAAGGCCTATGCGCGGGAGTTTGGCGAGACCGCACCGGCGCGGATCTGGCCCGACCCCAATCGGCGGCTGAGATTGGGCATCGCGGGCGCTGTCGCGGTGGCGGGCGCGGCGGGGTCCCTGGCCACGGTGTCCGTTCTGCCGGTGGTCGCCGGTGGCGCGCTCGCCGCACTGATCGTCTGGCTTGGCAATCGCGGCAGCGTGGAGGCGGGCGATCACTGGTGGTATCTTCCCGGTGGCGACGCGGGGTTTGATGGTGGAGACAGTGGCGGCGGATGTGATTGAGGACACATCTCCGGAATCGGCGTCTTTGCCATCGGGCTGGCCATCTGCAACCATGAATACTTACAATGACTAAGTGATGTGATTGCGAGTCAGGTGATGAAAGAGTCTGAGCTTTGGGAGCGTTGCCGCACCTATCCCCTTCCCACCGGTCCTGACGGGCAGGATTTACCACCTGGCTAAGCGAGGAAGAGGGTCTGTCCAAGGGGCAGGCCAATGAACTGGTCCTCGAATACCGTCGCTGTGTTTACCTGGCGGCCTCCGGAGCGGCAGAGCCTCCGATTGCCCCGAAAGCGATTGCCAGCGTGCGTGCGTTGCATGTGACCTCAGGGGATTTACCGAAGTTCAGGGAGGATGTTCTGGGCGGCGCGCCGCTTCCCAGCTTCGGACGACCGGACAAGCGCAGTCTCGCGGGTCTGGTGGCCGCCTATGAAAGGGAGTTCGGCAAGACCCCCAATCCCAGGATCTGGACCCACACATCGCGGCGCTGGTACTGGGTCGCTGCGGCGCTTCTCTTCGGTGCGGGTGCGGCGGGCGCTCTGGTGGAGGGCACGCCGATGTTGCTGGCCCTTGGCGGCATTCCAGCGGCGCTGCTGGTTGTCTTTCTGCTGACCGAGGGCAGGATGGCCGGGGCGGATGGTCTGACCGATGCGGCCCGGTATGGCGGTGGCATGGGTGGCGGCGGCGGTGTGAATTGAACTGGCTCCCGCCGGGACCGCACGCTAGTCTTTCCCCATGACTGATTTGCTGGAAGATGACGCCCCGGGCAACGCGCCGGAATTCACGGTCTCCGAGATCTCGGGGGCGGTCAAACGCACCATCGAGGGGAGTTTCTCGCATCTGCGGGTGCGCGGCGAGGTCGGGCGGCTATCGCGGCCCCGGTCGGGCCATGTCTATCTGGATCTCAAGGATGACCGCAGCGTTCTGGCCAGCGTGATCTGGAAGGGTGTCTCGGCGCGGCTGGCGACCCAGCCCGAGGAGGGGATGGAGGTGATCGCCACCGGGCGGCTCACGACCTTTCCCGGTCAATCCAAATACCAGCTGGTGATCGAGGATATCCGCCCTGCCGGCATGGGCGCGCTGATGGCGATGCTGGAAAAGCGAAAGGCGGCGCTGGCCGCCGAAGGGCTGTTCGATGAGGCGCGCAAGCAGAAGCTGCCGTTTCTGCCAGAGGTGATCGGGGTTGTGACCTCGCCCTCTGGTGCGGTGATCCGCGATATCCTGCACCGTCTGCGCGACCGGTTCCCGCGCAAGGTGCTGATCTGGCCGGTTGCCGTGCAGGGCGCGAAATGCGCGCCGGAAGTGGCTGCGGCTATCCGGGGTTTCAACGCGTTTCCAGCTGGGCGTTTGCCAAGGCCCGACCTGCTGATCGTGGCGCGCGGAGGTGGCTCGCTGGAGGATCTGTGGGGGTTCAACGAGGAAGCGGTTGTAAGGGCGGCGGCCGAAAGTGCCATCCCGCTGATATCCGCCGTGGGGCACGAAACCGACACGACGCTGATCGACTACGCCTCAGACCGGCGCGCGCCCACGCCCACGGCGGCGGCGGAAATGGCGGTGCCGGTGCGGCTCGATCTGCTGAACTGGGTGGGCGATCAGGGCGCGCGGGCGACGCGGGCGGCGACGCAGACGGTGGCGCTCAGGCGGCAGCGGCTTGGCGATCTGGCGCGCGGGCTGCCCCGGCCCGAAGCACTTGTGGAGGCCGCACGACAGCGGCTGGATTATCTGGGTGCCGGGCTCGACCCGGCCTTGCGGGCCCTGGCACGGGAAAAGCGGATGCGTCTTGAGGCGCAGGCCGCGCGGCTGGCCCCGGCTCTGGACCGTGGGGTTGCCACGCGGCGTGTGGCGCTTGGACGGGCCGAGGCGGGGCTGTCGCCCGCGCGGCTCGGGGCCGGGGTGCGACAGCGGCGCGAGGCCCTGGACCGGTTGGCGGCGCGGATGTCGCCGGAGCGGCTGGCCGATCGCACGGCGCGCGACCGGCAGCGGTTCGAGGATCTCTCCACCCGATTTGCCCGTTTGGCGGAGCAGGGTGTCGCCCAGAAGCGGGACCGGCTGGCGGCGCTGGAACGGTTGCGCCAGACGCTTGGCTATACAGAGACGCTGAAGCGTGGCTATGCGGTGGTGCGGGCCGGGGCGTCTGTGCTGACAACGCGAGAGGTGGCACAGGCGCATGCGCGGCTGGAGGTGGAGTTCGCGGATGGCAGGCTCGGCGTGATGACCGAAAGCGGACCGGCGCGTGGCAAGCGCGGCGGCGGCAAGGATGAACCGGAGCAGGGGAGCCTGTTCTGACCGGGATTGCGCTGCCTTCGGCATCGCCCGGGGAACGCCCCTCCTCAGACCCCTCTGGGGCCTTCGTCGGTGCGTGTTGCCACGGACAAGTGGCCAGGTCAGGTCTGTGGGCCGTTCGCGGGGCGCGGGTTGCGAGGGGCGGCGCGTTCCATGGCGCGGGCGGCGCGCTTGTCCATGATCCGGCGCCAGTGGCGGGGCATGGTGGCCAGCATCGCCATGATCGGCATCGACCAGGGCAGGACCGGCGCACCGCCGGGCACGGTCAGCGCATCATAGGGCGTGTCGGGATGCATGTGATGGTCGGAATGGGCCGGGGCGTTGACCATCAGATAGGAGGTAAAGCCCTGCGGCGCGTTCCAGCTGTGATGGGGCGCGACCGGTTCCCATCTGCCATCGGGCAGGCGGCGGCGAAAGAGGCCGTAATGCTGGATATAGTCCGAGAGAAGGATTTGCAGATGGGCGAAGGCCGCGAGGGCGACGTATCCCAGAACGCCACCTGTACCGCCGATCCATAAGGCGAGTGCAATGCTGATGCCTGCGCCCGCCACATACCAGACATACGGGTTCACCCCGCGTCTGCGCGCATCCCGGCGGCGTTCGGCGACAAGCCCCGCGCGGAAGGATCCGATCCAGGCGCGCGGCAGGAAGGCCCAGAAGTTTTCACCGGGGCGCGGGGTGTTGGGGTCTTCAGGCGTGCCCACATGGCTGTGATGCACCAGCCGGTGCGCGGAAACGTGATGGCCGAACAGCATCGACACATAGACCGTGGCCCCAAGCCGCCGCAGGGCGCGGGGGGCGCGGTGAATGAGCTCATGGGCGTTTGGGTGGCTGATCTGGCCCAGGAACGATCCACTGGCCAGCAGCAGCGTGACGGTCTCGCCCGTGCTGCGCGTGGGGTCGCCGAAGGCGCGGGTGGCAAGCACCAGCAGGGACAGGTGTCCGACAGCAAGAACAACGGAAAGGAGATCGGCGGCGTCCGAATGCCGAGTTGTCTGTCGTGGCGGTGTCAGAAGTTGGTCCAGCCCCGCCGCAATCAGCGTCAGCCACAAAAGCGCCAGCGCCGCCCACCATCCGCCCCAAAGCGCGCCTGCCAGCAACAGCGCAAGCGGGGGAAGCGTGGCCATGGCATAGCGCCAGATCGGCATGTCGGGTCCTCGTGACTGGTTTACCAAGATTACCAATGGTCAAGCGGGCGTCGGAAGGCAATGCGCCTCTTGCCGCGCCCATGGTGATGCAGGCAGGTTGAGATCAGGTTGACGGAGGGCAGAATATGGATACGGCAATGCTGGTGGCCGGGGCCGGGGCGGGTGTTGCCCTGATCTATCAGGCCCGTGTGAACGACGATGTCGGCGCCCTCAGATCCGCGATGAAAACCGCGCCTGTGGCGCTCTTCTCGGTCGCGGCGCTGCTCTCCGGCGCACCCTGGCTGCTGGCGCTCGGGCTGGCATTGGGCGCAGTCGGGGACTTCGCGCTGTCGCGCAAGGGGGAGGCCGCCTTCATGGCCGGGCTTGGCAGCTTTGCCCTCGCGCATCTGGCCTATGCGGTGGTCTTCGTGACCGTCGAGGGGCGGCTTGCTCCCTTCGATCTGACGGCCCTGAGGTGGATCGGCTTCGCGGCCCTGGTCATCATGGCGCAATCGACGGTGTTCTGGCTCTTGCCCCATACCGTCGGGCTGAAACGCCCGGTGGCGGCCTATGTGGCGATCATCACGGCCATGGGGCTGGCGGCGCTGCACTTGCCCGCCGCGCAGGGGCTGGCGATGCTGGGGGCGGGGTTGTTCGTGGCCTCTGACCTTGTGTTGTCGGTGGAGCTTTTCAGAATGAAGGAGGACAGCCCCGCCACGCGGGTCGCCTCTCACCTTGTCTGGCCGCTCTATTGGGTCGGGCAGGGGCTGATCCTTATAGGGATTGCCTGGACCTAACGCCCGCCGCGCCAGGCCATTTTCATGTAGACATCGCCCGCGCGCAGCTCGTCCAGCATCTGGGAAAGGCGCTTTTCGCGGGTCTCGAGACGCTTTGCCCGCGCGATCCAGCCGAGATAGTCGTTCCGCTGATAAGGCGGGCGCGCATCATAGGCGGTGCGCAGGCCGGCTGCGTCCAGTCGGGACGCGATATCGACGGGCATCGGCTGGATCGGGCGGGTGAGGGTCATGAGACCAATGATACGCTCAATCGCCCCCCGCGTCGACATGCGGCGCTTCCATCCGGCGCGCGCCCGTATTAGGTGACTGTTAAGCGCTATTCCCCGGGAGGCCTCATGTCGTTCTTCAAGAAACTCAAGGACCGGATGTTCAAATCCTCGTCGAAGCTCGATGAGGGGCTCGATGCGATCATCGAGGACGGCGCGGTCGAGGAAGAGGACCAGATCGAGGACCCGACCCCGGAACCGGCTGCAGAACCAGAGCCTTCGCCTGCGCCAATCTCGGAAGACCCTGCGCCGAAGCAGGCGGACGTCCAGCCGATGCCCGAACCGGAACCGGTTGTGGAAACGCCGATCCCCGCACCGGCCCCGCAGCCTCAGCCAGCCGCCGCCAAGCCCGGTCTTCTGGGCCGCATCATGGGCCGCAGCAGCGCGCCGCGCCGGGCGCTTGACGACGACATGCTGGAGGAGCTGGAGGAGCTGCTGATCACTGCCGATATGGGCGTGGAAACCGCCATGCGCGTCACCGCCAACATGGCCGAGGGGCGGTTTGGCAAGCTGATGACGGCCGCCGATATCAAATCGCTTCTGGCGCAGGAAATCGGGCGGATCATGGAACCCGTCGCCCGCCCCCTGCCGATCTATCCGAAGAAACCGCAGGTGGTTCTGGTGGTGGGCGTCAATGGCTCGGGCAAGACCACGACCATCGGCAAGCTCGCCAGCCAGTTCAAGGCGGCGGGCAAATCCGTTGTGATCGCGGCGGGCGACACGTTCCGCGCGGCGGCGGTGGAACAGTTGCAGGTCTGGGGTGACCGGGCAGGCGTGCCGGTGCTGACCGCGCCGGAAGGGTCAGACCCCGCCGCACTGGCCTTTGACGCGATGACCAAGGCCGAGGCCGAGGGCGCGGACCTTCTGATGATCGACACGGCGGGGCGCTTGCAGAACCGGGCCGACCTGATGGAGGAGCTGGCCAAGATCGTCCGCGTGATCCGCAAGAAAGACCCCGACGCGCCGCATAACACGCTGCTGGTGCTGGATGCCACGACCGGTCAGAACGCGCTGAGCCAGGTGGAAACCTTCCAGAAGATGGCCGATGTCTCGGGCCTCGTCATGACCAAGCTCGACGGCACCGCCAAGGGCGGTGTCCTCGTGGCGCTGGCCGACAAGTTCGGGCTGCCGATCCATGCCATCGGCGTGGGTGAGCAGATCGACGATCTGGCGCCCTTCGATCCGGAGGAGTTCGCCAAGGCCCTGACGGGGGCGGAGTGAACCGGGACGTGCCCAGAGGCGACCCACAAGGGTTGAGCACACCTTTGAGGGAGTCCGCCTTTACCATGAAACGCATCATCCTTGCCGCGCTGACCGGGCTTTCCCTGTCAGCCCCTGCCCATGCCCAGATGACCGAGTCCAGCTGTGCCGTCAGCTGGGGCATGGTCAGCGCCCCGCTTGGCCTGCCGCCGGATCTGGCCACCGCTCAGTTGGAGGGCGAGACCTGCATCGCCCGCGATCTGGAGATCGTGAACGGGCGCATCCGCGTACTGGTCGATGAGCTGCGCTGGCAACTGGACGGGCTGGAGGCGCTGTTGATCAGCGGGGCGCTGCTGGACCGGGTCGAGGTGACCGCGCGCGGGGTCTATGTGCTGGCCGCGACCGGGATGCCTGATTTCGACTATGTGATGGAGGCGCAGGCACGGGCGAGTGAGGGCATCTCGGTCGATCTGCTGGCCACCCATGCGGACGGTGAGGTCATGCTGGACCGCCTTCATGTGGATTTCCCGGGCGAGAACGCCATCGACGCCACCCTTCACCTGACCGGCGTGGACCCGCGCGCGCCCGATCAGACCGTGATCCGCGCCATCCGGCTGGAGGTGCTGACGCGCGGGCTGTTCGAAACCTATGCGCTGATGCCGCTTGCCAACCTGCTGATCGGCTCTGCCGATGATCCCGAGACCGAAGTGGCCCGGCTTCAGGCCGAGGCCATAACCGCCATCGAGGCATTGCCAGAGCCGCAATTCCACCGCACCACGCGGGCCGCGCTGACGATGCTGGTTCAGGATATGCCCAACCCGGCGGGCCGGGTCATTTTCGCCCTGCAAGCCGATGACGGATTGCCGATCAGCCAACTGAGCGAGGATGCCGGATTGCTGGGGCGCTTGCCCGCGTCCGACCCTCTGGCCGCTTTGGCCGGGGCCGATCTGCAAGTCAGTTACTACAGATACGGGGCGGAATGAGCGATTGGATCGTTTCGCTGGCAGGCACGCCGGAGGGGGCGACACTCGCAACCTTTCTGGCGCTGTTGGCCGCGATCCTACACGCGGTCTTCGGCGCGCTGCAAAAGGGCCGACATTCGCCGCTGCTGTCGCGGGGCGTCATCGACGCAAGTTATGGCCTGATGGCCGCGCCCGTCGCGCTGTTCGTCGTGCCCTGGCCCGCACCGCATATGTGGCCCATCTTCGGTGTCATGGTGCTGATCCATCTGGGTTACAAGGCCGCGCAGGTCGCGAGCTACCAGCGCGGGGCCTATACGGTCGTCTATCCGGTGATGCGCGGCACCGGGCCGCTGTTCACTGTGATCGGGGCCACGATCTTTTTTGGTGAACACTTTTCCTTCGCTCAATGGATGGGCGTCCTGACCCTGCTGACCGGCATCTATGGCCTTGCCTTCTACAACCTGCGCACCATCACCGTTGACCGCGAAACACTGGTGCCCGCCCTGTGGCTGGCGGTTCTGACCGGGCTTTTCGTCGCCGCCTACACCACCTATGACGCCTACGGCATCCGCGCCGCGAACGATCCCTTTACCTTCCTCGCCTGGTTCTTCTTCCTCGACGGCCTGACCATGCCGCCCGTGGCCTGGTACGCGTGGCGGCGTATGGCCGATCCCCCCGCCTTCGGACCGCTCGCCCTGCGCGGATTGATCGGCGGGCTTGTGGCGATGGCGAGTTTCGGGTCGATCCTGATGGCCACCCGGCTCGATCAGGTGGGGCAGGCGGCTGTGCTGCGCGAAACCTCCACCGTCTTTGCCGCCCTCATCGGCTGGCTGATGCTTGGGGAACGGGTCGGCCCCCGGCGTCTGGCGCTTATGGGGTTGATCGCAGCGGGCGCGGTGATAGTTGAGATGGGCGGATAATTTGAGGCGCGATTGATGGAAGAACGCAAGATCAACCCCTATGTGAAAAGCGCGCTGGAGCTTGGGCCGCCGATCCTGTTCTTCGCAGTCTACCTGTGGATCAAGGACGCGAGCTTCACCATTGCGGGGCACGAGTATTCCGGCTTCATCATTGCAACGGCAGGCTTCATCCCGCTGCTTCTGGCCTCCATCGCGGCGCTCTGGTGGCTGACGGGCAAGCTCAGCCGCATGCAGATCTTCACCGCCGTTCTGGTTGTTGTCTTCGGTGGCCTGACGGTGTGGTTCGACAACGAGGCCTTCTTCAAGATGAAGACATCCATCGTCTATGCCTTCTTCGCGGTGGTTCTGGGTATCGGCCTCTTGCGCGGCGAAAGCTGGCTGCAATTCGTCATGGGGGAAATGATGCCCATGGAGAAAGAGGGCTGGATGATCCTGACCAAGCGTCTGGTGGCGGCCTTCGCGCTTATGGCGCTGGCCAACGAGATCGTCTGGCGCACTCAAACGACCGAGTTTTGGGTGACATTCGAGACCTTCGTTTTGCCCGGCTTCCTCTTCGTCGTCTTCATGTTCCAGGCGAAGCTGTTTGAACGCCACATGATCGAGAAGGACGAGGGGTAAGACCCCCTTGACCCAGATCAGGGGCCGTCCTTGACCTTGCTGTTAGACTGACAACAGGAAAGAGGAGGACCCAACATGACGTCTCGCATTCTGGTACCGGTCGATCTGGATCATATCGACAAGCTCGACAAGGCCCTCGACATTGCCGGAAAAGCCGCGAAGGAACATGGAGCCACGGTCACCTATGTGAGCGTGATCGACCCCGTGCCTACCGCCTCGAAACGGCTGGAAGGGCACGAAGCGCAGAAGCAGCTGGATGCCTTTGCCGATGCCCAGGCCAGCACCCATGGGATTCGCACGGATGACCATGTGGTCCTGCGCGGCGATCTGCATCTGCATGTGGGGCGCGAGATCATAAAAGCCGCCGAAGATGCCGAGTGCGACCTCATCGTGATGGCCAGCCATGTGCCCGGTTTCAAGGACCACTTGCTGACCTCGAATGCAGGCTATGTGGCAACTTACGCCCCTGTTTCGGTCCACGTGGTGCGCTAGGGCGCCCCCCGCATTCCGCGTCACCCGCGGCGCGGGGGTGCCTTGCGCGGTTTGCGCGCACCGGGACGCACCGGTTTCTTCTTCGCCTTGGCATGACCGTCGGGCAGGGCGATCCCCAACTGGTCCCGCAGCACCTTGGGCTTGATCTCCTCGACCTCGCCGGGTTTCAGCTCGTTCAGCCGGAAGGGGCCATAGCTGACCCGGATCAGCCGGTTCACATCCAGACCGATTTCCCCCATGGCGCGACGAATCTCGCGGTTCTTGCCCTCTCGCAAGCCAACGGTCAGCCAGGCATTCGCGCCCTGCTGGCGGTCGAGCGTCACATCCATGGGCTGAAACCGCTCGCCCTCGATGCTCACCCCCTTGCGCAGCGGCGCGAGGTCTTCATCCTTCGGCGCGCCCTTCACCCGCACGCGATACTTGCGCAGCCAGCCGGTCGAGGGCAGCTCCAGCTTGCGCTTGATGCCACCGTCATTGGTCAGCAGCAGCAGCCCCTCGGAATTGAGGTCGAGCCGACCCACGCTCATCACCCGCGGCATCTCCTCGGGCAGTTTGTCGAACACCGTCTCGCGGCCCTTCTCGTCACTTGTTGTCGTCACAAGGCCCTGCGGCTTGTGATAAAGCCACAGGCGCGGGCGCTCAGGCGCGCCAACCTCCTTGCCGTCGACGGTGATCTTGTCGGCAGCCGTGACATTCAGCGCCGGGCTGTCGATGCGCTTGCCATTGACGGTGACGCGGCCCGCTTCGATCATGCGTTCCGCTTCCCGACGGCTGGCGATGCCGGCGCGGGACAGGACCTTGGCGATGCGGTCGCCCTCTGGGGTGTTGGTGCTCATGGCTTTGGACTAGCGGTTTGACAGCGGCTTGGAAAGCGGCAAAGGAAAGCCATGACCGGTTTCATCAGCCATATGCAGACCGCGCTTGATCAGGCGCGCGCCGCCGCCGCAGCGGGCGAAGTGCCCGTTGGTGCCGTCATCGTCGGCCCCGATGGTACGGTTCTGGCGCAATCCCGCAACCGGATGCGAGAGCTGAGGGACCCCACGGCCCATGCCGAGATGCTGGCCATCCGCGCGGCCTGCGCGGCGCTTGGGTCGGAACGGCTGACCGGCTGCGATCTTTACGTGACGCTGGAGCCTTGCCCGGCCTGCGCGGGGGCCATTTCGGCGGCCCGCATCGCGCGGCTCTATTACGGCGCGGCGGACCCGAAATCGGGCGGCGTGGCGCAAGGCCCGCGCATCTTCGACCACCCGCAGGCCCATCACAAGCCCGAGGTCTATCCGGGCATCGCCGAACGTGAGGCCGCAGAGCTGCTCAAGACCTTCTTTGCAACCCGGCGCTGATCCTTTCATCTTGGTCCAATTACCTCGGCGGTGCGG
>NZ_JASHJX010000032.1 GCF_030732985.1 Nioella sp. MMSF_3534
AGCGGGCGGGCGTTACGGGATCAGCAGGGGCGTCATGCGCCGCGCTGACCCATCTCAGCCGCAGGGCGTTGGACAGCACGAAGACCGAGGAAAGCGCCATCGCACCCGCCGCCAGCGCAGGGGACAATAGCATGCCGGTCACCGGATAAAGCACGCCCGCCGCGACGGGGATCAGCAGCACGTTATAGCCAAAGGCCCAGAACAGGTTCTGCCGGATATTGGCAATCGTGCGCTGGCTGATCCGCATGGCATTGGCGACGCCAAGCAGGTCGCCCGAGATCAGCACCACATCCGCCGCCTCGATGGCGATATCGGTGCCGGTGCCGATGGCGATGCCCACATCGGCAGAGGCCAGCGCGGGCGCGTCATTGATCCCGTCGCCCACAAAGGCCACCGGACCACGGCTGCGCAGGCGATCGACGGCCTCGACCTTGCCGTCGGGAAGAACGTCCGCAACCACGTGGTCGATCCCCAGATCGCGGGCGATGGCCTCTGCCGTGGCGGGGTTGTCGCCGGTGATCATCGCGGTTTGCAGGCCCATGTCGCGCAGCATGGTCAGGGCCAGCGGGGTTGAGTGCTTGATCGGGTCGGCCACGGCAATCAGCGCAGCAAGCTGGCCGTCAATGGCAGCAAAGAGCGCGGTTTTGCCATCGCTGGCCAGCCGGCCGGCCTCTGCCATCAGCGGGGCGGTGTCGATGTTTTCACGCTCCATATAGCGGGCGGCGCCGACAAGGACTCTCCGGTCTTCAACCATCGCCATTGCCCCGAACCCGGTAACCGATTGGAAACCTTCTGGTTCCGGCACCTCCAGCCCGCGTGTCTTTGCGGCCCGCAGAATGGCGGCGGCAATGGGATGCTCGGACTTGCTTTCGACACTGGCGACCAGCCGCAACACCTCGTCATCAGACATGCCAACCGGCGTCAGTGCGACCAGTTCCGGGCGGCCTTCAGTCAGGGTGCCCGTCTTGTCAAATGCCACGACCTGCGCCCCTTGCAGGCTTTGCAGCGCATCGCCCTTGCGGAAGAGCACGCCCATTTCAGCGGCGCGACCTGTGCCCACCATGATCGAGGTGGGTGTCGCCAGCCCCATGGCACAGGGGCAGGCGATGATCATGACGGAGACGCCCGCGACCAGCGCAAGGCTGAGCGCCGGATCGGGGCCGAAGATCAGCCAGACAAGAACGGTCAGAAGGCTCGCGGCGATGACGGCGGGGACAAACCAGGCGGTGATGCGGTCAACAAGGCCCTGAATGGGCAGCTTCGCGCCCTGCGCCTCCTCGACCATGGCGATGATCTGCGCCAGCATCGTGTCGCGGCCCACTTTTTCGGCCCGGAAGGTCAGGGCGCCTGCACCGTTCACCGTGCCGCCCACGACCAGCGATGTGCGCACCTTCAGAACCGGGATCGGCTCGCCTGTCAGCATCGCCTCGTCCACATGGCTTTCACCCGAGATCACCCGGCCATCGACGGCGATCTTCTCGCCGGGCCGGACATGCAGGATGTCGCCTGCAACGACCTCTTCGATGGCCAGGTCCACAACCTCGCCGCCACGTTCCACGCGAGCGGTTTTTGCCTGCAAGGACAATAGTTTGCGGATCGCCTCGCCGGTGCGGCCCTTGGCGCGCGCTTCCAGCAGGCGGCCCAGAAGGATCAGCACGACGATGACGCCCGCCGCCTCGAAATAGACATGCGCGGTGCCTTGGGGCAGTAGCGCGGGGGCGAAGGTGGACACAGTGGAATACCCGAACGCCGCAAGGGTGCCGAGTGCGACGAGAGAGTTCATGTCCGGCGCCCCCTTCAGCAGCGCCGGAATGCCCTTGGTATAGAAGCCGCGACCGGGGCCGATGAGGGTGATTGCGATCAGCAGGAATTGCAGAACCCGGCTGGTCTGTTCGCCAATGGACATCGCCACGTAATGGTGCAGGGCAGGGAAGACATGCCCGCCCATCTCGACGATGAAGACCGGCAGAACAAGCGCGGCGGCAAGCAAAGTCTTCCGCGCAAGGCTTTGAATTTCCTGTGCTTTGCGTTCATCCCTACTGTCGGGTTCCGTGCCCCTGATCGTCGCCTTGTAGCCCGCAGCCGTGGCCGCGCCCGCGATTTGCGCGGGGCTGGACTGCCCAAGCAGATAGTGCACTTGCGCCGTTTCCGTGGCGAGGTTGACCGAGGCCGACAAGACCCCCGGCGCAGCCTGCAACGCCTTTTCCACGCGCCCCACGCAAGAGGCGCAGGTCATGCCCTCGACCGACAGGGTGATATCCGCCTGTGCCGCCGGGTAACCCGCTGTTTCCAAAGCTTTTGTCAGGTCATCCACCCCGACGGAGGGATCATGCAGAACCTGCGCGCTTTCGCTGGCAAAGCTGACCTCGGCGCTGCTCACACCGGGTACAGACGCCAGCGCGGTTTCCGCGCGGCGCACGCATCCGGCGCAGCTGAGGCCGGTGATATGCAGATGGGTCTTGGCTTGGTCGGACATGGGGGAACCTTCGGGCCGAATCTTCGGTCAGCACGGTAGATAGGGGTTCCAGTCTCTGGAAGGTCAAGGGCGTGGGAGATAAAAAAATGCCGGTCACCCCCCGTACACCGGGCGTACACCCCCCGTGCACCCCCCGTACAGGCGTTTGACCGATTACGCGGTCGGGAAGGTGAAATCCGGCAATTCCCGGAACGCGTTTTTCAAGGCCACGCCCCAGCCGGTCGAGATCTCTTCGAAATAGGGGTTGTCCGCCTTGATCCGCATTTCCCTGCCTCGCTTCATGCTGTCCGCGTCATAGGCGTGCAGGTCCAGCGGCAGACTGACCGAGAGATTGGCCTTGATGGTTGAATCGAACGAGACGAGCAGCAGCTTGATGGCGTCTTCGAAGCTCATGTCCGGTTCGAACGCGCGGACGAGGATCGGGCGGCCATATTTGGTTTCGCCGATCTGGAAGAAGGGCGTATCCTCACTCGCTTCGATGAAATTGCCTTCCGGGTAGATCATGAACAGGCGCGCATCTCCGTCGCCGACCTGACCGCCGACAATGATCGTGGCCGAGAACATTGCGTCGGCCTGCTGGCCGGAATCGGCATGGCTGGCAATGACCTCTTTCAGCGTGTTGCCGATCAGGGTCGCGACCTGAAACATCGACTTGGCCTTGTAGATGCCCGGGCTGCGGTCATCGGGGGCCTTGCCGCGTTCTTCCAGCAGGCTGATCACCGATTGCGTGGTGGCCAGATTGCCCGCCGTCATGATTGTAATGCAGCGTTCACCCGGTTCTTCGAAGATGAACATCTTGCGGAAGGTGGAGATATTGTCGATGCCGGAATTGGTCCGCGTGTCCGACATGAACACCAGGCCCCGGTTCAGTTTCAGCCCCACGCAATAAGTCACGGCCGTCGTCCTCTTTGATTCCGATGCCTAGAAATCAGGCTATTGCTGGACTTGCAAGCTGACTTGAAGATGCTCATCACCGGGGCCCTGGCGAATGCCCATGATCGGCGCGGCATCGCGGTAGTCGCGGCCGGTGGCAACGCGCACATAGCGGGCATCGGGTGAAATTCCGTTCGACACGTCGAAGCCGACCCATCCGAGCGCCTCGGTCCAGACTTCGCACCAGGCGTGGCTGGCATCCTGATCGACGCGATCGTTCATCATCAGATAGCCCGAAACATAGCGCGCGGGATGACCCAACAGCCGCGCGGCGGCGATCATGATATGGGCGTGGTCCTGACAGACGCCATGGCCCGCGGTCAGGGCGGATTCAGCGGTGGTGTCGCTGTTGGTGCGCCCGGTTTCATAGCTGACCTGCGACAGGATCATCGCCGACAATGCGTGCAACTGCGCCAGCGTATCGGCCCCGTCCTGTTCGGCCCTCAGCTGGCGTGCAAGCGCCCGGATCGCGGGGCCGGGGGAGGTGGTTGGGGTGGGATTCTCGAACAGCCAGAGCGGGGCAAAGCCCTTGTGCGTGCCGATGATGCCGTGATTGTCCTCGACCTCGACCGTGCCTTCGCTGCGAATCTCGATCCGGGTGGCACCGGCATCGACCTTGACCAGTTCCGTGTGGTTGACGAACTGGTCGGAAAAACTGGCCTGCTTGGTACCGCCGGTGATCGTCGATGACCAGTCCAGCACGGTCTGCCCATGCCCCGACCGGGGCACAAGGCGCAGTTGCTGCAACGCGTAATGCACCGGCTGGTCATAGCTGTAGGTGGTCACATGGGTGATGGCGAGGCGGATCGGGCTGCTCATTGATAGAACCGGAAATCTGTCTGGATGAGGCTTGCCAGCGTGGAGGTGTCATTGATGCTGGCGGTCAGGAATTCATGCAGCCCTTCCTCGAAGATGGTGTTCACGGTGGTCCCGTTCAACTGGCCGCAGATGCGGTCCGCAAGGGTGTGGCTTTCGTGGCGGGTGCCGTAGTCATTGGCCAGCCAGTTCAGGTTCTCGCCGATCTTGGAATAGCAGAAGGCAAGCGACCGGGGCATGCGTTTGTCGAGGATCAGGAACTCCGCGATCCCCATGGGCGTGGTTTCGCCGCCATTGAGCCAGCGATAGCTGCGCTCCGCCGAGACCGACCGCAGGATCACCTCCCATTGCACATTGTCGATGCGGCTGCCGACGAAGGCGGCGGAGGGCAGCAGGACGTAATATTTCACGTCGAGGATGCGGGCGGTGTTGTCGGCGCGTTCCAGGAAGGTGCCGAGGCGCGAGAAGGCGAAGATGTCGTTGCGCAGCATGGTCCCGTGCAGCGCCCCGCGCACCACCGAAGTGCGATAGCGGATCGCGGCCAGCAGTTCATGCAGGGTGCGTTCCGATACCGGGCGGGCCAGTGCCGATTTCACCTCCATCCAGCATTCGTTCACCGCCTCCCACACTTCCGATGACAGCGCGGTGCGCACCATGCGGGCATTGGACCGGGCGGCTTCGATGGAACTCAGAACCGAAGAGGGATTGTCGCGGTCGCGCAGCAGGAAGTTGATCACCGAGCCGGAGTCGAAACTGTCGAACTTCGCGGAGTAGGCGGCGTCGATCCCGGCGGTGTTGACGACCGATTGCCATTCATTCGACTCGCCGTCGGACCGGGTCAGCGCGATGCGCCAGCCGGCCTCCAGCAGTCGCGCGGTGTTTTCGGCCCGTTCGATATAGCGGAACATCCAGAAGAGGCCGCCTGCGGTTTTTCCCAGCATCATCGGCCTAGTCCCCCAGAACCCAGGTGTCTTTGGTGCCGCCGCCCTGGCTGGAATTGACCACCAGAGAGCCCTTCTTCAGCGCCACGCGGGTCAGGCCGCCGGGCGTGATTTCGACCTTGTTGGGAGAGACCAGAACGAAGGGGCGCAGGTCGACATGACGCGGCGCAAGCCCTGCCTTGGACAGGATCGGCACGGTGGACAGGGCCAGCGTGGGCTGCGCGATGTAGTTCGACGGTCGGGCGCGCAATTTCTTCTCAAAGGCCGCGATTTCCTTTTTCGAGGCGGCGGGGCCGACCAGCATCCCGTAGCCGCCCGATCCATGCACCTCCTTGACCACCAGGTCCGACAGGTGATCGAGCACATAGGCCAGCGAATCCGCCTCGGAACAGCGCCATGTCGGCACGTTTTGCAGGATCGCCCGCTCGCCGGTGTAGAACTCGACGATATCGGGCATGTAGCTGTAAAGCGCCTTGTCATCGGCAATGCCCGTACCCGGCGCGTTGGCGATGGTGATATTGCCCGCACGGTAGACATCCATGATGCCGGGCACGCCAAGCAGGCTGTCGGGGTTGAAGGTCAGCGGGTCAAGATAGTCGTCATCGACACGGCGATAAAGCACGTCGATCGGGTGATAGCCTTGCGTCGTGCGCATCGCGACACGGCCGTTTTCCACCACCAGATCATGGCTTTCCACCAGTTCCGCCCCCATCTGGTCGGCCAGGAAGGCGTGTTCGAAATAGGCGGAGTTGTGGATGCCGGGGGTCAGGACCGCCACCGTGGGCCGGTCGGTCAGCCCCTCGGGCGCGCAATCGGCCAGCGAGCGGCGCAGAAGCTGCGGATAGGCGCTGACCGGGCGCACTTTCAGCTGGCTGAACAGCTCGGGGAACATCTGCAACATGGTTTCCCGGTTCTCCAGCATGTAGCTGACACCGGACGGGGTGCGGGCATTGTCCTCCAGCACGAAGAATTCGTTTTCTCCGGTGCGCACCAGATCGGTGCCGACGATATGGGTATAGACTCCACCGGGCGGGTTCACCCCGATCATTTCCGGCAGGAAGGCGGTGTTCTTCGAGATGATTTCCTTGGGGATGCGGCCCGCGCGCAGGATTTCCTGCCGGTGATAAATGTCGTGCAGGAAGGCGTTGATCGCGCGCACCCGCTGTTCGATGCCGCGTTCCAGCGTGGCCCATTCGCGCGCCGAAATGATGCGAGGCACGATATCGAAGGGGATCAGCCTCTCGTCCGCCTCGTCCTGCCCGTAGACGTTGAAGGTGATGCCGATGCGGCGAAAAAAGGCCTCGGCCTCTCTCGACTTGCGGCGGAGATCCTTGAGATCCTCATTGGCGAACCACTGGAAATAGGACTCGTAGGGCGGGCGGGGCTGGTCCGACCGTGCCAGCATTTCATCGAAGGTGGAACCTGTGTCTGCCATGTAACCACTATGTGCGAGTTTTGAGACTAATCAATTGGCAAATTCGGTTATCGAGGATGCAAGCTGATCTGTGGGATGGGGAGCATGGCGGCTCGATGACCCGTTCGGGTGCCTGAAATTTGAGCATCAAGGCCCATTATTCAGACGCTTCAGGGTTGGGCGGGCTGTGCTTTGCCTTGACGCAGGCCCGCGCCCGGATTTGGATGGACATCGGCCAGGGCGGAGGATCATCCCATGCTGCACCATTTGCTGGCGCGAAATTCGGATTGGGCCGAGGACCGGCGACGGGCGGACCCTGCCTATTTCCAGCGCATGGCCCAAGGGCAGCAACCCAGCTATTTCTGGATCGGCTGTTCCGACAGCCGGGTGCCGGAAAACGTGGTGGGCGGGCTCGATCCCGGTGAAATCTTCGTGCATCGCAACGTCGCCAACCTTGTGCATTCCACCGATTTCAGCCTGCTCAGTGCGCTGGAGTTCGCCATCGACGTTCTGGGGATTCGCGAGATCATCGTTTGCGGTCATACCGGCTGCGGGGGCATCGCGGCGGCCAGCCGGGGGCTGGTCAACGGGCTGGCCGATCACTGGCTGGAAGCGCTTCGGCGGCTGGCCCGGCGCAACGCGGCGGATCTTTCGGCCTTTCCCGAGGGTCCGGCCCGCAATGACCGGCTGGCGGAGCTGAGCGTGATCGAGGCGGTCGCGCGGCTTGCTGAAACGCCGATCCTGCAGCGCGCATGGGCGCGCGGTGACCGGGTTTCGGTGCACGGGCTGCTCTATCGGCTGTCAGAGGGCGAACTGCGCAACCTTGACGTCACGCTGACAGGGGCGCATCTGGGCCGTGACGCAAAGGAGTGAAAGGGCGAAGCCATGAAGATCGGATATGTCATGTCGCCGGGGCGCGGCGATGTGGACCGGGTGCTTGGCCGCTTCGTCGAAACGCTGATGGCGCGCGGTGTGGACGTGGCGGGCGTGGTGCAGACCAACACCGATTGCGGGCCCGCAAAGGCCTGCGACATGGATGTGGAGGTGCTGCCCTCTGGCCCCGTGCTGCGGATTTCGCAGGACCTTGGACCGGGGTCACGAGGCTGCCGCCTGAACCCCGACGCGCTGGAACAGGCCGTGGGGCTGGTGGAGCAGCGGCTTAACGGGGATACACGGCTGCTGGTCGTCAACAAGTTCGGTAAGCAGGAGGCGGAGGGCCGTGGGTTCCGAGAGGTGATCGGCACGGCGCTGGCGCAGGATATTCCGGTCGTGGTGGGGCTGAACGGGCTGAACCGGGACGCTTTTGAGGCGTTTTGCGGCGGCATGGCCGAGGCGCTGACCCCGGACGTTGAGGCGTTGTTGGAGTGGTTCGGCGAGGGCTGAACCGTGGCGGTGCAGGGCTGACGACCGAGAGTGGGGGAGGCTGCATTCGACGGCTATGTATGTCGGCTTTGCGGACATAACCGACCTTTACACTCTGCGATTGAAGGTCTGCTTTGACTTCTCCGGTTGCTGATTGACAAATTGACAATTCGCGCCCGCACATTTATCCGAAAGCCCATGGCCCGCTGGGACGACCCGGCCGCGAAAGGGCACCAGTCAGGACGACCTGCAAAACGTTGGGGGTCAGAATGGCTTGGATTTTTCTTCTCATTGCAGGTGCGCTGGAAGTCGTTTGGGCGACGGGGCTCAAGAAGCTTGGCCTGGGTTTTTCTTGGACCTTTGGCGCTCTAACGCTCATCGCGATGATCGCGAGCATCGTCGCCCTCTACGCTGCGATGACTCGACTGCCGCTAGGTATTGCCTACCCGATTTGGACCGGTATCGGCTCAGTCGGATCGGTGCTGGTTGGCGTGTTGGCCTTCAATCAGAACCTCAGCATCGCCGGTATTGCTGGTCTGACACTTCTGATTGCAGGGATGTTTCTGCTCGGTTCAGATGCACACTAAGACGAAAGGACACGGAAAATGACGACAAAGACGAAAACAGCAAGAAGACTGATCGAAGGTCGGCCCGCGCTCATTGTGATCGACATTCAGAAAAGCACTTTCATTGACGACAGCGAAGTGAGGTCCATCGATAACATGTCGGGTTACAAGGATCGCATGATCGCCGCGCGTGATCTGGTCGATGCCGCGCATGAGAATGATATCCCCGTCATCTTCATCCAGGAAGTCCACCGACCCGATCTGGTTGATTTCGGTCGAGAATTGGATGGAGATGAGGATGTTCATTGCCTTGAGGGCGATCCGCGCACGGAAGTCGCCAAAGAGGAAATGGGATATCGCAAAGGCGACTATATCATCCCCAAGCGGCGTTATTCGGCTTTCTTCGGAACTGACTTTGAAATTCTGTTACGGGGCCTGAAAGTCGATACGCTGCTCCTGTGCGGTGGACTGACAGATGTTTGTGTCCACTACACGTTCGTCGATGGGCACCAGTCTGACTACTTCTGTCGCGTTGCGGAGGATTGCGTCGGCGGCTCGTCAGTGGCGGCACACAAGGCGGCGCTCAAAGCGATGGAGTATCTGCAGACAGGCGCGGTTCAGGACCGAACCACAATGATGGAGGCAATGTCATCGTACAGCATACGGGTTGATCTTGCGGGCCTGACTTCTGTCTAATTGATGCGGACCTGCCTTTCGCGGCGATGCGGCAAACGCGTAGATATGGGCTCGAAGCCGACATCCGCCCAAAGTGCATCACCTCAATTGGCGTCCACGTGTGACAGGCGCATTCCTCTGCAGAGTCACCTGAGCCCGCAGCCGCCCTTCAGAACGCCTTGAAAGTCAGCGTTGTCAGCGTCCGCTCGATCCCCGGTACGTCGCAGAGGCGTTCGTTGATGTAGCGGCCTATGTCTTCGCCCTCGGGGATGATCAGCTTGACCAGCAGGTCGTATTCGCCGGAGGTCGAGAAGAGCTCGGCATGGATTTCCTTCAGGACGATATTGAAGGCCACGTCATAGGTGGTGCCGGGTTTGCAACGGATCTGGACGAAGACGGTCTGCATTGGGGGAATCCTGCGAATGGGTCTGGCCGCAAGTTGACCCGTCTTTGGCGTCGGGATCAACCCGGACTATCCCGGCGCGGGGCAACGGGGTAGGGTCTGGCCATGACCAACGCGCTTCCCTATCGGTTTCTGCTGCTGCCCGGGTTCGACCTGGCGGCTTTGGGCGCGGCCTCGACCGTGCTGACCGAGGCGGGGGTGGATTTCCAGACCACGGCGCTGTCGGGCGCATCGGTGCCGGGGGATAGCGGTGTTCACGTAGCCCATGGCGGGCCGGTGCCGCCGATGGAACCGGGCGATGCGCTGGTGGTGTTCAGCGGGCTGACCTTGTCGGACATGGACCGCGAGGGCGCTTTGGCCGCACTGCGCCGGGCGCGGCGGCAGGGCGGGCGGATCTGGGCCGTGGGCGGCGGGGTGTGGCTGCTGGCGCAGCTCGATCTGCCGCAGGGGCTGGAGCTGTCGGTCAATCCCGATACGGCTGCGGCGCTGGACGGCATGCGCCGCAAACCGGCACTGACCGACGCGCCCTTTGTCTGGACGCCGGAGATCGCTACTGCGCGGGCGGCGCATGCGGCGGCGCTGATGCGCTATGATCTGGCGCTTGATCGTAGCGTGGATGCCGATGCCGCGCCACTGTCGCCTGCCGACCGGGATGCGGAGGCCGCGCGGTCTCAGCTGCTGCCACTGGAGGAACGCTATGCGACGCGGCACAAGGTCGTGGTCGCGGGGTTGCAGATCATGCGGGCGAACCTGTTCCGGCCGGTGTCTGTCGCGGCGCTGGCGCTGTCGCTTGGCCTGTCGCAACGGCAGCTGGAGCGGCTGTTCGAGAAGGAACTGGGGGACACGCCGGGACCGATCTATCGGGAAATGCGGCTGGAGGCGGCGCGGATCGAGGTTCGGCAGGGGCGTCGCCCGATGCAGGAAATCGCCCATGATTTCGGCTTCACCTCGGGCAGCTTTTCCAAGACCTATCTGCGGCAGTTCGGGGTGACGCCCTCGACCGACCGGCGCGCGGCCATTGGCGGGGCGGTTTGACCGCTTGACCCCACGGGTGCGCCCGCCATGCTGGCCTCGAACACGGAGGACGGGATGAGTGAAACGACACGCGGCGGGCCGCTGGCGGGCCTGAAAGTGGTGGAGATGGTGGGGCTTGGCCCCGGACCCTTTGCGGGGATGCTGCTGGCCGACATGGGGGCCGAGGTGGTGGGCATCGACCGGCCCGGCGGTGTCTCGATCAACCTGCCGCATGATATCTGCCGCCGGGGCAAGCGGTTCATCGAACTGGACGTGAAATCCCGCGCGGGCCGTGCCGCGGTGCTGGACGAGATCCTGACTGCCGATGTGCTGATCGAAGGCAACCGTCCGGGCGTGATGGAACGGCTGGGGCTGGGGCCGGAGGAGTGCTGGCAAGCCAACCCGCGCCTTGTTTATGGCCGCATGACCGGGTGGGGGCAGGAGGGTCCGCTGGCGCAGGCGGCGGGGCATGATCTGAACTACATCGCCCTTGCGGGCGCGCTGCACCCGATGGGGGAGCCGGACGCGCCACCGCCCGTTCCCATGAACCTTGTGGGCGACTATGGCGGCGGAGCGATGTTCCTGGCATTCGGCGTGATGGCGGCGGTCTATGAGGCACAGCGGTCGGGCAAGGGGCAGGTGGTGGATGCGGCGATGGTGGATGGGGCCTCGCTGATGATGAGCATGTTCCACTCCCTGCGCGCCTCTGGCTGGTGGGCGGAGGAGCGGGGGGCGAATTTCCTCGATGGCGGGGCGCATTTCTATGGCTGCTACGCCTGTTCGGATGGGTTGTTCGTCTCGGTGGGGGCGATCGAGAAGCCCTTCATGAAGGTATTGATCGACAAGGCGGGATTGCCTGCGGATTGGCTCGACAAGCATATGGACCGGGCAAGCTGGCCTGCGCTGAAGGCGGAATTGGTGGCGCTCTTTGCCACCCGCACACAGGCGGAATGGTGCGACCTGCTGGAAGGCACGGATGCCTGTTTCGCCCCGGTCCTGCCGTTCTGGGAAGCGCATGACCATCCTCATGCGCTGGCACGAAACGCGTTCATTCGGCGCGAAAATGTGATAGAACCAGCCCCTGCGCCGCGCTTTTCGCGGACGAAACCCGATCTGGCGAAATAGATATGAAGGAGATTTGATGACCAGAATTCTTTGCGAAACAATTGATACCTATGCGATTTTGACACTCAACAAACCTGCGCGCCGCAATGTTCTGGGCACGCAGACCGGTTTGGACCTCCAGACTCATCTGGCAGCCTTGGCCGAAGATAACACCATTCGTTCTGTCATTCTGACCGGGGCCGGGAAGGGGTTTTGCGCGGGCAGCGACCTTCGGGAACTGGCCGCGCTCGACCGAGACGGGCGCGTGGCGCATGAGGCGGCGACGGCCGCTGCGGTAAGGGCGATTTCGGCCCATCCCGTTCCGGTCATTGCGGCGGTGGAGGGCCACGCCCTTGGCGGCGGCTTCGTGCTGGCCACAGCCTGCGATCTGGTGGTGACCGGGCGTTCGGCCAGATGGGCGATGCCGGAAGTGCCCAAGGGGTTCTTCCCGCCCTGGGGCATGGCCCCTCTGCTGGCGCGGGTCGGTCCGGCACGGGCAAAGCTGATCGTGTTGGGCCTTGAAGAGTTCAACGGCGAGGATGCGGTCAGGGCCGGGGTGGCTGACTGGCTGTGCTGGGACGAAAAGGCACTGGACTCCGCCAAGGGGGCGGCCATGCGCATTGCGATGCTGCCAGACAGCGCCGCGCGCAAGGTCAAGCGCTTCTTCGGTCCCGATATGGCCGCGCGGGCCGAGGCGATGGACGCGGAGGCGAGCGCGCTTTTCGCGGAAGATTGCGATGGCCCCGCCGCGCAGGACACGTTCCGACGGTTCCGCTGACCTGCATCCGAGGGGGGGGTATGTCGTCCCGCCCGGGCCACCCCCGTGCAGCTTCGCTCAGTTCACCACCCGTTGCGCGACGGCATGCCCCTCGGAAAGGGCCGCCGAGGGGTAGAGGATGACGATCTCATCCTCTGACAGGCCGGACAGAACCTCTGCCTCGATGCCATTGTTATGGCCGATTTCGACCGGGCGGGTGGTGGCTGTGCCGTTTTCCACCACGAAGACGGCCCATCCACCAGCCGCCCGGAACAGCGCGGCCGAGGGCACGATCAGCGCGTTGTCATCTTCCCAGACGACAATCCGCAATTCAACGCGAAAGCCATGCCCCAACCCTTCCCGGTCCTCGCCGGGACCGGTGAAATCAATCAGCACATTCACGCGCTGTTCCTGCACCCCGAGCGCCGAATATTGCGTGGTGCCGAACGGGTCGATCCGGGTCACGACACCGGGCAGGGGAACCGGTTGGCCCCAGTTTTCGATGATCACCCGGTCGCCGGGGCTGACCTGAACTGCATCGGTGGAGAGCAGTGCGATACTGACCGCCAGATCGCCCTCGATATTGCCGATTTCCATGATCGGCGTACCTGCCCCGAGCGTGGTTTCGCTTTGCTGGATGACTTGCAGGATGGTGCCATCGGCGGGCGCCATCAGCGGAATCGCGTGGTCGTCATTGGCGATTGCGCCCCACAGCCCCTGATCGTCGAAGCTGATCAACCGGGCCTGCGCGATGTCGAGATCGGCCTCGCGCATGGCAATCGCGGCCTCGGCGGTATCGACGGTGGCATCGGCGGCGCGGGCGGCGCGCTGTGCGCGTTCCAGCGCGGCGGCACTGACCGTGCCGCTTTCGGCCAGCGTTTCCGTGCGCTCCAGATCGGCCTGCGCCAGATCCTGTTCGGCGAGCGCCGCGTTTCGGTCGGCCTGTGCCACGCGAAGCGCTGCCTCGGCGGCGGCGACGGCAGCGCGGGCCTGTTCGCGGGACGAGATGTCCAAAGCGGCGGGGTTCAGCGGCTCCATCACCGCGACCTGCGTTTCGGCACGCGTTACCGGATCGCCCGGCTCCACCTCGACCCGCAGCAGCCGTCCGGCCACGGGAGTCGAGACGACATAGGCGTCGCGCACCTGTGTGCGGCCCTCCTCGTCGATGGTCTGCATCATCCCCCCGCGCGTGACGGTGCCGAAATCCACCAGCGTCGGTTGCGGCCAGAAGGCAGCGGTCAGGGCGGCAGCGACAATGACAATCGCGCCAAGGGTGAGAGGCAATCTGGAACGTCTGCGGGCCATTTGGAATTACTCCCTCGTTTTCAGGGCCAGGACAAGATCGGCCTTGTCGATCTGGCGTTTGACCATCCAGCCGGAAAACGCCGCCGAAGCCAGAACGGCAACGGCTGCCGTGCCGATGGAACTGGGATCGGGGTAGGCGGAAACCTGGTAGATATCGTTGGAGAAGGCCTCGCTGACCGCCCAGGCCAGGCCGAAGCCGAAACCGGACCCGATGGGGATCGCCAGCAGGGTAACGACGACCAGTTCGCCAAGCAGAACGAAGCTGACCTCGGCGCGGGTGAAGCCCACCACCCGCAGGCTGGCAAGATCGCGGGCGCGTTCGGCATAGGCGATGCGCGCGGCGTTGTAGACCACGCCGAAGGTGATCACGCCCGCGATGAAGGCCATGACGTAGCGCACCGCGCCCGCGCCGGTATCCATGATCCGCTGAAACGCGTCGCGGCTGTCGGATTTCAGGCTGACCCCGGCGATGGTGGGGATGTCATTCAGCCGCTCATAGAGATCATCGGCCTGATTGGCGTCGATCCTGAGATACGCGCCGCTGATCCGCCCCGGCTCACCAATCGCGCGGTTCAGGGCGGCAAGTTCCATATAGGCGGGCGCGCCCATGCGGGTTTCGGCGATGCCGACTACGGGCAGGTCCAGGACGTCCTGCCGCCCCTGCCGCATTTCGACGGTCAGCCGGTCGCCCGGTTCGATGTTCAGAATCCGGGCCAGGGCCGCGCCAAGGATCACGCCGTCCTCGCGCATGGCGATCTCTCGGTCCTCGCTGTCGAGCGCGCGGAAGAGCCGGGCATCCGGCACCAGACCCGACAGCGCCCCCTGATAGCTGTGCAGACCGTTGCGGAAGATCACGGGAACATGGCGGATCGGTTCCACCTCGATCACGCCTTCCATCCGTTGCAGGGCGAAGATGGCGTCTTCGCTGACCGCATGGGTGAAGCTGACATTGAGGTCGGAGCGGTCGGCCACCGAAAACGTGTGCTCGATGGTGCCGTCGAAACTGGCCATGAGCGAGATCATCGCCACCGACAGCCCCATGCCGCAAGCGATGCCCACGGTGCTGCCCGCCATGCGGATCGGCTGGCGGGTGATCCGGCGCAGCACCATCCGCGAGGGCTGGTCGAGGAAGCGGTTGAAGGCCGCGCCGATGCGCCCAGTGCGGGAATAATCGGGCGGGGCAGGGGGGCGCATGGCGGCGGCGGGCGTCAGGCGGAAGACGCGCGCCAGCACCATCAGCCCGCCAAGCGAGGCCACCAGCATCGACAGGCCCACGCCCCAGATGATCGCAGCCGGGTCGATGCGGAAGACCAGAAAGGGGAACTTGTAGAATTCCAGATAGACCTGCACCTGCAAGCGGCCTGCGAGGATGCCGAGAAGCGCCCCGATCACGGCCCCGCCCCCGGCGATGACCAGCACCATGCGCAAGTAATGCAGGGCCACCTCGCGGTCGGTATAGCCGAAGGCCTTCATCAGCCCGATTTCCTCGCGCTCGGACTGGATGATGCGGCTCATGACGATATAGAGCAGGAAGGCCGCGACCCCGAGGAAGATGGGCGGAACCGATTTCGACGTGGCGCGCAGGCCGGCGATTTCCTCGGTCACGAAGCGGTCGGACCCGTGATCCTCCAGCCCGTAGGCCCCAAGCCCGCCGTAAGGGTCGAGGATACGGTCGACGGCAGCCAGAACCTCGGCCTCCCGCGCGCTGCGGCCAAGGGTCAGAAGCGCCTCGTTGAACGCGCCTGCCATGTCGTAGGCGGCAGAAAGGGAGGATCGGCTCATCCAGATCACACCGAAACGGGCATCGTCGGGAATGATCTCGCCCGGCGCGGCGACGTAGAGAAATTCAGGGCCCTGCGCGAGGCCCACGATACGGAAATGCCGCCGCGCGCCGTTCATGGTGGCCGACAGGGTGTCGCCCGGATGCAGATCATGGGCGCGGGCGAAGCTTTCCAGCAGCAGAATCTCATCCTCCTGCCGTGTATCCAGATGGCGGCCATCGACCAGCAGGTAGCCATTGACCGGCGGTTCGCCCCGGTCGGGCACCGAAATCGCCTGTGCCTGAACGGGCAGGGCGCGGGTGTCGACGTCAATGAGCGCGCTGCCAGTCACCCGGCCATAAGCGGCGGTAACGCCGGGGATTTCCGCCAGACGCTCGATCAGATGGTTGGGCGCGCGGGCGGCGGGGGCAAAGACCTGTGCCATGCGATACCGGTCGTAATAGGCGTCGCGGGTTTCCTGAAGCGACGTGACCAAACCGGTTTGCATGACCAGCAGCAGCACCCCCACGGCAATCACGGCGGCAATCGCGGCGGCCTGTCCCTTCATGTGCCACAGGTCGCGCCAGAGCTTATGGGTCAGCGGGCCTACCAATGGATGTCCTTCGGGTCGAGCTTGGTGTCATTCAGCGTCACGTCACGGATCGCGCCATCGGCGAAACTGATGATCCGGTCAGCCATCGCCCCGGTTGCTGCCGCATGGGTGACGATCAGCACCGTGGTGCCCAGTTCCTCGTTCACATCGCGCAGCACCCGCAGCACTTCTCGCCCCGTGGTGGAATCGAGCGCGCCCGTGGGTTCGTCACACAGCAATACCGTGGGCCGCTTGGCAACGGCGCGGGCGATGGCCACCCGCTGCTGTTCTCCGCCCGAAAGCTGCGCGGGGAAATGGGTGATGCGGTCGGTCAGTCCGACCAGCGACAGCGCCTCTGACGGGGTCATCGGATCGCGGGCAATCTCGGTCACCAGTTCCACGTTTTCCTCGGCGGTCAGCGAGGGCATCAGGTTGTAGAATTGAAAGACGAAGCCCACATGGTTGCGCCGGTATTGCGTGAGCTGCCGGTCGCTCATCGCCGTCAGATCCTCCTGCCCGAAAAACGCCTGCCCCTCGCTGGCGCTGTCCAGCCCGCCGAGAATATTGAGCAGCGTCGACTTGCCCGATCCGGACGGCCCGAGCAGCACCACGAACTCCCCCGCCGGAATGGTCAGGTCCACACCGCGCAGCGCGTGAACGGCGGCCTCTCCCTCGCCATAGGTCTTGGTGAGATTCCGCGTCTCGAATGCCGCGTGTCCCGCCTCTATTGTGCGTCTTGAGATAGCCATGCTGCACCGTTATCTGAGAAGGCGTCCCTTCCGCTTTGACTATGATCAAGCCGGGACGCCAATGCCACCCTGTCCTCCGGGCTTGTCGCCGCGTTCCGGGGGCGCAGGATTGGCGCGGTCAGTAATGGAAGGCCCGATGTGATGAGCGAAGACTGGATTTCCCGCTTTCAGGGGCTGTCGCGGCTGCCCGAGCGCATCCGCGAAATCCTTGAGACACGCTCTACCGTGATCAGGATGCCCAAGGGCACGGTGATCTTCGGCCCCGGCAATTCGCCGGAAAACCTGCTGTTCCTTCTGGATGGCACGGTGCGTGTGCAGCAACTGGCCGAAAACGGGCGCGAGATCGTGCTCTACCGTGTTCAGGCGGGCGAAAGCTGCGTCATGACCACCGCCTGCCTGCTGGCCTACGAGGATTACAGCGCCGAAGGCGTGGCCGAGACCGATATCAAGGCCGCCGCGATCCCCCGTTCGGTCTTTGATGACCTGATATCCCAGTCCAAGGAATTCCGCACCTTCGTCTTTTCCGCCTATTCCAAGCGGATTACCGACCTGTTCCACGTCATCGAGGACATCGCCTTTCAGCGCATGGATATCCGGCTGGCCCAAAAGCTGCTTGACCTGAAACAGGGCGACACCGTGAAGGCCACGCACCAGCAGCTTGCCGCCGAACTGGGCACCGCACGAGAAGTGATCTCGCGCCAGCTGTCGGAATTTCAGCGCCGCGACTGGATCAAGCAGACGCGCGGAAACGTGGAACTGCTGGACGAGGCGAGCATTGCGAAACTGGCGCAGTCGGAAGCGGCGTGAGGTGAAAGCGCTGCCCTAAGGCCAGCCCGTCGCAGTATCACAGACCGGAACGACGACGAGACGCTCAACGCAAGCGCCGAAGACGCTGTCAGGTTCAACACCGCGGGTGATCCCTGTTGCGTTTTGGAAACCGCTACGGTGTGGCGACAAGCCGAGGGCTTGAACAATTGGATTTATGACCGGCTTCAAAGCTTTAGCAGCGTTGTTGAGCGGCTGGAATCATGCCATTTTCGCGGGGCAGAGACCGATTGGAGACGCGCAGTGGCTGACTACCCTACCAGTGCATTTGCAGGCTACGCATATAATACGACAGATGGCTCCAATACGTTGCTGGAAACCAGAACTGCAACGGGAACGCTCGATGATCTGGAAGGCGATACAACCTGGGAAGTCGGAGATGTCGTCTTCAATCACGGTACCCCATCCGCCATGACCTATGTCGGAACGGTGGATGTTCCCTTGTCCTGGGCCGTTGCCTGGGGTGGGACATACAAGCTTCCGGTCGTCGCGACCCAAGGGTTGTTTCCTGACCCGAATATCGTCGCTTATCAGATATTCTTGCCTCAATCTGCTTTACTGTCCGATTTCATCTTTTCCGATCCGTTCGATTTCTCAACTCTCTCTACAGCGGATTTCGTGACCTGTTTCGCCGAAGGGACAAGGATCGCGACGCCAACAGGTGAGAGCGTTGTCGAAGCCTTGCGCATCGGCGACACGGTTTGTGTGCTCGGCGGGCGAGAGGTCGAGGTCAAATGGATCGGACGCCAGACCATCTTCACCCGTTTCGGTCCGGCTGAACGTCTGATGCCGGTGCGGATTGCTGCTGGCTCTCTGGGCGATGGCCTACCACACACCGACCTGACGGTCACCGCCGATCACGGGATGCTGGTTTCGGGCGTGATCTGTCATGCGGGTGCGCTGGTGAATGGGACCACGATCACTCGCGTGCCGCTGGCCGAGATGGGCGAGAGCTACACCGTCTACCACATCGAGACCGACGCCCACGAAATCATCCTCGCCAATGGCGCCCCTGCCGAGACCTTCATCGACAATGTCTCACGCCGCGCTTTTGACAACTACGCCGAGTTCGCGGCGCTCTACGGCGATGTACCCGAGATGGACGAACTGCCCTATCCTCGCGCGATGAGTGCACGGCAGGTGCCGGGGCGGATCGTGGCCCGTCTTGGTCGTCGCCTTGCCGGGTGACGCGCCGTCCGGCCAATAGGCAGAGCACTTCGTCTGTGTGGTTGCACCGTCCGGGGCCGGGATGCCTCGCGACCACGCCGCCCGGCTGCCAGCGGCAAGGGAGCGACCAGCCACCACATGCGCACTGTCTTGAAGCGCGGGGCGTCCTGTGAGACTCTCCCGTTTTTGACCCCAAACGCATTTCAATAGCGCAACAGGCCCAGATCAGGTGAGGTCCCATTGTCCCAGAGTTCCGAGTTGAATGCCGCGCCCTGCACGATTTTACCGCAGGACATTCTTACCTTCGTGACGGCCCTGAATGAAACGACGACCTCGGAAGAGGTCTGGCGGCTGTTCGTCGATCTGGCGAAGCAGAAGGGGATCACGCTTGTCGATTACGTGATCGCCACCGACTACCAGAACTGGCAGAAGGTTCAGTTCATCCGCACGACGATCGATTCCAGCTGGATCGACTTTGCCAATGCCGACACGCGGGTGCGGCGCAAATCGACCTTTCGGCTGCACTCGATCAACCGGCTGGAACCGGTGCTGACCGGATACGAGTATCACGACCTCATGCATAACATGGATGAGGAGCGGGCCTTTTTGCTGAAGCAGACAGCCGAGAAATATGGCGGGCGCAGCGGCATTGCTATTCCCATGCGGATGACCGATCCGGGGCAGGCCGCGCATATGATGCTGGCTGCCGATCTGCCGCGGGCGGAGTTCGAGGAGCTGATGGCGCAACACGGGTGGGTGCTGCATGCCTGTGCGCTCTATGCCCATATCCGGCATATGGAGCTGTTCAAGACCGAGTTCATGGAGCGCAACAAGCTGACCGAAAAACAGCGCGAGATCGTCGAGTCGGTCGGCGCAGGCATGACCGACAAGGAGATATCGGCCCGGCTTGGCGTGTCCATTTCAACGGTTCGCCAGAGGATCAGCGCCCTGCAGAGCAAGACCGGCTGCCGCAACCGTGCCGACCTCGCTGCTCTGGCGATGCGGATCGGCCTGGTGCCCGATCCGATGACCCGTGCCCACCAGAACGAGCTGACCGTGTTCCTGAGCACCGGGGACAATCAGCAGGGCACGGAATATGCAAGAAATGACACATAATATCTGACACGTAAGAAAAGCCACGTTTGGTCTGCTTTCTGCCTGCGGTAGCACATTGCCAGCGCATGGGGGCAGGTGTCCGCGCTGACGGTTCTGGTTATCGAGTGCCTGCCCTTCCATTTCATTAATCACGACTGCCGCCCGCATGCGGAGGGTCGTTTTTCAAGGGCAACGAGCACTCCATGGCAACTTTTGACGTACCGACCAATACCATCGTCACGATTTACGACGCGACCGGGAACTTGGTCGGCGAAGGCCCGATCAGCAGTATTGCCGCTTTCACTGTCACTGACGGGAATCCCCTGCCGGACAATACATTCACCACCAGCGAGTCCCTGACTTACCAGAGCGGGGCCACCACTCTGCCCGCCAGCTTTGACGGGAACCTGCCGTTTTCCGGCCAGACCTACCCGGTGTTCAGCACGGCGAATTTCACCTATGTCATCGGGGCCACGGTCAGCAGCACCTACCCGAACACCGCAAGCTTATTACTGACGACGAGCCCTTTCACCGTCTGTTTCGCGGAAGGCACATTGATCTCGACCCCTCTGGGGGAGCGGGCGGTGGAAAGCCTGGGCATCGGCGACCATGTGCGCTGTGCCGACGGGCGCGAGGTTGCCGTCAAATGGATCGGACGTCAGACGGTGTCCACCCGTTTCGGCCCCGCCGAACGGCTGATGCCGGTGCGCTTTTCCGCCGGGTCCTTGGGCGACGGGCTGCCGCATTCTGATCTGACGGTGACGGCCGATCATGGAATGCTGGTAGGAAGCGCCATCTGCCACGCCGGCGCTTTGGTCAACGGGACCACGATCACGCAGGTGCCTCTGGCCGAGATGGGTGAGACCTACACCGTCTACCACATCGAAACCGAGGCGCATGAGATCATCCTCTCCAATGGCGCGCCCACTGAGACCTTCATCGACAATGTCAGCCGCCGCGCCTTCGACAATTTCGCCGAGTTCGACGCGCTCTATGGCGACGTGCCCGAGATGGAGGAACTGCCCTATGCCCGCGCGATGAGTGCAAGGCAGGTGCCGGTCGAGATCCAAAGCGCCCTCGGGTTGCCTGCGCGCCATCTTGGCTGACATCCGCTGATCACCGCCGCGCCTGCGCAGGCCAGCGCTTTTCCCGAATACAGGAGTAACCCCCCGTGCCCGATATTACCTACCAATCCGGTGGCTGGCTGGCCATTTTGGCCAGCGATGTCACGGTTACCGGCCCGAACATCGTCAACAATCTGGGCGATCCCGGAACCCAGCTGACCTGGAGCAATTCCTCCCCTCAGGGCGGCACCTTGCCGGTGACGGATACGGATGGGGATGGGCAACTGGTCGCCGGTGTGGACCCGTCCGCCACAGGCTTCACTTTCTCCGGTTATACGGTCAGTGCGAACGGCCTGGAGTTCCCCATTTTCACCAATGCCAGCAACTCGTTCTTCTATATTGCCGTTGATGACGTTTCGGCCTTCAACAATGCCGTGGGGGCAAGCGGGACGTCGAATGTCTATCAGAGCCCCGAAAACAGTCCGAACCTCTACCTGTGCTTCGCGGAAGGGACGGCCATCGCGACCCCGAACGGGGAGGTCGTGGTAGAGAGTCTGGCGATCGGCGACAGGGTGCTGACCGCAGAGGGCCGCAGCGTCGCCGTCAAATGGATCGGACGTCAGACCGTCTCCACCCGCTTCGGCCCGGCTGAGCGCCTGATGCCGGTGCGCTTTGCGGCGGGGTCTTTGGGCGATGGTTTGCCCCACAACGATCTGACGGTCACCGCCGATCACGGGATGCTGGTGGACGGGGTGATCTGCCACGCCGGGGCGTTGGTGAATGGCACGTCCATTACCCGCGTGCCTTTGGCGGAGATGGGCGAGACCTACACCGTCTACCACATCGAGACCGAAGCGCATGAGATCATCCTCGCAAACGGCTCCCCTGCGGAAACGTTTATCGACAATGTCTCCCGCCGTGCCTTCGACAATTTCGCCGAGTTCGAGTCGCTTTATGGCGACGTGCCCGAGATGGAAGAACTGCCTTACCCCCGCGCCATGAGCGCCCGGCAGGTGCCGCGGCGGATCGTGGCCCGTCTTGGTCACCGTCTTGCCGGGTGACGCGCTGTCCGGCCAACAGGCGGAACGCCGCGCATGTGCGGTTGCACCGTCAGGGGCCGGGCGACCTCCGGGATCTGATGCCAACCATGCTTGCTAGAGGAGCAACCTGACATGACGGACTTCACCTACATCTCATCCGCCGCCTATGACTCTTCCGGCAACCTGCTGAACGTCAACGGTACGGGCGGCACACTTCAGGATCTCGACAATGACGACACCTTCGCCGTCAGCGATATCATGGTGGGGGGCGTCTCGACCTATGAAGGGACGGTCGTCATGGGCGGTGTCACCATGCCGGTGACCTTCGTCACCCTTTTCGGCGCCAACCAGTATCTCGTCTACAACCCCGGTCCCGCGGCCGTGACCTTCGACGCTGTCCTGCCATCACTCACGCTTCAGCCCTACGCGTTCTGTTTTGCGGCTGACACCCTCATCAGGACAGAAACGGGCGAGGTCGCGGTCGCGGCGCTGACGATCGGGGATCGCCTGATCACGGCGGACGGGGGCTCTGCCCGCGTCAAGTGGATCGGACGTCAGACGATCTTTCCGCTGTTTAAGCCGGGCCCGGCCTCGCAACTGGTGCGGATTTCGGCGGGTGCGCTCGGCCCGGACCAGCCCCACAGGGATCTGACCGTCACCGCCGACCATGGTATGCTGGTAGGGGGCGTCATCTGCCACGCGGGGGCGCTGGTCAACGGCACCACGATCACCCGTGTGCCTCGGTCGGAGCTTTCGCAGGGCATCACCGTCTACCATATCGAGACGGACACGCACGAGATCATCCTCGCCAACGGGGCCCCCGCCGAGACCTTCATCGACAATGCCTCGCGTCGAGGTTTCGACAATTTCGCCGAGTTCGAGGCGCTCTATGGCGATGTGCCCGAGATGGCGGAACTGCCATACCCCCGCGCCATGAGCGCCCGGCAAGTGCCGGACCGGATCCGGGCCAGACTGAGCCCCGCCAGCGCGGCCTGATCCCACCCTTCCTTTCTCTTTTTCAAGCGGCTGCCTTGCTTTGGTGACTTCGTCACTGAAGCAGGGCAGTCTGCGTTATAGACAGACGACAAGCTTCACAGGTGAAGTTCACAGGAAACAGCCACAAGGGCTTGCAAAACAAGGGGTGGATGCGCGATTCGTCCCCGCAGGTTCGAAGGAGACAGGACGACATGGAAACCGAATTCACACCTTTGGCCAGCACCATCGGCGGCGTGCTGATTGGCACCGCCTCGGTGCTGCTGATGCTGACCCTTGGCCGTATCATGGGCGCGACCGGCATTCTGGCCGGGTTCTTCAGCCCCGCCTCGCGTGAGGATTTCTACTGGCGCGCTGCCATCCTGGCCGGGATGGTGACCGGGCCGCTGGTCTACTTTGTGCTGATGGGGCAGATGCCTGCCGTCGAGGTGCCAATCTCGACCCCCATGCTGCTGATCGGCGGGTTCATCGTCGGCATCGGCGTGACCTACGGGTCGGGCTGCACCTCGGGTCACGGGGTTTGCGGGATGGCGCGTCTTTCGCCCCGGTCGATCTCGGCCGTGGCCACGTTCATGCTGTTCACCGGCCTCACCGTCTTTGTCATTCGCCACGTGATCGGAGCCTGAACCAATGCGGATTTTCGTAGCTTATCTCATCGGGATCGTGTTCGGCCTGGGCATTTCCATCTCGGGCATGGCGAACCCTGCCAAGGTGCTAAATTTCTTCGACGTCGCGGGAACCTGGGACCCGAGCCTGATCTTCGTGATGGGTGGGGCCGTGGTGGTAACCTTCCTGGGCTACCGCTTCGTGCTGAAACGGCCCATGCCGATCTTTGACCGTCAGTTCCTGCTGCCCGGCTCCAATGTCATCGACCTCAAGCTGCTTGGCGGCTCTGCCGTCTTCGGCATCGGCTGGGGCATTGCCGGGTTCTGCCCCGGCGGCGCGCTGCCCGCGCTTGGCACCGGTCGGACCGAGGTCGTTCTCTTCACCATTGCCCTTGTCGCGGGGATCTTCGCGGCGCGGGCGCTCATGCACTTCCGCCGTCCGACGGCGCCCACGCAGGCCTGATGCCTGCCGAAACCTGAATAAACCGAACACCTGGAGGATACCCAAATGTCGACCTATCCCGTTGATATGTCTGTCAAACCCGAAGTCGAGGCGTTCTTCGACCCCGCCACCAACACGATCAGCTACATCGTGAAGGACCCCAGCTCGAACGCCTGCGCCATCGTCGATTCCGTCATGGATATCGACTATGCCGCCGGACGCATCACCTATGAACACGCTGACGAACTGATCGCCTATGTTCAGAAGAACGACCTGAAGCTGGAATGGATCATCGAGACCCATGTCCATGCCGACCACCTGTCCGCCGCGCCCTATATCCAGCAGAAGCTGGGCGGCAAGATCGGCGTGGGCGACAAGATCATGGTCGTGCAGGACACGTTCGGCAAGGTCTTCAACGAAGGCACCGAGTTCCAGCGCGACGGCAGCCAGTTCGACAAGCTTTTCGTCGAGGGCGACACCTACATGATCGGCAATATGCAGGCCTTCGCCATGTATACCCCCGGTCACACCCCGGCCTGCATGGTGCATGTGATGGGCGATGCGGCCTTCGTGGGCGATACGCTGTTCATGCCCGATGGCGGCTCGGCCCGGGCCGACTTCCCCGGCGGTGATGCGGGTACGCTTTATGACTCGATCCAGAAGGTGCTGACGCTGCCCGACGACATGCGCCTGTTCATGTGCCACGACTACGGCCCCAATGGCCGCGA
The DNA here is from genome assembly GCF_030732985.1 of Nioella sp. MMSF_3534. Classification (GTDB taxonomy): domain Bacteria; phylum Pseudomonadota; class Alphaproteobacteria; order Rhodobacterales; family Rhodobacteraceae; genus Nioella. The sequence goes on from NZ_JASHJX010000032.1 coordinate 24,827, forward strand.
CATCGCCTGGGAAACCACCGTGGGCGAGGAAAAGGCGCATAACATCCATGTGGGGGGCGGCAAGACGAAGGAAGAATTCGTCAAGTTCCGCACCGAGCGCGATGCGCAGCTTGACATGCCCAAGCTGATCATCCCCTCCTTGCAGGTGAACATGCGCGCCGGCGAAGTGCCGACCGACAAGGACGGCAACCCGATGCTCAAGGTGCCGGTCAACGCGCTGTAATCGGTGCGGCCAGGAAGGACAGACCCATGGAAATCAAAACCATCAATGCCTCGATCTCGGTCAGCCCGCAGGTCTCGGCGGAAGACATGCGCCGCGTTGCGGATCAGGGCTTCCGGTCGGTGATCTGCAACCGGCCGGACGGTGAAGGCGCCGACCAGCCTAACCATGACGAGATCGAGGCGGCGGCCAAGGCCGCGGGTCTCGAATTCCGCTACCTGCCGGTGGTCTCGGGCCGGGTGACCGATGAGGATGCCGAGGCGTTTGGCCAGGCGATGGAGGAGCTGCCAAGGCCCGTTTTCGCCTATTGCCGCACCGGCACGCGCTGCGCGACCCTCTGGTCGCTCAGCCACGCCGATACGCTGCCGGTGGCCGACATTCTCGCTTCGACCAAGGCGGCGGGCTATGACATGGCGGGCGTCGTGCGGCGCATCGTCAATGGCGGCAAGACGCCGACCGATCGGGCCGATGCCAGTTTCGACGTTGTGATCGTGGGGGGCGGGGCTGCCGGTATCTCGACCGCGTCGTCGCTGAAGGCGCGCAAGCCGGGGCTGGAGATCGCCATTATCGACCCCGCCGATATCCACTACTACCAGCCCGGCTGGACCATGGTGGGGGGCGGCATCTTCGACGCTGCCGACACCGCCAAGACCATGGGCAGCCTGATCCCCAAGGGGGTCCACTGGATCAAATCCGCCGTCGCGGCGTTCGAGCCGAAGGATAACGCGGTCATCCTCGATGGCTGTCGGGTGGTGGGCTACAAGCGGCTTGTCGTCTGTCCGGGCATCAAGCTCGACTGGCACAAGGTCGAGGGTCTGGTGGACACGCTCGGCAAGAACGGGGTGACCTCGAATTATCGCTATGACCTCGCGCCTTACACGTGGGAGCTGGTGCAGGGCCTGAAGGAAGGCCGGGCGCTGTTCACGCAGCCGCCGATGCCGATCAAATGCGCAGGCGCCCCGCAAAAGGCGCTGTATCTGTCCGGGGATCACTGGTTCCGCAATGGCACGCTGAAAGACATCGACATCCAGTTCATGAATGCGGGCGGGGTGCTGTTCGGCGTCAAGGACTACGTTCCGGCGCTGGAGAAATACATCGAGAAATACAATGCCGACCTGAACTTCTTCCACAACCTCGTGGCGGTGGATGGTGAGGCGAAGAAGGCAACCTTCAAGGTTGCCAAGCCCGATACCGACCCGACCGAGGTGACGGTGGAGTTCGACATGATGCATGTCTGCCCGCCGCAGACCGCGCCCGATTTCATCCGCGTCTCGCCCTTGGCCGATGCTGCGGGATGGGTCGATGTGGACCAGGCCACGCTGCGCCACAAGACCTATGAAAACATCTGGTCGCTCGGTGACGTGATGAACGCCCCCAATGCCAAGACAGCAGCGGCGGCGCGCATGCAGGCCCCCATCGTGGCGCAGAACCTGGCCGATGACATCGACGGGCGTTCGCCCACCTCGATGTATAATGGCTACGGCTCCTGCCCGCTGACGGTGGAACGCGGCAAGATCGTGCTGGCCGAGTTCGGCTACGGGGGCGCGCTGCTGCCGTCCTTCCCGAAATGGCTCATTGATGGCACCAAACCCTCTGGCCTGTCGTGGTTCCTGAAGGAAAAACTGCTGCCACCCGTCTACTGGAAGGCCATGCTGCGTGGCCGCGAATGGATGGTGAAACCCGAGAAGGTCAGCGCCAGCTGATCCTCCCGATCTCTTGACCCTCGTGCCCTGACCGGCGCGGGGGCCTTTCGGACCCGCCGGGCTGACGCCTGCGCGGCTCTGCTGACTATTTCCGAAAGGTGCGCAATGCTCGCCCGATATCTGCCCATTCTCGACTGGGGCCGGAGCTACAACAAACAGGCCCTGTCGAATGACCTGATCGCCGCGGTGATCGTCACGATCATGCTGATCCCGCAATCGCTGGCCTATGCGCTGCTCGCTGGTCTGCCGCCCGAGATGGGGCTTTACGCCTCCATCGCGCCGATCATCCTTTATGCGATCTTCGGCACCTCCCGCGCGCTGGCCGTGGGGCCGGTTGCCGTGGTGTCGCTGATGACGGCGGCCTCCATCGGCCAGATCGCAGAGGCCGGGACGGCGGGTTATGTGGTGGCCGCGCTGACGCTGGCGGGGCTTTCCGGCGCGATGCTGCTGGCCATGGGGGTGTTCAAGCTCGGCTTCCTGGCAAACTTCCTGTCGCATCCGGTGATTGCCGGGTTCATCACCGCCTCTGGTGTGATCATCGCGGCAAGCCAGCTCAAGCACATTCTGGGTGTCTCGGCGGGCGGTCACAACCTGCTGGAGCTGGTGGAATCGCTCTGGCACCACCTGCCGGAGACGAACCCCTACACGCTGGCCCTTGGCGTCACGGCCACGGCGTTCCTCTTCTGGGTGCGCAAGGGGCTGAAACCCGCGCTGCGCAAAATGGGCCTGTCGCCGGCGCTATCCGATGTGGCCGCCAAGGCGGGGCCGGTGGCGGCTGTGGTTGTCACGACGCTGGTTGTCTGGCTTTTCGACCTGAACGGGCAGGGGGTCGCCATCGTCGGGGAGGTGCCGCAGAGCCTGCCGCCCCTGACAATGCCGTCCTTCGACCTCGACCTGATCCGCGCGCTGGTGGTGCCCGCGCTGCTGATCTCGGTCATCGGCTTCGTGGAATCCATTTCCGTGGCCCAGACCCTGGCGGCCAAGAAGCGCCAGAGGATTGACCCGGACCAAGAACTGATCGGGCTCGGCGCCGCCAATATCGGCGCGGCCTTCACCGGTGGTTTCCCGGTCACGGGCGGCTTTTCGCGCTCGGTCGTGAACTATGATGCCGGGGCCGAAACCCCTGCCGCCGGGGCCTATACCGCAGTTGGCCTTGCCATTGCCGCCCTTGCCCTGACGCCGCTCATTTTCTTCCTGCCCAAGGCGACGCTGGCGGCCACGATCATCGTGGCGGTGCTGAGCCTTGTCGATTTCTCGATCCTGAAAAAGACCTGGGGCTATTCGAAGGCGGACTTCACCGCCGTTGCCGCAACGATCCTTCTGACGCTCGCCATGGGCGTGGAGGTCGGCGTGTCGGCGGGCGTTCTGCTGTCCATCGCGCTCTATCTCTACAAGACCTCGCGCCCGCATATCGCCGAGGTGGGCCTGATGCAGGACGGGTCCGAACATTTCCGCAATATCAAGCGCTACGAGGTGCTGACCAACCCGGCCTTGGTGACGCTGCGGGTGGATGAAAGCCTCTATTTCGCCAATGCCCGCTATCTGGAGGACTATATCCTCGACCGGGTGGTCGGAGCCGAGGGGATCAAGCACGTGGTTCTGATGTTCTCTGCCGTGAACGAGGTCGACATGTCGGCGCTGGAATCTCTCGAGGCGATCAACCACCGGCTGGCCTCCATGGGCATCGCGCTGCACCTGTCCGAGGTGAAGGGTCCGGTCATGGACCGCCTGAAACGCGCGCATTTCCTTGAGGAACTGACCGGCAAGGTCTTCCTGTCGCAATATGCGGCGATGATGGAACTGGGCCCGGTGGTCGGGAAGGCAGCCCCGAACGCGGCCGAGTGATCAGCAGGCGGGTTCGAGCGACAGCAGCCGTTCGAGCCCGGCATTGTTGCAGGTCAGGTCGTTCAGGCTCACGTCGTCGAGCGAGGTGTAGAACGCCTCCAGCGCCGTATCGAGCGAGTTGCGCAGTTTGCATACCGGCGCAATCGGGCAATGGTTGTCGCGGGCAGAGAAGCATTCGGCAAAGGGCGTGTTCGCCTCGAACGTGCGAAAGACGCGCCCGACGCTGATCTCCTCTGGCGGCAGGCGCAGGCGGATGCCGCCATTGCGGCCCCGGATCGTCTCGATGAACCCGGTCTGCGCCAGTTGGTTGATCACGACGCCCAGATGCGCCTCGGACGCGCCGGTGGCTTCGGCGATCTCGGCCTTGCGGACGATCTTGCCGGGGTTCACCGCGCAGGTCATCAAGGCGCGCATGGCGATATTGGTTCTTACGGTCAGGCGCATCTGCGATAGTCCTTTTGCTGCGCTGACCATAGGCAAGCCCGCGAAACGCACCTTGATCCAGATCAGAGTGCGCAAAACCTGCGGTTGCTAAAGATGAAGGTGAGATTCGTGTTTGACGCGGATCAGCGAAGGGCTCCTCTCCCGGCCCAGGCGCTCAATTACGGCCCCGGCGCAGCGCACCGGGGCCATTTTTTCAGAAGTCGACCGAATAGAGCGCCGCCGGACGGTGGCGTCCGCCCGAGGTCTTTTCCTTCAGGTCGACAAGATCCCAGTTCGCGGCAATCCACTTGCGGAAATTGCGCTTGTCCAGCGGTTCCCCCTTCAGGGTCTCGAACACCGCCTGCGCCTGCGCCAGGGTGAATTTCTGCGGCAGGAACTGGAACGCGGACTTGGCGGTTTCGGTAACGCGGTTGGTGACCTTGTCGGCCAGCCGGGCGCGGGCATCGGCGAGGATCGTGGCGTGGTCGAAGGCCAGCGATGGCAGCTCGTCCATATCAAACCACTGGGCATCGGCGGCGTCGGTGGCGGCGGCCAGAACCATCTGGTCAGAGGGCACAAGCGCCATGAAGGCCACGGTGATCACCCGTTCGCGCGGGTCGCGGTCGGGCGCGCCATAGGCGCCGAGCTGTTCCAGAGGCACACCGGACACTCCGGTTTCTTCCTCCAACTCGCGCGCCGCGCCAACGGCAAGGTCTTCGTCCATCTTGATAAAGCCACCGGGGATGGCCCAACAATCCTTGAAAGGGTCGATCAGACGCTGGATCAGCAAAACCTTCAACGTGCCTTCGCGGATCGAGAAAATGCAGATGTCGGCGGTAACCGCGGGATGCGGATATTCGTAGGTATAACTCATGCCTGCCCGTTCGCCGGTCTGAACCCGGCCCTTTCAAAATGGTAACCCGTCCCGGGGCTGAATGTATGGTGTAAAGTTCACACACTGACAGAGTCCCGTCAAGTAAATTGGCCGGCCCCCTGGGACAGAAGGGGCCGGCCGGACGATCCAGTTCATGGGGACAGGGATAGGACGGATCGTCTAAGGGAAACTAAAAAGAGAGAGGGAGGAAAAGGTCTTTGGAGGAGGTCTTAATCTGGTCTTTCGTATGGTAGGTTTGAGTGGTGATGTGTTTGTGTCAGTTCGTATTGTTGTTATGACACTAACTTATCGTGTTGTAAATACACTTATTTGACTTTCCGGGCTGTTTTTAGCCCCGCCATAGGTAAGTACTTGATGATGAAGGGAATATTTTCCTGCGTCTCGCAGGGGTTTCTGCGGAGCAAGCGCTCGCAAGGCCGGTTCTGGCCGCTTCTTTGTGAAGAATCACAGACGCTTCCTGACTCTGCGGGGGTGGATTTTTTGCCGCTCGCAGGGCTTGATAGTGCCACATGACCCAACGTTCGCGAATCTTCATCTCCTATTCTCACAAGGACAGGGATCGGGCCGATTTCCTGTGGGAGGAACTGCGTTCGCGTGGCCATGAGGTGTTCATCGACCGTGAAGGCATTCTGGAGACGGAGCTGATCACCGCGCGCATCCGCGACATGATGCAAGGCTCGGACGTGGTGGTGCTGGTTCTGGGGCCGAACTGGATCACCTCGCCGGCCTGCCGGATGGAAATGCAGTTCGCGCTGGAACTGAACAAGCGCATGGTCCCCGCCGCTTTCGAGGATGTGGGGCCGGACCTGCCGCCGGAAATCCGGGAAATCAACTATGTGCGGTTCTACGGCGAGGACGGGGAATGGTCGCAGGCCATCGAGCGGCTGGATTCGGCGCTGGACCGCGATATCGAATGGATCCGCGACCACACCCGCTTTGGCGAACAGGCGGCGCGCTTCCTGGCCGGGGTGGGGGCGCCGCCGCGCGGGGCTGAACTGCGCGCCATGCGCCGCTGGATCGAACGTAACCCGCGCAATGCGCCGGGGCCGACCCGCGATCACTGGCGCTATTTCAAGGCCGGCATGTCGCGGCGCAAATGGTTCCAGATCGGCAGCGCCGTGGCCACGACCGTCGCCATATGCGCGGCGCTTGTCGGGGGGTATTTCTGGGTGAGCAACCAGCAATGCGAGGAATTGCGGTCGCGGGCGAGGGAAGCGCAGACGCTCGACCCGGTGCTCGCGATCCAGAATATCCTGCCGCTTGTTGATTTCAGCTTTTGCCGCGCGCCCGATGCCTGGCTGGAGGTTCTGGAAACGCTCGGCCAGACGATCCAGGGCCAGCGCCTGCGCGCGACGGTGACCCTGCCGGATGCGCCCGCCCATTTCGTGGAATTTCTGCCGGGGTCGGGCCATGTGGTGACGGTGTCGGCCGACGGCTCTGGCGCGGTGTTCGACCCCGAAACCGGGGCCGTGATCGAAGGCGAGCTTGCGATGCCCGCAGCCGGAATGGCGCCGCGAATCCTGTATGACCGGGGCCGGTTCCTGCTGATCCGCGACAGCCGTGTGACGGTGTGGGACCCGCGTGAGGGGGAAATGTCGGGTCTCCCCTATCAGGGCGGAGAACGGGTGTTGTCGGCGGCGCTGTCGCCGGGTGTGGATACGCTGGTGGTCGCGACCGCATCCAACGAGCTGCACTTCCATTCCCTCGTGTCGGGCCGGGCCCTTCGCGACCCGCTCAGCCTTGGGGATGACGTGACCGCGCTGGCCTTCGTGCCCGGCAGCGCCCGTCTGATCGCCACGGTTGGCGACGAGGTGCGGGTGATCGACCTTGTCCCGGCGCTGAACGGGCGGGCCATGGGGCTGATCCACCGGCTGCGCATGCCGGGGCCGGTCGTGGCGATGGATGTCTCTGCCGATGGCAGCACCGTGGCCGCCGCCACCGGCAACATCGCCGGGGTCTGGGACCTGACGACGTTTGACGCGATTCTGCCGCCAAGCGCGTTGTATCTAGACGGGGTGGATATCCTCGGGCTTGGCCTGTCGCCCGATGGTCTTCGGATGGCCGTGGGGGCCTCCGACAACCGGGCGCGCATTCATGACGTGCCGACCGGCAAGAGCCTGATCACCCTTCTGGGCCATCGCAGCCCGGTCCATGACGTGCATTTCTCGCCGCAGGGCAATGCGGTCATGACCCATGACGAGGCCGGGGTGATGCGGCTCTTTGACGTGTCCACGGGCCATTCCGTGCCGTCGATATCGGACGCGATGACCGAGGCGGTGATGTCCACCTCCGACGCCGGGCGCAATGCGGCGGCGATGGAGCTGATGGCGACGGGGATGCGGGTCAACATCCTGCCCAACCAGCCCGACGTGCTGCGCCTGACCCATGTGGCCGAGGATGCGCCGCCCTTCTATAACGAGCGGCTCGCGCATGACGGGTTTGTCACCTCCATGGCGCTCAGCCCCGATGAACGTCTGCTGGTGACCGGCGCCGATGACGGGCAGGTCTATGTCTGGGACGCGCAGACCGGCCTGCCGCTCTACACCTTCGCCCATGCCCGCGACGGGCTGGTGACCTATGTGGCCGCCGATTTCACCCCTTCGGGCGATCACATCATCTCGTGGGACAGCAATGGCGAGCAACGGGTCTGGGCGATCCAGCCACTGACCGGCGACCTGTTCCAGACCGCCTGCCGCCTGCTGCCCTTTGAGAACGGGGTGCGGAACGTGGAGGGTCTGATCGGTGACATCGCCACGCGCGACCCCTGCGAGGACGTGGTGCTGCTGCCCCGGTGGGGCGCAACCATGTGGCTGGCCAGCCGCTAGCGCGGGACCGGGCGGGATTGAAAAGAGCCCGTGAAGGGATATTTCGTGAACCACCCCCCCTTGCAGTCCCCATGGGGCGGCCATAACCTTCCCCCAAAGCATGTACCCTTACCTGAGGCAGGCCCGATGAAAGACCCATATGACGTTTACATGAACACGCTGGTTCCCATGGTGGTCGAACAGACCAGCCGGGGCGAACGCGCCTATGACATCTTCTCGCGCCTGCTGAAGGAACGGATCATCTTCCTGTCGGGCCCGGTGCATGACGGCATGTCCAGCCTCATCGTGGCGCAGCTGCTGCACCTGGAGGCAGAGAACCCGTCCAAGGAAATTTCCATGTATATCAACAGCCCTGGCGGTGTCGTGACCTCGGGCCTGTCGATCTATGACACGATGCAGTATATCAAGCCCAAGGTCTCGACCCTTGTGGTGGGGCAGGCGGCGTCCATGGGCTCGCTCTTGCTGACGGCGGGCGAACCGGGAATGCGCTTCTCGCTGCCCAATTCCCGGATCATGGTGCACCAGCCCTCGGGCGGCTACCAGGGTCAGGCGACGGATATCATGATCCACGCCCAGGAAACCCAGAAGCTGAAAGATCGCCTTAACCAGATTTATGTCAAACATACCGGGCAAAAGCTGGAATCGGTGGTCGATGCGCTGGAACGCGACAATTTCATGGATGCCGAACAGGCCAAGGACTGGGGCCTGATCGACGAGATCGTCGAAAACCGCGGTGCGGCCGAGGCTTGAAAATAGCTGTCCGCGCAGGGCAGGGGCCTTGCGCGGGCGCTTTGGTTTTGGGGGCGACCCGAGGCCATTTTGACATTGTGGACCGGTTTGGGCTGCTTTAGGCTTGCGCGAACGGAGCCGAGTTTCAGGGTGAACGCCCTTCGGCACAGCGCGAAAACCCGTTGAGGTAGGACGATATGGCGAATTCATCCGGCAACGACACCAAGAACACGCTCTATTGCAGCTTTTGCGGCAAGAGCCAGCACGAGGTGCGCAAGCTGATTGCCGGGCCGACTGTCTTCATCTGCGATGAATGCGTCGAACTGTGCATGGACATCATCCGCGAGGAGACCAAGTCCGCCGGGCTGAAATCCTCGGAAGGGGTGCCGTCCCCGCGTGAAATCTGCGAGGTGCTGGATGACTATGTGATCGGCCAGATGCATGCCAAGCGGGTGCTGTCGGTCGCCGTTCACAACCATTACAAGCGCCTGAACAATTCCGGCAAATCCGACATCGAACTGGCGAAGTCCAACATTCTGCTGATCGGACCCACCGGCTGCGGCAAGACGCTGCTGGCGCAGACGCTGGCGCGCATCCTGGATGTGCCCTTCACCATGGCCGATGCCACCACGCTGACCGAAGCGGGCTACGTGGGCGAGGATGTGGAAAACATCATCCTGAAACTGCTCCAGGCCAGCGAATACAACGTCGACCGGGCGCAGCGCGGCATTGTCTATATCGACGAGGTCGACAAGATCACCCGCAAGTCCGACAACCCCTCGATCACCCGCGACGTGTCGGGCGAGGGCGTGCAGCAGGCGCTTCTGAAGATCATGGAAGGCACCGTGGCCTCCGTTCCGCCGCAGGGCGGGCGCAAGCATCCGCAGCAGGAATTCCTGCAGGTGGACACCACGAACATCCTCTTCATTTGTGGCGGGGCCTTTGCCGGTCTCGACCGGATCATCGCGCAGCGCGGCAAGGGCAGCGCCATGGGCTTCGGCGCCGATGTGCGTGACGACAGCAACAAATCCGTGGGGGAGTACTTCAAGGATCTCGAACCGGAGGATCTTCTGAAATTTGGCCTGATCCCGGAATTCGTCGGTCGTCTGCCCGTCATCGCGACGCTGGAAGACCTGGACGAGGACGCGCTTGTCACCATCCTGACACAGCCCAAGAATGCGCTGGTCAAGCAGTATCAGCGGCTCTTTGAACTGGAAGATGCCAAGCTGAAATTCACCGATGACGCCCTGTCGGCCATCGCCAAGCGCGCGATTGCCCGCAAGACCGGTGCGCGCGGCCTGCGCTCGATCATGGAAGATATCCTGCTGGATACCATGTTCGACCTGCCGGGCACTGAAGGCGTCGAGGAGGTGGTGGTGAACGAAGAGGCGGTGTCCTCCGACGCGCAGCCCCTGCTGATCTATACCGAACGCAAGAAGGAAGAACCCGCCACCGCGGGGTGATCAGGTGCATTTTTCACGCGGGAAACCAGCCTGGCGGCGGGCAGCCGACAAGGTGGCCCGGTATGCCAAGTACGGTGTGATGGCGCCAGTGCTTTCGCAAATTGTCCAGCGCACGGACTGGCTTGACGGGGATGGACCCCCGCCGCGTGTCCTCAACTATTCCGCCGATGGCGATTTCATCGCCCAGGGAGATGCGCTGGTGCGGGACATCTCGCGGGATATCGAACTGGCTCCCGGGCTCAGGGTGCTCGATATCGGCTGTGGAATAGGGCGGTTGGCGACGGCGCTTGCCCGTAACCGGCCGGGCATGGATTATACCGGCTTTGACGTTGTGGAATACGGTATCAGGTGGTGCCAAAAGACCATTCCAGCGGAGGCCGGGCACTACCGCTTCGATCATGTCGACGTGTTCAACCCCTTCTATAACCCGCGCGGGCGGATCGCGCCGGAGGCGTTCAGCTTTCCATACGAGCCCGCGCGCTTCGATCTGGCGGTTGCAATCTCAGTCTACACGCATCTTCTGGAAGCAGATACGCGACGCTATTTCACCGAGGCCGCGCGCTGCCTCGCGCCGGGGGGTTATGCCTATTTCACCACTTTCCTGACACCCGACAAGGTGCCCGACGCGGCGCATTTCGCATTTCCTCATCGGATCGGTGCCGCTGCCGTCGAACGGCTGGAGGAACCCGAGCTTGCGGTTTCCTTCACGCTTGAATTCTGGAAGGACCTGGCTGCCACGGCGGGACTGGAATTGGTGCAGGTCAATGAAGGCAGCTGGACCGGTGCAACGCGTCCGGATTATCAGGATGTGCTGATATTCCGAAAACCGGCCTGATCCGTCCGCTCGATTCTTCGATTCCTCAGGTTTATTCAGAAATCGACGGGCACTGTGCGGGCAATCAGCCTATCTAGGGGCCACGTTTCCGCGACCCGAGGCCTGCCATGATCCTGCTCGACATTTCCATCCGCGCTGCCGCCATCGCGCTGGCGCTGCTTAGTGCCACCGCGTTGATGATCGTGCCTCAGACGCGGCCCGTTGGTCGACCCGTTTCGGCGCTGGCTCTGACCATGGCGGGGTATACGCTGCTGTCGAGCCTCGCCGCGCCCGAATTTCCCCCGGCGATCATCCCGGTGCTGCTGCTGGCCGCAATCTTCGTACCGCTGGCGGTTTGCTGGCTGGTGGTGACGCTCTTCCTCGACGACCCACGCGACCGGCTGCCGTGGCTGGTGGCGGCGGGGATCGCGGTGGCGCTTGCCATTGCCGGCATCTGGGTGCCGGGGCTGGAAGTGGCGCGGGGCCTTGTGATGCTGGCCTTCTTCGTGGCGCTGCTTGGCATGGCGATCCGCACCGCGAAGGAGGATCTGGTGGAAGATCGGCTGAAATTCCGCCCCGCCTTTCTGTCGGCGATCGCCATTCTGGGCGTCTCGATTTCGTCGACCGAACTGATCTTCGGCTATCGTTTCGTGCCCGATACGATGACGCTTGCGCAAGGGCTGGCCTTTCTCGCGCTCGCCTTCGCCTATGCTTTGTGGGTGTTGAAGCCCGAGCCCAAGGCCTGCATCTGCTTCACCGAACCGGTGAAACCCGCAGCACAAGTGGACCGGCGGGCCGAGGCTGTGGACGGGTCGGTTGTGTCGGCTTTGAAGGCCGCATTGGAGAACGGCATCTGGCGACGCGAGGGGCTGACCATCGCTGCGCTCGGGGCCGAGATCGGGGTGCCGGAACACCGGTTGCGCGCGGTCATCAACCGGCGGCTCGGCTTTCGCAACTTTCCGACCTTCATCAACAGCTATCGGATTGCCGCTGCCAAGCAGGTGCTGGCCGATCCCGGCGAGGCACGGCGCACCATTCTGGAGATCGCTTATGATGTGGGCTTTGCCTCGCTCGGGCCGTTCAACAAGGCCTTCCGCGACCAGACCGGGGAAAGCCCGTCAGAGTTCCGCCGCCGGGCGCTCGATTCCCGCCAACCTCTCGCTGGTTTCGAAAAATCCCCGTCGCTTTCGGAATCAGAGCGATTGAGGCCGCACTGACGCCCATCTGGGGGTCATCGCGTTTCATCCAAAGGAGACATACCGATGACCAGACTGACCCTCGCCACCCTGATCACCATTGCATCCGTTGCCATGGCCAGCGCGCAGACCATTCCCTTTTTCCCGACCCATTGGCCACAGCCGGGCAGCTTTGACACCCCGCCCGTCGTGACCCAGGACGATCAGGGGAACTGACGTCTAGCGCAGCCAGAGTTTCTCGCGCTTCAACTGATTGCGGATGGCCTGCTCGCGCCGGGGCAGGTTGTCCCGATCAAAGAGCGCGCGGGCCTTGGCGCCCTTGCCCTGATAGATCATGCGCTTCATCGGCTCGTAGCCCTTGAGCACCTTCTTGACCCAGTTGGGTGCGGCGACTTCCTCCAGCACATCCACCACGCGTTGCTCTTCGCGCGCGTATAGAAGCGGCAGGAAGCGATAGTGACAGCTTGCGCGCCCGTCCAGCCAGCCCGGTTCCAGCGCATCCCGCCCGCCGCCGAAGGAATGAATCACCAGGGGCAGGGCGACCTGATCGAGCCAGGGGTCCATGGTCTGGCAGATGATCTCTTCTGGCGGGTTATCGCGGATCGCGGTGGCGTAATCGAGGAAGCGCGCACCGAAGTCGTGCGGGCATTTGTAGTAGAAGAACCCGGCGTTGAAATAGAGGTAGCGGCGCCAGTATTCGTCGGGTTGCGTCAGGTCGAGCGCGCTTTCGAAATCCAGCCCGAACCTGTCGTAAAGCGATTTCCAAATGGCGGTGTAGCCGGGGCCGTAAAGCTCGATCTGTGGCCATGTGCCTTCAACCTTCAGGCTGGCGGAGGGCCGGTCGAAGTCGAAGGGCACCTTGGTCAGATCGTCGAGGATCAGCGTATCGGTGTCGAAGAAGACGAAAGGCTCGCCCTTGGGCAGGGCCGAGAGCATCTCGATCTTGTTGCCATAGGGGTAGTCCTTGCCGAAATGCCGGCACTCGAACGGCAGGATTTCGGCCTTCAGCCGGTCCAGCAGTTCCTTCACCCCGGCGTCTCCGATACGCGGATCGCCCTGCCAGCGGGGGCCGGGCTGCGGTTCCGCGATGTACAGACGCCCCGGAAACCTGGGGTTGGCGGCGCGAAAGCTGGCGGCAAAAAGCGCCGCCTCGTATTGCAGGCGGCCGTTCTGGCCCACCACAACCACGTTGAACATGTTCTTGGGCATACTGCTCGGCACCACCGCTTGTCGATTGGGGGCAGTCTAGCGTCAGAGACCGGGCTGAACCAGCCTTGCAATCGGGCTTTTCCCGTCTCCATCGCGTCGCAATCCTGTCAGGTGGACGACAGGCAACGATCCGCCCGGCACTGTCCATGGCGCGTCGATTGCAAAAAATCTTGTGCGGATCGGAGGGGGAATGGTGGGCGACCCTGGAATCGAACCAGGCATGGGTGTTCCCCGGCGGAGTTACAGTCCGCTGCCGCACCTTGCAGCACGTCGCCCTTGCTTTCGGTTCTTCAACCGAATGCCGGGTGGGGATAATCTGCCCGGTCAGGGGCGTCAAGATGAAAATCGGCCAAAAACCGGACTTGCCTTTGCATCCTCCGGCGGCGTAGCTGCCCTGCAAGTCATGAAGGAGACCGGACCGTGAAGAAACCGACATGGGTGATCGAGAAGGAACGCGCCAAGCGGGCCTCTGCTGCGGAAACCGTCTGGCTGTTCGGGCTGCATGCGGTGCGCGATGCGCTGATGAATCCGGCGCGCGAAAAGCTGCGGCTGGTGGTGACGAAGAATGCCGCCGACCGTCTGGCCGATGCGATTCCCGGTGCGGGGCTGGAGCCTGAGATTGCCGATCCGCGCAAGTTTCCGGTGCCGCTCGATCCCGGATCGGTGCATCAGGGGGCGGCGCTGGAGGTGAAGGCGCTGGACTGGGGCCGGTTGTCCGATCTTTGCGAACCGGGGCAGGCCTCGCCGCGTCTTTTGCTGCTCGATCGGGTCACCGATCCGCACAATGTGGGTGCGATCCTGCGCTCGGCCGAGGTGTTCGGCGCGCGGGCTGTCATCGCCCCGCATCGCCATTCCGCCCCCGAAACCGGGGCCCTGGCCAAGACCGCCTCGGGCGCGCTCGAACGCCAGCCCTATCTGCGGGTAAAGAACCTGGGCGATGCGATGCAGGAGCTGCAGAAAATGGGCTACACGCTGGTCGGTCTGGCGGGCGAAGGCGAGGAAGTGATCGACGATCTGGCCCCCGATCTGGCGGGCCGCCCGGTGGCCCTGGCTCTTGGGGCCGAAGGGCCGGGCCTGCGCGCGCGCACGCGCGAATTGTGCGACCATCTGGTTCGGATTCCCTTCGCGGGCGAATTTGGCTCTCTCAACGTCTCGAATGCGGCGGCTGTGTCCCTATATGCAATGACACGCAACCCGGAGAGCTGAATGACCACCAAGATCGCCACATGCTGTTACTGCGGCACCAGAACCGCCCTGCGGCTGACGGCGCGCGGCGGGCATGAACTGGCCTGCGGAAACTGCGGCGCGCCATTGCATGAGATGAAGGCCCTGCGCGAGGACCGCCCCCGCCCGCCAAAGCGCGCTGCCCCGGCGCCCGCCGCCTATCGCGATCATCACAGGCCCTACAGGGGCAAGAAGAAAAAGAAGCCCAAGCGGCGCAAGTCGATGTGGTCCGAGATGCTGGAAGACGCGTTCGACTTCGTCGAGGATATTTTCGACTGACATTCGATCACGCTTGCGTCAGGGGGCTTTTCCGGCAGCGCGAAGATGGCAATCTTGGGGGAGCTTCCAAGGAGACTCCCATGATCCGCCGCCGCACCGCCCTGACGTTTCTTGCAGCCGCTCCCTTGTCTTTGCAGGTTGGCGCGGCATTTGCCTCCTCGCCACCCGTTTTTGCCTCGGCTGGTGTGGCCATCAACGGCACGGATCCCGTTGCCTATTTCGATGCCGGGGAACCGGTTGCGGGACAGGCAGGTTATGCGGTTGACTGGAACGGCGCGCGCTGGCTGTTCAGCTCTGCGGTCAATCGCGACAGGTTTGCCACTGACCCAATGGCATTTGCCCCCGCCTATGGCGGCTACTGTGCCTGGGCGGCGTCTCGTGGCTATGTCGCCGACACGGTGCCGGAGGCCTGGACGATCCATGCGGGGCGGCTGTTCCTGAATGCGTCGCTGCGCATCCGGCGCCGGTGGGAACGCGACATTGCGGGCAATGTTGCATTGGCGGACGCGAATTGGCCTGCGATTCTGGGGTAGACACTATTTTCAATCACTTTTTCGTTCCACCCCTTTAAATGTGTCAGGAAGTTGCTAAATTACAACGTATGGCGCACGGTTCGGAACACCGAAAGCGCCCATCACTGTCCCTCGTTCCGCACTTGGCGCCTGTAGCGAAATCCCGCTGCGGGCGCCTTTTTCTTGTGCTAGGGCTGCGCCCATGACAACGAATCCCTCCGATGATCTTTTGCGCAGGATCCTGCGCAGCACCAAAACCATCGCCTGCGTGGGCGTGTCGCCCAACCCGGTGCGGCCATCGCATTACGTGGGGCGCTACCTGAAGCTGAAAGGCTTCAGGGTGATCCCGGTGAATCCGGGCCATGCGGGGCGCACCCTGTTCGGGGCGACGGTCGTGGCGTCCCTGTCCGAGATCGAGGGGTCGGTCGACATGGTCGATATCTTCCGCCGGTCGGAGTCCGTGCCGCCGATTGTCGACGAGGCGTTGGACCGGTTTCCGGGCCTCAAGACGATCTGGATGCAGATCGGGGTGCAGCATGCGGAAGCCGCGGCAAAGGCGGAGGCGCGGGGGGTGCAGGTGATCCAGAACCGCTGCCCCAAGATCGAGTATCAGCGGCTTTTTGGCGAGCTGCGGATGGGCGGGTTCAATACCGGGATCATCAGTTCCAAGCTTTGAACGCCAAGGGCGCAGCCTGATATGTCGTCTTCGAAGCCGCACCACCTCGGTCCGTCGTCCGGCAGAAAACCTTTTCTCGATTGGTAGCAGCCGTTAGGCTAGGCGCACACCATGCAAGCAGGAGCGCCAATGTCTACCTCTCGCCACAGCACGCCCGAGGGGCCGATACTGCACTGGGTCGGGTTGGAAACCGATCTGATCTTTTCCAGAGGAATCGACCTGCCCGGTTTCGCCTCCTATCCGCTGCTGGATGATCCCGAAACGCACGAAATGCTGCGCGGCGACTATCAGGCTTTGGCCGATTTCGCTCGCGAAGAAGGCGTCTGCATTATGCTGGATGCTCTTACCTGGGTGGCCAGCCGGGACCGAGGACGAGAGCTAGGTTATTCGCCGGAAAGGCTGGCAGAAAGCAACCGGAAGGCCGTTCGTTTGATCACTGAAGTGCGTGACGCCAACCCGGATGCAAACCTGATCCTTTCGGGGCAGATGGGTCCGAGAGGCGATGGCTATGAAGTAGGTGATCAGATGACGGTTGCTGAAGCCGAGACCTTTCACGGGGAGCAGATGGGCGTGCTTTCAGAAGCCGGAGTGGAACTGGTAAACGCGTTTACCATGACTTACGCGGCGGAGGCAGCTGGTATCGCGCGAGCAGCAAGGGCGCGGGGCATTCCCGTGGTGATTGCTTTTACAGTGGAAACCGACGGACGCCTGCCCGACGGAACGAACCTGGCCGACGCAATTGAACAGGTAGATGCTACAAGCGAAAGCTATCCTTCCTACTTCCTCGTCAACTGTGCGCACCCTGAGCATTTGGCCCCGGCCCTTGACGGTGACGTGCGCCTAAACCGACTTGCGGGACTAGTCAGCAATGCCTCGCGCTGTAGTCACGAAGAGTTGGATAATGCCGAGGAGCTTGACGCAGGTGATCCAGAGGAGCTGGGTCAACAGATTGGTGACCTTGCCCGTGCTAATCCGAATTTCCGTGTCTTCGGCGGTTGTTGTGGAACGGATTTCCGGCATCTGCGGGCCATGGCGCGCAACCTTAAAGAATAGGCCTCAGCGGTTTGCTTTCTCAGCAATACCGGACATGCCCTCGCGCCGCTCCAACTCCGCCAGCACATCCGCCAGCGTCACGTCACGTGCCGCCAGCATGACCAGCAGGTGATAGAGCACATCCGCCGCCTCCGAGGTCAGCCGCTCCCGGTCGCCTTTTACCGCTTCGATGATCGCCTCGACGGCCTCTTCCCCGAATTTCTCGGCGCATTTCTCCGGTCCCTTGGCCAGCAGCTTCGCGGTCCAGGAGCTGTCTGGATCGGCCCCTTTGCGGGCCTCGATCGTGGCGGCAAGGCGGGAAAGTGTGGTCATGAGAGCCTCACGGGGATACCGGCGGCAGCCATATGGGCCTTGGCCTCGGCAATGGTGTAATCGCCGAAATGGAAGATCGAGGCGGCCAGAACGGCCGACGCCCCGCCAATCGTCACGCCTTCGACGAGGTGATCAAGATTGCCGACGCCGCCAGAGGCGATCACCGGCACCGGCACCGCATCGGAAATCGCGCGCGTCAAAGGCAGGTTGAAGCCTGCCCGCGTGCCGTCGCGGTCCATCGAGGTCAGCAGGATTTCGCCCGCGCCCTTTGCCACGACCGTGCGCGCGAATTCCACCGCGTCGATGCCGGTCGCCTTGCGCCCGCCATGGGTGAAGATCTCCCATTTGCCGGGCGATACGGTCTTGGCGTCGATGGCCACGACGATGCACTGGCTGCCGAACTTGTCCGCCGCGCGCGCCACAACGTCGGGGTCGGCCACGGCGGCGGAGTTGAAGCTGACCTTGTCGGCGCCCGCCAGCAGCAGGTTGCGCACATCCTCGACCGTGCGAACCCCGCCGCCGATGGTCAGCGGCATGAAGCACTGTTCCGCCGTGCGCGTGGCAAGGTCATACATGGTGCCGCGGTTTTCATGGGTCGCGTGGATGTCGAGGAAGCAGAGCTCATCCGCGCCCGCCGCATCATAGGCGCGCGCCGATTCCACCGGGTCGCCGGCGTCGATCAGGTCCACGAAGTTGACCCCCTTCACCACGCGCCCGTCGGCCACGTCGAGGCAGGGGATGATGCGGGTTTTCAGCATGTCTGGGGTCCGGGTGAAGGATGTTCCGACCGTCTTAGGCGGCACCGGCGCGGAATGCAAACCGAAGCGACGATCAGGCGTAGGCGCGGCCTTCCTGCACGCTGAGAGAGGGCCGGGCCAGCGGTCCGAAACCGTGCCCGAGCCACCCCAGATCGGGGAAGAGCAACATCAGTTCCTGCCGCGCCTTCGGGACCAGATCGGATCTGTCCAGTTCACCCGCATGCAGGCTTTCTGTGGCGGCGCCATTGGCCGTGATGACGTGATGCCCATCCAACAGCAGGTGGTGGTAATCGACACCCGACGCGGCAGCTTCGGGACGTATCTTTTCGTCGTTGATCAGGGACTTGGCCGGGACCAGAACCTCGGATGCGCCGTGCAGCAGCTCGGCCTTCCAGCCATTGATCAGCATACGGTGCTGAGGAGAGACGACAAGATCGCGATCCGGCACACCCGGCGCAATCGCCCCTTTGTGAATTCGCACGGGGCGCATGTGCGGGTGAGCTGCCAGCCGTTCAGGCGTCATCCGGGTATGGCTCCGCCAGCGCAAGGGTTGCGGGCCTGCATCGCGGGTCAGGATAAGATCACCGGGTCTGAGGCTGGACACCTCGCGCGGCCCCGCGACCGTATCAATCAGGGTGCCGGGGGTGAAGCACAGGATCAGCCCGTCCTCGAATGTGACCACACCGATGCTTTCGTCGATATGGTTCATCTCTGAATCGGCCGATTGCTCTTCTTCGACAAAGACGCCAACGGTGCTGCTTGTCTGGCCGTCGATCATGACCGTGGCGGTGTTGCCGCCGTTGATCGTCTGGGTCTCGGCGACAACCACGCCCTGGGTGAAGGTATCGCCCAGGCTCAGCGTGTGCGTCGTGTGGTTGACCCCGTCAAAGACCGACGCCGTGCCGCTGCTGGCATCGCCACCGGCCTGAATGGCGATGTAGCCCACGGTTTCCGCGGCATGAATGCCGTCCTGACCTTCCTCTTCCTGAAGCCGCAGGTCAAAGCCGGACGCGGTGACGTTCAGCGGATCGCTGTCCACCGTGGTTGTGTCATTTTCCGACATGACCGAGGTCAGGATGACCGGCGGATCGGCAAAACCGCCCGCGAGGCTGACGGAACTGGTGGCATGGGTGGCGCTTGTCGTGCCCGCCTCGATCACCCGACCATCGGGCAGGGTATGGACCCCTTCCTCGATGGCAATCCAGTTGATCGTTTCCGTCGCCGGATGCGGGCCGTCCAGATACTCCCATTCCTCGATGATGAAGGTGAACGAGGTCGCATTGCCGTCGGTGTCGTAGGTGATGTCCGTGACACGCAAGGAAAAGGGATGCCCGCCATTGCTGGTGGCGCTGAGCGCGATGACCGGGTCGGTCAGCGGTTCATCGAAGGTGATGGTGATCGGGTCGTTCTCGCCCGGCGAATTCGTGGTGATACTGCCCGCTTGCCCGATGGCCATGGCCGGAATTGCCCCATACCGCTCAAAGATACCCCGCCTGGATCAGCGGGTTTTTCGCAAAACTAAGGGCAAATCTGGGCGAAAATGCGGCGGGATCAGCCCTTCAGCACTGTAAGTGCCTCGGCAAGATCCAGTGCCCCGTCATAGAGCGCGCGGCCCGAGATCGCCCCGTTGAGCGGCGCACCGCAGGACTTGAGCGCCCGCAGGTCATCCAGCGAAGACACCCCGCCCGAGGCGATGACGGGGATCGACACGGCATGGGCCAGTGCCGCCGTTTCCTCGATATTGGGCCCCTGCATGGCCCCGTCTCGGTTGATGTCGGTGTAGATGATGGCGGCAACGCCTGCGTCCTCGAAGCTGCGGGCGAGGTCGGTGGCGGTCACATTGGTCTCTTCGGCCCATCCCTTGGTGGCGACCATGCCCTTGCGGGCGTCGATGCCGACTGCAACCTTACCGGGGAAGGCGCGGGCCGCTTCGCGCACCAGATCGGGGTTTTCCACCGCGACCGTGCCCAGGATCACCCGCGCGATGCCCTTCTCGATCCACATGGCGATGGTGGCCAAATCGCGGATACCGCCGCCAAGCTGCGCCGGGACCGAGGTTTCCGCCAGGATCGCCTCGACCGCCGCGCCGTTCACTGGTTCACCCGCGAAGGCACCGTTGAGGTCCACCAGATGCAGCCATTCGCAGCCGGCGTCCTGAAACGCCCTGGCCTGTTCCGCCGGACGGTCATGGAATACCGTGGCCTTCTCCATCTCGCCCTTGTAAAGCCGCACGGCCTGTCCGTCCTTGAGGTCGATGGCGGGGTAGAGGATCATCTTGTGGGGCCTTTCGCGAAGGGGCATCTGTCGGCGCCCTTTTGCCGGAAGCCGCAGCGCTTGCCAAGGCAACCCAACGTCAGCCTTGCCAGAATGCCGCAGGCCCGGTCAAACTGCCCCCAGTTTCTGGGAGGAGATCACCATGAAAACCACGCTTATCGCCCTCGCCGCCATCATTGGCTTTGCCGGCATGGCCGCCGCCGACCCGATCGAGGGCCGTTGGCGCACCGCGCCCGATGACAACGGCAATACCGGGATCATCGAGGTCGTGCAGTGCGGCAGCAATTTCTGCGGCACGCTCATTCAGGCTTTCGACGGCTCCGGCGCGACGATGGAAAGCGAGAATGTCGGCCGCCAGATCATCTGGGATACCGCGCCGCGCGGGGGTGGGGAATATCGCGGGCGGCTCTATTCGCCGGACCGGGATTCGACCTACAATTCGCGGCTCTATCTCAACGGTGACACCATGTCTGTCTGCGGCCGTCTGCTTGGCATTCAGCGCTGCGGTGGCGACTGGACCCGCGTGAACTGACCCTGTTCGGGGTTGGCCGTGTGGCTGGCCCCGAACACCGACCACCCCATGTCGCTGGCCAGCCGCTCGATCGCTTCGGTGCCAAGCTGGGAATTGCCCTGCGCATTCAGCCCCGGCGACCAGACCGCGACAGAGGCCCGGCCCGGCACGATGCACAGGATGCCGCCGCCCACACCGCTTTTCCCCGGCAGGCCCACGCGGAAGGCGAAATCGCCCGACGCATCGTAGTGACCGCAGGTCATCATGATCGCATTGATCCGCCGCACCCGATCCGGTCCAAGCATCCGGGGCGTTCCCGATGCGCTCGTCAGGTACAGCCCCGCACGGGCCAGTTGGCGGCAGCTCATCTCGATGGCGCATTGGTGGAAATAGGCCCCGAGAGTCAGTTCCGCCGGGTTGATCAGGTTGCCGTAGGATTTCATGAAACTGGCCAGCGCCAGGTTGCGGTGCCCGGTGGCGGTTTCCGATCTGGCCACCGCGTCGTTGATGTGGATGTCGTCGTCACCCGCCGCGGCCCGCACGAAGCGCAGGATCTCGCCCAACAGTTCCTTCGGCTGATGACCTGCCAGAATGGCATCCGTCACCGCGATGGCGCCTGCGTTTATGAAGGGGTTCCGGGGGCGGCCCTTTTCATGTTCCAGCTGAAGGATCGAGTTGAACGCCTGCCCCGAAGGTTCCCGCCCGACCCGCGACCAGAGCTGATCGCCAAGGCGGCCAAGCGCGATGGACAAGGTGAAAACCTTGGAAATGGACTGGATCGAGAAGGGCAGGGCGCTGTCGCCCGCGCCAAGAACCTGACCGCCCGGAAGCGCCACGGCGATGCCAAAGCGGGCAGGGTCCACGCGGGCCAGTTCAGGGATGTACTGCGCCACCTCACCCCTGTCCATGCGGCCCGCCATGTCCGCTGCGATCCGGTCGAGGGCGTCCTGCAGGTCAGGCATCGGATCAGGGGTGCCAGTTCAGGAAATTGGAAATCAGCCGCAGCCCGGCGTGCTGGCTTTTCTCCGGGTGGAACTGGGTGCCCACCACATTGTCACGGCCCACGATGGCGGTGACCCGCTCGCCATAATCCACATGGGCCAGCAGATGCGCGGGGTCAGTGACTTTCATGTGATAGCTATGGACGAAATAGGCATGGTCGCCGGTGTTCAGGCCGTCGAGAACCGGGTGGGCTCGGTCGATCACCAGGTCGTTCCAGCCCATATGCGGCACTTTCAGCGAAGGGTCGGAGGGTTCGATCTTCACCACTTCACCGGGGATCCAGCCGAACCCTTCCACATCCTCGTATTCACGGCCCCAGCCCGTCAGCATCTGCATGCCGACGCAGATGCCCAGAAACGGGACACCACGGGTCTCGACCGCCTCAACCAGGGCCTCCTCCAGCCCGTCAATCGCCTGCAACCCGCGCCGACAGGCCGGGAAGGCGCCGTCGCCGGGCAGAACGATGCGGGTCGCCTTGGCGACGACATCGGGGTCGGCGGTGATCACGACCGCCCCATGCCCGCCCTCGGACGCCATGCGCTGAAAGGCCTTCTCGGCGGAATGCAGGTTGCCGCTTTCGTAATCCACAAGGACGGTGGTCATGGGTTACAGCGTCCCCTTGGTCGAGGGGATGGCATCGGCCTTGCGCGGGTCGGGTTCGACCGCCATGCGCAGGGCACGGGCCACGGCCTTGAAGGTCGCCTCGGCGATGTGGTGGCTGTTGAAACCGTGGATCTGGTCCACATGCAGGGTGATGCCGCCATGGGTGGCCAGCGCCTGAAAGAACTCGCGCACCAGTTCGGTGTCGAACGTGCCGATCTTGGGCGTGGGCAGATCCACGTTCCAGATCAGGAAGGGCCGCGCCGACAGGTCCAGCGCGGCGCGCACCTGCGCGTCATCCATCGGCAGGTGGCATTCGCCATAGCGCCGGATGCCACGCTTGTCGCCAAGCGCCTGAACCAGTGCCTGTCCCAGAGCGATCCCGGTATCCTCGACCGTGTGATGGTCGTCGATATGGTAATCCCCCTTGGCGCGGATCGTCATGTCGATCAGCGAATGGCGGCTGAGCTGGTCCAGCATGTGATCGAAGAAGCCGACCCCGGTCTGGTTGTCATAGGCCCCGGTCCCGTCGAGATTGATCTCGACGCTGATCTCGGTTTCGGCCGTCTGCCGGGAAATCTGTGCTCTGCGCATCGGGGGGCTCCGCCATTGTCGTTGCCGCCTTATAGGGCGATGCGCCGTCGCGGAAAAGGGCGCAAGGGCAGGGCCGGGGCGCGCGCGTTGCCGCCCCGGCCTGTTTCGTCACTGAAGGGTGATCTCGCCCACCATATCCTCAAGGAAATAGAGCTGGTAGGTGCCCGGCGTGCCAGCGCCGAGGAAGTAGAGGCTCAGGTCCACCGAGCGCGGGTCGTTGTCCCAGCTGATCGAGTTGGTCCATTCGATTCGCGGTGTGGAGTTCGACCCGCTCTGCGATCCGATCAGGGTCAGCGGCGCGCCATCCGGGCCGACCAGCGAGAACCAGGTGTTGCGCAGAAAGGCCTGGTTTTCCCCGGCCTGCGCATCGGTGTCGGTCGAGAAGGCGGGCGTGGCATCGAAATCGACCCGCAGCATCGTGCCCGTGGTGGGCGCCAGATGCCCCGGCACGTCGGTGCGGTTCATGTTCGTTTCCGCCGTCAACTCGGTCGCGCGGGTCAGGCCTGTGGGGGTAAAGGTGAAGGTCTGGCCAGGCGCAATGACAGGGCCGACCTCGACGGCAAGGTTCACCGGTATTTCCAGCATGTCATCATCTTCACCGATGATCAGCGTGGCGGTCGTCGCCTCGCGCGGCAGGTACCAGACACCGTTCAGGAAGGCCTGCGCGGTTTCCTCGGGGAAGTCGCGCGGGCGGCGTTCCGACATGGACCCGGCAGAGGGCGTGAACACCCCGTACCAGTCATAGCGCCCCTGGGCACGGCGGCCTTCCTCATCGCCGGGCAACATCAGGGTAATGTCGGAGGAGCTGTAGGAGATCCGGTCCAGATCGTCGCTCCATGCCACGTCGAAGATGGCGCGGATATAGAAGAAATGACCATCCGGGCCGCCAAGCACGTAGGGCGCGCAGCAGAATGATCCGGAATTTCCGGAATGGTCGACAAGGGTTTCGTAGCGGTAGACGCTCATCCCCGACAGGCTAAGCGGGGATTGGGCCAAGGCAGGCAACGCCGTGATCGCGGCAAGGCCAATGGATGCAAAGGCGGTCAAAAAGCGGGACATGGATGCTCCTCCTACAAACTGTTGATGCAATACAGCATGGAGTGTTCGAAACCGGGCTTGCATTTGCAAGGAAAAACACCTGTCATCGGTGATCTTGACTAAATGTCTGTTTAACACTATATATTTTTCGCATCCGTGATTCCCGGCATTTTTCCGCCAGCCGTCCATTTCAGGAGAGTTTCATGTCCCACTTCCGCTTTGTTTCGCCCCGCACCCTGATCCTCGCCGCAGGGCTGGCGCTTGCCCTGCCGCTGGCTGCTGCGGCGCAGTCGCATATGACGTCCACCTATGGCGACATCTCCGTCACCATCACCGGAACCGGCTCGATCAGTTCGCGCGAAACCGCGCGCGGGATCGAGGCGGTTCTGAACGAGCACACGGTGCTGATCACCAATAGCAGCGTCGTCGTCGATGGTCAGGTCTACAACGTCCAGCCGGAATCGCAGGTCGTGGTCGATGGCAATGACGGCTTTGCCGTGATGGTCGACGGGATCGACGTGATGATGATTGCCGAGATCGCCGGCCTGACGGCACGGGCCGAAGCAGGCGAGGCCAGCGCCCAATTGGATCTTGGCATGATCTATTGGGATGGTGAGGGCGTCGAGCAGGACTATGTCCGCGCGGTGCAGTTGTTCCGTCAGGCGGCCGAGCAGGGCAACGCGATTGCGCAATCGAACCTGGCCTACGCCTATTACAATGCTGAAGGCGTGGAAAACGACGACAACGCGGCGATGTACTGGGCCGGACTGTCCGCCGCGCAAGGCGATGAGGTGGCCATGCGCCTGGTGGCCTTCGGGCATTATCGCGGTCGTGGCTTCCCGCAGGACCGTGCCGAAGCCGCCCGCATCTGGGCCGAGGCCGCCAATCTGGGCGACGACTATTCCGCCTATAACATGGGGATTGTCGTGCGCGATGGCGATGGCGTACAGCAGGACGATGCGCTGGCAATCCTGTGGTTCGAACGGGCGCTGGAACTTGGCCATCCCGATGCCGCCGAACGCCTCGAAGAGATGCGCGCGCAGTAAGCCCGTGGAAAGACAAAAGGCCCCCGGAAATCCGGAGGCCTTTTTGATTGGAGCGGGCGATGAGATTCGAACTCACGACCCTAACCTTGGCAAGGTTATGCTCTACCCCTGAGCTACGCCCGCTCTCTTGAGGGCGGTGTTTAGGACGGGTGATCGGGGGCTGCAAGAGGAAATTTGGGGCACTGTCACAGGAAGATATCCAGCCCTGAAATCAGAAAGGCCCCCGGAAATCCGGAGGCCTTTTTGATTGGAGCGGGCGATGAGATTCGAACTCACGACCCTAACCTTGGCA
>NZ_JASHJX010000033.1 GCF_030732985.1 Nioella sp. MMSF_3534
TCGCTGCCCAAGGGTCTTCCTATCGGCAATCGCCCTCGCAGCGACCGTCATCTATTGGCTATGAGTCCTGAGCCTAGGCTTGGTTCAGCCAGGACTCTTCTGCGACAAAGCGCGTAGGCATCTCAGTTTCACAAGAATAAGCGAGAGGTAGCAGCAAATGGCTCAGGAAACATACGCCTATTGGAATAGAATTGGGGATGTCAGCGGAGGTGGCGGCAACTACGTGATTTACGCGTTCGGCAGCGCCAGTTCCGACCCTCTTATCGAAGCGGATGGTCTCATCGACGGAAGCACACCTGCGGGCGGCACAGTCTCGTTTCAGGGAACCAGCTACTATTTCATAGGCTATACCACTGCCGGTGATCCTGTAATTTCTCTGCTAGCATCCGGCGATACTGCCGATAGTTTTGTGCTATCGAACGGAAACCTGATCGGAAAAACGGTCACCTTCGTGCCGGGCGGAACCTACACCTATTGCTTTTGCTCGGGCACAGGCATTGCGACCCCGACCGGTGAAGCACTGGTTGAGGATCTGGCGATTGGCGATCTGATTTTGGCAGAGGGCGGGCGCATTGTTCCCGTCAAATGGATCGGTCGCCAGACGGTGATGACCCGCTTCGGCCCCGCAGAACGGCTGATGCCGGTGCGCTTTGCTGTCGGGTCTCTGGGTGCGGGCCTGCCGCATGCTGACCTGACCGTCACCGCCGATCACGGGATGCTGGTGGATGGGGTGATCTGTCACGCCGGGGCGCTGGTGAATGGAACGACGATCACCCGAGTGCCTTTGGCCGAGATGGGCGAGAGCTACACCGTCTACCACATCGAGACGGAAGTGCACGAGATCATCCTCGCCAATGGCGCGCCCGCCGAGACGTTTATTGACAACGTGAGCCGCCGGGTCTTCGACAATTATGCCGAGTTCGACGCGCTTTATGGGGACGTGCCGGAGATGGAAGAACTGCCGTATCCTCGTGCCATGAGCGCGCGGCAGGTGCCGGGGCGGATTGTCTCAAAGCTGGCCGGAAAGGCCGTGGCCTAGATAGAAGTTCCGAATACCGGCTGACCGGGGTTATCCCTGACAGCCGGTCAGTTCCACCGCCGTTCCCGCAGCCAGCACGGTCATCCTCAGGGAAGACCGGTCCATTGCGAAGGGGCCGGCATCGGGGGGGACGATATCGGCGGTGGCGGTGAGCGTGGTGCCGCTGCGCGTGACCATCGCCTCGGATATCCAGATCGAGGGGTCGGGCAGCTCGAAGACCACGGTTTCGGCGCTGCCCTGACGGGGCAGGGGAATGCGGGCGACGACCCGCAGACCGTCGCTGATCGGGGTCAGATCACAGGACACGCGCCCGGCCCCGGCTTCGGCCCCTGTCAGGGGACGGTCGGCCAGCGCCGCGGCGATCCGGGGATCGGGGCGCCCGCCCGCGGGCAGGGTGCCGCGCAGGTCCAATGACACCGGCATGCAGATATCGTGACAGACGCCCAGGTCTATCCGGCCCGCAAGGCGCAGGGCACCGGTGCCCTCGGCAAGGGTCAGTTCCAGCGGGAAGATCACGTCAGAGCTGTAGCCGATGGATTGCATGCCGTTCGAATGAAAGACCTCGGGCACCGGCCAGTGCAGGGCGGCGGATAGCAGGCCGCTGCGGTCGCGCAATTGCAGGCGCGGGGGAATGCCCGCTTCGCCCGGCGCGCGCCAATAGGTTTTCCAGCCGGGGCTGAGCCGGATCAGAAGACCGGCCATATGGCTGCCATCGTCCCGCCGCCAGCCTTCGAGCAGCTCGATCTGGACCACGTCTTCCGGCACTGCGCCGGATTGGGCGGAGGCCGCCCCGGGCGCAAGATGCAAGGTCAGACAGCAGGTCAGCGCAATCAGCGCGCGGGAGAGGATGGATTTGCTCATGGCATGTCAGGTATTGCCTCGGTCGATCAAAGGGAAGTCACGTTTTGGCGAATTGGCCCCCGTCGGATAGGTTTGCGCGCTTGCACCCATGCAGAATTCCGCACATGTTCATGGGGAGGCACGAAAAATATCGGTTATGACCACATATCTGACGGGACAGCTTCTGATCGCCATGCCCGGAATGGGTGACCCCCGGTTTGCCGGGGCGGTGATCCTTCTTTGTGATCATTCCGATGACGGGGCCATGGGGCTGATCGTGAACAAGCCCGTGACCGAGGTGAGCTTTGCCGAGATGATCAGCCAGCTGGGAATCGAGGCCATGCAGCCGCCGAAAATCCCGATCCTCTATGGCGGGCCGGTTGAAACCGGGCGCGGGTTTGTGCTGCACAGCGCGGAATATGGCGACGAGGGTGGCACAATGCGTGTGCCCGGTGGCTTCGGAATGACGGCGACCCTCGATGTTCTGGAAGACCTGGCCAATGGCGAGGGGCCTGACAGGGCGGTCATGGCGCTTGGATATGCGGGTTGGGCACCGGGGCAGCTGGAGGCCGAGATCGGCCAGAACGGCTGGCTGACCTGCGACGCGGATGCGGGGATCGTCTTTGGCAGCGATATGGATGGAAAATGGGAGGCGGCGCTGGCCAAGCTGGGGGTGTCGCCCCTGATGCTGTCCGCCGAAGCCGGGCGCGCCTGACCCGCGTCGGCGGGGGAGCGTGCCTCCTCAAGCCCCCCTTTCAGGGGAGCCTTCGTCGGCCCGCGTTGCCACGGGCCTGTGGTGAGGGGCGGCTTTTTACGGTCAATGTGGTGGTTGTTGAGAGCGCGGATGCCTCCGGCGGAGGTATTTTTGCCAAGATGAAAGGCTTAGCGCGGTGCGGCGGCGCGGGTCAGGCGATCGTTGATGGCGCGGCCGAAGCCCTGGTCGGGGATCGGGGCGATGTGAATTTCGCGGGCGTTTCTGGCCTGGGCGAGATCATCGGCGGCATGCAGCGTCGAGAAGAGGTTTGCTGCGGCCTCGATCAGGTCGCCTGACGGGGACAGGGAGAGGTCCGCATCACCTGGGCCGAAACCCACGCGGATGGCGTTCGGATCGGTGAGCGGGGCGTTCAGTCGGACCTGTGCCTTTGGCGCGTAATGGCTGCTGAGCTGGCCGGGGGCCTGAACCTTGCCGGGCGTGGTGTCGGTGGTGAGCGGGCCGGTCAGCGGCTCGATCGCCTCGCGTGGCAGGCCGCCCTCGCGCAGCAGCCGTGTGCCGGTGTCCTGTGGCGCGAGGATGGTGGATTCCAGGCCGACCCCGCAAGGACCGCCATCGAGAACGGCGGCGATCCGGCCATCCAGGCCGCTCAGCACATGGTCGGCTGTCGTCGGGCTGATCCGGCCGGAAGGGTTGGCGGAGGGCGCGGCGATGGGTCCGCCGAACGCGTCAAGCACGGCGCGCATCAGGGGATGGGCGGGCAGGCGGATGGCGACGGTCTGCAGTCCGGCGGTGACAAGCGGCGAGAGGCCGTGGCCCTCGCGCAGCGGCAGGACCATCGTCAGCGGGCCGGGCCAGAAGGCGGCGGCGAGCGCGCGGGCCGGGTCGTTGAGGATTGCGATCCGCTCCACCGCATCGAGGGACGGCAGATGCACGATCAGCGGATTGAACCGGGGGCGGCCCTTGGCCTCGAAGATCCGGGCGCAGGCCATGTCGCTGGTGGCGTCGCCGGCCAACCCGTAGACGGTCTCGGTCGGCAGCGCGACAAGCTGCCCGGCAGACAGGAGATCCGCCGCGCGGGCGATGCCTGCGGAGGTCGGGGAAAGCAGTTCTGTCTTGCCGTTGGACATGAGCGACGTAACGTTTCTGTTGATCGGGGCGGGTATGGCAAAATATCTGCCGCAAGGACAGGCCCAAAGCGAGCGGCCCGCCCCGGTGCCAAGCCCGTGCCAAGGAGGAATGACCATGCCCTATACCGCGCCCGTGACCGATTTCGAATTTATCTTCCAAAATATTGTTGGCCTCGACCGAGTGGCCGCGACTGAACGATTTGCCGAGGCCACGCCGGATATGGTCACCGCAATCCTGACGGAAGCGGGCAAGATGGCGGAGACGGTGCTGGCGCCTTTGAACCGGGGGGGGGACCTGCAGGGGGCCTATCTGGAAAACGGCGTGGTGCGCACGAGCCCCGGCTTTGGCGATGGTTATCGGGCGATTGCGGAGGGCGGCTATGTGGGGATGTCGGCAGATCCGGACTATGGCGGGCTTGGCCTGCCGATGGCTTTGACGACGGCAGTCAATGAGATGGTGGGCTCTGCCTGCCTGTCGCTGCAACTGAACCCGCTGATGACCCAGGGCCAGATCGAGGCGCTGGAGCATCATGCGAGTGATGAGCTGAAGGCGATCTACCTGCCCAAGCTGATTTCGGGCGAGTGGAACGGGACGATGAACCTGACCGAACCGCAGGCCGGGTCGGATGTGGGTGCGCTGCGGTCGAAGGCGGAGCCCAATGGCGACGGCACCTATGCGGTCACGGGGCAGAAGATCTATATCAGCTGGGGCGACAATGACTTCACCGCCAATACCTGCCATCTGGTGCTGGCGCGGCTGCCCGACGGGGTGCCGGGGACCAAGGGGATCAGCCTCTTCATGGTGCCCAAGTTCATCCCCGACGAGAACGGCGAACCGGGCGCGCGCAATTCGCTGAGCGTCGTGAGCCTGGAACACAAGATGGGGCTGCATGGCTCGCCCACGGCGGTGATGCAGTATGACGGCGCAAAGGGCTGGATGATCGGCAAACCGCATGGCGGGATGGCCGCGATGTTCACCATGATGAACAACGCGCGGCTTGGCGTGGGGGTGCAGGGGCTTTGTGCTGCCGAGGGCGCCTATCAACACGCGCTGGCCTATGCGCTGGAACGCAGGCAGGGCCGCAGCCCGGTTGAGGGCGGCACGGGCACGATCCTCGATCATGCGGATGTGCGCCGGATGCTGATGCAGATGAAGGCCGAGATCTTCGCGGCGCGGGCGATTGCACTCGACAACGCGGTGTCGATCGACATGGCGACGGCGACAGGCGATGCGGCCTGGGCGGCGAGGGCGGCTCTGCTGACGCCGGTGACCAAGGCTTACGGGACCGAAACCGGCATCGCGGTCAGCCAGTTGGGCATTCAGGTGCATGGTGGCATGGGGTTCATCGAGGAAACCGGCGCGGCGCAGTATCTGCGCGATGTGCGGGTGACAGCGATCTACGAAGGCACCAACGGCATTCAGGCGATGGACCTTGTGGCGCGCAAGATGATGGATGGCGGTGCGGCGATGTTCGCGCTGCTCGATGAAGTCGATGCGACGGCGGCGGCGGGCGATCACGCCGGGCTGGCGGCGGCCTCCAAGGCGCTGCGCGCGGCCACGGAAACGCTGGTCGGCATGGAGATGAACGACCGCTTCGCCGGTGCGGTGCCCTATCTGATGGGCGTCGCGCGGGTTCTGGGCGGGCACTATCACCTCAAGGCATCGCTGGCCGAGGGGGGCGAGGGTCCGCGCACGAAACTGGCGCGCTTCTTCCTTGGCCGTCTGCTGCCAGAGGCCCATGGGCTGCTGACGCAGGCGCTGGCCGGGGCGGAGGATGTCTATGCCCTCAGCGCGGACGAGTTCGCGGCGTGATCCGCTACCCGTTCGAAACGCCCCCCGCCCCCGGTGAGGCCATCGAGGTCGCCGAGGGTGTCCTCTGGCTGCGCTTCCCGCTGCCGATGGCGTTGGACCATGTGAATATCTTCGCCCTGCGGGATGCGGAGGGATGGACCATCGTCGATACCGGGTTCGACAGCCGCAAGGGGCGGGCATTGTGGGAGGCCGTGCTGGCCGGGCCGCTTGGCGGCCTGCCCGTGGCGCGGGTTCTGGTCACCCACCACCACCCCGATCATGTGGGTCTGGCGGGCTGGTTGCAGTCCCGTGGGGCGGAGCTGATCACCACCCGCACCGCCTGGCTGATGGCGCGGATGCTGGTGCTCGATGTGCAGGAGGCGCCGACCGAGGAAACGCTTACCTTCTGGCGTGGCGCGGGGATGGACCCGGAGATCTACGCCAGACGCGCGGCGGAGCGGCCCTTCAACTTTGCCGATGTGGTGGCCCCGATGCCGCTTGGCTACACCCGCATCCGAGAGGGCGACCACCTGCGGATTGGCGGGCGCGACTGGGACGTGCGGATTGGCCATGGCCATGCGCCGGAACATGCGACGCTGTGGTGTCGGGATGAGGCTCTGGTTCTGGGTGGGGATCAGCTGCTGCCGTCGATTTCCCCCAACCTCGGCGTCTACGCGACCGAGCCGATGGCCGACCCCGTCACCGACTGGATCGAAAGTTGCGGTCACCTGGCCCGCTATGCCCGTGCCGATCAACTTGTCCTGCCCGGACACAAGCTGCCCTTCACCGGATTGCCCGACCGGATGCACCAGCTGATCGAGAACCACCACGGCGCCCTGTCACGTCTGCGTGAGCATCTGGACCGGCCCCGCGTTGCTTCCGATTGCTTTCTGCCCTTGTTCAAAAGGCAGATCGGCGAGGGCACCTATGGGTTGGCGCTGGTCGAGGCCATGGCCCATCTCAATCATCTGCTTGCCCTGGGCGAGGTCACGCGCGAGAAACGGGAGGACGGCGCGTGGCTGTGGCAACTCAGGGAGGGGACGTGACACAGGATATCCAGACATCGGCAGAGGCCATGGAGGCAGCAGCGTTGCCAGATGCGGGCGTTGTGCATTGCGATCCCTGCACGCCGCCAACGCCCGAGCAACTGCCCCTGCCCGCGAAAGTGCAGGAAAAACCGGTGGAAGAGAAATCGCCCGCCGAATGGGCCTATGAACGGATCATCCTCTACATCCAGAATTTCGAGAAGCAGCTCGATGCGGAGCACGAGGTCGCCATGGGCTTTACCGGGTCCGACAGCGGCGTGATGCGGATCGAGGGGATGGGCTTTTTCGGCCCCGATATCCTCACCTTCTACGGCAGCGACGACGTGGGCATCAAAACCCAGATGATCCAGCATGTGAGCCAGTTGAACGTTACCCTGCGCGCCCTGCCGAAACTGCCCGACCGGCCCGCTCAGAGGATCGGGTTCCGGCTGGCGGGCGATCTGGAGGCCGAGGCCGAGGGCTGATGCGCGTTCTGTGCCTGAATGCCTGGGGTGGCAAGCTGCATGACGCGCTGATCGCGTATCTTGCGGACGCGTCCCCGGACATTCTGTGCCTGCAAGAGGTGACCCACAGCCCCGAAAGCGACAAGGATTGGCTGACCTATCGGGACGGCGATCATGTGCTGAACCAGCGCGCCAACCTGTTTCGCGATATTGCCGCCGCGCTGCCCGATCATGCGGGGCAGTTCTGCCCGGCCGCGCAAGGCGTGCTGTGGGACGGGGACCGCCCGGTGCCCTCGCAATGGGGGCTGGCGACGTTTGTGCGGCGGACGGTGCCGGTGATCGGGCAGGTGCAAAGATTCGTTCACAAGGGCTATGGGGCACAGGGGTTCGGGGACCATCCACGGTCCAGGAATGCCCATGGCGTCCGGGTCTGGGACCACACCCGCGACCGGGCTTTGACCGTCGTTCACATGCACGGGCTGCGTGATCTGTCCGGCAAGGGCGACACCCCCGAACGGATTGCGCAGGCGAAGCGTCTTGCGGCCCTGATCCAAAGCCTGGCCGAGCCAATGGGTGACGTTGTGGCCTGCGGCGATTTCAATGTTCTGCCTGACAGTGCCAGCTTCGATATTCTGGCCGGGATCGGGCTGCGCGATCTGGTCACAGGCCGGGGCCATGACGGGACGCGCACCGGGCTCTATCCCAAGCCGGGCAAGTTTGCCGACTACATGCTGGTCAGCGCCTCTCTGGCGGAGGCCGGGTTCGACGTGGTGCGGAACCCGGAGGTGTCGGACCACTGCCCGCTGTTGCTGACCATAGAGCCCCGAGAGCCGGGTAAAACGGTCACATAAGGCCGCTACAACGGGGTGAAGCCCGTGACAGGCGCGGCGAAATCGTCTAATTCGAATCGCAACGCAACACACAGGACGAATGGGGACAGACCCGATGGCAGACAACACCCACAAGCACGGTGAAATGGAGATCCGTGATCAGGAAGCAACCTTCAACGGCTTCGTGAAATTCCTGACCAACAGCATCATTGCCTGTCTGGTCGTGGTGGTGATCCTGGCGGTGTTCTTCCAATGATCTTCCGGCGCGCGTTTCTGGCCCTCGGGCTCCTGCTCGGATTGGCCGCCTGTGGCGCGGAACCGGTCTGGGCCCCGGACGAGGCCGTTGCGCGTGCCCGCTACGTTCCCGCCGGTCCGCCGACGGTGACGCTTTATACCATGATCTCGAACACCTCGGGGGCTGGTGGCCATTCCGCTCTCATGATCGACGGGGAACAGCGGCTGCTGTTCGATCCGGCTGGCACCTGGCACCACCCGCAGGCCCCCGAACGCAATGACGTGTTCTTCGGGATGAGCCCGCAACTGCATGACTTCTACATGGATTACCACGCGCGCGAGACCTACCACGTCGTGGTGCAGGAGGTCGAAGTGACTCCGGAGATTGCTGCACAGCTGAGCCAGGCGGTGCTGTCCTACGGCGCGGTACCCAAGGCGCAGTGTTCCTTCTCGATCTCGCATATCCTCAGCCAGGTTCCCGGATGGGGTCACATCCAGCGATCCTATTTCCCACGCCGGACCATGGAATCCTTCGCGGAAATCCCCGGTGTGCGTGAAGAGCGGGTCTATGACGATGATTCCGACAACAACCGCGAGATTCTGGCACGACAGGCGGCGGTGGAACTGCGCAATCAGCGGGTGGCCGAGATTATCGCAGATGGCGGCTGACCGTTGCCGCCAGGTCTGACCGCTTTCGCACCCCGCACCATCCGGTAGCGGGGTGTTTTCTTGCGCCCCCCCCCGCGCCGGTCTGACTGATCGCCACGCGATGCCAAGGAAAAACCCCCGGGCCGGGTGGCGCGGGGGCGTCGTTCGGGCGGCAAGCCGCCCCTTGGTTCGCAAAGCCTGAAGGCCCTTAGAGGAGACCCTCGCGCTGCGCTTTCTTCCGAGCCAGCTTGCGAGCACGGCGAATTGCTTCGGCCTTCTCACGCGCTTTTTTCTCGGACGGTTTTTCGTAATGCTGCTTGAGCTTCATCTCACGAAAAACACCCTCACGCTGCAGCTTTTTCTTCAGAGCCCGGAGGGCCTGATCGACATTGTTGTCACGAACGCTAACCTGCATGTGGTTTTCACCACCTTTCTAAGTTGGAGTTGCAAGAATTTGCAGGAGGTGGCCGTTTAGCAAAAGCCCGGCTATATGTCCAGCATCTGCCACGCGTCCCGAAAGGAGACCCCGATGCAAGATCTGAAAGACCAAATTCTCGATGCCGCCCTGCTGCATGTCGTCTTTGACGGCTGGTCCGAGGCCACGCTTACCGCCGCAATCGCGGACACCGGCGCCGATGCGGGCGAGGTGCGGGCGCTGTTCCCGCGCGGGCCAGTGGATCTGGCGCTGGCCTTTCATCGGCGCGGCGATGACGCGATGGTCGCGGCCCTGACGCCTGCGGCGCTGGCGGGCCTGAAGATCCGCGAAAAGATCACGCACGCGATTCGGCTGCGGCTGGAGCTGATGGAACTGGACAAGGAGGCGGTGCGGCGCGGCACGACGCTCTTTGCGCTGCCCATTCATGCGGGCGACGGGGCCAAGGCGCTGTGGGAAACCGCCGACAAGATTTGGACCGCGATCGGGGATACCAGCGACGACTACAACTGGTACACCAAGCGCATGACTCTGTCGGGGGTCTATTCCTCGGTCGTGCTCTACTGGTTGGGAGATCACTCCGAGCGGCACGAGGCGACCTGGGCCTTTCTCGACCGGCGGATCGAAGACGTGATGCGCTTCGAGAAGTTCAAGGCACAGGCGCGGGACAGCAAGCTGCTGAAACCGCTGATGGCGGGGCCGGAATGGCTGCTGAGCCAGATCAAACCGCCCTCGAAAACGGGCATGGCCGACATGCCGGGACATTGGGGCCGGGGTGACGGCCAAGGGGAAGGATAAGCGATGAACCTGCCAGAGATGATGCGCGCGGTTGAAATCACGGAAGCCGGCGGGCCGGAGGTGCTGCGCCCGGTGGAGGTGCCGGTGCCGACCCCCGGTGCCGGGCAGATCCTGATCGCCGTGGACTATGCGGGCGTGAACCGCCCCGACGCGCTGCAACGGGCAGGCAGCTACGCGCCGCCCCCCGATGCCTCGCCCTTGCCGGGGCTGGAGGCGGCGGGGACCGTGGCTGCCGTGGGGCCGGGCGTGTCACAGTGGCAGGTGGGTGACAGCGTAACGGCGCTGCTGCCCGGTGGCGGATATGCTGAATACGTGCTGACCCATGCCGACCATGCTTTGCCGGTTCCGCAAGGCATGGCGATGGACCGCGCGGCGGCGCTGTGTGAGACCTTCTTCACCGTCTGGTCCAACGTCTTCATGCGCGGCGGGCTGCAGGCGGGGGAGCGGTTCCTTGTCCATGGCGGATCGTCGGGCATCGGCACGACAGCGATCCAACTGGCGCGGGAATTCGGCGCGCGGGTCTTCGCGACGGCGGGTTCGGCAGACAAATGCGCGGCTTGCGAGGAATTGGGGGCCGAGCGGGCGATCAACTATCGCGAGGAGGATTTCGCGGAGGTGCTGCGCGGGATGGGCGGCGCGGACCTGATCCTCGACATGGTGGGCGGGCCCTATATCGCCCGGAACCTCAAGGCGCTGGCCGATGACGGGCGGCTGGTGCAGATCGCGTTCCTGCAAGGCCCCAAGGCCGAGGTGAACTTCGCACAGCTTATGACGCGGCGGCTGACCATGACGGGATCGACCCTGCGCCCGCAAAGCGTGCAGGCCAAGGCGCGCATCGCGGCGGAGCTGGCGACCCATGTCTGGCCGCTGCTGGAGGCGGGCAGGATCGGGCCGGTGATGGATTCCGAATTCCCGCTGGAAGATGCCGCCGGGGCGCATGCGCGAATGGAAAGCTCGGCCCATATCGGCAAGATCGTCCTGAAGGTCCGCTGACGCGGTTTCGCCGACTGCGTCGTCGACCCGGGAGCGCCCCTCGTCAAGCCCCTGCGGGGCCCTCCTCGGGCCGCGTTGCCACGGGATGGGGGTGAGGCAGGTTTGGACCGGTGAGGATTGCTCCGGGCCGAACGGGAGGCGGGTCGCGCCCGTGCGTCGTGCCGGTACCAGGGATTGCTGCCGGGCTGCTTTTGTCGCTGAATACGTGGCATACGGCCCTGTCCGAGGAGTGACCGACCATGCTGCGCATTCTGAAACATCCGGTGTTCCTCCGCCTTTTCACGGCGCAGGTCGTGGCATTGCTTGGCACCGGACTGCTGACCGTTGCGCTGGCGCTGCTGGCCTATGATCTGGCGGGCGAGCGGGCGGGGACGGTTCTGGGCACCGCGCTGACGATCAAGATGGTGGCCTATGTGGTACTGTCGCCGGTGCTGGCCGCCGCATTGGCGCATGTGCCACGCAAGGCGGTGCTGGTGGGGGCGGACCTGATCCGGGCAGGCGTGGCGCTGGCGCTGCCCTTCATCGACGGGGTCTGGCAGATCTATGGGCTGATCTTCGTATTGCAGGCGGCCTCGGCCAGCTTCACGCCCGCGTTTCAGGCCACAATCCCGGATGTGCTGACGGATGAGGCCGATTACACCAATGCGTTGTCGCTGTCGCGGCTGGCCTATGATCTTGAAAACCTGCTCAGCCCCACGATTGCCGGTCTTCTGCTGCTGGTTGTCAGCTATTCGATGCTGTTCGTCGGCACCGTCGCGGGCTTCCTGATTTCGGCGGTCCTGATCCTGAGCGTGTCCCTGCCTGCACGGGCCAGCGGAACGCAGCGACCCTTCCGCGAACGGCTGACACGCGGGACGTTCATCTACCTCGCCACGCCCCGTCTGCGGGGGTTGCTGGCCCTGAACATGGCCGTCGCCGCCGTCATCGCCTTCGTGCTGGTCGATACGGTGGTCCTGGTGCGGGGGCGATTTGACGGAGGAGAGCGAGAAGTGGCCATTGCGATGGCAGCCTTCGGGGCCGGGTCCATGGCAGCGGCGCTGGTGCTGCCCCGGTTGCTGATCCGGCTGGCCGATCGGGCGGTGATGCTGGCGGGTGGAACCGGACTGGCCCTGATCGGGTTCGGCTATGCGCTGGTTCTCCGGGGGGAGGGGCAAAGCTGGGGCCTGCTGCTGGCGATCTGGGCGGTTCTGGGCCTGTGCAATTCGGCGGTGATGACGCCCTCGGGCCGCTTGCTGCGCAGGTCCGCGCATGAGGAGGACCGGCCGGCGATCTTCACGGCACAATTCGCGCTGTCCCATGCCTGCTGGCTGCTGGCCTATCCCGCGGCGGGGTGGCTGGGGCCGTGGCTGGGGCTTGAGTCGACGCTGGCCGTGCTGGCAGTGCTGGCGGGCGGTTCGGTTCTGCTGGCCATGCGGGTCTGGCCCGCCAGCCGCCCCGACGTGATTGAACACAGCCACCCTGATCTGCCGCCCGATCACCCGCATCTGCGCGCGCATGGCGGCGCGCGGCGGCATAGCCACCGGATCATCATTGATGATGAACACCTGCACTGGCCGTCCCAGGGCTAGGGGGCGGGGAACGCTCCCGCCCCTTGGGGGCCGTCACATGGACAGGATCTCGGCCACCTCAACGCTGCCGCCATCGTCAAGGATCGGGCAGGTCCCGGCCATTCCGGCTGCGGCATCCTGATCGGCGGCCTCGACAATGGAATAGCCCGAAACAGGGTTCGATCCGCCATCATCGGCCACACCAGCGGAGCTGACGGTCTTGGACAGCCCAACCGGCGCGCCGCCATCCACGAGGGCGTTGCCGAGGCTTCCCATCCAGGCGCCCCAGGCAGCCATGACACGCTCCTGCTCGGCGGGGTCGGATGGGGCCTTGCCGCCGTGATAGACGAAAATGAACTTGGACATGGGGAGGATCTCCTTCGGGTCAGGCGGCGAAAAGGGCGTCGAGCTTGGTCAGCGACGAGCTCCAGCCGGTGTTGTGGTTTGCGACGGCATCTTCATCGGCCAGATCGACATGAGAGAGACGGAACACTGTGCCGCCCGATCCGTCCGGTTCCACCGTGAAGGTCACGTGGCTTTCCGGCCCGCGCGTGTCAGTGTCGTCATGCCAGGCCCAGGTGAAGCCGACAGAGCGGGGCGGGTCCACATGGGTGACCTGGCCCGTCACCTTGTAGCGCGCGCCGTCGGCATTGATCATGACCGAGCCCCAGGGGCCGAGCCGGGTGAAATCGAGAGTGTCGGGCTCGACCCGGAGCCCCTCGGGACCCCACCATTGCACAAGAACCTCTGGCCGGGAGATCGCTTCGAAAACCCTTTCGGGGTTTGCCGCGAAGTGGCGGGTCAGGGTGAGATCGGCCATTGTCAGCTCTCCTTCTGGCTGTCGAGGATCTGGGCAAGTCGGTCGAGGCTGCCCTCCCAGAACTCCCGCTTTGAA
The DNA here is from genome assembly GCF_030732985.1 of Nioella sp. MMSF_3534. Taxonomy (GTDB): domain Bacteria; phylum Pseudomonadota; class Alphaproteobacteria; order Rhodobacterales; family Rhodobacteraceae; genus Nioella. The sequence goes on from NZ_JASHJX010000033.1 coordinate 13,381, forward strand.
ATGGTCCAGCTGGCGATGGCCTGAAGGGCCTCGGGCTCGACTGAATAGATGCGCCGCTGCGCGTCGATCTGCTGGCGGATGACACCGGCCTGGCGCAGCACCTTGAGATGCCGGGAAATGGCCGGGGCGGAGATATCGGCGATATCCTGAAGCTGGCCGGCGCTTTGCGGTCCATCCGACATCAGCCGGGTGACAATGGCCAGCCGTGTGGGGTCGCCGAGGGCCGCGAATGTGGGCGCGAGGGGGGTGCGGGTGCTCTCCATGGTTGAATAATATATTAGTTAATTAACGAAGAAGTCAATCGAGTCCTGTCAGCTGCTGTGCGAAACCCGGTTTCGCCGCCTTTGGCGTCGACCCGGGAGCGGCCCTCCTCAACCCCCGGCTGACGCCGGAGGCCTCGTCTGGCCGCGTTGCCACGGATGCGTGGTGAGGGAGGAGCACGATGGACACGAGCGGTCCAGTGGCGCGGGAGGGATGCCTCCGGCGGGAGTATTTGGGCCAAGAAGAAGGATCAGGATTCGATCTCTTCGATCAGCGCGGGCAGGGCAGAGAGATCGGGGATTTCGCGGAAGCGAGGATGGGTGTCGGGGGCATCCGCATGTTCCAGCTCCCATGTCAGGCCATGGGGCACATGGGTGCCGAAGGCCCCGGCCTCGATCGCGGGCACCACGTCGGATTTCATCGAATTGCCGACCATCATTGCGCTTTCGGGGCCAGTGCCGTGGCGGGCGAAGGCGCTCGCATAGATTGCGGGCGTCTTGTGCGAGACGATCTCGACCCCGTGGAACAGATCCCCGAGCCCGGATTGTGCCAGCTTGCGTTCCTGATCCAGGAGATCGCCCTTGGTGATCAGCACGATCCGGTGACTGTTGGCCAATGTCTCTACCGCCTCCTGCGCATGGGGCAGCAGGTGGATCGGGTGGCCAAGCATGTCCTGCCCGGCGGCAAGGATTTCGGAGATCACGCTGGCGGGCACCTTGCGATCAGTGACCTCGATGGCGGTTTCGATCATCGACAGCATGAAGCCCTTGATGCCGAACCCGTAGTGGCCGATGTTGCGCTTTTCCGCCTGCAACAGCCGGTCCATCAGGTGATCGCGTTCCGTGAAGTCGGCCAACAGCGCGGCAAATCGGGCCTGGGTGATGTGAAAGAAGGTTTCATTCTGCCAGAGCGTATCGTCGGCATCGAAACCGATTGTTTGCAATTTCACCGGCATTCTGCCCCCCTGATACGTGATCGCGTGACAATCCCCCCCTTTTCTGCGAGGGGGAGCAGCTTATATAGTGACCCCTACCGAAACTCTGCGACTCCCGGAACCCTGTGATGGCAATCGACATCCCGACATATCTGGCGGACAAGACTGCCCCCGGCAATGATGCCGACCTGCTGACGCAGACCAAGCCCAAGACGCAGCGGCCACCCTTGTACAAGGTGCTGCTGCTGAACGACGACTATACCCCGATGGAATTCGTCGTGCATGTGCTGGAACGGTTCTTCGGGATCGGCCACAGCCAGGCGGTGGAAATCATGCTGACGGTGCACAAGAAGGGGTTGGCCGTTGTCGGCGTGTTCTCCTATGAGATCGCGGAAACCAAGGTGGCGCAGGTGATGGATTTCGCTCGCCGCAATCAGCACCCCCTGCAATGCACCATGGAGAAAGAGGAATAGCCGCCCGGCCGTTCCCTGACCTATGACTCCCGATCGTTGGACCCTCGCGCTGGAAGACGGCGACATGACCTGGCCAGGGGATGGCCCGGTGCTGGTGTTGCGTGCCCGGGCCGAGGCGGATTTTGATGCGCTTGGCCGCGACCGGGTGCAGGCCGTGCAGGGCTTTGCCCCCGATCATGACCGGCTGACGGCGCGCGGGCTGGATGCGCGGGTGGAGCCCGAGGGCGAGTTCGCCGCCGCGCTGGTGCAGATCGTGAAAAGCAAGGGCGAGAGCCTGTCGCTGGTAGCCGAAGCGCTGACGCTGGTCCGCCCCGGCGGGGTGATCGCTGTCGATGGGCAGAAGGATGAGGGGATCGAATCGATCCTCAAGGCGGTGAAGAAGCTGCTGCCGCTCGACGGGACGCTTTCGAAGGCGCATGGCAAGCTCTTCTGGCTGACCCGGCCGGACGTCCTGCCCGACGGGGTGGCCGACTGGATCGCGGAACCGGGCGAAACCGAGGATGGTTTCGTCACCGCCCCCGGCATGTTTTCGCCCGACGGTGCCGATCAGGGGTCGGAGGTTCTGGTGGCGCTGGTGCCGCAACTGAAGGGCCGGGTGGCCGATCTGGGGGCGGGCTGGGGCTATATGTCGGCGGTGCTGCTGGACGAGCAGGAGAGCATCGCGGCGATGGACCTGATCGAAGCGGAATACTCCGCATTGCAGGCGGCGCGGGCCAATGTGGACGATCCGCGCGCGCGGTTCTTCTGGGCCGATGCCACGGCGTTCGAGCCGGAAGAGCGCTACGACGCCATTATCTTGAACCCGCCGTTCCACACCGGACGGGCCGCCGACCCCGCGCTTGGGCAGGCCTTTATCGCGGCGGCGGCGCGGATGCTGAAACCCACGGGGCAGTTCTTCATGGTGGCGAACCGGCATTTGCCCTATGAAGCGACGCTGAAAGCGCATTTCGGCACCGGCAAGCTGCTGGCGGAAATCGCGGGCTACAAACTCTATCAGGCGGGCAAGCCCAAGGGCACGCGCCGCGGCTGAGGGACGAACGGAGACGGACCATGTCGCTTTCCATCCAGGGCAAAACGGCCATCATCACCGGCGCGGCCAATGGCGTCGGGCTGGCGATTGCCCGTCATTTCATCGAGCGCGGCGCCAAGGTGATGCTGGCTGACCGGGACGAGACACGCCTTGCCGATGTTGTCGGGGATTTCGTGAAGGAAGAAAGCCGGGTGCGCTATTTCGCCGGTGATCTGCGGGAAAGGCTGACCGTGGCCAATCTGCTGTCGGCCACCATCGACGCCTTCGACCGGGTTGATATTCTTGTGAATGCGTCGCGCCAGGTGATGTCATCCGACCCGCTCGATCCGTCGGACAAGACAGTCGAGACGCTGATGGAACAGAATATGTTCACGGCGCTGCGGCTGTCTCAGGCGGTGGCCAAGCGGATGATCGCGCAGGCAGAGGAAGATGGTGTCGAAGAGGGTCCGATCGGGGCGATCGTGAACCTGTCATCCATCGCCGCGCGGCGCACCCATCCCGATCTGCTGGCCTATTCGATCAGCGCCGCGGCGCTGGATCAGGCCACGCGCAGCCTGGCCGTGGCGCTGGCCCCTCACCGGATTCGCGTGAACGGTGTGGCCTTCGGGTCGCTCATGTCGAACAGCCTGAAGGAATCGCTGAAGGACAATCGCGACCTGCGGCAGGAGATCAAGCATTGTACGCCCATGGGCCGCATTGCCTCGGCGCGCGAGGTCACGGGCGCGGTGCAGTTCCTGTGCTCCGATGGGGCGGCCTTCGTGACCGGCGAAGTGATCACCGTGGATGGCGGCCGCACCTTGCTTGACAGCGTCGGAACGGCGGCCCACTGAGGCGCAACCGATAGCCTGCTAACCCGCGATCTCGCGGCATTGTGGCTGCTGCTGCCCCAGGTCGATCCAGCCGGATGGGCCGGGCGGGCCTTCCCAGCCGTTGGGGTACACGGTGACGAATTCCCAGCCATCCTCCGGCAGGAAGTCGAACAGGATGCTGCTTTCCAGTGTCAGGGTGCCCAGAACCGGCCCGTCATAGGCCCCCGGTGCAACAAGCAGAGGCAGTTGAGGACCGAGATAGCCGATACAGCCGCTGGCGGCGTTGACGGGGATCGGCAGCAACGCGAAGCGGCGCAGCTGGTTTAGCTCTGGCAATGTGGACAGGGTCTGAACCGACGTGTCCATATTACAGTCCAGCAGGTCTTCCATCTCGCGGATCAGGGCCACAGCCTCGCGGTCGCGTTCTGAAAGCGTCACATCGGTTCCGGTGCAGTCCGCATTGTCGAAGACTGCCCGCCCAAGCGGGGAGGAGAAACAGTATCCGGCGCGGTCGAATATCAGGTTGCGAATGAACCAGGGTTCCTCGCAATAGGGCTCGTTTGCGAAAACCGGGCCTGACAGGCCAAGCAGGGCAAGCGCAAGGACAAGACGGGGCATGGCAATCCTCCGGTGCGATGTCTGTTGCAAGTATAGAGTACCGGCCCGTTCAGTGCAAAACGCGCTGAAATCCCGCGCATTGTACGTCGCGGACCGATGGGCTACCCGGCATACATCTCGCATTCGATGCGGCCCAGTCCGACCGGCGCCCACCCCGCTTCACGCAGCGTTGACATGTCGTCCGGGTCGTTGATCAGCACGTAGTCCCAGATGCCTTCATTGAGAAAGATGAAGCCGACATTGTCACCGGGGCGCAGTTCGCCGATCACGCGCGCATCTGCCTGCGGCGCGGCGCGTAAGGGCAGGACCGGGCCGGTATATCCGATGCACCCGCTTTCATGCTCAACCGGGGCGGGCACCACGTCGGCATTCCGCAGATGTTCGAAATGGGCCAGATGTTCCAGCCGGGGCCTGCTGCTGTCGATGGCGCAGTCCAGCGCTTCTTCCAGATCGAGGATATGATCAATGGCGGCGCGATCCCGCTCTGACAGGGTCACATCCGATCCGGTGCAGCCGGTGTTGTCGAATGTCGCGCGTCCGAGCGGGGAGGCAAAGCAATACCCGGCCCGATCGAAGATCAGGTTGCGGGCGAACCACGGCAACTCGCAATAGATGACATCGGCAAAGGCGGGAACCGGCAGCAGCGCAAGCGCGGCAGAAAGGGCAAATCGTTTCATCAATGACTCCGCTTCAAAATAGCACGGGGTCAATCTAACGCGGAGCCGGGCCAAGAAAAAACCCCCGACCGCAGGGCGACCGGGGGCTGTTCTGGCGGATCCGAAAGGATCAGGGCTGTTCGTCTTCGTCGTCATCCCCGCCGGAGGGCAGGTTGAAGAAGCTGTCGGCATCCAGCAGGTCGCCCTTGTCGTCGTCCTCGGACTCATTGTCGGACAGCGAGAAGGTCTCCAGCCCCGAGATCGACGAGGGGATGCGCGGTTCCGTATCCATGCCGAGCGAGGTTTCGGTCGAGACCAGCTTGCGCCGTTCATCATCGCTCATGGCGCCGCCTTCACGGGCGGCCTTGGCGGCGGCCTTCTGCACGGCGGCATCAAGTTCGGACTGTTTGCACAGGCCAAGCGCCACCGGGTCGATGGGCTGCATGTTCGAGATGTTCCAATGGGTGCGTTCGCGGATCGACTGGATCGTCGGCTTGGTGGTGCCGACCAGCTTGGCAATCTGGCTATCGGTCAGTTCGGGGTGGAACTTGACCAGCCATAGGATCGAGTTGGGCCGGTCCTGACGCTTGGACAGCGGCGTATAGCGCGGGCCACGGCGCTTTTCCTCGCCGACGGCGGCGGCGTAGAATTTCAGCTTGAGCTTGTGCGCCGGGTCTTTTTCGGCCGCGTCGATTTCATCCTGGGTCAGCTGGTTGTTGGCGATCGGGTCGAAGCCCTTGACGCCTGCCGCCACATCGCCATCGGCGATGCCCTGGACCTCCAGCTCGTGCAGGCCACAGAAATCGCCGATCTGCTTGAAGGACAGCGTGGTGTTGTCCACCAGCCAGACAGCTGTGGCTTTTGCCATGATCGGTTTGTTCATCTCGGTCGCTCCTTCGCGAAAACAAATCTCCCTCGGGCCGTGACTCGGCTGGCGGGGCGGGCCCCGCGCTTCCTTATTGTAAGGGAGGTCGAGGCGTATATAAGCGGGAAGGCACGACTTGGGAAGGGCAAATGATCAGAGCATTCTTGGCATTTCTCATGCTGGCAGGCATGGCACGGGCCGACGGGGAACCGGCGGGGGACTTCGATTACTACGTCATGGCGCTGAGCTGGACACCCTCCTGGTGCGCCATCGAGGGTGATGACAGGGATTCGCCGCAATGCGACCCCGGGCAGGGGTTTGGGTTCACCCTGCACGGGCTCTGGCCGCAATACGAAGATGGCTGGCCAGCCTTCTGCCCCACTGTCGAACGCAATCCGTCGCGCGGGATGACCAACGCCATGGCCGATATCATGGGCACGTCCGGCCTCGCCTGGTACCAGTGGAACAAGCATGGCGTCTGCTCGGGCCTGTCGGCCAGCGATTATTACGCCCTGTCGCGTCTGGCCTACGAAAGCGTTGAACGCCCGGCCCTGCTGCGCCAGTTGACCCGAGAGGTGCGCCTGCCCGCCGAAGTGATCGAAGAGGCATTCCTGGAGGCCAACCCGCAGCTGTCAGACGACATGCTGACCGTCACCTGTCGCGCGGGCCGCGTGCAGGAGGTGCGCATCTGCCTGACCAGAGAGCTGGAGCCGCGCGCCTGTGCACCTGACGTGGCGCGCGATTGCACCCTGACCGACGCGCTGTTTTCACCGATGCGGTGACGTGGCTCAGGCCCTGGCGCTTCTGACCGGCACCAGGGCACCGCGCGCCCCGATCACCTGAGCGGCCACGGTGCATCCCGCGTGAATGCTGTCCGTCAGGGATGCACCGGTAAGTCGCGCACTGAGGAAACCACCGTTGAAGGCATCGCCGGCGGCGGTTGTATCCACCACGGCCGGGATTTCCGGCGGATGAACCGTCACCGCCGGTGCCTCCCCCTCGGACGCCATGACCGGGCCTGCCCCGTTCTTGACCACGACGCTTGCCGCCCCCGCCGCGCGGTAGCGGGCGAGCGTGGCTTCGGGCGAGGCATCGCCGAAATGGGTGGCCTCATCGTCGAAAGAAGGCAGCACAAGGTCTGACAGCGCCGCCGTTCTCATGATCTGGCGGCACATCTCCTCGGGGCTGTCCCACAGGCGCGGGCGAATATTTGGATCGAACGCGATCAGCACCCCCCGCGATTTCGCTTCATGCAAAAACCCAAGCAGCCGCGCGCGCCGGTCATCGTCCAGAATGGCGAGTGTGATGCCCGAGACCAGAACCCAGTCACCGGACACCAGCCCCGGCAGGCGGTCCAGCCCGTCCGTCAGCCGCCGCGCGGCGGAATCCGAGCGCCAGTAGGAAAAGCTGCGCTCCCCGTCTTTCAGCGAAATCACGTAGAGCCCGACGCTCTTGCCGGGCACCACGGATAGCAGCGGCTCGACCCCCGCATCGCGGATGAACTGCTCCATCTTGCCCGACACTGCGTCGTCTCCGATCGCCGACAGGAAGGCCACGCTCAGCCTATCCCCCGCCACCTGCCGTGCATACCAAGCGCTGTTGAACATGTCCCCGGCAAAGCCCATGGCAAAGCGCCCGTCGTCGCCCGGCGCCATTTCCACCATGCATTCTCCGATGGTCATCAGGGTACGGGTCATGTGCCGGTCTCCTCGAAATAGGCCGGGTGGTCGCCCCGCAGCCGGTCCATGGCGCCTTTGACGCGGCCCAGATGTTGCTTCATGACCGTTTCCGCGTTGTCCCGGTTTTTTGCGCGTATTGCGCGCAACAGGTGACGGTGGTCGTCCAGCGCGTCGGCGCTGCCGATGGCCAGCGAAAGAAAGCGGACCCGGTCCATATGCGCCTTCTGCTCGCGGATCAGATCCCAAGCATAGCCGTGCCCGGCAATCTCGCAGATGCGGCGGTGGAACCGGTCATCCAGTGCGTGGAAACCGGGCCGGTCCCCGGCGGCGATGGCATGGTCCTGCGCGGCGATATCGGCGGCCAGATCGTCCAGATCGGCTGCGGTCAGGCGGGGCAGGGCGGCGTTCAGGCAGGCCAGTTCCAGCGCCGTCCGGATGAAGGCGGCGCGCAGAACGGCGGTTTCTGATATGCGCGTGACCAGGGTGGCCCGCTGCGGACGGATGCTCAGGAACCCAAGTTTCGACAGCCGAAAGAACGCATCGCGCACCGGCTGGCGAGAGACGTCGAGCGATCTGGCGATCTCGGCTTCCGAGATTTTCGAGCCCGGCGGCAGGTCCAGCGACACCACGGCGTCATGAAGCCGGTCAAAGACCATGTCCGTGGTGCTGGCTGGCTGGATCGGGGACAGGGGGGCTAGGGGCATCTGGTTCGGCTTTGACAGGTCTGATAGACTAGCATATTAGTTGGCGAAACACCGTTGCTCAAGGATGTATTCGCATGGCGCTGACCGACCCGGACCGCCTGTTTCCGCTCGATCCCGGTGCGCGCGGGCTGGCGCGGGCGCTTTACGATACAGTGTCCGATCTGCCGATCATCAGCCCCCATGGCCATTGCGATCCGGCGTGGTTTGCAGGGAATGAGCGTTTCCCGAACCCCGCCGCGCTGTTTGTGATCCCCGACCACTACGTGTTTCGGATGCTGGTCTCGCAGGGCGTGCCGCTGGCCGATCTGGGCGTGCCCTCTGCCGATGGCCGCCCGGTGGAAACCGATCCGCGCGTGATCTGGCGACGCTTTGCCAGCCAGTTCCACCTGTTTCGCGGCACCCCCTCGGCCCTGTGGCTGAACCACGCGTTCGAGCATGTCTTCGGGCTGACCGAGCCCCTCAACGCCGACACGGCGGACGCCGCCTATGATCGGATTGAGGCGCTGCTGGCGACAGATGCCTACCGGCCCCGCGCCCTGTTCGACCGTTTCGGGATCGAGTGCCTCGCCACCACCGACAGCGCGCTGGATGACCTCTCGTCCCATTCCGCCATCGCCGCCAGCGGGTGGTCGGGCCGGGTCATTCCCACCTACCGGCCTGATACGGTCGTGGACCCCGAAACGCCGGGCTTCGCCATCCAGATCGACCGCCTTGGCGCGCTGACGGGCGAAGACACGCGCACATGGCAGGGCTATCTGGCTGCGCATCGCGCCCGCCGGGCCTATTTCAAGCGCCACGGCGCGACGGCCAGCGATCATGGCCATGCCAGCGCCCGCACCGCCGACCTGCCCGCGGCGGAGGCCGCAGCGCTGTTTCAGAAGGCGTTGAACGGGGCCTGCACGGCAGAGGAGGCCGATCTCTTCCGGGGTCAGATGCTGACGGAAATGGCAAGGATGAGCCTCGATGACGGGCTGGCCATGCAGATCCATCCCGGATCGTGGCGCAACCATTCCGGGCCGGTCTTTGCGCAGTTTGGCCGCGACCGGGGCTTTGACATCCCCATGCGGGCAGATTTCGTCGGCGGGCTGAAACCGCTGCTCGATGCCGTGGGGATGGAACCGGGCCTTGCGATCATTCTGTTCACGCTCGACGAAACCACGCAAAGCCGCGAGCTTGCGCCCCTGGCGGGCGCCTATCCGGCGCTGAAACTCGGCCCGCCCTGGTGGTTCTATGACAGTGCCGAGGGGATGCGCCGCTTCCGTGAAGCCACGACCGAGACCTGCGGGTTTTACAACACCGTCGGGTTCAACGACGACACCCGCGCCTTTTGCTCGATCCCCGCCCGCCATGACGTCGCCCGCCGCGTGGATTGCGCCTATCTGGCGACGCTGGTGCGCAGCGGGCGGTTGCGTGAAAACGAGGCGGTCGAGCTGGCCCATGACCTCAGCTACCGGCTGGCGAAGGAGGCCTACCGCCTGTGACTCATCCCCGCCTGTCCCGCAGTACCCCCGCCGCCCCTGTGGGCATCGTCCATCTGGGCCCCGGTGCCTTTTTTCGGGCCTTCAACGCCGTCTATACCGCCGATGCAATGGCCCGCGATGGTGGCGATTGGGGGATTTGCGCCGTCAGCCTGCGCAGTCCCGAGGCACGCGATCAGCTGACGCCGCAGGGCGGGGCCTATACAGCCGTGTCGCTTGGTCCGGACGGGCCAGCGCCGCGCGTCATTCAATCTGTGTCAGAGGTCTTGGTCGCCCCGGAAGACCCCGCCGCCGTGCTGGACCGGATGACTGCTCCGGCAACACGGGTCGTCTCCCTGACGATCACCGAGAAGGGCTATTGCCACAATCCGGCAACCGGACAGCTGCGACGCGACCACCCCGACATCGTGCATGACCTAGCCCATCCCGACACCCCCCGCAGCGCGCCGGGATTTCTGGTGGAGGCCCTGGACCGCCGTCGCCATGCAGGCACCGCGCCCTTTACGGTGCTGTCTTGCGACAACCTGCCCTCCAACGGCCATCTGGCGCGCGGCGTGGTTCTGGATTTCGCCCAAGCCCGCGACCCCGAGCTTGCCGATTGGATCGCACAGAAGGTCAAGTTCCCGGCCACGATGGTCGACCGGATCACACCTGCAACCACGTCCGAGGATATCGAGCGGCTGGCCGCGCTCACCGGCTATCACGATCCGGCCTGTGTCTGGCACGAACCGTTCCGCCAATGGGTGATCGAGGATGATTTCACCGACAACGCCCGCCCCGGCTGGGACGCGGGCGGGGGGCAGTTCGTGCGCGATGTATCAGCCTTCGAGACGATGAAACTGCGTTGCCTGAACGGCACCCATTCGGCGCTGGCCTATCTGGGCTACCTCGCCGGATACCAGACCATCAGCGAAAGCGTTGCGGACCCGGCTTTCGCGGCTCTGTGCCAAAAGCTGTGGCGGGACGAGATTCTGCCCACGGTTCCGCAACCCGAAGGCGAAGACCTGACCGCCTACACCGGTGCCCTGCTGGCCCGCTACCAAAACCCGTCGATCCGGCACCGTACCTGGCAGATCGCCATGGACGGCTCGCAGAAACTGCCGCAACGCATTCTGGGACCGGTGGCGGAGAACCTTGCTTCCGGTCGCCCGGTTCCGGGACTGGCGCTCGTGGTGGCGGCCTGGATGCGCTACGTGGGCGGCGTGGATGAGGCGGGCCAGCCCATTGACGTGCGCGACCCGCTGGCGGATCATCTGCGTGCTGTCTCGGACGAGGCCGCTGACCCCGCCGCCAAGGTCGCCGCGCTTCTGGCGGTCGATCAGGTGTTTGATCCGGTGCTTGCCGGGCATCCTGTTTTCCGCGAGACCGTCACCCGCGCCTATCTCGGCCTCTGCCAACACGGCGCAGCCGCCAGCGTCACGGGATATATCGCCTGATCAGGCGTCAGTCGCCCAGTATTTCCCGCAGAATCTCACCCAACAGCGCCGTGCCCGGTCCGATCAGGTCATCGGGAAAGTCGTAGTCGGGATTGTGCAGGTCGGGGCCGTCCTTCCCCGCCCCGAGCAGGATGAAGGCGCTTTCCGCCCCTGTGGCCATGCCGAAGTGGCCGAAATCCTCTGACGGGCGCATCGGCAACAGGCCCGGCCCCGTGGGCAGACCCGCCCGCGCCCCGGCCCGGCGGACGATCTCTGCCGCGACCGGGGTATTCGTGCAGGCCGGGAAGATGTCGTGATAGTCGACGGACAGGGCCAGGTTGCCCGCCGCGTCCCGCGCCATGGCTTCGGCATCGGCGATCAGCCGCTCCATGCGCGGATCGGTCAGGCTGCGCAGAGTAGCATAAAGTTCGGCCTCTCCCGGTGCGATGCCGAAAGCCGGTTCGCCAAGCCGTGCGTGACACACCGTGACCAACGCGAAATCGGGGTCGCTCAGATCCGCGCCCCGGGACAGGCCGGGCAGGTCCAGCATCAGCCGCGCGAGGGCAGGGGCAGGGGAAACGCCCGTTTCGGGCTGCGACGCATGGGCCGTGCGCCCCGTCAGCCGCACCCGCATCCCGCGAGAGGCGCAGCTTGCCGGGCCGTCCACCACGCCCACATGGCCAAGCGGCATGCCGGGGAAATTGTGGATGGCGAAGGCATAGTCGGGCCTCAGATCGGCAAAGCCCGGATCGGCCACCACCCGCGCCGCGCCTTCGCCGGTTTCCTCGGCGGGCTGGAACATCAGCACGACCGACCCCCGCGCGGGCCGCTGGCGCCCCAGAAGCCGCGCCATGCCCGCCAGCATCGTCATATGCCCATCATGGCCGCACAGATGCCCCTTGCCGTCGATCTGCGACCGGTGGGGGTGATCCGACAGTTCCTGTATCGGCAGCCCGTCCAGCTCACACCGCAGCAAAACCCGTGGCCCCGGCTGCCCGCTGTCATAAAGCGCCGCAACCCCGTGCCCGCCAAGCCCGGTGACGATCCGGTCCGGCCCCGTCGCAGTCAATGCCGCCTGAACGGTACGCGCGGTCTCGGCCTCCTCGCCCGACACTTCAGGGCGCCGGTGCAGGGCGCGGCGCCATTCGGTCAGGTCCGCAAGGTCGGAATTGGTCAGTCTGAGCTCTATCATGGGGCCATGTTTGCGCTCTGCCCGGCATCGGGGCAAGGGCAGATCGGGCATGGACATTCACGACACAACGGGGAACCCTGCCGTCAGACAGCGGACCCGGACGACATGCCCAAATTCAATCTCAAGCATATCGAAGCCTTCGTGCATGTGGCCGATCTGGGCAGCTTCCGGCGGGCGGCGGCCCGGCTGAACACCACGCAGCCCAATATCTCGAACCGCATTTCGCAGCTGGAACATCACCTGCGCCTGACCCTGATGGAGCGTGACGCGGGGTCCGTGCGCCTGACCCGCGAGGGGCGGCAACTGATTGGCCCGGCCCGGCGCATTCTGGCCGCCGTGGACGGGTTTCTCGAGGCCACGGGCGACGGCACGGTGTTTGACGGGCTGCTGCGGCTTGGCGTGACCGAACTGGTGGCCCAGACATGGCTGCGGCCCTTCCTGATCCAGATGAAAGACCGGTTTCCCTCCGTCGATGTGGAACTGACCATCGACCTGTCAGAGAACCTGTCCAATCTGCTATTCGCGCGGGAAATTGACCTCGCCTTCCAGAACGGCCCTTTCGACCAGCGCACCCCCAATACCGAGCCTCTCGGCCAGTCGCCCTATATCTGGGTCGCAGCCCCCGCCTTGGGGTTCCCCACCGGCCCGGTCGCGGCGGACCAGATCGCGCGGCATCGCATTCTGACCCATGCGCGCGGATCCTATCCTTACACCCAGCTTGACGCGCATTTCCGCCAGATCGAACAGCCGGTGCGGCTGGTGCCCTCGTCCAACATCGCCGCCTGCCTGCAAATGGCCAATGACGGGTTGGGCGTGGCCTGCGTACCCGCGTTGATGGCAGCTGAGACGCTGGCCGCCGGGCGGTTGCAGGTGCTGGATTATGACTGGCACCCCGAAGACCTGCACTTCGCCGCCCGCTGGCTGGTCGATCCGGCCCCAACCTTTTTGGTCGCAGCGGTGGAGATTGCTGCGGGGCTCTATCCGCCGGAGGATCACGATTAGTTATCCAATCCATATGATCATTCGATTTTTCCAAATACTTCCGGTCGGCTATCCTCCGCCCGTCACGTAAGCGGAGGTCAAAATGGGCGAGTCGTACAGATTGGGGGCCGATATCGGCGGCACCTTCACCGATCTGGTGCTGGAAGGGCCGGGGGGCCGGTTTTCCACCAAGGTGCTGACCACCTATGCCGCGCCTGAAAATGCGATCATCGAGGGGATGCACCGGGTCTGTGACAAGGCCGGGGTCGCGCCCTCTGCGATTTCGCAGGTCATCCATGGCACGACGCTGGCCACCAACGCGCTCATCGAACGGCGCGGGGCCAAGACGGCGCTGATCACGACCGAAGGCTTCCGCGACGTGATCGAAATGCGCACCGAAAGCCGGTTCGAGCAATATGATCTGAACCTGAAGCTGCCCGACCCCCTGCTGCCCCGCAACCTCCGCTATACCGTGCGCGAGCGGCTCGATGCCGATGGCGGAACGCTCATCCCGCTCGACCGGGCCGAGGTGGAGCGGCTGGCCGATGACTTGCGCGAGGCAGGTTACGAAAGCATCGCCGTGGGCCTGCTGCATTCCTACGTGAACGACGCCCATGAACGGCTGATCGCCGAGGTTCTGGCCGAGAAACTGCCCGGCGTCATGGTCTCGCTGTCCTCGCAGGTCAGCCCCCAGATGCGGGAATACGAACGCTTCAACACCACGATCGCAAACGCCTATATCAAGCCGCTGATGAAATCCTATCTGGGCCGCCTGAAAGGGCGGCTGGCCGATGAAGGTGCCGATTGCCCGGTCTTCCTGATGCATTCCGGCGGCGGCATCATCGACATCGACACGGCGGCCAATTTCCCCGTTCGGCTGGTGGAATCCGGCCCCGCAGGCGGCGCGGTTTTCGCCGCAGACATCGCCGCGCGGCATGGGCTGGACAAGGTGCTCAGCTTTGACATGGGCGGCACCACGGCCAAGATCTGCCTGATCAAGCACCAGACGCCCAAGACCGCCCGCGTGTTCGAAGTGGCCCGCAGTTACCGCTTCAAGAAGGGCTCCGGCATGCCGATTTCCATTCCGGTGATCGACATGGTGGAGATCGGGGCCGGGGGCGGGTCGCTCGCCCATGTGGATGCGCTGAACCAGATCCGTGTGGGGCCGGAAAGCGCAGGGTCCGAACCCGGCCCCGCCTGCTATGGGCGCGGCGGCGACAGGCCCGCGGTGACGGATGGGGACCTCGTGTTGGGCAAGCTTGATCCGGCCCATTTCGCCGGGGGCTCCATCCCGCTTTATCCTGATCGGTCCGAGGCGGCGCTGAAAGCCCACCTTGGCGACCGGCTGGATATGGACGCGACGGAAGCCGCCTTCGGCCTTGCAGAGGTGGTGGATGAAAACATGGCCAACGCCGCCCGCGTCCATGCGGTGGAGAATGGCGAAGACCTCAGCACCTACACCATGATCGCCTTTGGCGGCGCGGCGCCCCTCCATGCCGCGCGGCTGTGTGAGAAACTGGGCATCGACCGCTGTCTGGTGCCCGTGGGCGCAGGCGTCGGCTCCGCCATCGGCTTCCTTCGCGCGCCGTTCAGCTTCGAGGCGAACCGCTCGGTCTTTACCAAGATGTCCGCCTTCGACCCGGCCCGCGTCCGCGCGCTCTTCGAAGAGATGGAGGAGGAGGCGCGCAGTTTCGTACGCTCCTGCGATGCAGAGGCCGAGATCCTGACCGACTACAAGATCTACATGCGTTACGCAGGCCAGGGCTGGGAAATCCCCGTGCCGCTGACACCCGAAGAGGCCGCCAACCCCGATGCGGCAACGTTCCTGAAACGCTTCGAGGAAGACTACACCCGCCTCTTCGGCCGCTCCGTCGACGGGATGGAAGCCGAGATCACCGTCTGGTCGGTGAATGCCTACACACCCACGCCGCCGGTGGATCGCATCGCGCCCGCCAAAACCGCCGAGGCCCCGGCCGCACAGGGCACCCGCGATCTCTTCGATCCGGCACTGGCCAAACGCACCGCTGCCGCGATCCACCCGCGTGCCGACCTGCCGACCGGGGCCACCGTTCAGGGCCCTGCCGTCATCACCGAGGACGAAACCACCATCGTCCTGCCCACCAGCCGCAACGCCACCGCGCAGCCCGATGGCTGTATCGACATTCGCACGAAGGAGCCCCGCCATGACTGAGCTCTCCAAAGTCGCCTACCAGGTCATGTGGACGCGCCTGATTTCCGTGGTCGAGGAACAGGCGCAGGCGCTGGTGCGCACCGCGTTTTCGACAAGCGTCCGCGAGGCGGGCGATCTGTCCGCCGGGGTCTATAACGATAAGGGTGAGATGCTGGCCCAGGCCGTCACCGGCACGCCCGGTCACGTCAACGCCATGGCCGATTCCGTGGGTCATTTCATTCGCCGCATCGGGCGGGACACCATGGCCGAGGGCGATGTCTATATCACCAACGACCCGTGGGAAGGCACCGGCCACCTGCATGACATCACCGTTGTGACGCCGTCCTTCCACAAGGACCGGCTCATTGGCTTCTTCGCCTGCACCGCGCATGTGACCGATGTCGGCGGGCGCGGCTTCGGGGCGGATGCGAATTCCGTCTACGAGGAAGGGCTCTACATCCCGATCATGCGCTTTGCCGACAGGGGTGAGGTCGACCGCACCCTGCTGGCCATGATCCGGGGCAATGTGCGCGAGCCCGATCAGCTGGTGGGCGATCTCTATGCGCTGGCGACCTGTAACGAGATCGGGCATCGGCGGCTCACCGACATGATGACGGAATTCGGGCTGGCCGACCTCTCAGGTATCTCCGAGTTCATCCTCACGAACTCCCGCCAAGCCACGCTTGACCGGATCAATGCGCTGACGCCCGGCACGGCGGAAGGCCACATGCGGATCGACGGTTATTCCAAGCCGATTGACCTCTGCGTGAGCCTTAGCATCGAAAAGGACCGCATCCGTTGCGATTGGGCCGGAACAAGCGGCGTGGACCCGAAGGGCATCAACGTGCCGCTCGTCTACACCAAGGCCTATGCCTGCTACGCGCTGAAATGCGCCATCGCGCCCGAGATACCGAACAATGCGGCGAGCCTCGCGCCCTTCGAGATCACCGCGCCCGAAGGCAGTATCGTGAACGCGCCGCACCCCGCGCCGGTGGCGCTGCGCCACGTGATCGGCCACATGGTGCCCGACACGGTCTATGACGCGCTCGACAAGCTGTTGCCCGATACGGTGCCCGCCGAGGGCGCTGGTTGCCTGTGCAACTTCCAGATCAGCCTGCGCCCCCGCAGCGACGCCCCCGCGCCCGCCCATGCCCGCCGGGCCGAGGTGCTGATCTTCAACTCCGGCGGCTCCGGCGCGCGGCCTGGCCTGGACGGGATGAGCGCCACCGCTTTCCCCTCGGGCGTCATGACCATGCCGGTGGAGGCGACAGAACAGGTTGGCCCGGCGATCATCTGGCGCAAGGAGTTGCGGCCAGACAGCGGCGGTGCGGGCAAGTATCGCGGCGGTCTGGGGCAGTTCATGGACGTGGGCGCGCGCGAGGGGCACGAATTCGACTTCTCCGCCATGTTCGACCGGGTGAACCATCCGGCTCGCGGCAGACGCGGCGGAGCGGAAGGCGGCCCCACCACCATTGGGCAGGATGACGGTACACCGATGAAGGGCAAGGGCAAGCAGTTCGTTCCCCATGGGCGTGTGGTGCAGATGGGCTTCCCCGGCGGTGCTGGCTATGGCGATCCGGGCCAGCGCCCCCGCGAAGATGTGCTGAGAGACCTTGCCCACGGCTTCATTTCGCCCGAGGCTGCGGCAGAGCTTTACACCCTCGACCGGGCCACCATCGACGACACGCTGGCCCGCGCCAAACGCGGAGACATCTTCTGATGCTGCCAAAGGGATTTTCCCAAGCGCCCTCACGCGACAGCTATGACGTGGTCATCATCGGCGGCGCGATCATGGGCTCGTCGCTGGCCTGGTGGCTGACGGAGAGCGCGGATTTCGACGGCTCCGTGCTCGTCGTGGAACGCGACCCGAGCTATCTGTGGTGTTCCACCGCCCACACCAATTCCTGCATTCGCCAGCAGTTCTCGACCGAGCTGAACGTCCGCATCTCTCAGTTCACGGCAGAGTTCATCAAAAACCTGCGCGCCAATATGGGCGGGGATGAACGGGTGCCGAACCTGTCGGTTCAGGATTACGGCTACCTCTACCTCGCCGATACCGAGGCCTTCGCCGATGTGTTGCGCGCCAACCAGAAGGTGCAACTGGCGGCAGGCGCCGAAACCCGCCTGCTGACGCCCGATCAGATCGCTGCCGCCTATCCATTCTATGACCTCGACGGGATCGTTCTGGGCAGCATCAACACCAGGGACGAAGGCTATTGGGACGGTGGCACTCTGTTCGAGTGGTTCCGTCGCAAGGCGCAGGCGCGCGGGGTGGAGTATGTGCAGGGTGAAGTGACTGCCATGACCCGCACAGGGGGGCGCATCGACAGCGTGACGCTGGCCAGTGGTGACACCATCGCCTGCGGGCAGGTGGTGAATGCCGCGGGTCCCCGTGCTGCCGGTGTGGCCGCAATGGCGGGCCTGCACCTGCCCGTCGAACCCCGCAAGCGCTACACGTGGATCTTCACCGCCGAAACGCCGCTTGACCGGGAATTGCCGCTGACCATCGACCCTTCGGGCGTGCATGTGCGGCAGGACGGTCCGACGACCTATCTCGCGGGCAGCAAGGGCGACCCGGACCCCGCCGCCGATCCCGGCGATTTCCATATGGATCACGGCTTGTGGGAAAACCACGTCTGGCCGGTTCTCGCGACCCGCATCCCGCAGTTTGAAGCCATTCGGATCGTCACCGAATGGACCGGCCATTACGCCTACAACACGCTCGACCAGAACGCCGTTCTCGGCCCGCATCCCGAGGTGGAGAATTTCCTGTTCATGAACGGGTTTTCCGGCCACGGGCTGCAACAGTCGCCCGCCATGGGACGGGGGCTTGCCGAATGGATCACACATCACGAATACCGCAGCCTTGACCTGACGCCCTTCAGCTACGCCCGCGTGGCAGCGGGCGAAGCGATGGTCGAAGGCGCGGTCATCTGACATTGCAGGAGACCAGAATGAAGAAAATCGTCCTCACTGGCGCCGCCGGCCGGCTTGGCACCATCTTGCGCGGACCGCTGTCGCAGCTGTGCGACACGCTTGTCAGCTCCGACATCGTCGAAAGCGTCAAGGACCTGCGCCCGAACGAGACCTATTTCCGCGCCGATCTGGCCGACAAGGCGGCCATCATGGCGCTGCTCGAGGGGGCCGACATCGTCGTGCATTTCGGCTCCATCGTCGATGAGGCCCCGTTCGAGGAATTGCTCGGCCCGAACTTCATCGGCGCCTACAATATCTGGGAAGCGGCCCATCAGAACGGTTTGAAACGCGTCGTCTACGCCTCGTCGATCCATGCGGTCGGCATGTATCCCAAGAACGAATGCATCGGGCTGGATGCCCCGCACCGGCCCGACACGTTTTACGGGCTCGCCAAATGCTTCGCCGAGGATCTGGGCCGCATGTACTGGGAAAAGCGCGGGCTGGAGGCCGTCTGCATGCGCATCCTGTCCTGCGCGCCGGTCGGCAATGCGCGGGCTTTGGGCAGCTGGCTGTCGGATGGCGACCTCGTGCATCTGGTGGAACGGGCCATCGACACGCCCGTCACCGGATTTTCCATCATCTACGGCGTGTCCGCGAATGACCGCTGCCCGGTGGACAATTCCAAGGCGTCGTTCCTGGGTTACCGTCCCAAGGACAATGCAGAGCAATTCGCGGATCGGATTCTGGCCGAAGCGGGCCCGCACGATCCGCAGGATGTGGGGCAGATGTGCCATGGCGGGCCCTTCGCCAGCATTGAGCTGGGACAGGGGGCCAAGGCATTGCTGAACATCCCCGAAGAAGACTGACCGCCTCGGGAAAGGAACGCCACCCGCCGGGTGGCGATCCTCTCCCCCGATCCGTTTCGCGCAGGGCGGCTGCCTGCACGGAACTCCGCTATCGCAACCGCGCCCCGCTATCCGCGTCAAAGAACAGCGCGGCACCGTCGGTCACGCTCAGGCCCACCTTGCTGCCGGGCTTCGGCGCGCTCTGGTCATGGGCCTCGACCGTGATGCGGGTGCCGTCGCCTGCCACGAGGTAGTGATAGGCCACGCCACCCAGTTGCTCTGACAGATCGACGGTATGCGTGTCCCCGTCCGCCAGCCGCAGCATCTGCGGGCGCACGCCGACCGTGATCGGCCCGTCGCTGGCCGATCCCGGCGCATCGAGTTCCATCACCCCAAGCCCCGGCACGCGCACCTTGCCGCCCGCCACGCGGCCCGAAAAGAAGTTCATCGCCGGGCTGCCGATGAAGCCCGCCACGAACTGGTTGTCGGGGTCGTTATAGAGGTCGAGCGGCTTGCCCGCCTGCTCGATCACGCCGCCGCGCAGAACCACGATCTTGTCGGCCAGCGTCATCGCCTCGACCTGGTCATGGGTGACATAGATCATCGTCGCGCCGATCTCGTTATGCAGCCGGGCGATTTCCACGCGCATCTCGACGCGCAGTTCCGCGTCAAGGTTCGACAAAGGCTCGTCGAACAGGAACACTTCCGGCCCACGCACGATGGCCCGCCCGATGGCCACCCGCTGCCGCTGCCCGCCGGACAGCGCCTTGGGCTTGCGCTTCAGATACTCGTCCAGCTTGAGGACGCGGCTCGCCTCGGCCACCTTGGCCTTGATCTCGGCCTTGGGATGGCCGTTCATACGCAGCCCGAACCCCATGTTTTCCTCTACGGTCATATGCGGGTAGAGCGCGTAGGTCTGGAACACCATCGCCACGCCGCGTTCGGCCGGGTCCATCCGGGTCACATCCCGCGCGCCGATGGCGATCTGGCCATCGGTGGTTTCCTCCAGCCCCGCGATCATCCGCAACAGGGTGGACTTGCCACAGCCAGAGGGGCCGACGAAGACGCAGAATTCCCCGTCTTCAATTTGCAGGTCGACCCCGTGGATCACCTGCGTTTCTCCGTATTTCTTGATGACCTTGTTCAGCGTTACACCGGACATGTCCTTGGTCCTCCCAGACTGGGGTCAATTGACGGTGGGGAATTGCCACGCGGTGGCTTC
Source organism: Nioella sp. MMSF_3534 (assembly GCF_030732985.1). Taxonomy (GTDB): domain Bacteria; phylum Pseudomonadota; class Alphaproteobacteria; order Rhodobacterales; family Rhodobacteraceae; genus Nioella. The sequence goes on from NZ_JASHJX010000033.1 coordinate 33,629, forward strand.
TTCCCCGATCTTGCGGGCGGTTTCGAGCAGATCGGGCTGAAATGCCCGGATACTGTCGAGCGAATGGCGCGTGGTGGAGGTCGCAATCGACAGCGCCCCGATGACGCGCCCCCCGTTTGTCAGGATCGGTGCGGCGATCGAGATGATGCCGGCCTCGTGTTCTTCCCGGTCGAAGGCCACGCCCTCGGCCCTGATCTGCTCCAGTTCCTTCAGCAGCGTTTCGGGGCTGGTATGGGTCGATGGCGTGTTCTTCAGGAACAACTGCTGGCGCAGGGCGCGTTCCAGCCGTTCGGGCGTCATATGGGCCAGGATCGCCTTGCCCACCCCGGTGCAATAGCCCGGCGCGACCTTGCCGGTTTGCGCGAGCGTCTCGAACCGGTCGCTCATCTTCTGCTTGTCGACGAACAGAACCTGACCCAGTTCCATCTGTGCAAGGTGAATGGTTTCTCCGGCCTTTGCGGCCAGCACATCCACATAGGGCCGCGCCACCGTTGCCAGCGTCGCCTGTTTCCACGCCGAATGGGCCAGCTTCACCAGCCGCAGGCCAAGCGTATAGCTGCCCGTGTCGGGGTCATGCGACAGCATCCCCTGATTCGTCAGCGTCTGGAGCAGCCGGTAGAGCGTCGCTTTGGGGTGCTCGCTGTTTTCCAGCAATTCGGTGAACTTCACCGGGTGCCCCGCCGCAGCGACAGAATCCAGCACGTCCAATGCCTTGCCGACCGTGCCGTCGCCTGACTTCGCCATGAAAGACCTCCCCTGCGTATCCTCAGCCTTCGAGGAAACTGTTGACACAGTATCCGGCGTCCGGCTAGTTTTCAACTATAGAAACCTAGTTTCAAATAATGAAACCGTTTCGTCAAGTGGAACCAAGGGAGGACACTATGCGTTCCATCATCAAGACACCGCTGGCCGCGCTGGCGGCGACAACTCTGCTTTCCGGTATGGCGATGGCCGATGGTCACGGCCTGACCGGTGATCTGCGCATCTTCTCGGACATGTCGAACCCGGCGCCCCGCGCGATCATGGAAGGGCTGGTCGAGGAATTCGGGGAACTGCACCCCGGCCTTGAGATCGAGCTGACCGTTGTCGACCGCGAAGCGTGGAAAACCCAGATCCGCAACGCGCTGACGGCGAACCCGCCGGACGTGGTGAACTGGTACGCCGCCAACCGCATGGGCCCCTATGTGGATGCGGGCCTGTTCATGGACATCACCGACATGTGGGACGCGGGCGATTTCGCCGGTCTGGAATCAGTGCGCGGCGCGATGACCATCGACGACCGCCAGTGGGGCGTGCCCTATACCTACTATCAGTGGGGCATCTACTACCGCGAAGACATCTTCAACGAGCTTGGCCTGTCGGAACCCGCCACCTTCGAGGAAGAGATCGCCAACTGTCAGGTGATCGTCGATTCGGGCCGCAGCTGTTACACCATCGGTTCGCGTTACCTGTGGACCGCCGGTGGCTGGTTCGACTACCTGAACATGCGCACCAACGGCTTTGACTTCCACATGGAACTGGCCCGCGGTGAAGTGGCCTGGACGGATGAGCGCGTGCGCGCAACCTTCGCCAACTGGCGCCGCCTGATCGACATGGGCGCCTTCATCGACGACCACCAGACCTATTCCTGGCAGGAGGCGCTGCCCTTCTTCGTCAACGGCGAAGCGACCGCCTACCTGATGGGCAACTTCGTGGTGCCGCACCTGCGCGAAGCGGGTCTGTCCGACGACCAGATCGATTTCTACCAGTTCCCGGCCATCGTCGAAGGCATGCCGATGGGTGAAGACGCCCCTACCGATACGTTCCACATCCCCGCGGGTGCGCAGAACGTGGCGGCGGCACAGGAATTCCTGCGTTTCGTCACCTCGGCGGACGTTCAGTCCCGGATCAACGGCCCCGATGGCCTTGGTCAGCTGCCCGTGAACGCGAACGCGGAAGTGGCAGATGATGAATTCATCCAGCAGGGCTTTGCGATGCTCAGCCAGAACGCAACCGGCGGCATCGCGCAGTTCTTCGACCGTGACTGGCCGGCGGAAATGGCGTCGATCGGCATGGAAGGCCTGCAGGAATTCATGGTCTTCCCGGACAACCTGGATGACATCCTCGAACGTCTGGAAGACGCGCGCCAGCGCATCTACGAATAATCCATGATACCCTGCGCCTCGCCCCCCAACCGGGGCGAGGCGCGCACCGCCCCCCCCCGCGTATCCGCAAGCCGCGCCATAGCCTCGCGCGCGGTTTCCGAATGCGCTGTCCAACGGAGGATAGGAAATGACCCCCGCCACCGACACCCGCAGTTGGCTGCAAAAGAACCGCATGACGGTCACGCCGCTGCTGTTCCTGCTGCCCGGTCTGTTGTTCTTCGTGGTCTACGTGATCAGCCCGATCTTCCAGTCCTTCAACATCTCGCTCTATGACTGGGACGGCTTGGGCGAGGCGACCTATATCGGCCTCGACAACTACCGCGAGCTTGTGGACGACCGCGCCTTTGAAACCTCGCTCTGGAACAACCTCAAATGGCTGGCGCTCTACCTGCTGGCAATTCCGGCGGGGCTGTTCATCGCGTTGTTCCTGAACCAGACGGTCACCGGCATCCGGCTCTACAAATCGCTGTTCTTCTTCCCCTTCGTGCTGAGCCAGGTGGTCGTCGGGCTGGTCTTTTCGTGGTTCTACCTGCCGCGCGTGGGGCTTCTGAACGCGGTGCTGACCTTCTTCGGGCTGGACTCGATCAACGTATTGGGCGACCCCGACCTTGCCACCTACGGCATCATCGCCGCCGGGCTCTGGCCGCAGACCGCCTATTGCATGATCCTCTACCTGACGGGCCTCAACGCCGTGGACCCCGAACAGATCGAGGCCGGGCGGCTGGACGGGGCCAAGGGTTGGAAAATGCTGTGGCACGTCGTGCTGCCGCAACTGAAGCCGGCCACGTTCATCGCCTTCGTGGTGACGATCATCGGCGCATTGCGCAGCTTCGACCTGATTTCCATCATGACCAATGGCGGACCGTTCGGGTCGACCCGTGTGCTCAGCTTCATGATGTTCGAACAGGCCCTGTCCGAATACGGGTTCCGCATGGGCTATGGCTCCGCCATCGCGGTGGTGCTGTTCCTGATCATGCTGGTCTTCATCGGCTACTTCCTGTGGCAGATGTGGCGCGACGAGCGCGAAGCGCGGCACTGAGCGAGGAGAGACAGATGTTCCCGACCCCGATCCAGAAACGCAGCCGCGCCACGCAGGTCACCTATCAGACGCTGCTGCCGCTCGCCTTGATCCTGTGGCTTCTGCCCTTGCTGGCCGTGATGCTGTTTTCCATCCGCCCGCTCAGCGATTTCACCAATGGCAACTACTGGGGGATACCCTCGTCCTTCGATCTCTTCGCAAATTATGGCCGGGTGTTCTTTGAATCCGACATGCCGCGCTACCTGTTGAACTCGGTCTTCATCACCGTGCCCACGGTCATCGGCGCGGTGGCCCTGTCCTGCATGACCGGCTTTGCGCTTGGCATCTACCGGTTCAGGGGCAACCTGCTGATCTTCTTCATGTTCATCGCGGGCAACTTCGTGCCGTTCCAGATCCTTATGGTGCCAGTGCGCGACCTGACCGTGTCGACCGGGCTCTATGACACCAAGACCGGGCTGGTCCTGTTCCATATCGCGTTCCAGACCGGGTTCTGCACGCTCTTCATGCGCAACTTCATCCGCGCGCTGCCCTATGAACTGATCGAGGCCGCCCGCGTCGAAGGCGTCGCTGAATGGCGCATCTTCTGGTACGTGGTCCTGCCGCTGATGCGGCCCGCCATCGCCGCGCTTTCGGTGCTGATCTTCACCTTCATCTGGAACGATTACTTCTGGGCCATCGTCCTGACGCAAGGACCAGAGGCACAGCCCGTCACAGCAGGCATCACCAGCTTCAACAGCCAGTTCGTGGCGCAATACCACCTGATGAGCGCGGGCAGCATCGTCGCCGCGATCCCGCCGGTGGCCATGTTCTTCGCCATGCAACGCCACTTCATCGCAGGTCTGACACTAGGGGCCGTCAAATGACCAAACTCACCTTCATCGGGGCCGGGTCTACCATCTTCATGCGCAACATCGTGGGCGACATGCTCCACTTCGAGGCGCTTCGCGATGCCGAGATCGCGCTGATGGATATCGACCCGCAGCGCCTGGCCGAATCCGAACAGGTCGCCCGCCGCATGATCGCCACCATGGGCACCGGCGCGAACGTCACCACCCATACCGACCAGCGCCGCGCGCTGGAGGGGGCCGATTTCGTCGTCACCGCCTTCCAGATCGGCGGCTACGACCCCTGCACGATCACCGATTTCGAGATCCCCAAGGCTTACGGTCTGCGCCAGACCATCGCCGATACGCTCGGGGTGGGGGGCATCATGCGCGGCCTGCGCACCGTGCCGCATCTGTGGAAGGTGGCCGAGGATATGGCCTCCGTCTGCCCCGACGCGCTGCTGATGCAATACGTGAACCCGATGGCCATCAACACCTGGGCGCTGGCCGAACGGTTCCCCCGGATCAAACAGGTGGGCCTCTGCCACTCCGTGCAGAACACCGTGCAGGAACTCGCCCACGATCTCGACATGGCGGAAACGGACATCCGCTACAAGGTCGCGGGCGTCAATCACGTCGCCTTCTTCCTGCGCCTTGAAGACGCCAGCGGCGCGTCCCTCTACCCCCGCCTGCGCGACGGCTACCGCGCCGGTACCCTGCCCAAACCCCCGCTCCTCATGCCCCGCTGCGCCAACAAGGTCCGCTACGAGGTGATGGACCAGCTGGGCTATTTCTGCACCGAAAGCAGCGAGCACTTCGCAGAATACGTCCCGTGGTTCATCAAGGAGGGCCGCGAGGATCTGATCAAGCAATTCTCCATCCCGCTCGACGAATACCCCAAGCGCTGCATCGAGCAGGTGGCGGAGTGGAAGACACAGGCCGCCGAGCTTGCCCAACAGGCCAGCATGGACGTGCCCAAAAGCCACGAATTCGCCGCCGAGATGATGAACGCCATCGTCACCGACCGCCCCTTCACCGCCTATGGCAACCTGCCCAACCGCGGCCAGATCCCGCAACTGCCCCTTGGCGCGGCGGTGGAAACCCCCTGCCTCGTGGACATGAACGGCGTGCAACCCTCGGTCGTCACCGACATCCCGCCGCAGCTCATCGCCCTCATGCGGACCCAGGTCAACGTGCAGGAACTCACCGTCCGCGCCCTGCTGGACGAGAACCCCGAACATATCTACCACGCGGCCATGATGGACCCGCACACCGCCGCCGAACTGGACCTGCGCCAGATCCGCAGCCTGGTCAGCGACCTGCTCGCCGCCCATGGCGACTGGCTGCCAGACTGGGCGCGGGTAAGACAAGCGGCCTGAGGGCCAGAACGGACGAAAGACCATGACCAAGACAAGACGCAGTGCAGGGTGGTACGGCAAACTCGACCGCGACGGGTTCATTCACCGCAGCTGGATGAAGAACCAGGGCTTCCCGGATCATGCCTTTGACGGTCGTCCCATCATCGGCATCTGCAACACATGGTCCGAACTCACCCCCTGCAATTCCGGCCTGCGCGACCTTGCAGAGGGCGTCAAACGCGGCGTGTGGGAGGCGGGCGGTTTCCCCGTCGAGTTCCCGGTGATGAGCCTTGGCGAAACCCAGATGAAGCCCACGGCCATGCTGTTCCGCAACCTGTTGGCGATGGATGTGGAGGAATCGATCCGCGCCTACGGGCTCGATGGGGTCGTGCTGCTCGGCGGCTGCGACAAGACCACGCCGGGCCAGCTGATGGGCGCGGCCTCCGTCGATCTGCCCACAATCGTGGTCAGTTCTGGCCCGATGCTGAACGGCAAGTGGAAGGGGCAGGATATCGGCTCCGGCACCGACGTGTGGAAATTCTCTGAGGCCGTGCGCGCGGGCGAAATGACGCTTCAGGATTTCATGGCGGCAGAATCGGGCATGTCGCGCAGCAAAGGCGTCTGCATGACCATGGGCACCGCCTCCACGATGGCCTCGCTGGTGGAAGCCATGGGCATGTGCCTGCCAACCAACGCCGCGCTGCCTGCCGTCGATGCCCGCCGCATGGCGCTGGCCCACCTGACCGGCAAGCGCATCGTGGAAATGGTCGATGAGGACATCAAACCCTCAGACGTGCTCACCCGCGAAGCGTTTGAGAACGCCATCCTCGCCAATGCCGCCGTGGGCGGCTCCACCAACGCCGTGGTGCACCTTCTGGCCATCGCGGGCCGTGTCGGCGTGGATCTGACATTGAAGGATTTCGAATTGGCCAGCGACATTCCCCTGCTGGTGAACTGCATGCCCTCGGGCAAATACCTGATGGAGGATTTCTGCTATGCGGGCGGCATGCCCGTGGTGCTGAACGAGTTGGGCGACCGGCTGCGCAGTGCGAAAACCGTCCTCGGTGGCGACATCTCCGCCTATGCCGACGGGGCCGAATGCTACAACCGCGACGTGATCCGCGCCTTCGACGATCCGCTGAAACCGGCGGCGGGATTGCGCGTGCTGCGCGGTAACCTTGCCCCAGACGGGGCGATCATCAAGCCCTCTGCCGCGACCGACGCGCTTCTGGAACATGAGGGTGAGGCCTATGTTTTCGAGTCGATCGAGGACTTCAAGGCCAACGTGGACCGCGACGACTTGGCCGTGACGCCGGATACGATCCTCGTGCTCAAGGGCTGCGGCCCCAAGGGCTACCCCGGCATGCCCGAGGTCGGCAACATGCCGATTCCGAAAAAGCTCGTCCAGCAGGGCGTGCGCGACATGGTCCGCGTGTCCGACGCCCGCATGTCTGGCACCGCCTATGGCACGGTCGTTCTCCATGTCTCACCCGAGGCGCAGGCCGGCGGTGCGCTGGCGCTGGTAAAAACCGGCGACCGCATCCGCCTCTCCGCCAACGAAGGCCGGCTGGAACTGCTCATCCCGGACGAAGAGCTCGCCACCCGCCGCGCCGCATGGCAGCCCGATCCGCCCCACTACACACGCGGCTACGCGAAGATGTATGTCGACCACGTGCTGCAAGCCGACAAGGGGGCCGATCTCGACTTCCTCGTCGGCAAGGATACCCGCCCCGTCACCCGCGAAAGCCACTGACCGCGCCCCTTCTTCTTGGTGAAAATACTCCCGCCGGAGGCACTCCAAACCCGCAACAGCAACGGCCATCGAACAATGCGCTTCCTGATCAGATTTCCCGTGGCAACGCGGCCCGAGGATGGCCCCGAAGGGGCTTGACGAGGGGCGCTCCCGGGTCGACGCCGAAGGCGGCGAAACAGCAAAACGTATGCACGGGGGGTGTACAGGGGGTGTACGCCCGGTGCACGGGGGGCACTCCCCAATTTTCGAAGGATAAGAACCGATGACGCATCCCACCTATCCCGACCTTCAGGGCGCCTCCGTCTTCGTCACCGGCGGCGGCTCCGGCATCGGCGCGGCGCTGACGGAAGGCTTCCTCCGGCAAGGCGCGAAAGTCGCTTTCGTCCAGCGCTCCGACGCGTCGGATTTCGTTGATGAGATGGAGGCAAGTACCGGAAATCGCCCGCTTTTCTTGCCCTGCGACATCACCGACATTGCCGCCCTGCAAGGCGCGATTGCCCAGGCGGTGGAGGCGCATGGGGCCCTTGATGTGCTCGTCAACAACGCCGCCAACGACAAGCGCCACACGACCGAGGAGGTGACGGAAGAGTTCTGGGACTGGTCCCAGTCGATCAACCTCAAGGCCTATTTCTTCTCCTGTCAGGCCGCCGCCAAGTCTATGAAAGAAAACGGAAAAGGCGCGATCATCAACTTTTCCTCCATCTCCTACATGATGGGCAATTCCGGCTATCCCGCCTACACGACGGCCAATGGCGGCATCACCGCGATGACCCGCAGCCTTGCCCGCGAATTCGGCCCCGACCGCATCCGCGTCAACGCCCTCGCGCCGGGCTGGGTTCTGACCCAGAAACAGAAGGATCTGTGGGTCACGCCCGAGGGCCTCGCCGCGCATCTGGACCGGCAATGCCTGAAGGATACACTGGCCCCCGAAGACATCGTCGGCGGTACGCTGTTCCTGGCCTCCGACAGTTCAAAAATGATGACAGGTCAGGTACTTGTCATAGATGGCGGCGTTGTGGTGACGGGATGAGAAAGACGGATTGGATCGCGGTCGACTGGGGCACCTCGCATCTGCGCGTCTGGGCGATTGGCGTGGATGGCGCGGTGCTGGACAAGGCCGGGTCAGCGGATGGCATGGGCAGCCTCGCACAGGCCGATTTCGAACCTGCCCTCCTGCGCCTGATCGACCCATGGCTTGGCAACGACCCGACGGATGTCATCGCCTGCGGCATGGTCGGCGCGAAACAAGGCTGGGTCGAGGCCCCTTACCGCCCCGTCCCCTGCAAACCGGGCGAGGCCACGCCGATCACGCCCGCCACGCAGGACAGCCGCATCCGGCTCCATATCCTGCCCGGCGTCAGCCAGGACAGCCCCGCCGACGTGATGCGGGGCGAGGAGACCCAAACCGCTGGAGTCATTCACGAAAATCCGCAGTTCGATGGCATCCTCTGCCTGCCCGGAACGCATACGAAATGGATCCATATCTCGGCGGAAGAGATCGTCAGTTTCCGCACCGCGATGACCGGGGAGCTTTTCGCGCTTCTGTCGCACCACTCCGTCCTGCGCCATTCCGTGGGTGGTGAGGATTTCGACCGCGATGCCTTCGACAGTGCCGTGGCCGAGACCCTCTCTCGACCCGAAAGGCTCGCGCAGTCGCTGTTCAACATCCGTGCAGAAGGGCTGCTCCACAATCAATCTAATGCCGCTTCAAAGGGTCGCCTCTCCGGCCTGCTGATCGGTGCGGAACTGGCCGCTGCAAAGCCCTACTGGCTCGGTCAGCAGGTGCTGATCGGCGGCGCGCCAGCGCTGGTGGCGCTCTACGAGCGAGCTCTGCAAAATCAAGGGGTTACCTGCCTGACCCGCGACGCGGAAACCCTGACCCTCGCGGGGCTGCGCCTCGCCCATGCCAAGTTGACGGAGGCACCATGAGCCGCCCCATCATCGCCATTCTGCGCGGGATCACCCCGCCTGAGGCCGTGCCCATCACCGAGGCGCTGATCGCCGCCGGGATCTCCCGGATCGAGGTGCCGCTGAACTCCCCCAAACCGCTGGAAAGCATCGCCGCCATGGCCCATGCCTTTGGCGATCATGCGCTGATCGGCGCGGGCACCGTCACGGCCCCCGACGAGGTGCGCGAGGTGGCCGATGCGGGCGGACAGCTGATCGTGTCGCCCAATGCCGACGTTGACGTCATCGCGGAGACCAAGCGCCTCGGCCTGCAAAGCTTCCCCGGTGCGATGACGCCGACGGAGTGTTTCGCGGCGCTCAAGGCCGGGGCGGACGGGCTGAAGATTTTCCCGGCGAGCCTGATCGGCCCCGGTGGCGTCAAGGCGATCCGCGCGGTGCTGCCCAAGGGCACGCAGGTCTTTGCGGTCGGTGGCGCGGGGCCGGAGAATTTCGCGGAGTGGTGGCAAGCGGGTGTCGACGGGTTCGGGATCGGAACCGCGCTTTATACGCCGGGGCTATCGGTCGAGGAGATCAGCCGCCGCGCGACGGCTCTGGTCAAGGCCTTTGACGAGGCCACAAAATGACCGCACAGGTCTTCGATAACCGCCCCTGCGATCTTGGCGAAGGGCCGCTCTGGCACCCGGAGCGGGGGCAGCTTTTCTGGTTCGATATCAACGGGAAACGGTTGATGACTGCGGGGCAGGAATGGGTCTTCAACCGTCATGTCTCTGCCGCCGGTTGGGTTGGGCGTGACGCTCTGCTTGTCGCGACGGAAACCGACCTGATCCGGCTCGACCTCGAAACCGGCGCGCAGGAGGTCATCACGCCGCTGGAGGCCGACAACCCGGTCACACGCTCGAACGATGGCCGCGCGGACCCGTGGGGAGGGTTCTGGATCGGGACCATGGGCAAGCGGGCGGAACCCGGCGCGGGGGCGATCTGGCGCTACTACCGGGGCGAGCTGCGCAGGCTTTACGACCGGATCACCATTTCCAACGCGATCTGTTTCGCGCCGGATGGCAGCTACGCCCATTTCGCGGATACGGCGCCGGGAAAGGTCTGGCGGCAGCGCCTGTCGGACAAGGACGGCTGGCCCGTGGGCGAGCCGGAGATTTTCCTCGACCACGGCCCCGATGGCCCCAACCCCGATGGGGCGGTGCTGGACGCCCAGGGCAATTTCTGGTGCGCTGAATGGGGATCGTCCCGTGTGCGCTGCTACGCGCCCGATGGCAGCGTGTTGCGCGACGTTATGCTTCCCGTGTCGCAGCCCTCCTGCCCGGCGTTCGGCGGGCCGGATTTGCGCGATCTCTACATCACCACCGCCCGCGAAAGCCTGACCGCGACCGATCTGGCCAAGGAACCGCTGGCGGGGCAGGTCTTCATCGCCGCTGACATCGCCCAGGGACAACGCGAACATGAGGTCATCCTGTGAAACGCACGCTCGGCACCTGCTACTACCCTGAACACTGGCCCGAGGCACAGTGGGCGGAGGATACCGCCCGCATGGCGGAGCTCGGCCTGACCTGGATCCGCATCGGCGAATTCGCGTGGTCGCGGCTGGAACCCACTCCCGGCGATCTGCGCTTCGACTGGCTCGACCGGGCGATTGAAACGCTTGGGGCGGCGGGGCTCAAGGTGGTTCTGGGCACCCCCACGGCGACACCGCCGCGCTGGATGCTGGACAAGCACCCCGATATGCTGGCGGTGGATGTCGATGGCCGCCCGCGTGGGTTCGGCTCCCGCCGACACTATTGTTTCAGCCATGACGGCTACCGCGAGGAAAGCGCGCGGATCACGCGGCTGCTGGCGGAGCGCTACGGGCGCAACCCCCATGTGGCCGCGTGGCAGACGGATAACGAATACGGCTGCCATGACACGGTGATTTCCTATTCCGACGCCGCGCGGGCGGCTTTTCAGGGCTGGTGCAAGGATCGCTACGGCAGCATCGAGGCGCTGAACGCGGCCTGGGGCAATGTCTTCTGGTCGATGGAGTATCAAGGCTTCGATCAGATCGGCCTGCCCAACCTGACGGTGACGGAGCCGAACCCGGCGCATGGGCTCGCCTTCCGGCGCTTCAGTTCCGACCAGGTGGCGCGGTTCAACGCCGTGCAGGTGGATATCATCCGCGCCCATTCCGACGCGCCGATTTCGCACAATTACATGGGGCGGATCACCGAGTTCGATCACTACGAGACCGGCCGCCAAATGGAGATCGCCACCTGGGACAGCTACCCGATGGGGTTTCTGGAGGATCGGATCGAGGCGGATGACGCCCACAAACGCCGCTACGCCCGGCAGGGCGATCCCGATTTTCAGGCATTCCACCATGACCTTTACCGCGCCGTGGGCAATGGCCGCTGGTGGATCATGGAACAGCAGCCCGGCCCGGTAAACTGGGCCCCCTACAACCCCGCGCCGCTGCCCGGGATGCCGCGCCTTTGGGCGTGGGAGGCCTTTGCGCATGGGGCCGAGGCGGTGTGTTACTTCCGCTGGCGACAGGCCCCCTTCGCACAGGAACAGATGCATGCGGGGCTGCTGCGCCCCGACAGCCAGCCGGCGCAGGCCTATCACGAGGCGGCGCAGGTGGCGCGGGAACTGGCGGAATTGCCGGAGGTGGAGGCGGGTCAGGCCCCCGTGGCTTTGGTCTTCGATTACGCCGCCCAGTGGGCGTGGCTGGTGCAGCCGCAAGGCCAGGGGCAGGACTATTTCCGGCTGGTGTTCGAAACCTACCGGGCGTTGCGCAAGCTTGGCCAATCGGTCGATATCCTGCCGCCCGATACTGCCGATCTGTCCGGTTATCGGCTGGTGCTGGCCCCCGGCGCGGTGACGCTGACGGAGCCGTTCAAGGCGGCCATAGCCGCCCATGACGGGCCGGTGATCCTCGGCCCGCGTACCAATGCGAAGACCGCAGACATGCACATCCCCCTGCCGCTTCCCCCCGCGATCCCCGGTCTCGACGTGACCGTGTCCCGCGTTGAATCGCTGCGCCCCGACATGCCGCGCCCTGTCGAGGGTGGCGGGCATGTACAGCTTTGGCAGGAGGATCTGGAGGGGACCGCAGAGGTCACGCTGCGCGGTGCGGATGGCCAGCCGCTGGCGATGACGAACGGGCGGATCACCTATTTGGGCGCGTGGCTGGACCCCGAAGCGTTGACAGCGTTTCTGCGCGATGCGTTGACGAGGGCCGGGGTCAAGACCACCGACATGCCCGGAGGTCTGCGCCGCAGACAGGCGGGCGCGACGGAATTCCTGATCAATTACGATCCCGAACCGCAGACATGGGACGGCGTGACCGTCCCCGCCGCGGGCGTTGCCTGGCGCTAGAAATCCACCGATACGCCGGGCAGGTTCAGCGTCTTCATCAGGTCGCGCAGTTCCTGCCGAGCGGCAAGGTTCGAGATGTTCAGCCGGTCCACGCCCATGGCGCGCAGGTCCAGCAGCGTCATGCCCGTCGGGAACAGCTCGCGGAAAATCACCCGCTCGCTCATCCCCGGCGCGACGCGGAAGCCGATGCGGCGCGACAGGTTGGTCAGCGCCTCGCCCACCTTGCGCTTGTTATGCATCATCTGCGCGCCCAAGCGGTTGCGCACCACGATCCAGTCAATGGGCTTTAGCCCGGCCTTGGCGCGCAACTGGCGGGAATGCCAGACCATCTCGGAATACACCGACGGGCCTTTGATTTCGTAGGTTTCCGGGTCGATCCGCGCCAGAAGGTCGAAATCGACGAAACTGTCATTCATCGGCGTGACCAGCGTATCGGCCAGCGAATGGGCCACCTGGCTGAGCCTTGTGTGCGATCCGGGGCAGTCGATGACAATGAAATCGCAGCGCGGGTCGAGGTCCGCCACGGCCATGGACAGCCGCCGGTCATAGATGTTCTCGTCGGGGCCAAGCGTGGCGGGGTCTATGTCGGGCAGCTCGATCAGGAAGGGCGCGGGCAGGTCCAGTTCGCGCGCGGTGATCGTGTTCTGACGGTTTTCCAGGTAGCGCCCGAAGGTGCGTTGCCGCAGGTCGAGGTCGAGCCCCCCCACGCGGTGCCCCAGATTGGCAAGGGCCGTGGCCACATGCATGGCGGTGGTCGACTTGCCCGACCCGCCCTTTTCATTGCCGAAAACGATGATATGCGCCACCGGAGTCCCCTTCGCGGTCTTGGTCTCGTTTGCCCTCATTTCGTGGGGCAAATCGGTTTGGCCGCAATATACGGGGTTAAGCGGGTGGTGTTAAGCGCGAATGACCGGCAATCAATCCATTGCGGGGAATGCCCTGTGAAACGCTGTTTTTCCGGTCGGGCTGAACCGGATCACGCGGCTGTCGGGCAGGCGGCGGGCCCATCCCTTGACCAGCATCAAGTCGAGCAGCGCCTGCCCCAGACCGCCGGCCAGATGACTGCGCCGTTCGCTCCAGTCCAGGCAGGCGCGGCAGATCGGTCGACGGGCGCCTTGCAGAGCGGGGATGTCGAGGCCGAGGGTGGTGAAACGCGCTGCTCCATCGTCGGTGATCACAGGAAACTCCGGGTCATCCGTCAACCAGCCCTGTGCCAGCAGCCGATCATACAGCAGGATACCCATGTCGCCCGCCAGATGGTCATAGCATATGCGCGCCTCGCGCAGCGCCTGATCGCGGGGGCCGGTCCGGGTGCGCAGGTGGCCGGTTCCGGCGGCCAGCCCCATCAGCGCCTCCAGCGTTTCGGCCACCTGATCGCTGGCGAGGCTCGCATATTTGTGCCGCCCCTGGCGGCGCATATGTAGCAACCCGCCCTCTTCCAGCTTGGCCAGATGGGCGCTGGCGGTTTGCAGGGTCACCCCCGCCTCTGCCGCCAGTTCCGTCGCGGTCAGGGCCTTGCCGCTCATCAATGCGGTCAGCATGTTGGCGCGGGCGGGGTCACCAATCAGCGCGGCGATGCGGGCGATGTCTGGTCCATCTTTCATAGTTCGATCGTAGCCGAAGCATTGGCGTGAGGCAATCCGCTATGGTTCGGGCATCATCGAACCATGAAGGACAAGATATGCTGACCTGCGTGATCCGCTACCAGATCGACCCGACCAAGAAAGCCCAGTTTGAAACCTATGCCCGGAATTGGGGTCAGGCCATTCCGCGTTGCGGGGCGGACCTGATCGGGTATTTCGCCCCGCATGAGGGATCGTCGACCCTGGCCTATGGTATCTACAACATCGAAAGCCTCGCAGCCTATGAAGCGTATCGGGCGCGGTTGTCTGCCGATCCGCTCGGGCAGGAAAACTACGCCTTCGCACAGCGCGAGAAGTTCCTGATGCGCGAGGACCGGACGTTTCTGAAGCTGGCTTCTGCCCCGCATGGGGACCGGCCATGATCGCCGTGATCTTCGAGGTCTCACCCGCAGACGGGCAGCGTGATCGCTATCTCGATATTGCGTCAGGGCTGCGGACCGAGCTGGAGCAGATCGAAGGCTTTCACTCGGTCGAACGGTTCGAAAGCCTGACGACCCCGGGAAAGCTGCTGTCCCTGTCGTTCTTCGAGGATGAGGCAGCAGTGGCCCGCTGGCGGTGTCTGCACAGGCACAGAGCCGCCCAACAGGCCGGGCGTAGCGGGGTCTTTGCCGACTACCGCCTGCGTGTGGCCCATGTGTTGCGCGACTACGGCCTGGCGGATCGGGCAGAGGCCCCACGAGATAGCCGGATCGCGAACGGATGATGCCGCCGGGTCAGGTCCAGATCTGCCCGCGTGTTTCCTTCCTTTTTCGCGCTTGCCTCCCGATATTGGCCGCAATCACCCGGTAGCTGGCAGAATGGGGACGTAGAACTTGTCCTAAATTGTATCAGCAGTACTGAACGGAGCAGTAAAATGTGGAAAGACTTTCTAGGAAATGAAAGCGGTGCCGTGACCGTGGATTGGGTCGTGCTGACCGGCGGCCTCGTGGGTCTCGGTCTGGCAACGACGGCCATCGTTTCGGCGGGTGTTCAGGACCTGTCCGGGGACACGCGGGGCGCATTGGAATCGGACAGCATCATCGCGGCGAGTTTCGGCACCGAATGGCCCGAATTCGTACTTGGAAACTATCAGCGCCCGCGCCCGGACCATCATACCGGTAACTGGAACCACCTTGTTGGTGCGATTGGCAGCTACAACGAGGATCAGCTGAATCTTCTGATGACGCAGGGGCTGGATCTTTACGAAAACGGTGGAACGGCCGAAATCCAGGCATGGGGGATCGACACCTATGCCCTTGGCTATGACCAGATGCAGGCGCGTGGTATGGACACGACCGGCATGACCAACCCCAACGAACTGCTTGCCGGTTTCGACGCGCAGCACGGGGCCACCTGACGGCCCCGGCACCAAAGACGAAAAACGCCGCCCCGAATGAGGGCGGCGTTTCTCTGTTTCGATAACCGGGCTGGCTCAGAAGCCGAGGCCTTCGTATTTCTTCTTGAACTTCGACACGCGGCCGCCGGTGTCCATCAGGCGCGAGGTGCCGCCGGTCCAGGCCGGGTGCACGGTGGGGTCGATGTCCAGCGACAGCTGATCGCCTTCGGCGCCCCAGGTGGATTTCATCTGGATGATGGTGCCATCGGTCATCTTGACGTCGATCAGGTGATAATCGGGATGGATGTCTTTTTTCATGGTCCCGGTCCTTACGCTTCTGCGCCAGCTTTGGGCTTGTAGTTGGAAACTTCCGCGATACGGGCGGATTTACCGCGACGCGACCGCAGGTAATACAGCTTGGCGCGACGCACGCGGCCACGGCGCACGACGGTGATGCTGTCGATATTGGTCGAATGCAGCGGGAACACACGTTCCACACCTTCGCCAAAGGAAATCTTGCGGACGGTGAAGGACCCGGCGATGCCCGAGCCGTTCTTGCGCGCGATGCAGACGCCTTCGTAGTTCTGCACACGGGTGCGCGTGCCTTCGGTCACTTTATAGCCAACGCGGATGGTGTCACCCGCCTTGAAATCCGGAATCTCTTTGCCAAGCGCAGCGACCTGCTCGGCTTCCAGCTGTGCGATAAGATCCATCGCAACTCTCCATTTCTGATCGTGGTTTTTCCACGAATGTGATGTCCGCCCCAGAGCTCTTGGTCTTCTTCCGGGTCCGCCAATGCGCCCGCCAGAGATCAGGTCGTCTTTACCTTTGTGGCGTCTTGCGAAGCGGGGACCGCGACGCGAAGCCGAAGAAAGCTCCGCCGCAAATGATCCTGCGCATAGCAAAACAGCCCCGAGTCGGATTTCCGACCGGGACGGGCGGGGTATATGGG
>NZ_JASHJX010000034.1 GCF_030732985.1 Nioella sp. MMSF_3534
ATCCTCCCCCCGCACCCCCCTGAGGTATTTTTGCCAAGATGAAAGCAGGGGCGGGCTTGACCGCAAGGCCAGAGAGGCGCAGAAAAGGCCCATGACCCAATGTGCTGCCATGACTGTCACCTATCGCGCGTTCGCATAGAACGGGCGGGACGCATGTGCAGATAGAATAGACCGCCACCTGAGGCGGTTTTTTCATGTCATCCCGGCTTCGGTGGCCCAAGCCGGAGACATGGAAATGGCCCTACAACCGATCATCCGACCCGTCACGCCCCAGGATCTGGAGGCATTGGCCGACATGGTGCGCCACCTGGCGCGGTTTCATGGCGATACCCCGACCGTCACCCCCGCCACGCTGGCCCGCGACTGCCTTGGGCAAGCCCCCTGGCTGCATGTCCTTGTTGCAGAGGTGAACGGCGCGCTTTGCGGATACGCGATGCTGTGCCCGCGCGCGCGGGCGCAGTTCGGGGAAAGGGCCATGGATCTGCATCATCTCTATGTCCAGAAAGACCTGCGCGGGCGGGGAGTAGGGGGCGCTCTGGTTCGGGCGGCAGAAGCGCTTGCCGATACACTCGGAGCACGGAGTCTGAGCGTGTCTTCGATGCCGGAAAACGACGTGGCCGGTCGGGCCTACCTTGCCATGGGGTTTCGGGAATCCCGATCTCGGATGCGACGGTTTCAGCGGGATTTCTAACCGGGAAGATCCGGTTGAACGGTGTCGCAACGGGCTCAGATCAGCGCTGTCTCACCTCGTGAGACCCTTGTTTTGTTGCTTGCGCAATGATCAATGCCCCGCCGGGCAGGGAAAGGTTAGCCGATTGCCCGCACACGTGTTAGTTGTGAGAGGAGCGCAGGCGCGAATGCGCCGCAGCCGGTGGGGGAAGTGCCGTTTTTATACAAGAAGCGATGCCCCCCCGCACTAAGGCTTGCCGAAAGGGAGAGACTGCGACCGGACCCGGTTCTTTTCGGAAAAACATCTCCGGGGTCGGCACGGAAAGGAGACAGGGGACAATCCAATAAAAACCGTTTTTCCAAATCATCTGGGAGGAGAACTCTATGGCAAAAACGCCCCCATTGATGGAACTGCCGATCAAGACCGCCGAAGGCGGCTTCTATGACGGGTTCAGCAAAGACGTCACCGTTACCGCAAAAATTCTCGTTGGTGCGCTGATCATCTGGGCTGTCGCATTTCCTGACAACGCCGCCAGCGTGCTTGGCAGCCTCAACAGCTTCTTGCTGGCGAATTTCGCAACCTGGTATATCTGGGTCGTGGCCTTCTTCATCATCGTCTGCATTCTCTTGGCGATCATGCCGGCCTCGGGCCGCCTGACGCTCGGATTGCCGGAGGACAAACCGGAGTTTTCGAATTTCTCCTGGTTCTCGATGATGTTCGGGGCCGGGATCGGTATCGGAATGCTGACCTTCGCAACGGCGGAACCGATCTATCATTTCGCCACCAACCCTGACGTGATCATGGGGGACGCGGAAGGCTCGTCCGCCGATAACGTGCGCAACGCCTACAAGTGGTCGTTCCTGCACTGGGGCATCGGGGCCTGGGCCTGCTATGCGCTGGTCGGCCTGGCGCTGGCCTATTTCTCGTATCGCCGCAACCTGCCGCTGACCATCCGGTCGGCGCTGGTGCCTCTGTTCGGGAAGTCGCTGTCGGGCACGCTTGGCCATGTGGTCGACATCGTCGCCGTTGTGGCCACCGTTCTGGGCGTGTCGCAGACGCTTGGCTTTGGCGTCAACCAGTTCGTGGCCGGTATCCATCGGATCGGCTTTGGCGATTGGCTGCTGCGGGAAGATGGCAGCGCCTCGACCGCGGCGATCATTTTCGCGCTTCTGGTGATCATGGGGGCCTCGACCCTCTCGGCGCTGTCCGGCGTGGGCAAGGGCATCAAGTGGCTGTCGAATATCAACATGGGGCTGAGCTTCTTCCTGCTGGCCTTCTTCCTGATCTTCGGCTCTACCTTCTTCGGACTTCAGGCGTTGTTCGTCGGGATCTTCGACTACCTGGTCAACCTGCCCTCGATGATGTTCACCGTCTGGCGCGCTGACGGAGTGGAAGACTCGGTCGCAACCCAACTTGCCGGCTGGCAGGGCGGCTGGTCCGTCTTCTACTGGGCCTGGTGGATTGCGTTCGCGCCCTTCGTGGGCGTGTTCCTGGCGCGTATTTCCCGCGGTCGGACCGTGCGTGAATACGTTCTGGGCGCGATCATCATCCCCTCTGTGATGTGCTTTGTCTGGTTCGCCATTGTCGGCGGCACCGCCATTGACCTGTCGCTGAATGGCGATGCGGGCGATGCGATCACCGGTGCAGGCGCGGAATCGCAGCTTTTTGCGATGCTTGACGTGATGCTGTCCTCTGGTCTTGCCTGGGTGATGGCCCTGATCGTCGTGATCCTGCTGCTGACCTACCTGGTGACCTCGGCCGACTCCGCCGTTCTGATCGTGAACACGATCAATTCCGGTGGGGACGAAGGCCCGAAGGGGCGTCCGCATATCCTGTTCTGGGGCGCAGCCCTGGCGCTGGTCGTGGGGGCGCTGCTGGTCATCGGCGGGCTCGGGGCGATCCAGACCGCGATGGTCATCGGCGCGCTGCCGTTCAGCTTCGTGATGCTGCTGATGGGCTTTGCCGTGATCAAGGGCATCTGGCGTGACGCGATCCGCGAAAAGAACGGTGTCGAAAGCGTCTACCGCGAATGATGCGCGGCATCTGATGTGATGGGGATCCCCCGCCGGGCAACCGGTGGGGGATCTTCTTTTTCCGATCCCGCGATTGACCGCGTGACGCCTCTGTCGTAGCCCTGTTGTCGTTCCGTCGATAAGGCGGGGCTGCCGCTGATCCGGGTCGGGTCGCCGGCTCGGCTGGAAGACCTGCCAGGATGGGAATGCCCGCCCTTGGCGGGGCAGTCCCGAGCAAGGCAACGAGACTGAGGATCACAGAATGTCCCAACTTGATATCGACTGGGTGCGCGCGCAGTTCCCGGCTTTTTCGCAACCCTCCCTGCAGGGGCAGGCCTTTTTCGAGAACGCGGGCGGCAGCTACACCTGTCAGCAGGTGATCGACCGGCTGTTCCGCTTCTACACGGAGCGCAAGGTCCAGCCCTATGCCCCCTACGAGGCGAGCCGCCTTGGGGGCGAGGAGATGGATGAGGCGCGGATGCGACTGGCGGCGATGCTGGGGGTCGAGACCGATGAGCTGTCCTTCGGCCCGTCCACCACGCAGAACACCTATGTGCTGGCGCAGGCCTTCCGGCAGAATCTGGGCGAGGGCGACGCGATTGTCGTGACCAACCAGGATCACGAGGCCAATTCCGGGCCATGGCGGCGGCTGGCCGATGAGGGGATCGAGGTCCGCGAATGGCAGATCGACCCCGAGACCGGGCATCTGGACCCCGCCGCGCTGACGCCTTTGATGGCCGATGGAAAGGTCCGGCTGGTCTGCTTCCCGCATTGTTCCAACGTGGTGGGCGAGGTGAATGACGTCGCCGCGATCTGCGCGCAGGCCAGGGCGGCGGGGGCCTATACCTGCGTCGACGGGGTCAGCTATGCGCCGCACGGGTTCGAGGATGTGGGGGCGCTCGGCGCCGATATCTACCTCTTTTCCGCCTACAAGACCTACGGGCCGCACCAGGGCATCATGGTGATCCGCCGCGCACTTGGCGAGGTGCTGCCGAACCAGGGGCATTATTTCAACGAGGGGTCGCTCTACAAGCGTTTCACGCCCGCTGGCCCCGACCATGCGCAGGTGGCTGCCAGCGCGGGCATGGCGGATTACATGGAGGCGCTCTCGGCCCATCACGGCGGACCGGCCAGCGGGGCAGGGGCGGCCCGCTTTGCGCATGACCTGATGCGCGAACAGGAGGTGTCGCTGCTCGAACCGCTTCTGGCCTACCTGTCGTCGAAAAACTCCCTGCGCCTGATCGGGGCGGCTTCGCCAACCGGGCGTGCGCCAACGGTGGCCGTCTCGCTGGACCGGCCGGGAGAGGCGGTCGCGGCTGACCTTGCGCCGCATGGCATCATGGCGGGTGGTGGTGATTTCTATGCCGTGCGCCCGCTTGGCGCCATGGGGGTGGATCTGGACAAGGGGGTGCTGCGCCTGAGCTTTACCCATTACACCCATCACGGGGAGATCCAGCAATTGATCGGGGCGCTCGACAAGGTGCTCTGACGGGCTTGACCGGTGCCGGGTGCGATCTAGCTGTCTGGCGACAAAAGGCAGGGCATGAGCATGGCACCGATCATCTACTGGATGCGCCGGGATTTCCGGCTGGCGGACAACCCGGCACTGACGGCCTGTCGGGGGCGTCCGGTGATCCCGGTGGTGATCCGCGACGGCTCTGTCACGGCGCTCGGCGCGGCCCCTTCCTTCCGGTTGGGCCGGGCGCTGGAAGAGTTTTGCAAAACTCTTGGCCCGCCCGGTGGCTCGGTCATTCTGCGCACAGGCGACGCGCTGGAGGTTCTGGAGGCGCTGATTGTGGAAACCGGCGCGACCAAGGTGGTGTGGAACCGGCTCTATGACCCGCAGGCGCGGGACCGCGACAGCAAGATCAAGGCGGCGCTGAGGGACCGGGGGATCGAGGCCGAAAGCTTCAACGCCCATCTGCTGTTCGAACCCTGGACCGTGGAAACCGGAACCGGCGGGTTTTACCGGGTCTACACGCCCTTCTGGCGCGCGGTGCGGGACAGGGATGTCCCCGCGCCCCTGCCGGTTCCCAAGCTGACCTTTCCCGATCGGATGCCTGACAGCGAGAGCCTCCGGGACTGGGCCCTGTCTGCGCCGATGCACCGTGGCGCGGCAATTGTCGAAAAACATCTGCTGCTTGGGGAAAAGGCCGCGCAGGACAGGTTGGCGGAGTTTATGGACCGGCGTGTCGCCAGCTACCGTGACGACCGGGATTTCCTCGCGCTCGATGCCACCTCCGGCCTGTCGGAACCGCTCACCTATGGTGAGATTTCCCCTAGGCAATGCTGGAATGCCGGTTGGCGCGCGATGGAGGGCGCAGGCGGCAAGGGGGCGGAACATTTCCTCAAGGAACTGGTCTGGCGCGAATTTGCCTATCACCTGATGTTCCATTCGCCGGAAATCCTGACCGGCAACTGGCGGCCTGAATGGAACGATTTTCCCTGGCAGGGCGATGGCGAGGCGGCAGAGCGCTGGCGCTTTGGCGAGACCGGGGTCGAAATTGTCGATGCCGCCATGCGGGAGCTTTACGTCACCGGCCGCATGCACAACCGCGCGCGGATGCTGGTGGCGTCGTATCTCACCAAGCACCTGATGGTGGATTGGCGCATCGGGTGCGACTGGTTTGCCGATACGCTGGTGGACTGGGACCCGGCTTCGAACGCCATGGGCTGGCAATGGGTGGCAGGCTCCGGCCCCGATGCCGCGCCCTTCTTCCGCATTTTCAACCCGGATACGCAGGCGGAGAAGTTCGACCGGAAGGCAGTTTACCGCACGCATTGGCTGCATGGGGCAGGAGCGCGGGACTTCGCCGCCGCTATACCAAGGTCCCGAACGATCCGGAACAGGCTCTGTCCGATGATCTCCCTGTCAGAGGGACGGGAACGTGCTCTGGCGGCCTACAAAGCCCTGAAGGGTTAAATTTCTTGCCAGAACACGGAGTTCGCATCCATGATACGCTTGCGACAAGGGGATGGGATATGAGTGTCAGAACGACGACAGTCGGTGAATCCGACCTGCCGCGCTATTTCGCGCAAGTCTTCCAGACGGTCAGCAAGCTGAAAAACGGGCGGCTGGAGTTCCACCTGCCCGATGGCCGTGTCTTCCGGGCCGAAGGCTCGAACCCTGGGCCGCTTGGCATTTGCGAGGTCCATGACCCGGATGTGTTCGCGCGGCTGATCCGTGAGGGCGATCTGGGGTTCTGCGATGCCTATCTGGAGGGCGGCTGGTCCACCCCCGATCTGCAGGCGCTGATGGATGCGGTCCATGCGGATAATGACGAGGTCTATGACGGCTTTCTCGGCATGGCGCTTGTCCGCGCCTATGAGAAGCTGCGCTTCTGGATGCAGGGCAATTCCAAGCGGCAAGCGAAGAAGAATATCTCGTATCACTATGATCTGGGGAACGATTTCTATTCGCTCTGGCTCGATGACACGATGACCTATTCCTCGGCCCTGTTCGAAACCGGGCAGGAATCGACCGAGGCCGCGCAGAGGGCGAAATATGCGGCCCTGGCCGACAAGATCGGCGTGAAACCGGGCGACCATCTGCTGGAGATCGGCTGTGGCTGGGGCGGGTTTGCGGAATATGCCGCGAAGGAGCGCGGCGCGCGGATCACCGGGTTGACGATCAGCCGGGAACAGCATGACTACGCGGTTGCGCGCATGGAACGGCAGGGGCTGTCGGACAGGGTCGAGATCCGCATGCAGGACTACCGCGAGACCGAGGGCCAGTTCGACGGCATCGCCTCGATCGAGATGTTCGAGGCCGTGGGCGAGAAATACTGGCCGGTCTTTTTTTCCACCGTGCGCGACCGGTTGAAGCCCGGCGCGGTCGCGGCGTTGCAGATCATTACCGTGCAGGATGCGCGCTGGCAGGTTTACAAGCGGGGCGTCGATTTCATCCAGAAATACATCTTTCCGGGCGGCATGCTGCCGTGCCCCTCGGTGCTACGTCAGCAGGTAGAAGCGGCTGGCTTGCAGTTCTCGGGCAGCCACGAATTCGGGGAAAGCTACAGCCAGACGCTGCGCCGCTGGCACGAGACGTTCAACGAAAGATGGGACGATGTGGCGGCGCTTGGCTTTGACGACCGGTTCCGCCGGATGTGGAATTTTTATCTCACCTCTTGCGCGGCAAGCTTTCACAGCGGCAATACTGATGTCACACAGATTTCCGTGACCAGACCGGGCTGATCCGATGCCGACCACCGCCAAGCTTGTTTCCGCCGTCCTCTTCGCCATCATCGGCTTTTTCGCGGCGGCGGCTTATGCAGAGACCCTGCCGCCGGGGCAGCCGCGGTTCTGGCTGATCCCCATCGTGACGGCGCTTGGCATCGGGCAGGGCTGGATGACCATGGGCCGCAACGTGGGCGAGGGCGTCTCCATGGCGATCACCACCGGGGTGCGGACGTCCTTCATGATCGCCTTCTGGGCGGTTGCCATTTTCGGTATCTTCGAGATGTTCTATCGGTCCACCCGGCTGCGCTATGACGGGCCGGGCGAGGCGGTGATCGCGGCGCTGGAACTTTTGATGGAATATGGGCTGTCGGTGTTGACGGCGGTGCCCACGCTGATCATCTTGTTCGGGGGAGGCGCGGTTGCGGGGATCGTGGCCGAGTTTGTAAACCGCCGCTGGAGCTGACCTGACCCGATGACACCCCTGTTTTTCTTTGGCACGCTGCGGCATCAGCCGCTGCTGGATATCGTTCTTGGCCGTGTGCTCACGCCGGAACCCGCCCGCCTGCCGGGATATCGCGTGGCCTGGGCCAAGGGCGAGAGCTTTCCCATGCTGGTCGCGGATGCAGGCCGCGCCGCCGAGGGTGTGCTGGCCCATGGGCTGACGGAAGACGACATCGCCCGGCTGAATTTCTACGAGGGGGCATTTTCCTACGATCTGGTCGATGTCACCGCCGAGGGCGCGACCGGCCCGGTCCCGGCGCGGGTGTTCATGCCGAAAGAGGCCCCGTGGCAGCCCGGTGCGGATTGGCACCTGCCGGATTGGGTGGACCAATGGGGGCCGCTGACGCTGATCGCGGCGGGCGAGGTTATGCGCGCCTTCGGACGCGAGACGCCCGAGCAGGTCGCAGCGCGCTTCCCGATCATCCGCGCGCGTGCGCAATCCTACGTTCTGGCAGCCGCCCGCCGCAGGCCGGTGACAGTCTCCAGCCCGTTGACGCGCGACGAGGTGGAACTGACCTCGCTGGAGCGACCATACGAGAAATTCTTCACGGTCGAGGAATACCAGACCCGGTTTCGCCGCTTCGATGGCAGGTGGTCCGACACCGGTGCGCGCGCCATTTTCAACGTGGGTGATGCGGTGACGGTGCTGCCCTATGACCCGGCGCGCGACCTGGTGCTGCTGGTGGAACAACTGCGCATCGGGGCCTATGCGCAGGGCGACCCGCAGCCCTGGCTGCTGGAACCTGTGGCAGGCATCGTCGATGCGGGCGAAAGCTATGAGGAGACCGCCTATCGCGAAACCCGCGAAGAGGCACATGCCGAGCTGACAGCGCTGCACAAGGTGGCAGGCTATTACCCCTCGCCGGGGGGTATTGCGCAATATCTGGTATCCTATATCGGCATCACCGAACTTGCCGATGACCGCAGAAAGGTGGGTGGTCTGGAGTCCGAGGGCGAAAACATCCGCAACCTGCTGGTGCCTTATGAACAGCTCGTCACCATGCTGGAGGCGGGTGAGCTGGTGAACGCGCCGCTGGTTCTGTCGGTGCAATGGTTGATGCTGAACCGCGACCGGCTGCGCGCCTAGGCACATCGCCGTTGCGGTGTTACCTGCTTGAGTTTGGCGCTGTGCGCGCCTATCCCTGCTAAGCAACAAGGACCGCTTTCGCGGCGGTCACAAGATATCGGCGGAGTGACCGGACATGACCATCAACAAAGATCTTGCAGCATCCGTGGGCAACACGCCCCTGATCCGGCTGAACCGGCTGAGCGACGCCACCGGATGCGAGATCCTCGGTAAGGCCGAGTTCATGAACCCCGGCCAGTCGGTGAAGGATCGCGCGGCGTTGTTCATCATCCGCGACGCCATCGCGCGCGGCGATCTGAAGCCCGGCGGCACCATCGTGGAAGGAACCGCCGGGAATACCGGGATCGGCCTGTCGCTGGTGGGCGCCTCTATGGGGTTCAAGACGGTCATCGTCATCCCCGAGACGCAAAGCCAGGAAAAGAAGGACATGATCCGGCTGGCAGGCGCGGAGCTGGTGCAGGTGCCGGCAGCCCCCTACAAGAACCCCAACAACTACGTGCGCTATTCCGAACGGCTGGCCAAGGCGCTGGCCGAAAGCGAGCCCAATGGCGCGATCTGGGCCAACCAGTTCGATAATGTCGCCAACCGTCAGGCCCATGTTGAGACCACCGGGCCGGAAATCTGGGATCAGACCGGCGGCAAGGTCGATGGCTTCATCTGTGCCGTGGGCTCGGGTGGAACCATCGCGGGGGTCGGCATGGCTTTGCAGCCCAAGGGCGTGAAGATCGGCCTTGCGGACCCGGATGGGTCTGGCGTCCACAATTTCTATACGACGGGCGAATTCAAATCCGAGGGCGGCTCTATCACCGAAGGCATCGGGCAGGGGCGCGAGACCGCGAACCTCAAGGGATTCCGCCCCGACATGAGCTACAAGATTTCCGACGCGGAAGCGCTGCCCATGGCCTTTGACCTGCTGTCGGAAGAGGGGCTCTGCGTTGGCGGGTCGTCGGCCATCAACATGGCCGGTGCGGTGCGCATGGCGCGCGAAATGGGGCCGGGCCATACCATCGTGACGATCCTTTGCGACTACGGCACACGCTACCAGTCCAAGATGTTCAACCCTGACTTCCTGCGCGAAAAGGGCCTGCCGGTTCCTGCATGGATGGATGCCGCCCCGCGCGATCTGCCATCCGTTTTCGAGTAACGGGTGATGATGCGCCGCTTCCTTGTCCTCTGTCTGGTCGTTCTGACCGCGCTGAGCGCACCGGTCTGGGCGCAGGATACGTCGCTCGGCCCGGACTATGACCAGTGGACGCAATTGGCCGACCGTGCCGAAGGGGTGATCGACGCCGAACGCGCCTCCGATCCGGCGTTTGAGACACTGCGGGCGCAGATCGCCGAGTATCGCGAGCAATTCAGGGCCGCGACCGGAACCAATGCCGCGCGCATCGAGACGCTGCGCGCCCAGATCGTGGCGCTTGGCCCGGTGCCAGAGGATGGCAGCCCCGAGCCGGATGCGATTTCCAGCCAGCGGACCGATCTTGGCGCCCGGCTGGCCGAGGCCGAGGCCCCCGGACGCCGGGCAGAGGCAGAGCTGCGCCGTGCGCAGGGGCTGATCGGCGAGATCGACCGCCTGCTCGCCAGCCGACAGGCCGGGGCGTTGCTGACGTTGCAGCCGTCACCGATAAACCCGGCCAATTGGCCCGGCGCGATCACGGCTGTTTTTTCCTATCTCAATTCGCTGGCCAACGAGAACCTGCGGCTGTGGAGTTCGCCGATCTACCAGGAGGAATTCAGCGAGAACCTGCCGCTGGTTTTGCTCTATCTGCTGGTTGGCATGGTGCTGATCCTGCGCGGGTGGCGGTGGGTCGGACGGATGATGCGCGGCCCTGTGGAACAGGAAGAAAGCTCGCCCACGGCACGGCTGTCGGTGTTTTTCCTGTCGATCGCGCAGCACG
This sequence comes from Nioella sp. MMSF_3534, assembly GCF_030732985.1. GTDB lineage: Bacteria > Pseudomonadota > Alphaproteobacteria > Rhodobacterales > Rhodobacteraceae > Nioella. The sequence goes on from NZ_JASHJX010000034.1 coordinate 10,348, forward strand.
GGCTGCCGGCGCTCGGGGTGATTGCCCTGGCGCAGGCGGTGGAGGAAAGCAGCTTCGTGGGTTTGCGCGGCTCGGTCATCCTGGCGGCGATTCCGCAGATTGCCATTACCGTCGCGGCCGCCATCTGGATCGGGCGGCAGGTGTTCCCGGCCCGCGAGACGGCCGCGCGGCCACTGAATCTGCCCGAGGTCAAGCTGGCCCGAGGGCGGCGCGCGGCGGGCTGGCTCGGCCTGTTGATGGGGGTGTCGCAACTGGTCGATGCCATCGCCGAAAGCGAAGGTTTCCAGCCTGCGGAACGGCTTGTCATCTTCTTCCCGCTGGTGATCCTGACCGGCCTCTTTCTGGCCCGTCTCGGGCGGTTTCTGGTGTTGCATGCCAAGGCCCAGTCAGACCTGGAAGACCCGGCCAGCCTGCGCACCCGCGTCTTCGGGCTGATCGGCCGCGCCGTGCTGCTGTTGGGTTTTGCCGGGCCGGTGCTGGCCGGGGTGGGCTACTTCACCGCCGGATCGAGCTTTCTGTTTCCCGCCGTTCTGTCCCTGTCGCTGCTGGCACTTCTTGGGGTGCTGCAAAGGCTGGTGGCCAATGTCTACGGCGCCTTCACCGGACGGCAGGAAGGGCTGGACGAGGCGCTGACTCCGACCCTGATCGGCTTTCTGCTGACCCTGGCCTCGGTGCCGGTGTTCGCGTTGATCTGGGGCATGCGGCAGGCGCAGCTTGCGGATCTGTGGGAACAGCTGATCCTCGGCTTCGACCTTGGCGGCGTGCATATCAGCCCACGCAGTTTCCTCAGCTTCGCAATCGTGTTCGTCGTCGGCTACACCGCAACCCGCCTGATCCAGAGCACCCTGCGCAATTCGGTCCTGCCCAAGACCAAACTGGACGCGGGCGGGCGCAACGCGGTTGTCACGGGAACCGGCTATGTGGGGATCTTTCTCGCCGCGCTGGTGGCCATCACCGTGGCAGGGATCGACCTCAGTTCTATCGCCATTGTCGCCGGTGCCCTGTCCGTCGGCATCGGTTTCGGCCTTCAGGCCATCGTGTCGAATTTCGTCTCGGGCATCATCCTGCTGGTGGAACGCCCCATCAAGGAAGGCGACTGGATCCAGATCGGGACGACCGCGGGCTATGTGCGCGAAATCTCGGTGCGTTCGACCCGGATCGAGACCTTCGACCGGTCCGATGTGATCGTGCCCAATGCCGACCTGATTTCCGGTGTGGTCACGAACATGACCCATCACAACGCCACGGGCCGGGTCATCGTGCCCGTGGGCGTGGCCTACGGGACCGATACGCGGCAGGTTGAAACCATTCTGAAAGAGGTGGCCGAGGCGCATCCCATGGTGCTGCTGACGCCGCCGCCCAATGTGATCTTCCAGGGCTTTGGGGCCGATAGCCTCAACTTCGAGATCCGGGCGATCCTGCGCGATGTGAACTGGATGCTGAGCGTCAAGAGCGACATGAATCACGAGATTGCCAAGCGCTTTGCCGAGGCCGGGATCGAAATTCCCTTTGCGCAGCGCGATATCTGGATCCGAAATCCCGACGCGCTGAAGACCACGGCCGCCCTGACCGGGGCGGAGACTGAAGAAGACGGGGATGACACCGATGCGCCCCCGCAAGAGGAGCAGACCTGATGACCAAACAGCTATTCATGGAAGACGCCTATCGCAAATCCGCCCCCGGCACGGTGGTGCGGATCACCGACGAGGGCGGCGTGGTTCTGGATGGCGCGCTCTTCTATGCGCAGGGCGGTGGCCAGCCGGGGGATAGCGGCACGCTCGATTGGGCGGGCGGACGGCTGCGGATTGCCACGACCGTGAAGGGCGAGGGGGGCGAGATCGTGATGGTCCCCGCCGAGGCCGGAGAGCTGCCTCCCGTGGGCGCGACGGTTGAACAGCGGCTCGACTGGGATCGGCGCTTTGCCCATATGCGCGTGCACACCGCGCTGCATCTTCTGTCCGTGGTGATCCCGCTGCCGGTGACCGGTGGCGCGATTTCCGCCGAGAAGGGGCGGCTCGATTTCGACATGCCCGACGCGCCCGATGACAAGATGGTGCTGCAAGGCAAGCTGAACGCCCTGATCGACCGCGATCTGCCGGTCAGCGAGACATGGATCACCGACGCGGAGCTTGAAGCCAATCCCGGTCTGGTCAAGACCATGTCGGTGATGCCGCCCATGGGCGCGGGCCGGGTGCGGCTGGTCAGGATCGGCGAAGAGGGGGCGAGCCAGATCGACCTGCAGCCCTGCGGCGGCACCCATGTGCGGCGCACCGGCGAGATCGGCAAGGTGACGCTTGGCAAGATCGAGAAGAAGGGCCGCCAGAACCGCCGGGTGAGTGTCATTCTGGCCGAGTGATCCGTGGCAGGCGTCGGGCGGGGAACGGCCCGTCTCGAGCCCCCTTTCAGGGAGCCCTCGCCGCGCCGTCGGGGGGGCGCTGCCCCCCTGCGACCCCCCGAGGTATTTCACCCAAGATGAAGGGGTCAGACAATCCAGGGGATGAACGGGTAGAGCAGCGCGATGCCGATCGGGCCGAGGGGGAAGAGCCAGGGCGCGATGGCGATCTTGACGGGCAGGGGCGAGAGGTCTGCGCCGCGCCTGCGGTCGAGCATCGGGGCCGCTGCCAGAACCAGCAGGACAGAGAAGAACAGGCAGTGCGACCAGCGGCCATAGTCGACGCCAAGGGCAAACAGCGCCAGCGTGGCGGCGGGGGCGAAGAGGAGCAGGTCGGGCGCCGCGGTGTTCAGCCGGTAGTGACGATGGAGCAGCAGCAGCGGCACAAGCGCCGCATAGGCCGCGATCAGGTAATGTGAGGGCGGGAAGCCGCGGGCCGGTTCCATGATCTCCCGGGTCCAGACCGAGGCGGCGAGATTGGCCTCGGGCGGCAGGGCGGTGGCCAGGTCGATCTCGGACCCGCCCCAGAGCATCAGCGCGATCGTGGCGGCAAGGACTGGCAGGGCGATGGTCACGGCATCGGTCAGCGACCGGCGCAGGGCCAGGGCGACCACAACGGGGACGCCGTAGAACAGCACCGCCTCATGCACCAGCATGGCGGTGGTCATAAGGAGCGCGGCGCGCCAAGCGCGCCCCTTCAGGACTGACGCGACTGCCAGCCCGGCCAGCACGAAGTTCACATGATCGAGCCGTGCCACGTCATAGCCCATCTGCATCATGCCGACGGGCGCGATCAGTACGGCGGCGGCAAGGAATCGCTGTCCGGGGGCGGCATCCGCAAGCGGCAGGAACAGGCGGGAGGCGGCCACGGCCAGAGCCATGCACAACAGAAGATCGAGCCCGAGCATCACGCCGTATTCGGCCAGGCCCCCGTCCGGCAGTACCGCGAAGAGGGGGGCCATGACGGACCCGATCAGCCCGCGGCGCAGAAAGCCGAACTCCTGATAGCTGACATGATAGTGGGTCAGGTTCCAGACCAGCGCGTCGGGGGGCGTGCCCGACAGAGCCCACCCCATCAGATGCGGGCTGGCCCCGATCAGCCAGGCCAGCAGGGCCAGCAGGACGAAGCCATTCTGGCGTTCCTTGTTCCAATCTATCGCCATATGCGCCTGCCTTGTTCCCTGCGGCCCCCGCCTTGCGCGAAGTCTAGGGGATTATGGCCCGATCACAAAGACTTCTGCGGAAACGCTTAGTCCGCGTTGCGGAAACCCTGCCCATAGATCAGGAAATGCAGACCGATCCGGGCACCTGCATAGATGCTGAGCAGCGTCACAGGGGCAGAGAGGCCGAGCACGGAAAAGGCCGACAACCCCTGACCGATGGAACAGCCGCTGGCCAGCACCGCGCCCACGCCCATCATCGAGGCCCCGACCAGTTGCCGCCCCAGCTCGCGGGCATCGTCGCAGGCTTCCCACCGGAAGTGACCCAGGCGGGTATTGCCCAGAAAGGCCCCTGCGACCACGCCCAGAACCGAGCCCATGCCGAATGTCACGGCCGTGCCGCTGGAGGTCATGGCGAAAAGGATGGTTTCTCCGATCGGGGCGGCGAATGTGTGGTTTGCGACGCTGATCGACTCGAAGCTTTCGAAATGCAGCCATTGCAGGGCGCCCCATGTGGCGGCGATGGTCACCCCGACGATGGCCGCCCAGATCGCGTGGGGGCGAAACTCTGACCAGTCGGCGCCGCGCATGGCCAGCCCCGCCAGGAGGGCGGCAATGAGGGTGGCGGTCGCCAGGGGTGGCAGGCCGGTGGCGCCTTCGACCATCTGGGCGATGCCGGAAGGGCTTTCGCTGGACTGGCCCGGAACCAGGGCCAGACGCAGCCCCGAAAGCGGGCCGGAAATGGTGGCATAGGCGGTGATGCCCATTGTGACCACCACCACGCCAGAGCGAAAATCGCCGCCACCGATCCGGGCCAGCGCGCCGAAGCCGCAATTGCCGGCCAATGCCATGCCAACCCCGAAAAGCAGACCACCCGCGACAGCCCCGACAATGGACCAGCGGGCCAGATAGAAGATATCCGCAGGGTTCAGCAGGCCCGCCGACATCAGCAGGTGGGTGCCCAGGATCGCTACACCGAGCGCAATGCCCCACATGCGCAAGCGGTTGTCGTTGCCGCCATAGCTGGCATCCTCGATCGCGGCGAGCGAACAGAACCGGCCGATCCGGGAGGCGAGGCCAAGGATCATACCCGTCGCGAGCCCGATCAGGGCCGCAAGTCCGGCGTCGGAAATCTCTGGCATCAGGCGTCCTCCCAAACGCACCGGGCCACCGTCGGTCAGGCCTCGGGCATCTCGGGATTACAGAACATATCGTAGACGAGTTCAAGAATTCTGATCGCGCGCTCATCGCAGAGACGATACCAGATCACTTTCCCGTCGCGCCGGGTGGCGACCAGACCTTCCAGCCGCAGACGGGCCAGTTGCTGCGACACCGCCGCCTGACGCGCGGCCAGCAGCTGTTCCAGCTCGGTCACGGATTTTTCACCGGTGGCAAGGTGGCACAGGATCATCAGGCGGCCTTCATGACTGACAGCCTTGAGCAACTGGGCAGCTTCGGTTGCGTTGTTGGCAAGCCGCTCCATCTCGTCGCCCTCAAGGTCCGCTAGCCGCGCCGGTAGACCCATTTTTCCACGCCCCTTGTAAAATTGTCGGGTCGACTGCGCCTTTTGGCGCAATTGTGGGGCATATGGACCGATCAGGGTGGAATAGTCCAGCGTTTACGAAGGTTTCCCCTGTGGTTTCAGCCCGTTTGGCAAATCTCGTCCTGCTGCCAAAGCCGCGTGTCTCTGACCTCCAAGCGGAACCCCGGCCCGGCGGGGGGCAAAAGGGGGCGGTGCTCCTCACGGGGACGAGACCGCGCTGCGATGCTCGGACAGCTGACGCGACAGCAGGTCCATATGCATCCAGAACAGTTCATCCCCGACATAGCCTTCTGCGCGGGCGATTTCCTGCCCGTCTTCGACCAGAACGAAGGTCGGGGTAAAGACAACGCGGCTGGTGAAGGTCAGGTCGTCGGGCAGGTCATGCAAATCCACGATGCGCAGCGGGGCGGTTTCGGCGAATTCCGTCAGGGGATAGATCTCGCCCACATCCGAGTGCCAGCGGCGGCAGTAGACGCAGCCATCCTGTTCGACCATCACGAGGGCGGTATCCGCCGCCACAGTGCTGGCAAGGCCAAGCGCTGCGACACAGGCCGCGACAAGAAGTTTGGCATTCATCGGCATACCCATGATTGACGCCTTTCACATATAATGTATTTTGAATGTGTGAATATGGCAAGTGCAGGGGAGGGCAGGCGCATGTTCGACATCAGCTTTGGCGGCGCGGCGCTTGCGGGACTTCTGTCTTTCCTGTCGCCCTGTATCTTGCCCATTGTGCCCTTCTACCTGTCCTATCTTGCGGGGATGAGCGCCGATGACCTGGCCGCAGCCCGCGAAAACCGAGGTGCGAGCAGGCAGGCGATCCTGCCCGCGATTGCCTTCAGCCTCGGCATCCTGACCATCTTCATGGCGCTCGGCATGGCCGCGTCCAGTTTCGGGCAGGCGGTGCGCGATGCGATGCCGGTACTGCGCTGGATCGCGGCGGCGATCATCCTGGCCATGGGGCTGCATTTCCTTGGCGTGGTCAAGATCCCGATCCTCTACCGCCAGCTGCGCGCCGACAACCAGATCGACCGCGGCAAGGGCATCGTCGGGGCCTATGTGATCGGGCTGGCCTTCGCCTTCGGCTGGACACCCTGCGTGGGTCCGGTTCTGGCCGCGATCCTGTTCACGGCGGCGGATGCGGGCACCGCCACGAAGGGCGCGCTGCTGCTGATGGTCTACGGGCTTGGCATGACACTGCCATTCATCGTTGCCGCCGCGTTTGTCGGGCCGTTCATGCGCTGGATGGGGCGGTTTCGCCGGCACATGGGCAAGGTGGAAAAGGGAATGGGCGTCTTGCTGATCGTCTTTGCCGTGCTGATCGCAACGGATTCGATCAATGTCGTGGCGCAATGGATGATCGACTATGGCCCGGACTGGACGGGCATCGGATGACCATGATCGGGAGGAACGCACCATGAATCATCTACTTTCGGGGCTTGCCGGGCTTGTTCTCGGCGTGGCCACGGCATTTCCGGCATTCGCCGAACTGGACGATAACGGCCTTCATGTGGAAACCTGGATCGAGGAAACCTTCCTCGACCTGCGCGAGGATCTGGGTGACGCCAATGCCAACGGCCAGCGGCTGCTGATCCTCTTCGAGCAGCGCGGATGCATCTACTGCAACGAGATGCATGAAAACGTGTTCTCGCGCGAGGATATCGCCGCCATGCTGGACGAGGATTTCTTCGTGGTCCGGCTGAACCTGCATGGCAGCCTTGAAGTCACCGACTTCGACGGAGAGGCGATGAGCGAGCGGGACATCGCCCGCCGGTGGGGGATTCTGTTCACGCCGACGCTGATGTTCATGCCCGAAGAGGTGCCCGAGGATCAGACCGCCGTGCAGGCCAGCGTGGCGACGATGCCGGGGGCTTTTGGCGGGTGGACCACGTTCAATCTGCTCCATTGGGTGCAGGAACACGGCTATGATGGCGACGAGGGATTCCAGCGCTATCATGCGAGAAGACTTACAGAAATGGGGATCATCGAGTGATGGTGACGGGCAAGATTCCTGCGCTACAAATTCATAAATGCGAATTTAATGTTGCAAGGAATCGTCCCCACGCCCTATTGTGGACGGAAGAATACAAACGGGAGGAATGGACGTGAAACTTACAGCTCTTGCAGCTGGCGTGCTTATGGTCGCCGCTCCGGCGTTCGCGGACGAGGTTGCGCATGCTGACGTCGTGTTCGGCGAATACGGAGAGGTCGAGGCTTCGTTGACCGGTGTGCCGGGCGATGCTGCGGCCGGACGCGAGGTCTTCATCAATCGCCGCCTTGGCAATTGCCTGGCCTGTCACGAGAACAGCGATATGGCGGATCAGCCGTTCCATGGCGAGGTAGGGCCGATGCTGGACGGTGTCGGAGACCGCTGGTCCGAGGCGGACCTGCGCGGGATCATCGTGAACTCGAAAAACGTGTTCCCTGACACGATCATGCCAGCCTTCTACGTGAGCGAAGGCTTCATCAATGTACGCGAAGATCTGACCGGTCAGTCGATCCTGACGGCGCAGCAGGTGGAAGACGTGGTCGCCTACCTGATGACGCTTCAGGACTGACAGTCGGCTTAATACGAGACACTCAGGAGGAGACGAAAATGAACCTGACGCGCAGACAAGCGCTGATCACGGCGCTCAGCGCCGCAGCCGTGGCGGGAATCCTGCCGCGCTCGGCCTCGGCCCAGTCTTTGGAAGACGCGATGGCGGCCTTCACCGGCGGCGCGGAGGCATCCGAAGGCGGGATCATCATCACCGCGCCGGAAATCGCGGAAAACGGCAATACCGTGCCGGTTGAAGTGGAAGCCGAAGGCGCAGCGCGCATCACCATCTTTGCCGCCGGCAACCCGAATCCGGGTGTCGTGACCTTCGCCTTCGGCCCGCTGGCCGCAGTGTCGCGGGCCTCGACGCGTATCCGTCTTGCGGAAACCCAGGATGTGGTGGTCGTGGCCGAGATGGCCGACGGCAGCTACCAGATGGCCGCGCAAGAAGTCAAAGTCACCATCGGCGGCTGCGGCGGCTGAGCGAAAGAAGGAGGAGTAAGACCCATGGAAGGTGTTCGCCCCCGCGTTCGAGTCGACAGTGCCACCGAGGCCGGTGCCGTTGTCGAAGTCAAAACCCTGATCAGCCACCCGATGGAATCGGGCCTTCGCCGAGATGGCGATGGCAACCTGATCCCACGCCAGATCATCAACCGCTTCACCGCCGAATATAACGGTGAAATGGTGATCGACGTCACGCTGGAACCGGCTATCTCGACCAACCCCTATTTCGAGTTCGATGCCACCGTGCCCGAACCCGGCACGTTTACCTTCACCTGGTATGACGATGACGGGGATGTCTACACATCCACCAACGACCAGAGCTTCTGATCGCTGGCATCCAGGAAACGAGAATAACAGGGAGGACCAAGATGCCAGGAAACGCACGCAGAGCCACGATGGCCGTACTGCTGGCCGGGACCGTTATGGTGGCCCCGGCTCTCGGTGACGAAAGCGCCGAGCTGGTGATCGACGGACAGGTGTTCGTCACCCGTACCGAAGCGCCGGAGCACATGGAATATGTTCCCGAGATCATCTCGGGTTGGGTATTCCGTTCGGACGAGACTCAGGCCGTCCAGATGGATGACTTTGACAATCCGGGCATGCTCTATGTGGATGAGGGGCTGGATCTGTGGACGCAGGTGGATGGCGAGGCAGGGGAATCCTGCGCGTCCTGCCACGGCGACGCAGAAAGCATGGCCGGGGTTCGCACCCAGATGCCGCATGTGAACGAGGACGGCGAGTTGTGGGCGATGGAAGACTACGTCAACAACTGCCGGACAGAGCGCATGGAGGCGGAAGCCTGGGGCTGGGAAAGCGGCCCGATGCTGGCGATGACGACCATGATCTCGTATCAGTCGCGCGGCCTGCCGATGAATGTGCAGATCGACGGCGAAGCACAGGAATACTGGGAACAGGGCCGGGATCTCTACTACACCCGCTTTGGCCAGCTGAACCTGTCCTGCGCCAATTGCCACGAAGACAACTATGGCAACATGCTCCGGGCCGACCACCTGTCTCAGGGTCAGTTGAACGGCTTCCCCGTCTACCGCCTGAAATGGGCCGGTGTCGGGTCCATTCACCGCCGTTTGCGGGGCTGCATCACCGATACGCGCGCGGAAACCTTCGGGCGTGGCTCGGATGAGCTGACCGCGTTGGAACTCTACGTCTCTTCGCGTGGTAACGGTTTGTCGGTCGAGGCTCCCTCGGTCCGCAACTGACATCAAGAAGACCCGCTAAGGGCCTGAAAACACGACAAGACCCTCCGACCTTTGGTCGGGGGGAACAATAGACACATGCTTGCAAAACGGAACTGACGCATGATTTCCCGCCGCGAATTTCTCCAGGCTTCGGTTGCAGCTTCTGCCATTCTGGGGGCCTCTGGCACCGGACGGTGGGGCCGCCTGGCTGCCCAACAGCGCCTGATGACCCAGGATGACCTGCTGAACATGGAGGCCGTGGGCAATGTCACGCTGATCCATATCACCGACATCCATGCGCAGTTGAAACCGATCTATTTCCGCGAACCCCAGATCAATCTGGGAGTGGGCGAGGTGAATGGCCTGCCGCCACACGTGACCGGCGCGGATTTCCTCGACCTCTACAATATCCAGCCCGGCAGCCCCGAGGCCTATGCGCTGACCTATGGCGATTTCGAGGCGCTGGCCGCGCAATATGGGCGTCTTGGCGGGCTCGACCGCGCCGCGACGGTGATCAATCATATCCGGTCTGAACGCCCCGGCGCGCTGCTGCTGGACGGCGGCGACACATGGCAGGGCAGCCTGACCGCGCTGCGCACCAACGGTGGCGATATGGTCCGCGCGATGAACGCGCTTGGCGTCGATGCCATGACCTCGCATTGGGAATTTACCCTGGGCATCGACCGGGTGACCGAGATCGTCGAGAACGAGCTGACCTTCCCGTTCCTCGGCGCCAACATCTTCGATTCCATGTGGGACGAACCGGCCTATGAGCCTTACCGCATGTTCGAACAGAACGGCGTCAATATCGCCGTGATCGGGCAGGCCTTCCCCTACATGCCGATCGCAAACCCCGGCTGGATGTTCCCCGACCTGTCCTTCGGTATCCGCGAAGCGCGCGTGGCCGAGATGGTCGAGGAAGTGCGCGGGGCAGGGGCCGAGGTCGTGGTGCTGCTGTCGCATAACGGCTTTGACGTGGACCGCAAACTGGCCAGCCGGGTGCCCGGCATCGACGTGATCCTGACCGGCCACACCCATGACGCGCTGCCCGAACCGGTGATCGTCGGCAATACGCTTGTCATCGCCACCGGCAGCCACGGCAAATTCGTCAGCCGCCTTGACCTTGATGTGCGTGACGGCGGGGTTCAGGGCTATGGCTATCGCCTGATCCCGATCTTCTCGGACGTGATCACCCCCGATGCCGACATGGCCGCGCTGATCGACGCAGAACGCGCGCCCTACGAGGCGGAACTGGGCGAGGTTCTGGGCCAGACCGCCAATACGCTCTACCGGCGCGGCAATTTCAACGGCACCTGGGACGATCTGCTGTGCCAGGCCATGCTGGAAGAACGCGACGCCGATATCGCGCTGTCGCCCGGCTTCCGGTGGGGCACCAGCGTGCCCGCGGGGCAGGACATCACCAAGGAAGACCTCTTCAGCGCCACGGCGATGAGCTACCCGAACTGCTACCGCACGGAAATGACGGGCGAATTCCTGCATGTGATCATGGAGGACGTGGCCGACAACCTGTTCAACACCGATCCCTATTATCAGCAGGGCGGCGACATGGTGCGCGTGGGTGGCATGGGCTACCGCATCGACATCAGCCAGCCTCAGGGCAGCCGCATCAGCGACATGACCCTGCTACGCACCGGTGAGCTGATTGACCCCGCCACGACCTACACGGTCGCCGGGTGGGCCAGCGTCAACGAAGGCACCGAAGGCCCGCCGATCTGGGAGGTGGCCGAGGCCTATATCCGCCGGATGGGCACCGTGGACATACCGCCCAACCAGTCCGTGATCGTGACCGGAGGCTGAGCAACGAAATGAGCAAGACATCAATGACAGACGAAGCTGAGCGGAGGACGGACATGACCGACAGCCCCCACAAGAACGGCACCACCCGCCGGGGGTTCCTTGCAGGAACCGCCGTGGCCGGGGCGGCCGCCATCACGGGAACCGTAGCGCGGGCAGATGCGCCCGATCCGGCCATCACCGAGGTACAGCCATGGGCGCGCTACCTTGGCGAAGGCGTCGATGCGCGGCCCTATGGCCATCCGTCGGAGCATGAGGCGCATGTGGTGCGCCGCAACGTGGAATGGCTGACCGCAGATCCGATCTCCTCGGTCAATTTCACGCCCATTCACGAGCTGGACGGGATCATCACCCCGAACGGGCTGTGCTTTGAACGCCATCATGGCGGTATCGCCGAGATTGACCCGGCCCAGTACCGGCTGATGATCAACGGCCTTGTGGACCGCGAACTGGTCTTCACGCTGGAAGACCTCATGCGCTTCCCCCGTGAAAACCGCGCCTATTTCCTCGAATGCGCGGCAAATTCCGGCATGGAATGGCGCGGCGCGCAGCTCAATGGCTGCCAGTACACTCACGGCATGATCCACAATGTCATGTATACCGGCGTTCGCCTGCGCACCCTGCTGGAAGAGGCCGGTGTGCAGCCCGAGGGCGAATGGTTGCTGGCCGAAGGCGCCGATGCCTCGGCCATGACCCGTTCGATCCCGATGGAAAAGGCGCTCGACGACTGCATGGTCGCGTTCAAGATGAACGGCGAGGCGCTGCGCCCCGAACAGGGCTATCCGGTGCGCCTCGTGGTGCCCGGTTGGGAAGGCAATATGTGGGTCAAATGGCTGCGGCGGCTGGAGGTCGGCGATCAGCCCTGGCACCACCGGGAAGAGACCTCGAAATACACCGATCTCTTTGCCGATGGCCGCGCGCGGCGCTTCACCTGGGAAATGGACGCCAAGTCCGTCATCACCAGCCCCAGCCCGCAAAAGCCGATCAGCCATGGCCCCGGCCAGATGGTGCTGACCGGTCTGGCCTGGTCCGGTCGCGGCACCATCCCGCGCGTGGATGTGACGCTGGATGGCGGCATCAACTGGCACGAGGCCCGCATGGACGGCCCCAGCTGGGACAAGTCGCTGCATCGCTTCTACTATGATTTCGAATGGGACGGCTCGCCGATGATCATCCAGAGCCGTGCCCATGACAGCACCGGCTATGTGCAGCCCACCAAGGACGAACTGCGCGAAGTGCGGGGCGAGAACTCCATCTACCACAATAACGGCATCCAGACCTACGCCGTGGCAGCCGACGGGAGCGTTGAAAATGTCGAAATCGCTTAAGCTTCTCCTGACCGCCGCCACGCTGACGGCCCTCGGGACGGCCGCAAGCGCACAGACCTATGGCCTGGGCCGCGAGGCATTGCCCGAAGAGGTCGCCGCCTGGGATATCGACATTCGCCCCGACGGGCTTGGCCTGCCGGTTGGCTCCGGGTCGGTTCTGGACGGTGAAGACGTGTTCCTGGAGCTTTGCGCGTCCTGCCATGGCGATTTCGCCGAAGGTGCGGGCCGCTGGCCGCCGCTGGCAGGCGGGCATGGCTCGCTTGCGTCGGACGACCCGCTGAAAACGATCGGCTCCTACTGGCCGTATCTGTCGACCGTGTGGGACTACGTGCATCGCGCCATGCCCTTCGGCGACGCGCAGTCGCTGAGTGATGACGAGGTCTACGCGATCACGGCCTTCCTGCTCTACATGAACGACATCGTGCTCGAGGATGACTTCGTCCTGTCGAACGAGAATTTCGGCGATATCGTGATGCCGAATGCCGACGGGTTCTACATGGATGACCGTGAGGAAAGCCCGCTTTGGGGCCCGCGAGAGGTCTGCATGACCGACTGCGCGGAAAGCGTGGAAATTACAATGCGTGCCAACATCCTCGACGTGACGCCCGATGACGCGGCTGCCCGTGAGGCCCGCGAAGGCGGTGGCGCAGAGGCCGTGGAAGAAGCCGCGACCGAGGAAGCGGCAGAAGATCCGAATGCCATCGACATGGAACTGGCAGAGGCGGGCGAGGGCCTGTTCCGGCAGTGTTCCAGCTGTCACCAGGTGGGCGACGGGGCGCAAAACCGCACCGGTCCGATCCTGACCGGGATCGTTGGCGCACCGGCCGGGCTTGTCGAAGGTTTCCGGTATTCCAACCCGATGCAGGCGGCTGCCGAAGAGGGGCTGGTCTGGACGCCGGAGGAACTCCATGCCTTCCTCGAAAACCCGCGCGCCTATATGCGCGGCACGCGGATGGCCTTCCGCGGGGTGGCGGATGAGGCGGATCGTAACGCCATCATCGAATACCTCCGGTCGGTGGAATAAGCAGATGTTGCGCAGGGTCCTCCTTCCGATCCTCGCAGCCCTCGCCGGGGCCCCTGTGGCCCTGGCGCAAGAGGGTGACGCCGAACGCGGTGCCGTCCTCTTTCGACAATGCAATTCCTGCCATGTGGCAGAGCCGGACGGCCCGTCCCGCACCGGCCCCAATCTCTACGGGGTGCTTGGCCGGACCGCTGGTACGCTGGACGGCGTCCGCTATTCCCCGGCGATCCGCGAGGCAGGCGAAGGTGGCCTGATCTGGACCGTGGAAACGCTGGACGGGTTCCTGCAGGACCCGCGTGGATACATCCCCGGATCCCGCATGAGCTTTCGGGGCCTGCCGGACCTTCAGGACCGAATGGATGTGATCGCCTACCTGACCGGCGACGCGCCCGTGGTGCATTCTTCGGAACTGGGGCGCCTGTCGCCCGAAATCTTTACGATCGAAGGCGACGTGGAATACGGCGAATACCTGTCGTCCGAATGCGTGGCCTGTCACAGTGCCAGTGGCAGCGACGAAGGCATTCCGGTGATCACCGGGCTGGAGCCCGAAGCCTTCATCCTCGCCTTGCACGATTATCGCGACGGCCACCGGGAACATCAGGTGATGACCACGGTGACCGCCAGATTGACCGACGAGGAAATCGCCTCGTTGGCGGCCTATTTCGCCGAATTGGAGGAGTAGGGCCAATGCCCGCTTGGAGGAGCGGGCAGACAAAAGTGGAGTAGGGAGGCTCCGGTACCATGATCAACAGACGTACATTCCTCGGAACCACGGCCGCATTGGCCGGAACACTCGCGGCCCCGGTCGTACTTGGCCAGGCGCGACCGCGTGCGGTCGTGATCGGTGGCGGGGCAGGCGGGGCGACCGCCGCGCGCTACATCGCAAATGACAGCGACGGCATGATCGATGTCACCCTGATCGAGCCAACACGCCACTACTACACCTGCTTCTTCTCGAACCTCTATCTGGGTGGCTTCCGCACCATTGAATCGCTCGGCCACTCCTATGGCACGCTGGCAGCCGATTACGGCATCAATGTCGTCCATGACTGGGCCACCGGCATCGACCGCGATGCGCGGACCGTGGCGCTGGCGGGCGGTGGCTCGGTTCCTTATGACCGGCTGATCGTCAGCCCCGGCATCGACTTCAAGGAGGGTGCGGTGCCCGGCTGGTCCACCGCCGCGCAGAACGCGATGCCCCACGCCTACAAGGCCGGATCGCAGACCGAACTGCTGCGCGCGCAGCTGGAAAACATGCGTGAAGGCGGCACCTTCGCCATGGTCGCGCCGCCCAACCCCTATCGTTGCCCGCCGGGGCCCTATGAGCGGGTCTCGATGGTTGCGCATTACCTCAGCCAAAACAACCCGACGGCGCGGATCCTGATCCTCGACCCGAAGGAAAGCTTCTCGAAACAGGCGCTGTTCGAAGACGGGTGGGCCCGCCACTATCCGGGGATGATCGAACGGATCGGCCCCGATTTCGGTGGCGGCAATGTAGAGGTGCGCCCCGACAGCATGGAAGTGGTCGTCGACGGGCAGGTCGAGGCGGTCGATGTCTGCAACGTCATCCCGGCGATGCAGGCAGGCAGCATCCTTCAGGACGCAGCCCTGACCGAAAGCGATTGGGCCACGGTGATGCCCGCCACCATGCAGTCGGTGATGGATGAAAACATCCATGTTCTGGGCGACTCCGCCCGTCAGGGCGCGATGCCCAAATCGGGCTTTGCCGCCAACAGCCAGGCCAAGGTGGCCGCCATGGCGGTGCGCCACGCGCTGACCGACAGCCGCCTGTTCCCGGCGCGTTTCTCGAACACCTGCTGGTCGCTGATCACCACCGATGACGGCATCAAGGTGGGGGCGACCTACCAGGCGGGCGAAGACCGGATCGAGGCGGTGGATACCTTCGTCAGCCAGCTTGGCGAAAGCGATGAAGTGCGGGCGGAAACCTACCGCGAGTCGCTTGGCTGGTATGACTCCATCACCTCCGACATGTTCGGCTGATGGAACCATTCGGCCTCGCGGCAGGGTGCTGCGGGGCCACTTCATGAACCACGAAAGGATCAGACGATGAAACAGTTTGCACTAGCCGCCGCCCTGGTAGCGGCCACCGCGACCGGCGCATTGGCGCAGCAGGCCGTGACCTATCCTTTCGACGGCAGTTTCGAGGATGCGGCCTTTGGCGTGGAAAGCGCCATCGTGGGCCGGGGTCTGGTGATCGACTACACGAGCCATGTGGGCGAGATGCTGGAACGCACCCGCGAAGACACCGGCAGCGACGTGGTGCTGTTCGACGAGGCGGATATCTACCTGTTCTGCTCGGCCGTCGTGTCGCGCCAGGTGATGGAGGCCGACCCAATGAACATCGCCAATTGCCCCTATGGCATCTTCATTGCCAGCATGGAAGGCGAGGTGATGATCGGCTATCGGGTGATGCCAGAGGAGTCGATGGCCCCGGTGATGGCGCTGCTGGATGAACTGGCGCGCGAGGCAGCCGGTCAATGACATCTGACCGTTACGACAGCATCTTCAGGGCGCAGCTTGACGCCCTGAAGGACGACGGGAATTACCGCATCTTCGCGGAACTGGAACGCCGCTGTGGGGATTTTCCACTTGCGAAGAACCACGGCGCGGGGGCCGATGAGGTCACCGTGTGGTGCGGCAATGACTATCTGGGCATGGGCCAGCACCCCCGCGTGTTGAAAGCCATGCACGAGACCGTTGACGCCTGCGGCGCAGGGGCAGGGGGGACGCGCAATATCTCGGGCACCACCCACGCCCATGTGATGCTGGAGCGCGAACTGGCCGACCTGCATGGCAAGGAGGCGGCGCTTCTGTTCACCTCCGGCTACGTGTCGAACTGGGCTTCCCTGGGGACGCTCGGTTCGCGGCTGCCGGGCTGCACGATCATGTCGGACAGCCTGAACCATGCCTCGATGATCGAAGGCATCCGGCACGCCCGCTGCGCCAAACAGATCTGGCGGCACAATGATGTAGAAGATCTGGACCGTCGGTTGTCGGCGCTCGATCCCGACGCGCCCAAGATCGTGGCCTTCGAAAGCGTCTATTCCATGGATGGCGACATCGCGCCGATCGCGGAGATCCTCGATGTGGCCGAGCGGCATGGCGCGATGACCTATCTCGACGAGGTTCACGCAGTTGGCCTCTACGGCCCTCGCGGGGGCGGCATTGCCGAGCGCGAAGGTCTGATGGACCGGGTGACGCTGATCGAGGGCACGCTTGGCAAGGCCTTCGGCGTGGTGGGCGGCTATGTCACCGGGTCGGCCCCGCTGGTCGATTTCATCCGCAGCTTTGCCAGCGGCTTCATCTTCACCACCGCCCTGCCGCCCGCGATTGCCGCGGCGGCGACGGAATCGATCAAGGTGCTGAAGGGATTTGAGGGCGTTCGGTTGCGGGCGGCGCAGCAACGGCAGGTGGCGCGGCTCAGGGCGCGACTGGATGCCATGGGCATCCCGCACCAGCCCAACCCGAGCCATATCGTGCCGGTCATGGTCAAGGACCCGGTCAAGTGCAAATGGCTGTCCGATATCCTGCTGGACCGCTACGGGATCTACGTGCAGCCGATCAACTATCCGACCGTGGCCAAGGGTGAGGAGCGGCTGCGCTTCACCCCCTCGCCGCTGCATTCGGATGCGGAGGTCGACCGGCTGGCGGATGCGCTGCACGATCTTTGGAGTCAGTGCGCGCTGGCACGGGTCGTGGCGTGATCGGATAGCGGAGCATCGCCGCGCGGCGCGCGTCGATCCGCGGGGGATTCTCCCCCGCACCCCCTGAGGTATTTTTGCCAAGATGAAAGGGTTACGGCCCAGATGGAACAGGAGAACGATCAATGAGCGGGATCACGCGGCGGATGCTGATGGCGGGGGCGGCGGGCCTTGGGGCGGCGATGGCGATGCCGCGTTGGTTGCATGCGTCCATGCAGATCGGGGATTGGCAGCTCGACACGCTGAGCGACGGCAACCTGATGCTGCCGGCGGATTTCATTCTTGGGCCGATGCCGGCCGATGAGGTTGCACCGATCCTTGCGCGTAACGGGATTGCGCCGGGCGAGCCGCTGACGCCGCCCTGCAACGTGACCTTGCTGCGCGGGCAGGGGCGGGTGGTCCTGTTCGATGCAGGGTCCGGATTGGCCTTTCAGCCGTCGGTGGGGGAACTGCCGGACGCGCTTTTCGCGCTTGGGGTCGATCCCGCGGATGTCACGGATGTGGTGTTCACCCATGCCCATCCCGATCATCTCTGGGGCGCGCTGGATGATTTCGACGAGGCGATGTTCTACAATGCCCGCCATTACATGGGTGCAGGCGAACTGGCCTATTGGCGCGATCCCGAGACGATGAACAGCATCGGCGCGGCACGCCAGGCCTTTGCCATCGGTGCAGCGCGGCGGTTGGAGATGCTGGGGGACATGGTCGAAAGCTTCGATGACGGCAACGAGGTCTTGCCCGGTGTCACCGCCGTGCTGACACCCGGACATACGCCGGGGCACATGTCCTTTGCCGTGGGCAATGCAATGATCCTGGGCGATGCGATCGGCAACCATCACGTGGGGTTCGAGGCACCGGGGCTGCTGTCGGGATCGGATCAGGACCAGACCATGGCGGCCGAGACACGGCTGACGCTGCTGGACCGGATCGTGGCCGATGACCTGACGGTTGTGGGCTTCCACCTGCCCGGCGGTGGCATAGGCCGGGCAGAGCGCATGGACGGGGCCTATCGCTTCGTGCAGGACGGCTGACGCCCATTGACCCCGCCCGCGCCGTCTGAGATGCGGGGGCATGACCACGCCTTCCGTTTCGGCCCGCATTGTCTTCGATCTCGACGGCACGCTTATCGACAGCGCGCCCGATATTCACGCCATTGCCAATGAGGTGCTGGCCTTGGAGGGCTGCGCGCCGATCACGCTGGAGGAAACCCGCCGTTTCGTTGGCAACGGCGCGGCGGTCTTCGTGGCGCGGATGCGCGGTGCGCGCGGTCTTCCGGACGCTGCGCAAGGGCGGATGCATGACGCCTTTGTCGCGCGCTATGACCGGGCCGTGGGGCGCACCCATCCCTATCCCGGCGTGGCAGCGGCGCTGTCAGGTCTGCAGGCGGCAGGGCACCGGTTGGGGATCTGCACCAACAAGCCGATCAAGCCCGCGCTTGCGGTTCTGGCACATCTGGACCTGGATGGTTGGTTCGACACTGTCATTGGCGGCGACAGCCTGATCGTCAAGAAACCCGACCCCGCCCCGTTGGAGGCTGCATTCGAGGCGCTTGGGCAAGGGCCGATGATCTATGTGGGCGACAGCGAGGTCGATGCCGAAACCGCCGAGCGGCTCGGCGTGTCCTTCCTGCTGTTTACCGAAGGCTATCGTAAGACGCCGGTGAACAGGCTGCCCCATGCAGCCGCCTTTGATGACTTTGCGCATCTGGGCGGATTGGTAGACAATCTGCTGAAACGCTAACCCTCAGCTCTCGGGCGCCATGTCCTTCAGCGCGGCCAGAAGCTGTGCGACCTCGCCCTCGGTATTGTAGTGGCACAGGGACACGCGGATGCAGTCGGTCAGGCCCAGAGGGGTCAGCACATTACCGCTGTAGTGATCGGCCTTGCGCGTATGGGTGCGGATGCCCTGCTGGTTGAGTGCTTCGACCACATCCTCGGACGCACGGCCCGCGACCACGATCGACACCAGCCCCTCGCGCGCCGGGTTGTCTGCGCCTGCAAGGATCGTGATGTGGTCCATATCCCGCAGTCCGGGCAGGTTGCCGGTGCCGTTGATCATTGCGTTGGTCAGATGGGTTTCGTAGTCGTGAATGGCGCGGCCCGCCGCTTCGATCCGGTCGCGCCGGTCTGTGGCGTCCGACACCTCGCCGCCCAACCAGTCGAAATAGTCGATGACATCCGACATGGTGGCATAGCTGCCCGCATCGCGGGTGCCGAATTCCCATCCCGTGGCGGGGGCGTCGATCAGCATGTCATGGGGCACCTTGCCGAACCGGTCCGAAATCCAGGCGATGCCATAGCCGTGGCGGGAAAACACCTTGTAGGGCGAGATCGCGTAGCCATCGACATCATAGGCCCCCAGGTCGAGCTGACCATGGGCGGCGTGCTGAATGCCATCGACGATGATCAGGCAATCGGGCGATACGGCGCGGATCGCAGCCGAGATCCCCGCCACATCCATCGCCATCCCAGTGACCGGGGAGCCGTGCAGGATCGTGGCAACGGCGACATCGGGCGTCATCCGGGCGGCATAGTCCTCGGGCGTGGTGCGGCCCGTTGTGTTGTCATGGGGCACGTTTACATAGTCCAACCCGGCAATCCCGGCCCAACGGCGCGCGGCGCTGCGGCTGGCGGGATGTTCTATGGACGACCCGATGACCTTGGCCCCTATCGGCGCATTCACGCAAGCCGTGCGGATCAGGCGGAACAGTAGCTCGGTGCCGCTTTCACCGGCAAAGAACTGTCCCCCCGGCGCGTTCATGAACACCGCGAGATCGGCCTTGGCCTTGTCGATGATCGCCTGCAAACCTTGACCGGCGGGGTTGATGCGGCCGGGATTGTCGGGCAGGGCGGCGAACTTGGCCGAAGTCTGAACCACCGTGTTGAGGGTCAGCGCGCCGCCTGCATTCTCGAAAAAGATGCGCGGGCCCTGAAAGGGACAGCTGTCCACATGGGCAAAGCGCGCGCGGATTGCGTCGAGAAGGGCGGGGGTGTCCTGGATCATGTCGTCTGTCCTGTCATGGCGCGAGTGACGGTCGCCTTGGTGCGTCGCGCGACAACGGGCAGGCGCGGCGAGAAACCGTTTCGGCTATGGAAGACCGGTTTGAAGGCGTGCTGTCAAGCGCAAGCCTTGATGACGGCAGAAGGGCTCAACGCGTCAGGCGGGCAGTCTTTGCGTGTGGATTGGAACAGTCTGTTCCTTTATCGGCGTCAATGAAGATATGGCCGTGAACCGGGGTTTATTGTTTCCGATATCGAAATGATGAAAGCTATAATGATGCATTATTGAAGAAGCGGAAGCATTGCGATCATTTCTCAATTGAATGCCAAGTGCATGAAGGACCTTTGTATACGAAAGAGTTGCGAGAAATAATTAAGGTATGGTTCCGTTCCAAATGCAGCCATTGCGACAATCGTGGCGGCAGAGATATTTTCAGAGAACGACATAGCGCATTTTCAGCGCGGACGCCACAATGCCTGCCCAGACTACAAGCTGCATTCAACCATCAGGGTTTTTCTGAAGATAAAGACAGTCGCAAGATCCAAGCGCGAATGCCGAAAGAGAAAGAAATGATACGAGCTTTTCTCCTCATCATCTTTTTGACCAGCGGCAGCGCCGCATTGCGCCATGCATTGGACAATGACGCCGTGGCAGAGGGAATTGCTGCAAACCAGAACCTGCAAATTGCGCGCGCGGAACCCGAAGTGGAACGGGCGAGAGCGAGTGTTGTAGTCGCATCGCGGGCCATTCAAACGGGGTATCAACTGTCCGCGTCCGATCTCGGATGGGCGCGCATGCCCATTGAGTCCGTGTCGCCCGATTTTATCCTCGATGGCGATGCATCCGTGTCGGTTGATGAATTGATCGGCCGGATCGCCGCGCGCGACATCGCCGCGGGCGACCCGATCCTGTTGCAGGATCTGCGCGACATGTCCGAACGCAGCCTGTCTGGCAGGTTGCTGCCGGGGATGCGGGCCTTTTCCGTTCTGATCGACCAGGAGGCCATGGCCGGGGGGCTGATCATGCCCGGAGATCGGGTCGATGTGGTCTACACGTTCTACCCGCCGGACTCCGAGACCGCGGCAAGCATGATCATTGCCGCCAATGTCCGGGTTCTTGCGCTGGACGACATGACCGAGTTCGGCCAGCGGGAAGAGCTTTCGGAGGACGACCCGCCGAATGAAAGAAACGCGACGCTGGAACTGTCGCCCGACCAGATCGGCCGTGTATCGGCCGCAGAAGAGGACGGGCGGTTGCGGCTTGCACTGAGGTCTGCCGATGAAATCGCGGGACCGGCGCCAGTGAACAGCCCGATCATTCGCGTCAACCGGGGGGGCGTCGTCAGCTTCGAAATGCGATGAACAAACAGCTCAATCCATCGGAATTTCCGGAAACGATCAGGTCGGCCACGCCCGGCGAAAACACGCTTCTGCCCGCGCTTCGGATCGGGGCCTTTGCAAGGTCCGAACAGGCGATCCGGGAACTCAACCGCGCCAAGGGTGACATTTCGCTCAACCGGACAAGATGGAAGATCCGCACCGGCGATCTCGACACCGCGATCCATGCCTTCAAGGAAGAGAAATCTCCCGATCTTCTGATCGTCGAAAGCGGCGATGATCCGGCGGTCTTGCTGCGCAAGCTCGAAACGCTCAGCGTCCATTGCGAAGCGGGAACGCGGGTCATTCTTCTTGGCGCGCGGTCCACCTATTCGGCGGATTTCTATCGGAGCGTTGTGAAGATCGGTGTCAGCGATCTGCTGGTGTCACCGCTCAGAGCCAGGCAGGTCATCGAAACGATCAAGGAAATCTACGCGGACTGGTCCGATGTCCGGCTCGGGAAGATAACCGCGTTCATCGGATCTCGCGGGGCGGGGTCGTCCATGATCGCGCAGAACGTCGCGGCCACCATGTCGCGCGCCATGTCCACGGATGTGCTGCTGGTGGATCTCGATCCGCAATTCGGGACCGTCGGCCTGAATTTCAACGCGAAAAGCACCTACTCCCTGACCGATATCCTCAGGCGGGGAAGCAAGCTGGACGATATTCTGATCGAGCGGATTTCCACCGTGATGCATGACCGGCTGCGTTTGCTGACGGTGGATGCGCGCATGGACAATCGTAGCGAACTGCCAATCAATGCCATCCGCGCCATCCTGAATCTTCCGAATGCGCTGCGCCAGCACGTGGTGCTGGATCTTCCGCCGATCTGGTCCCGCAGGATGCGGACCATCATTCAGCGGGTCGATACCGTGGTCATCACCGCCGAACCCACACTGCGCGGCTTTCGCGATGCGGGGCATCTGGTGCACGCGGTCCGCGCGGCAAGGCCCGACAAGGAGGCGCCCACGCTTGTGATCAACAAGCTGCGCGGCGGCAGGGAGAAACATATCAAGACCTCCGAGTTTCAGGACTTCCTGCGCCTGAACACGGTGGTGGACGTGCCCTACAACCACAAGCTGGTTCGAAAGTCCCAGGCTGTTGGGCGGTCTGTCTTCGAATGCGATGAAGGTGCCCAGATTTCCCGCAGCCTTCTCAAGATCGCAAAGGCGGTAAACGGCGAGCTGAACATCGGCGACGATCGCAGCATCTGGGATAAAGTGGCGTCCAGGCTATGGAAATGGTGGTAGCGCGGACAGGCGGATTCTGGAGGTCGGAACGGGGCGCCGGTGCTGTCGAGTTTGCACTGATTGCACCGCTGCTGATCCTGATGCTGCTTTCGGCGGCGGACCTGGCCCTCGCGGTCAATCAGCGCATGGTGATGCAGCATATCCTGCGGGTGGGGGCGCAAACCGCCATGGCCGGAGGCAGCCTGTCAGAAGTCGAACGCGCCCTTGAGACGGCGGAAGACACGCTCGCCACGGGCAGAATGTCGGAGCTTTCAGTCAACGAGCCGGTGATCGACTGGCGTTGCGGGACAAGATCGGTCGACCGGCGGGACTCCTGCGGACGGGGGCGCGAGCCTTCTGCCGTGTTCGTATTCGCGGCGGGTCTTCCTTTCCGAAGCATCGTGCTCGGGGATCGTCTCGGGATGGATATCGAGGTGGCGCTGGAACTTGAGGTGCCTCTGTCATGGAGCGCGGACGATGATTGATGATCCCTGCGTCAGGGCGCGCGGCCCCCGCAAACCGCTGATCGCGGTTCAGGCGTTCAGCCGGTCCGAGAGGGCTGCGGTGTCAGTGGAGTTTGCGCTGGTCGCCCTGCTTGCCATTCCGCTTTTCTTCGGGATTTTCGAGATCGGCAGGGCGTTCTACAACAAGACCACGCTCGACTACCTTGCCGATGAAATCGCGCGGGCGGCGGCGATCCGGCTGGACAGCGCGGCCATCGACACGGCATTCATGGACGCGGCCATGGACGAGGCGCTGAATGCCGTCGCCATCTTCATGGATCGCGCCGCGCTGGACCGGCGGCTGGTCAGCAATAGCGGGGAAACAACACTTGTCCTGAGCTACCCGCACCAATTGCGTGTGCCGATGATCCTGGATGAAACGATCACCCTGACCGCCACGCGGATTCTGCGATGATCCAGTGCGGCGAACCCACCTGTCCCGAAACTCCCCGCCCCAAAGCCGGCAATATGGTGTTCCGGCAATCGCGGTTCGTGCAGGATGAACGCGGGTCGATGACCACGATGTTCGCCCTTGTGATGCCCTTCCTGATCGGTGGCATTGCCTTCGGGGTGGAGGTGTCGACATGGCTGATGCTGGAGCGGCAAACGCAGAACGCCGCCGACATGGCCGCGTTTTCCGCTGCGGTAAACCTGTCGCTGATGGATGATGAAGAGGATGCGGCCGACCGGGCCGAGCAGGTCGCCTTCGGCAGCGGCTTGTCCCGAGATACCGCCGTCGTCGATGTCGAATTCATCAGCCAAACCGGGGTCGCGGTCGAGATTTCGGTTCAGTACCCGCGCTATTTCACCCGGCTCTTTTCCGACAGCGATGTCACGATCCGGGCACGGGCCGTTGCGGATATCGTTGTCGGAGACGCTGCCGCCGCATGCCTGCTGGTGCTCGACAGTCGGGATGACAGCACCTTGGAACTGGACGGCGGGTCGGTGATCGACATGCCCGATTGCGCGATCGAAGTGCATTCCCGCGATGATGACGGGCTGGATATCTCCGGCAGCGCCGAAATCAGCGCCGCCTGCCTTTCGGTCAGGGCCGATGAGGTGGACGACCGGGACGCCGAGCGCGTTTCCGACCTTGGCTGCGGGTCCATCGTGACGGATGCACCGCTGAATGGCGATCTTCCCGAGCGTCTACAGCAGATCGTCGAGCGCGAAGAGGACAGCCTGCGCGACTTTGTCGACGAAGTTCCCAGCTATCGTGGCGACCGGACAATTCGGGGCGGGGTGCTGACGCCGGAAGACGTCGGGCATCCTAGCGGGATTCCCATGATGCGGTTTGACCGTGACGTGACCCTGAGTGATGAGATTACCCTGATGCCGGGGATCTACATCGTCGATGATGCAGATCTGCGCACCCGGAACAACACGGTTCTCAATGGTGAGGCGGGTGTCATGTTCTACCTTGTCGACGGCGGCGCGCTCGATTTTCACAGAGGTACCGATGCCAGCTTGCGGGGATTGACCGGTTTCGAAGGATCCATCTTTCAGGATGTCGTGATGCTGAATGACGGCGATGACGAGGAATACACGTTCGAGGCCGGCGAATGGACGGGGATTATCCTGCTGCCCGAGGCGGAGATCGAAATCGGGGGTGGGCGGTCCATTGACGGCTGCTTCCTGTTCGCGGCGCAGAGGTTCCAGATGCAGGGGAATTCGCGCATTGATGTCCTGTGCGAGGACTCGGCCTTCGATCCCAGCCTTTACGCTGGCACCGGGGGCGGTCCGGGATCGGGCGGATCCAACAGCGTGATTTTCCTGGTGGAATGAGCAGAGCCTATTGAAGATCGAGGATGTCGATCGCCGCGGGCGCCAGGATCACGATGAACAGGACAGGAATCAGAAACAGGATCAGCGGCACCCGCAGCCGTGAGGGCAGGGTGGCTGCCTTCTTTTCGGCGGCTGCAATGCGCAGCCGACGGCTTTCTTCGGACAGGTTGCGCAGGGTGGAACTCAGCGGCATCCCGTAGAACTGCGCCTGAGAGATGGCGCGCGTGGCCTCGCGCACGGCGGGAATGTTGATCCGGCGCCCCATGTTTTCAAGCGCATCGCGGCGGTTCTGAAGAAAGGCCAGCTCGGCCACCGTCAAGGTGAATTCCTGCGCCAGTTCCGGCGCGCTGGTGGAAATGTCCCGCGCGACCTTCGATAGCGCGGCCTCCAGCCCAAGACCGGCATCGACACAAAGATAAATCAGGTCAAGCGCATCGGGCCAGTCGCGCCGGATCTTGTCCTGGTACCGAATCCTGAGGTTCTTCAAGGCCAGATCGGGGGCCCAGATCGCGGCCACCCCGCACAGCAGGCTTGCCAGGATGATGGCCACGGGCGGGCGCTGTGCCATGATCGTTGCATTCAGAAAGCCCCATGCCAGCAGCATGGCCACGAACGGTGTCGTCACCTTGGCGACAACGAAGATCGACGCGGCACGCGGGGATCGGAGCCCCGCATTGTGAAGGTCCTTTTTCAGACTCGCGAACGAACTGGCCGCATACCGGGCCAGCCGTCTGTTCAGGCGGGCTTTCAGGGGCGGAGTCGTCTGGCGGGACTCCGATGCCGCCGCGGGCCCTGTTCCGTTCCGATCAGTCAAGGGCAGCGTCCCCGCAAGGTCCTTCATGCGCGCATGAAGCGTATTCGCAAACAGGGCGGGCCAGAAAATGATCAGAATGGCCGAGACATAGGTCACGAGCACGAGGACGATCAGAACCAGATCAGAGAAGAACAGCTCTTGCAGGGTTGCATAATCAGGCATCGAATTTCACCATTTCCTTCATGATGAAGAACCCAAGGCACATGTAGATGGCAGCCCCCGAGATGATCAGCTTGCCCGACACGGTGGTGTAGAACACGCTCAGGTAGTCGGGGTTCAGGAACAGCAGCGCCGCGATGACGATGAAGGGCAGGGCACCGATGATCAGCGCCGAAGAGCGTGCATCCGCCGTCATGCTGATGATCTTGTCTTTCAGTATCCGGCGTTGGCGCAACGTGTCGCTCAGCGTGTTCAGCGTGTCTGCCAGGGACGATCCGGTCACGCTTTGAAGGTTCACGATGGTCACGAAATACTTGATTTCCTGCAAGGGCATCCGCTCTGCGAACCGGGTCATGACTTCCGGAACCGAGAGGCCGATTTCCCGTTCCACCTCGATGCGGCGAAACTCGGCGGCTATGGCGGGCGAGGCTTCCTCCGCAATCAGGCGAAATGTGTCCGTCAAGGTCAGGCCCGAGCGCAGACTGCGCACCATGGTGTCGATCGCGGCGGGAAATTCGGCGGCAATGAGCGCCCGGCGCCGGGACCGAAGCTGCCCGCGATAGAGCCACGCGCCGCCCAGTGCAAACGCCCCCCCGATCATCGACGCGGCAATCCACGAGCCGCCTACGAACAGCATCGTGAGGGTGACAAGGGGAAAGACGATGATGCCAAGGCCTAGATATCGCCGAAAGTCCGGATCCTTCAGCGCAGACATCCGCAACATCCGATCGCGATATCTGGTTTGCGGTCCGCGCGGGCGACCGGCGGCGTCCGACATCTGTGTGGCTTTGCCGACGGCGGCCCCGGCTGGCTGGACACCGAGTGCGTCAAGCCGCCGCCGATATGTCCGCGCGGGGTTGATCCGTTCATTCAGGATGAAAAGGGCCAGGGCACAGATCGCGATCACCCCGGCGATATAGGCCAGATCGGGCCGCAGCGCCGCGATAATGCCGGTCAGACCCTGTTCAACCGGCATGGGCCAGGTCCTCTTGCACTTGCAGCCCGTCCCGCGCGAGAGCGCGCATCAGGTTTCGGGTTTCGCCATATTGTTCGCTGCGCCTGAGGATTTCCCCGACCGGATACGCAAGTGCCCGATGCTGACCGACGATCTTGTCCCCGACCTGTTCGCCATCGGTCCTGAACACGATCAGATTGCGCAGGCGCTGTTCCTGTGGCCCTTCATCGAGCACTTCGGTCACATGGGTGATGCGCCGGCTGCCGTCGCGATGGCGCTCCACATGAATGATGACGTCAATCGACCGCTGGAACATCTCCTGTATGATTTCGGGCCCAAGCGAGCTGAACCCCATGGTCACAAGCGCGGTCATTCTGGACATGGCATCTTCGGGGGAGTTTGCGTGCAATGTGCTCATCGAGCCGTCATGCCCGGTATTCATGGCCTGAAGCAGGTCGAATGCTTCCGGCCCCCGGACCTCGCCCACGATGATGCGGTCGGGCCGCATGCGCAGGCAGTTCCTGACCAGATCCCGCATTGGGATCTGCCCCTTGCCCTCGACATTCGGCGGACGGGTTTCCAGACGCACCACATGCGGCTGTTGCAAGCGCAGCTCGGCGGTATCCTCGCAGGTGACGATGCGCTCGTGTTCCTCGATATAGCCGGTCAGGGCATTCAGCATCGTGGTCTTGCCCGATCCCGTTCCGCCAATGATCAGGATGTTGCAGCGGCACCGGGCGAGGATGCGCAGCAATTCGGCCCCGCCCGCGGAAATGACGCCGCGATTGACCATCTGATCGACCGTCAGAACATCCTGCCGAAACAGCCGGATGGTCAGGGACGGCCCGTTGATGCTGACGGGTGGAATGATCACGTTCACGCGCGATCCATCCTTCAGGCGGGCGTCACAGATCGGGCTGGCCTCATCGACGCGGCGGCCCACCAGGCTGACCATGCTCTGACAGACATTCAGCAACTGGTTGGTGTCCCGGAACCGGACATCGGTCTTGCGCAGCACGCCGTCGATCTCGACATAGATCGGCTCGGTGCCGTTCACCATGATCTCGGAGATGTTGCCCTGGGTCAGAAACCGTTCCAGCGGCCCGAAGCCGAGCATGTCATCGCTGATTTCGTTCAGCAGCCGCTCTTCCTCTGCGGCGGATACCTTCAGTTTGTCGCTGATGATGATCTCGTCCAGCGCGGCGGCAATCAATGCGCGCCCCTGCATGATCCCCCCGCGCAGCAGCCGTGCGGCATCGAGTTCTTCGATCAGCCGGGAAAACACCAGCCGGCGCAGATCGCGATAGGCGTCTTCCTGTTCGAGGCTTGCATCGTCTTCCGAACTTGAATCGAGGATCTCAAACCCACTGGCTGACGGTGAAGTTTCCTGAAATACCCCACTGGGCATTCCGAAACCGGCAGTTGACGCGTTGGAATTCTTCTTGCCGAACATTATTACGGGCCTTTTTGGAAATGAACAGATACCGTTTTATCCGGATGCCCCAATCGGATTGCGAGGCCACGCCAAAAAATGGGTGGCCTCGCATTTTTTAGTTTCACGAAAGCCCGAAAGGCGGTCCGCAAGATTATTGCAGAGCGGTGCTGATTGCTGTGAAAGCGGTGGTCAGATCCGTTCCCACAGTGCCCAGGATGCCGACGATGGCAACGGCAATCAAAGACCCGATCAGGCCATATTCGATTGCGGTTGCTCCGTCTTCGGACGTCATGAAAGTAGCAAGTTTGTTCATTGTATTACCCCCTAAGTGGTAGTTAATTCCCCCAACGCAATTAAGATTGCATGGCGGTGCGACCCATAGAAGTGTACTTGTGTATAAGATTTGGATCGTTTGAAAATTTTAATATCGTTTGGCGAGTTTTTTAATGCTTTGGTATATGTCTGCGGCCAAATGGGTTTCTGGCCTCGAAACAGTAAAAAACAACTGTTTCCGACACTGAAAGCGACCAGGTAAATTTGCGCCGAATCCGAATCGAATTTGGGCGCAGGGCATTGCGCAGCGGATCGCTGTCCGGTCAATCCGGCTGTACGGGGAGGACAGCCTTCGACAGCTCTTGCAGGAGGATTGCTGTTTGCCCCGACTTTCTGGCGGTGGTCTGCTGTGGCATGGGGAATCCTGCAAATCATTGGGACGGTCGGTCATGACAGGGCAAATCAGCTCAACACAATTTCCTCTGCCACGACCTTTCCGATCGCCGCCGAACATCTTTTCGTCCGTGCCGGGGTAAGCTGAAAGCCATGTCCCGTAGTGTCGAGCCATGCCGTGACCGCGACGGATGCAAGAGCAACCTCTTCTGCTCCCCCCATTTCCTTGTCGTTCAGGTACCCTGCCGCGATTGCTAGATCCTCTGGCCCGTTTGATCGAACAGGTGCAGATGCCGGGAATCCAGGCTGACACGCTGAGCGCTGCCTTCTCTCAGGATCACCTGACCCGGTGTGCGGATCTTCAGGATCTGCTCGCCCAGCATCGCGTTGATGATGGTATAGCTGCCGAGCGGTTCGACTGATGAAACCGTCACCTCGAAGCTTGGGTTTCCGTCGCTCTCGCCAAGCCAGATGTCCTCTGGCCTGACGCCGAGCGTACCTTCTCTGCCCTTTGGGGGCGCGCCACTGATTGCAACGCTTTCAGGCAGGATATCGGCTTTGAAGTGCGCACCGTGTTCATCGAAGTACCCTTGGAAAAGGTTCATCGGCGGTGACCCGATGACCTTGGCGACGGCAAGCGAGTCGGGCCGGCTGTAGACCTCGTCAGGTGTGCCGATTTGAGCGATCTTTCCGTCGATGACGACCGCCACCCGATCCGAGATCGCCATGACCTCCTCCTCGTCATGACTGACATAGACGAATGTCTGGTTGTTTTCGCGTTGCAGCCGCTTCAGCTCCACCCGCATCTCTTCGCGCAGTCGGGCATCGAGCGCGGCAATCGGCTCGTCCAGAAGCATCGCGCGGCTATCCGCAGCAAAGGCCCGGCCAAGGGCGATCCGCTGGCGTTCGCCGCCCGACATCTGAGCGGGGTTCTTGTGCAGGATGTGACTGACATGCAGAACCTCGGACACGAAATCCAGCCGTTCCGCAATCTCGCGCTCCGATGCGCCGCGTTCCCTGAGCGGGAAGATGATGTTTTCACGCCCCGTCATATGCGGAAAAAGCGCGAGGTTCTGGAACACCATGGAAATGCCGCGCTCGGCGACATCCATCCCGGCCCCATCGCGACCCGAGAGCACAACTTGCCCTTCATCCGGTTGCAGCAAGCCCAGGATCAGCTTGAGGATCGAGGTTTTGCCGGTCGATGGCGGCCCGAAAATGCCGAAAAACTCGCCCTGTTCCACGGACATGTTGATCGGTCCGAGCGTGAACTCCGGATAGGACTTCACTGCGTTCGTAAGTTCAATCGCCGTCATGGTTCAGCGGCCTCCCAGCCGTCGGCCCGAGTCAAGGTCAAAGGCCATGCTTGCATCGGAGGGCAGGAAGAACGGAACGTCATCGCCCACCTCCAGTTGTGCGTGATCGTCGAATGCCAGGAACATGGTTTCCTGCACCTGCAAGTAGGCGAGCCGCTTTGGCCCCACCCGTTCCAGAACCTCGACCTTGCCGTGCATCGTGATGTCGGTCGGGCCACGCCGGTCACCGAAATAGATGTCCTGCGGGCGGATCCCGAAAGATCCGCTGTGAACCCTGGCATCGCTGGTGAAATCCGCCCGTACCTTCCCGGCAAGCGGAATCTCGGCCCCGCCATGCAGCATCAGGTGCAGTTCCCCGCGCTCTTCCCGCAACTCGCCGTCAACAAGGTTCATGCGCGGGCTGCCCACGAAATTGGCGACAAACCGGTTCTGCGGATCGTTGTAGATGTCCAGCGGTGCGCCGTATTGCATCAGCTTGCCCTGGTCGATGATGGCGATCTTGTCGGCAAGGCTCATCGCTTCGATCTGGTCATGGGTGACATAGATCATCGTCTGGCCGAACTCGTGCTGCAGAACCTTCAGCTCGGCCCGCATATAGGCCCGGAAGCCCGCGTCGAGATTGGAGAGCGGCTCGTCCAGCAGGAAGATCCTGGGCTCGACGATGGCCGAGCGCCCGATGGCGAGCTTCTGCATCTCGTTCACCGACAGGCTGGACGCGGGCTGATCGAGCCTGTGTGTAATGCTCATCCGGTCGGCCATGGCCCTGACGCGCCGGTCGATCTCGGACCTGTCGACCTTCTTGACTTCCAGCCCGTAGGACAGGTTCTTGTAGACACTCAGATGGGTGAAGATCGCGTAGTTCTGGAACACGAAGCCGATGTTGCGATCCTGGATGCGGATGCGGCTCAGGTCCTGACCGTCGAAACGGATTGCCCCTTCGGTGACGTCCTCCAGCCCCGCGATCATGTTCATCGTCGTCGTCTTGCCGCAGCCCGATGGCCCCAGAAGCGCGACGAACTCGCCTTCCTCGATGTCGATGGAGATATCGTCAACGGCGGTGAAGTCGCCAAAGCGTTTGGTAACGTTCTGGATTTGAATGGATGACATCTTGGCCCCCTATTTCTTGGCCATGTAGGACAGGCCCTTCATCGCAAGGATGCTGAGCGCGATGAGGATCGACAGCCCCATGGTCGCCACATAGGCCCATTCCAGCTCGCCGAAGGTCTGGTTGTAGAGAAAGACCGAGATCGTTTCCGTCTGCACACCCGGACCGCCATTGGTCATGATGAACACCAGGTCGAAGATCTTGAAACACTCGACCGCGCGCAGGACGAGCGCGATGATGATGACGGTCTTCATGCGCGGCAGGATGATCTTGAAAAAGTTCTGCCAGTTCGACCCGCCAAGCAACCGCGCTGCAAGAAGCTGGTCGGACGGCACCCCCAGCATCCCCGCCAGCAGGATCAGGAACATCAGCGGCGTCCATTGCCAGATATCCGCGATGATGACCGAGATCATCGCCCGGTTCACATCGGTCAGGCACGAAAACTCCGGCGGCAGGCCGAGATGGTCATTGATCGGCCCGGTGCCCTGAAAGAGCAGGAAGAACATCAATCCGACCACGGCGGGTACGATCATCATCGGTGTCAGCATGATCGAGTAGAACAGCTTGCGGCCCGGAAACTGGTCGATGAACAGATAGGCCAGTGCCATGCCAAGGAAGAACTGCGCGGGCACCGCCACGATCATGATCAGAACGGTGCGCCACAATGCGCCCCAGAACCGGGGGTCGGTGACCATGTACCAATAGTTCTCGCCCCAGTTGAACACCTCCCAGGCCTGGTACCAGGGGATGCCTTCCAGCGGTGTCCACCAGGTAAACGACAGGTAAAGCTGCATGAGCAGGGGAAAGACCACGATGAAGACAAGCAGCAGAAGGGTCGGCAGGACGAACCAGAAGCCCATCTTCTGACCATCACGGGCGACACGGGTCCAGTAACCCGCGTTCGCGTGGTTGTTGCTGATTTCGGGTGCTGTTTGATCGGTCATTGCTTGAGTGCTCCGAATGTCAGGCCGCGCACCAGGTGTTTCTGGATCATCAGGCCGAAGATGACGGGCGGGATGGCGGCGATCACGCCGAGGGCGGCCTTCATGCCATACATCTGCCCACCCATGGCCGAGGTGAGGGTTGCCATGTAGACAGGCAGCGTCACCCAGTCCCTCTGGGTCAGCAGAAGCGCCAGAAGATAGTCGGACCAGTTCAGGATGAAGACGAAGAGCGCACAGGTCGCGAGCCCCGGCTTCACGATGGGCAGGGTGATGCGATAGAACACCCGCCAATAGGAACAGCCCGCCACGCGTGCGGCGTCCTCGATCTCGACCGGGACCTCCTCGAAGAAGGTTTTCATCAGCCAGAATGCGAAGGGCAGGGTGACGATGCCGTAAATCAGGCTCAGCCCCCACCAGGTATCGACGGCCCCCAGGAACGACCACATCACCATGACCGGGATCATCACCGCGAGCGGCGGGAAGAGACGCAGTTGCAGGACCGAAAGGGGCAGCGACTGTGCAAGGCCGAAACGCACCACCGCATAAGATGACAGGGTTCCGCAGACGACGGCGACAAGGGTTCCCATGATCGATGTCACGAGGCTGGCGATCAGCGGCCCCACGATGGTCCGGTCAAGCGAAACCACCAGCCCTTCGGCCCGGCCGAAGAAGATGAACTCGAAATTCTGAAGCGTCGGGTTTTCGGGGAACCATGTCAGCCCCGCGACGGTTGTCCATTCCGGGTGAGGTTTGAACGCCATCGTGACCATCCACAAAAGCGGATAGAGCACGACCGCGCAGGCGAGCAGAACGAAGAAGTATTTGAGCGCCATCGCGCCCGCTGACGGTTTCACGAGCCTATCCCCCGCTTGTTGCGTGCCGTGTCAGGCGGGCCCGATCTTTGTCGGGCCCGCCGCATGTCTGGAAAAAGCGAAGCGTTACGCCTCGTCGACGATGGTCGGCCAGGTTTCGCGGCTGGCGAGGATGGCCTCCTCGATCCCGTTGCGCCGCTGGCGCCGGATGATCCGCTCCCACTGGCTCTGGGCTGCGTCCATCGCCTCACGCGGGGTTTTCTGCCCGGTGATCGCGGCCTGAAGCTCATCATCCAGAGCATTGTCGAGCGCGGTCTGCCCGGCAAAGTTGATCGACGGGACCGAGCGGGCGATGGTCGCCGGGATCGTTTCCATGGAGTATTGCTGGTAGGTCGATGCGACCAGAGGTTCCCGGAAATTCGCCTGCTGCATCGGGTCGAAATAGCCGCCCGGATTGCCCGCCATCCAGGTATAGGTGCGGGTGGACGACAGCCATTGCAGGAACAGATAGGCGGCTTCGGGGTATTGCGACTGCGACGAGACCCAGGCGGTGATGTGGTAGTAGAGAACAGACCGCCGGTTGATCTGGTCGCCAAAACGGCGCCCGACCGGCAGATGGCTGTCGATCATACCGGTTGCGGCGGAACGCGGCGTGCCGTCGGGGTTATACCCGTCCCCGAATTTCACGATGTTGGTATAGATCGCCGTATGGGGAATGCGCAGGTTCCACATCTGATCATAGGCTTCGGCGAAGGTGTAGGTCAGCGCATCGGGCGGCGTCCAATCGAAGGAGCGCACATGCTCTTCCGCGCATTGGATGCCCAGTTCGGTGTTCAGCTGCGGGTTGGCGTCCTCATCGAAGAAATGGAAGTTCGGGAAGTCCATCGAGGCAAAACGCGCATAGAACGTCGCCAGGCCCCAGAACGGGCTCATCAGGTTGCCGTTGCCGTACATGGTGCCATAACCGAAATCCTTGCCGGTGAAGAACTCGGAAATCCGGTCCACCTCTTCCCAGGTGTTCGGCACAGCCAGTTCGTGCCCGGTTTCCGTCAGGAAGGCGTCCTGAACCTCGGGCAACTCGTAGATGCCGCGCAGGTAGAACCAGGTCTGGAAATCGCCGTCGAGCGACACCGAGTAGTAGTCACCGGCATAGGTATAGAGCAGCTGCTCCATCTCAGGCGTCGGCGTGCCCCGTTCCGGGTCGCCCCAGTCGGGCTGGTATTGCGCCACGAAGTCGGAACAGTTGCGCGCACCGCCGGACGACACGAGATCGCCGGTGGAATTCCACGGGCCGGTGTAGATATCGTAGGACCCGGCCTGGGTCGTGACGTCCTGCATGACCTTGGTGAAGATGTCTTCCGCCGGGAAGCCGACGATGTCGATCTGGATGCCGGTCTCGCGTTCCCAGACCTCCTTGACCGACGGTGCCCCATCCGGAAACGGACGGGTGATCTGGCCGATGGCCCCGTCCGTCAGCAGCATGGTCAGCCGTTCGGGAACCCGGCCCGCCGCGCGCAGCGCCCGGATCCCCTCGATCGCACGCCCTTCGGACATGCTGGCGTTGTACTGGAACCTTTCCGCCCCATCAAAACCCGTGGGACCACCGGTCATGCCCGCGGCGAATTCCTGCGCGCTTGCAGGCGCGGCCATGAAATTTCCCAGCATTCCCATGCTGCCAGCGGCGGCCATGGTTGCCGAAGAGCTTTTCAGGAACTGGCGGCGAGATGGGTGAAGTAGTTTGGGTGTTCTGAATGACATGATCTTCCTCCCTTTTGGACATTCAAAGTCGAAGTCACAAAGAGGAAAGCAACGAACGTGCCATTCTAGGGCAGTGGGCGCAAGATTATTGCGTCACGCCCACCCTCTAGGAAGCGATATGTTCAGGTAAATCAGCCACTTCAACCTTGCCGCTGTCACAGAGCGCGAGGCAAAGCTCGAAGACATTCATCATTTCCCGGATGTTGCCCGGCCAGTGATAGGCGGCCAGCGCGTCCGTGGCTTCTTTCGAGAACCGCAGCGGCCCGTCCGGTGAAACAACGCTGGAAATCTGCTTGATGATCCAGTGTTTGTCTTCACGATCTCGCAGGGCTGGTATCGGCAAAACGACGCCATTCAGACGATAATACAGATCCTGACGGAACTGCCCGGCATCCACGAGGGCCTTGAGATTCCTGTGGGACGCCGACACGACGCGAATATCGACCGGCACAGGCTTGGTTGCCCCGACAGCCATGACCTCTTTCTCGGCCAGAACCCGGAGCAGCCGCGCCTGAAGCGCCAGCGGCATATCGCCAATCTCATCGAGGAACAAAGTGCCCCCGTTGGCTTGCTCGATCAGCCCTTTCTTGCCCTTGGCATTCGCGCCGGTAAACGAATTGGGCGCATAGCCGAAGAGTTCGCTTTCGATCAACGCCTCGGGCAGTGCGGCGCAGTTGATCGCTATGAACGGCCCCTTCTTCTTGCGCGCCTCGTGCAGGGCCTTGGCGACGAATTCCTTGCCGACCCCGGTTTCCCCTTCGAGGATGATGCTGATCTGCTTGTCAACGATCCGCGCGGCCTTTCCGGCCAACGCCTGCATGCGGCTGTCTCCGCCATGAATCCGCGCGAGTGCTTCTGGCAGTTGTGGCCGCGCCGCCGCCGGCTCGGGCCTGACCGGCGCGCGCACATCGGCAAACATGATCTGGCCATCGGCCATCTCGACGGCCTGTTCGCCGGGTGTTTCCGCCCCCATAAGACGCGGGATGTCATTGAAATCGAAATCGAACACGTCTTCGAACGGCTTGCCGACAAAGCCCTGCACATTCTTCCAGCTCTGACCAATGGTTTTGGCAAAAAGGCGGTGCGCCCCGTGGGTCAATCCCGAAATCGTTCCGTCTGCAGCGATCGAAACCGCACAGTTCGGATCGACGCCCAGGAACTCCGACGTCCGGTTCAGCCGCAATATCCAGTCGGACTTGCGGGAATTCATCAGGTTGGCCAGCTCGATCCGGCGCACACAGGATTTGACCACTTCCAGCGTCAGCGCCTGTGAGTATTTTTCGCTTGGCGACATCAACAGCGACACGTCAAGCACCCCGATGGGAGAGCCATCGGAATGGTAGATCGGGGCCGCCGTGCAACTGAGCGGTGTGTGCGCCATATCGAAGTGATCGGTCTGATGAATCGTCAAGGCTTCACCCGAAGCCAGACAGGCGCCGACCCCGCATGTTCCGGCGTTTTCTTCCGACCATTCGGACCCGATATATAACCCGGCCCGTTTGAGTTCGCGGTCGACCTTTTCGTCACCGATGAAATCGACGGTCACCCCCTTGGCATCGGTCAACAGCAGCACGTAGCCCATGGAGTTTACCCGTCGATACAGGTCTTCCATCCCGAACCGGGCAATCGACAACAGGTCCTCGGCTTCTTGCTGATGCTGGCGCAGGGCTTTCTCAGGCAGAATTCGTGCTTCGCCCTTGTGTTCGGGATCAAGCTTGTGGTCGTTCAGGCAGCGCAGCCAGGATTCGACGACCACGGCATCGCGCGTGGTTTGCTTGCCTTCCGACGCGTCAACGATTTCCCGAACGTGATGTTCAAATGCACGAGATTGATCCATGTCTCCGCCCCTCCCAAAGCGTCGAACAACCTGGAGGTCATCGGCTCCCCCTCAGGTTGTGCATTTTTTAACCGTTTTCTCTTAAAAGAGCCAATCCTTTCGAGACCTGAGAACGTGGAGAAGCCGCGAACGCCTGCTCGCGACTTCCGGCACCTTTCTGCATTCAAGGCATCACAGTCCGGCCAGCACCGCCTCTGCGCCGGAAACAGACACAGCGGTGGCGTCGGGTTCAATCGCGCAGCTTTCCACCACGCCATCCCTGATGACAGCTGCATAGCGTTGCGTTCGCATCCCAAGACCCAGCTCGGTCAGATCCAGAATCTGGTCGGCATCTTTCGTGAAGCCCAGACTGCCATCGGCAACAAATGTCAGCACGCCATCAGGGTCGATCTGGTCCGCCCAGGCCTTTGCAACGAAAAAGTCGTTCGGCACCAGAATGATGACCTCATCAACGCCCTTCGCTTTCAGGCGCGCAAGGTTCTGGACATACCCCGGCACGTGATCATCCGAGCAGGGCGGGGTAAACGCCCCGACCAGTGCAACCAGAACAAGTGTCTTGCCGGCCGACCGTTCGGAAAGGTCGATCTGGACGATTTCACCGCCGATGAATTGCTGCACCGGCGTTGAGGGTATCGTTGATCCTGCTTCCATCGGAAACTCCCTGAAGTGTTGGATATCGTCAAAGGTTATCAAAGGCATCAAGCGCTTTTGCGGCGTAAACCGTGCCGGGGCCGCCCGACATCTCGATGGTCACGGCCAGCACCTCGACAAGGGTCTCGCGACTGGCGCCATGGGTTTTCGCTTCGTTGACGTGGTAGAGGATGCAATCCTCACAGCCCCGTGCCGCTGCAATGGCCACAGCGATGCATTCTTTCATGGCTGACGAGATGCTTCCCTCTCGAACAGCGGTATCGCCCAGACCCTTGAAGGCCAGCATGGTTTTCTGATCGGCTTTGAACAGGCCCATCAATCGTTTGTTGGTCTCGGCCAGTTTTTCCTTGTGTGTGCTCATCTTGTCTTTCCATGGGAATAGGCCCGCCCGGCGGGAGGGGACCGGGCGGGCGGGGATGGGGTCAGAGCTG
>NZ_JASHJX010000035.1 GCF_030732985.1 Nioella sp. MMSF_3534
GGGAAGGGGGGGCGGATCAAGCCCCGAGTTGCTGGATGTGTCGCAAACGGGCCAGCCAGAGCAGTGGCCTGACCATAGCCTTCCCGAAAGCACCCCATCAGACATGACCGGAACAGGAGATTCCTCGAATGACAGAGCCGACACACAGCCCCGATCTGCTGGTGGTGGGGGGCGGCACCGCCGGGTTTGGCGCAGCGGTTGCCGGGGCGCGGCAGGGGGCGTCTGTGTGCCTGATCGAAGCCGGTGCCAAACTGGGCGGCGTCATGGCCTTTTGCCCCGGTATGCCATGGGGCGGCGGTTTTCCTTGTGACGTGTCGATCGGGGGCCTCTTCGACGAGCTGACGGACAGGCTGGCCGCGATGGACCCGCCCGCCGCCGAAAAGCGCTATTCGACGCTGGAAAACTTCGGGGCGGAGGTGATCTATGACCCTGACATGGCGCAGATCGAGATGTTCGCCATGCTGGAGGAGGCAGGCGTTCATCTGCACCTGAACACGCTGGCCGAGGCCCCGGTGATGGACGGCAACCGGATTGCCGCTGTCCGCGCGATGGACCGGCATGGGCCGCTGACCTTCCGTCCCCGAATGGTGGTCGATGCCTCTGGCGATGGCCATGTCGCGGCACAGGCGGGGGTCCCTTTCGATCTGGGCGACGCCAGCGGCAAGATGATGGGCGTGACGCTGTCCTTCCTGATGGTGAACGCGCCCTGGGATCAGGTCTTTGCCGAGGGCGACCCCTATTTCACGCGCTTCGCAGAAAAAGGCGTGGCCGAGGGGCGGCTGCACCCGGACCTCGCGCAGCTTTACATGATGAAGGGGTTTCACCCCGGTACGGTCTTCTGCAACTCGGTCATCATCCGCAATGTGGACGGCACCGACCCGGCCTCGGTCGCGCGCGCGACGCAGGAAGGCCGCCGCCGGGTGGCGCATCTGGTGGCGTTTCTGCGAACCGATGTGCCGGGGTTCGAACGTGCCTGGATGACGGCGCTTGGCCCCACCGTGGGTGTGCGTGAAACCCGCAAGCTGCATGGGATGCACCGGCTGACGGGGGCAGAGGTCGCGGCAGGCACAAAGTTCCCCGACGGGATCGTGGCCTGTTCCAACCCGGTCGATGACGTGATGCGCGGGGACGGTGGCGCGATGACCCATGACGCGGCATTGGAGGAGGGGTTCTATACGCTGCCCTTCCGCGCACTGGTGCCCGAACGGGTGGAAAACCTGATGTTCGCGGGCCGCAACGTGTCCGCCGACCCGGTGGCCTTCGCCTCGATCCGGGGGATGCCGCAATGCATGGCAATGGGGCAGGCCGTGGGCAACGCTGCGGCGCTGGCGCTGGCGGGCAGCGCCCCGGTTCAGGCGCTGGACCCGGCCCGTGTGGTCGCGGCCATGCAGGCGCAGGGGCTGCGCGGGCTGGCGGGGCAGGGGCTGCGGGATTAACCCTGGTTCTTGCGGGCCTGATAGGCGGACCACAGGTCCGGGCGCCGTTCCCGCGTCAGGGCCTCGGACTGCGCCTTGCGCCACGCTTCGATCTTGCCGTGATGGCCAGAGAGCAGAACCTCGGGGATTTCCCGGCCTTCCCAGATGGCGGGCTTGGTGTATTGCGGGTGTTCCAAGAGCCCGTCAGAGAAGCTTTCCTCCTCGGTCGAGGCCTGGTTGCCCAGAACATTGGGAATCAGCCGCACGGTGGCGTCGATGACGGTCTGCGCCGCGATCTCTCCGCCCGTCAGCACGAAATCCCCGATCGAAATCTCTTCCATCCCGAAATGGTCGATGACCCGCTGATCCACCCCTTCAAACCGCCCGCAAAGCAGGGTCATCCCCTCGGCCTGGGAAAAGCGTTGCGCGTCGGCCTGGGTGAAGGGCTTGCCACGGGGGCTGAGGTACACACGCGGCCAGCGGGCGGGATCGTTCGGCGTGCCGTTGGAGGCCATCCGCATTGCCCGCCCCAGAACATCGGGCCGCATCACCAGCCCGGCCCCGCCGCCGGCAGGCGTGTCATCGACGTTGCGATGCTTGCCCACCCCAAAGATGCGCAGGTCAATCGGCTCCAGCGCCCACAACCCCTGTTGCAGCGCCTTGCCGGTCAGGGATGCGCCCAGAACACCCGGAAAGACCTCGGGGAACAGCGTCAGCACCTTGGCCGTCCACGCGCCCTTCAGGCGGGGCGTGGGCGTCATCAGGTCCCGGGGCTTCAGGCTCGCGCTGATCGACAGGCGGCCATGGGATTTGGAGGGTGCATCGGACATGGGCCAAGGGGTTACAAGCAAGCGTGGCGCGATACAATAGAGGCTGTTACGGGCAAGGCTTGCCCGGCCACGCCCTGAAAAGCTTGATTTTTCGGCCAGAATGCTAGGGTATAGGGCAGTTTTTGAACAAACGGATTTCTGACGGCCATGTTCTCTCGTCTTCTGCGCCGCCTGCTTGTGTGCGGTTTCGGTCTTGGCGTCGCGGGTTGCGGCGCTCAGCATGCCCCGCCGCCGGACGGCACCCCAATCACGGTCTGGGCCACGGTCTATCGCCTGGTGGACGGCCGCACGGATGGCGGCGGCATCCCGATCCGCAGCATGGGCGGCAGGGTGATTGGCCCCACAGTCGCGCGAGCTGACTGGTGTGCGGGGGCACTGGCGGGCAGCCTGCGGGTGGGGGGCGAGGTTTTCAACTTTGCAGGCGTCACCGGATCGCCGCAGGCCAATTGCAGCCATGGACCAAGCGAGCGTGTACGCTGGCAACGCTCACCGCACCCCTACGGCACAGGGGCCCGCAGCAACCCGCTTCACCCGTTTCGCACCATCGCCTGCGATCTGGGATGGGTTGGCGGGTCCACCCCGTGGGTGAATGGCGGCTACCCGGAATTCGGTCAGCGCATCTATATCCCTGCGGCTGACGGAGTGGAGTTGCCCGATGGAACCGTGCATGACGGCATCTTTGTCTGCGAGGATACGGGCGGCGCGGTGACCGGCAACCATATCGACGTGTTTCTTGGCCCCATGTCCGGCCCGATGAGCCGGGTCATTGCCCGCAACCCGTTCGATTTCGTCAGCCATGGAGACCACGCCGAGGTGCAGGCCTTCCTTCTGCCGATGGAAACGGACCCGCAGCCGCAACCCTGCCGAGGCCTGTTCTGTCCGCGATAGCGATCAGTCTTCGTCGAACAGCCCCTCGGGCGGGTCCACCACGATCCGGCCTGCAGTCAGGTCGACGGTTGGCACGATGGCCTGTGTGAAGGGCACCAGAACCGTGCCGGACTTGCCCTTCTGGCGGACCTCCAGCAAATCGCCCGCGCCATGGTTCATCACCGCATGAACCTGCCCCAGATCGGCCCCGCCGGTATCGACAACGGTCAGGCCGATCAGGTCGGCATGGTAGAATTCATCATCGGGCAGGGCAGGCAGGGCCTCGCGCGGGGCATAGAGGCGGACGCCCTTCAGTGCGTCGGCCTCTTCCTTGGTCTTTACACCCGACAGGCGCACCGCGAAGCCGCCCTTTACGGGGCGGGTGATGGTCACCTTGAACTCGCGTGAGCCTTTTTCGTCCGACAGGGGGCCGTAGTCGCCAAGCGCCGAGGGTTCGGCGCAGAAGCTTTTGACCCGTGCTTCTCCCCGGACTCCGTAGGAACCGGTGATCGCGGCCAAGCAAACTCTGTCAGACATGGTGAACCTCCAAGGCGGGAAGATAGGCGTCAACGGGCGGCAATTCCACGTAAATCGCAACCCAGAACAGGAAGATGAAAGCGGCGGCCACGAGGATCAGGATCACGCCGACGAGTTTCGCAGGGCCATCGCCCATGATCAGCAGGTAAAGCCCCAGTATCGCGAAGGCGATCGGCAGAAGGATCATCGGCAATACCTCAGCGGATCAGCAGGTCCAGCGTGCTGTCGCGCTGCTCCCATCCGAGCCGTTCCAGTTCCGGGGTTTCGCCATCTTCTTCCGGCAGGCCGACGCACAGATAGGCGACAAGCGCCCAATCCTCGGGCACCTCCAAATCGCGCGTCAGTCTTTCGTCATCCAGGATCGAGACCCACCCGACGCCAAGCCCCCGTGCCCGCGCCGCCAGCCAGAACAGCATCAGCGCCGACACGACGGAATAGCGCAGCATCTCGGGCATGGTCTGGCGTCCCAGACCCGCGCCCTTTGTGGTCGCTTCGTCAGAGAAGGCGGCCAGCTGAACCGGGGCCTCGCGCATGCCCGACAGTTTCAGCCCGGCATAGCGTTCGGCTTTGTCGCCGCTGTAGCCCGCCAACGCCTGCGCATTGGCAGCCTCGAAATTCTCGACGGCAAGCGCCCGCTTTTCGGCACTGTCCACCCGGACCAGCCGCCACGGTTCCGACAGCCCGACCGAGGGCGCAAGTGAAAAGGCGCCGAGGGCTTCCGCCAACAGCGCCTCGTCCACCGGATCGGGACGGAAGCGGCGCACATCGCGCCGCCACCGCATCAGATCCGTCAGATCGTCTTGAAAGCCGCGAGAAAACGCGCGCATTCCGATTACTCTTCGGAAGCGGCTTCTTCTTCGGCCGGGGCAGCAGCAGCTTCGGCAGCTTCAGCGGCCTTGGCGGCTTTCTCTTCTGCGCGCTCCAGGGCTTTCTTGCCGGGGGCACCCTTCTTCAGGTTGGCACGCTCTTTCTTCTCGACGACGCCAGCGGCTTCGAGGAAGCGGGACACGCGGTCGGTCGGCTGCGCGCCTTCACCCAGCCAGTACTGCACGCGCTCCATGTTCATCTGAACGCGGTCTTCGCTGTCCTTGGGCAGCAGCGGGTTGTAGGTGCCGAGCTTCTCGATGTAGCGGCCATCGCGCGGCATGCGGCTGTCGGATGCCACGATGCGGTAGAAGGGGCGCTTCTTGGAGCCGCCGCGGGCGAGCCGGATTTTCATAGCCATTGTGAGTGTCTCCTTTGAATGGCGGTCGAGGCCGGGGCCTCAGGATTGGTGCTGTTTGTGGTGCTGAATCACTTCAGCGATGATGAAGTTCAGGAACTTCTTGGCGAATTCGGGGTCGAGATCGGCCTCTTTCGCCAGATCCTCCAGCCGCGCGATCTGTTTGGCTTCGCGGGCCGGGTCGGAGGGGGGCAGGTCGTGGGTGGCCTTCAGCCGGCCCACGGCCTGCGTGTGCTTGAACCGCTCGCCAAGCGTATAGACAAGGATCGCGTCCAGCCGGTCGATGGACTCGCGATGCCCTTTCAGGATCTCGGCGGCGCGGGCGGTGTCGTCGCTCATTGCAGGGTCTCCTCTGCGCAGTGGCGGAATACTTGGATGGCGTTTCCATGGGCCGCTTCGGCGGCGGCATCGCGGGTCGCGCCAAGCCGTTCGGCCAGCCGAATTGACCGGGTGTTGTCATGGTCGATGGTGCTGACCAGCGTTTTCAGCCCGAGCGTGTCGAAGGCATGGGCACGGGCGGCGCGGGCGGCCTCCTGCGCGTAGCCGTGGCCTTCCGCTTCGGGCAGGAACAGATAGCCCAGTTCCGGTTCATGGTCGCCCGGTTCGAACCCCAGAAGGACGAAGCCGATGGTGTCGCCTGTGTCGCGGGTCTCAACCGTCCAGACGCCATGCCCGCGCAACAGCCAGCAGGCCACCATCTGCGCAAAGTCGAGCCAGAGCGCATCGCGGTCGGTGTTGTCGTCCACCAGATACTGACCCCGGTCACTTTCACCGATGGCAGCATAAGTCTCGAAATCCTCGATCCGGGGGGCGCGCAGCACCAGCCGTTCGGTGTCCAGCACCGGCAAGGTGGCCTGCAGCGACGTGGCGAATGCAGCGGCGGGGCCGGTTGCGGGAATCTCGTGCGGGGCGCGGATCATTGCAGCGCCTCCGGTGCGGGGTGGCGGAAGACCAGTATGACCTCGCCTTCCTCAGCTTCGGGTGCCTTGGCGTTTGCATCCACTTCGCATCCCATACGTTCCGCAAGGGCGATGGACCGTGTGTTGCGGCTGTCGATATAGGACACCGCCGTCGGCCAGCCGA
The DNA here is from genome assembly GCF_030732985.1 of Nioella sp. MMSF_3534. Taxonomy (GTDB): domain Bacteria; phylum Pseudomonadota; class Alphaproteobacteria; order Rhodobacterales; family Rhodobacteraceae; genus Nioella. The sequence goes on from NZ_JASHJX010000035.1 coordinate 5,955, forward strand.
GATCTTGATAGGCAAACCGACGCGCCTCTTTCGCGGCTTCAAGGGCAAAGCCCTTGCCCTCGGCATCAGCATTCCAGACCGTCCAGCCGAGTTCCTGTTCCGGCCAGTCGATCGGATGCCAGGGGCCGGTCATCCCGATAGGTGTCTCGGGGTCTGATCTGAGCGCGAAGACAAAGCTGCCATAGCCGCGCAGCATCCACATACCCGCCACATGCGCGAAGGCGCGCCATGCCTTTGCGGGATCGGCGATCATCGGGCCACCGATGAATTCGGCCCGGCTGCTTGCCGTGAAGTCGCACCAATGCTGCACATCCCCCATGCGCGGGGCGCGCAGGACGAGACGCTCGGTTTCGAGCGTGGGGATATGCGGCAGGGCTGTGGTCACTTCTTCTTTCCGAAGCCTGACAGGCCGGGGGGCAGCGGGGCACCGCCGAGGCCGGGCATATTGCCCGAACCGGGCGCGCCAAGCTGCTTTGCGGCCTGTTCCAGTGCCGCCTGATCCATGCCGCCTGCACCGGGGCCGCCGGGCATTCCGGGCATGCCGCCGCCCTTGCCAAAGAGCGCGCCGAGACCGCCGCGCATCATTCCCTTTTTGCCCATCTTGCCAAGCTTCTTCATCGCGTCTGACATCTGCCGGTGCATCTTCAGCAGCTTGTTCAGTTCGGCCACATCCTGCCCGGCCCCTGCCGCGATCCGCTTTTTGCGGCTGGCCTGCAGCAACCCGGGATTGGCACGCTCGCGCTTGGTCATGGAATTGATCAGAGCGATTTGCCGCTTGATAACCTTGTCGTCGAACCCGGCATCCTCGACCTGCTTGGCCATCTTCTTCATGCCCGGCATCATCGACATCATGCCTTCCATGCCGCCCATCTTGAGCATCTGTTCCAGCTGGCCCTTCAGGTCGTTCATGTTGAACATACCCTTCTGGAAGCGCTTCATCATGCGCTCGGCCTGTTCGGCCTCCAGCGTTTCCTGGGCTTTCTCGACCAGGGCCACGATGTCGCCCATGCCGAGGATGCGGCCGGCGATCCGCTCGGGCTCAAACGTTTCCAGCGCATCCATCTTTTCGCCGAGACCGACAAAGCGGATGGGCTTGCCGGTGATCGCCCGCATCGAGAGCGCCGCACCACCGCGCCCGTCACCGTCCATCCGGGTCAGGCAGACGCCGGTCACGCCGATCTTGTCGTCAAATTCCTTCGCGACATTCACCGCGTCCTGACCGGTCAGGCCATCGACCACCAGCAGCGTTTCGCGGGGGGTCGCGATGTCGCGCACTTCCTGTGCCTGCTGGATCAGTTCTGCGTCGATATGCAGACGACCGGCGGTGTCCAGCATGTAGACGTCATAGCCACCTAAGCTGGCCTGCGTCTTGGCGCGCTTGGCGATTTGTTGCGCGGTCTCGCCCTTCACGATCGGCAGGGTGTCCACACCGATCTGCACACCCAGAATGGCCAGCTGTTCCATAGCCGCCGGGCGGTTGGTATCGAGCGAGGCCATCAGCACCTTCTTGCCTTCACGTTCCTTCAAACGCTTGGCAAGCTTGGCGGTGGTGGTGGTTTTACCGGACCCCTGAAGGCCCACCATCAGGATCGGGGCGGGCGGATTGTCGATCTTCAGCGCGCCGGGGTCGCCCTCGCCCCTCAGGGTCTCGATCAGCTCGTCATGGACGATCTTGATGACCTGCTGGCCGGGGGTGACCGACTTGGTGACCGCCGCGCCTGTAGCTTTCTTTTCGACCGATTTGATGAAGTTGCGCGCCACCGGCAGCGAAACGTCCGCTTCCAGCAACGCCACCCGCACCTCGCGCATCGCGGTGCGAACGTCATCCTCGGACAGGGCACCCTGCTTGGTCAGGCGGTCGAAGACACCAGACAGGCGTTCGGACAGATTTTCGAACATGGGCGCGGCCCCTTTTCATCTACTTCGGTTGCCATCCCAGATAAGGGACAGCGAGGAATGCACCAACACCCCCGTGGGCGAAACTCGCTGACGGGGGGCGATCCTGAAAACAGACTCAGGACCGGAAAGCTGGCACTTCCCGGATATCAGGCGCCCGTTTACGTCGGGGTCAGGGGTGAGTCAAGCGTCAGCCGCTGCCGCTTCGGTTCCCAGCCAGTCGGTGCAGCGTTCCGCTACTCGTTCCGCGGCACGTTGGCCCGGCATCAGGAAGCCGATTGCGTAGTGGCCTGACCCCTCGAAAGGGCGGATGACGACCCGGTACACCGTGGATTTCCCGCTTTCCACGCGAATTTCGCGTTCCTTGACAATGACAGAGTGAACGGCGGACAGCGGCATTGTTTCGGTCTTTCGCCGAAGGGCGAGCTTGCGGGTGTACACCACGTGGTCGGCTTCACGATCAAAGACCAGACGGTGCCAGCTGTTGCGGGCGAGAAAGGCGATGACCAATACGAAGGCAGCCAGCCCGTAGCCCAGATAGGCCAGCCAGGGGATCTCGCCCCACAGGTGAAACGGCACAGCAGCGGCCAGGATCAGAAGGGCAATGAATATGTAGATGAGAGAAAGCTCTCCATCCTTCTCGCTGAGCACCAGTCGCTGGTTATTCGTCTCCTGTATCTCCATCCATCAATCCTCGCAGATCGCGTGCAATCGGGTGATGTCACCGCCCAACATGTCCGAGCTGTCGGGCGCATGCAGCTGGAAGGACCGGCGCAGGGTCAGGCTGTCCCATTCCTCCTGCGTGATCGGGGGGCGTTCATGGGGCCAACTGCCCGGATCGCCATAAAGCGTGATCGCCATGGGCCCGCGAAAATCCTGCCCGACAAAGGTCAGCCCCTCCACATCGAGCGCATAGAGCCCAACAAGGTCTGCGGCGACGGTGCGGCTGGTGGTGATCAGGGTCCAGAGCCTGCCGGTGATATGACCATCAAGCCCCATGGTGCCGGTGGCCAGATGCGCCGTTGCCCCGCCCTCCTGCCGGAAGCTGCGCAGGGTTTCAAACTCGGCGGTTCCATTCAGGTCTGTACCGGGCGGATAGGGGCCGATGCCATGGGTGATATGCACCGAAAATGTCATGGTGCAGGTCAGGGCCATGGCCGGAAAGGGCAATGCCATCAACAGGATCGCAAGGCGAAACATAAGGGCAGGTTAGCACGGGGCGCTGGAAAATGGGAGCTTTCCTGCGCCCCGTCGGAAACCTCAGGCGGCGACGGGCAGAGCGTCGATCTGGCTATGGGCCGCGTTCAAGGTGGCGTCCACGTCCAGCGCCAGCCTGTCGGCGGTGACAAAGGTCACATCCGTGATGCCGATGAAGCCCAGGACATGACGGATATAGCCGGTGGCAAAGTCGATCTCGGACCCGGCCTCGGTTCCGCCAGAGGCAACGGCGACGATGGCGCGCTTGCCGGTCATCAGGCCCTCGGGGCCGGCTTCGGAATAGCGAAAGGTCACGCCTGCGCGGGCCACCAGGTCGACCCATGCTTTCAACGTGGCAGGGACACCGAAATTGTAGATCGGCAGGCCAATGACCAGCGTGTCGGCGTCTTTCAACTCGGCAATCAGCTCATCCGAAAGCGCGAGAGTTTCACGCTGCTCGGGGCTGCGGTCCGCCTCGGGTGTGAAATTGGCACCGACCCAGGTCTCGTCGATCAGGGGCAGGCCACGGGCCAGATCGCGGGTGGTGACGGTCGCCTCGGGGAAGCGGGCGATGATACGGTCGCTCAGGTCGCGGCTGACAGAGCCGTCGCGGCGGGCGGAAGCGTCGATGCGGAGGATGGAATGGGTCATGGGATACTGTCCTTGGATGTCTTGGGTTGCGTCTAGGCTTCGAATTAATCACCCTGTGACCGCACAAAACGCAGATATCAAAACAGCCTCTGTGCGATTTTGTGAAGCGTCGCGGTCAAACGCTTTCAAAGCCTCCGCAGCTTTTCCCTTGCTCCGATGAACAGAGTTGGCATGATGACTACGGAAGCGTGAAGTGATGCACAGACAGGACAAAAGCCGATGTCATTCATCGATTGGGACGAGATCCGCACGGCGTATCAGGTGGCGCGCATGGGCACGGTCAGCGGTGCCGCCGAGGTGTTGGGGGTGCATCATGCCACTGTGATCCGCCATATCGACTCGCTGGAAGCGCGGCTTGGGGCGAAACTGTTCCAGCGCCATGCGCGGGGCTACACGCCGACAGAAGCCGGGCAGGATCTGTTGTCCGTCGGGGGGCGTGCTGACGACCAGTTCACGCAGCTGGCCAGCCGCATCAAGGGACGCGGCAACGAGGTCACGGGCGAATTGCTGATCACGTCGCTCAACGTCATCGCGCCTTTGATCGTTCCGGCGCTTGGAGAGTTTCAGGAACAGCACCCGGACCTTCAGATCCAGTTCCTCACCGACATGCGGCTCTACCGGCTGGAATATGGCGAGGCGCATGTGGCGATCCGGGCCGGAAAGCCGGGCGACAATCAGGACAACATCGTGCAGCCCTATTGCACCCTGTCGACGGTGCTATGTGCCACGAAAGACTATCTGGACCGCTTCGGCCCGCTGACCGAAGACAATATCACTCAGCACCGCTTCATCGGTTCGGCGCAGGAAAACCCCCGCGCGCCCTTCCTGCGTTGGCTGTCCGAGGTGGTGCCCGAGGAGTGCATCCGCTTCCGCTGCAACGATACCGACAGCATGCGGCAGGCGGTGATGTCGGGCATGGGGATCGGCTTCGTGTCCAGCCTCGATCTGCAAACCGATGACAACCTGGTTGAGATGCTGCCGCCGCTGGAGGAATGGTCGGTCAAGCTGTGGCTGGTGACCCATATGGATCTGCATCGGACGGCGAAGGTTCAGACGGTGCTGCGGTTCCTCAAGGAAAAAGTCGCCGACTGGCCCGTGGACCCGGCCTGACATGACCGGCGGATACCGCGGCCATCTGGCGATGCTGGCCTTTTCGGCGTTGGTGGCCGGGTCATTCTCGCTTGGCTCGATGACGGCCAATCATATCGACCCGGCGGCCTTCAACGCGGTGCGCTTCCTGTGCGGGGCTGTGGTTGTGTCGCTGATCGTGCAGGCGCGTGGTGGCTTTCGGCGCACGCATTTCCATGCCCCGTGGCGCTACCTTGTCCTTGGCGGCCTGTTCGGTGCGTATTTCGTGCTGATGTTCGAGGGGCTGAAAACGGCCCCCCCGGTATCCGCCGCAGCGGTCTTTACCCTGACACCGATCATGACGGCGGGCTTCGGATTCCTGCTGCTCAGCCAGGTCATGACAGGACGCATGGCCTTGGCGCTGGCCATCGGTGGGGCTGGCGCGCTGTGGGTGATCTTCCGGGCGGACCTGTCGGCGTTGCTGGCCTTCGAGATCGGGCGCGGCGAGGTGGTCTATTTTATCGGCTGTATCGCCCACGCGATCTACACGCCTATGGTTCGGATGCTGAACCGGGGCGAGCCCGCGCCGGTTTCAACCTTTGGCACCATGTTGGGCGGCGCCTTCGTGCTGTTCCTGTGGGGTGGGGGCGAGGTGCTGGCGACCGATTGGGCGGCGCTGCCCGGCATTGTCTGGATCACGCTGGCCTATACGGCGGTCTTTGCCACGGCGGTCACCGTGGTGTTGCTGCAATTCGCATCGATGCAACTGCCGGCTTCCAAGGTCATGGCCTATACCTACCTGACACCCACATGGGTGATCGGGTGGGAATACTTCCTCGGCAATGGGTTGCCCACGGTCTACGTCCTTGGCGGCGTGGCTCTGACGGTGCTGGCACTGCTTCTCCTGCTCAAGAACGACGGCTGAGTTTGCGCCGGATCAAGGTGAAGATCGGTTCGAAGGTATAGTCACGCGGCAAACGAGTGAGGAGAGTATTCATGCCTGCTGCCACGAACCGCGCCGACCTTCTGGCTGTTGCCGAGAAGGAGTTCAACAAGCTGCAAACCCTGATCTCCGACATCCCCGACGACCTTGCGAACCGGGGCTTCGAGGATGAGTGGAGCATCCGCGACGTCATCCTGCACCGGTCGCACTGGATCGGATTGTTCTTTCAGTGGCTGGAGGAGGGTGAAGCGGCCCAGATGCCCGACCATGGGGTGAAGTGGAATCAGCTCAAACCCTATAATGCCGGGCTGCGGGACAAATACGCAGATGTGTCGTGGCAAGAGGCGAGGGAGCGTCTGGAGGACGGGCACGCGCGCCTGATGGCCTATCTGAACACGCAGGATGATGCAGCGCTTTACGGCGGGCAGATGCCGGGGGGAACCGGCTGGACCACGGGGCGATATGCCGAAGCGGCGGGGCCGAGCCACTACCGGTCTGCGGCCAAGTTCATTCGATCCTGCCTGCGGGCTGCAAAAGCCTAGTCGGGACTGTCGCCAAGCTCCTGCGCGAGGAAGGCCTCGAACGCATCCAGATTGACCGGCTCGAACTGCCCGAACCCCTGCATCCAGACCGAGGCCCCCTTAAGGGCGTCGGGTTCCAGCTTGCACCATTTGACCCGACCGCGCTTTTCCTGACTGATCAGGCCCGCCCCCGCGAGGATCGTCAGGTGCTTGGAAATCGCAGCCAAGGACATCTCGAACGGCTCGGCCACATCGGTCACGGCCATGTCATCCTCCAGCAACATTGTCAGGATGCGGCGGCGGGTGGGGTCGGCAAGGGCCGAGAAGACGGTGTCGAGATCGGGTGTCATTGCGCGCATATCCCTGCCCTGACGGGCATCGTCAACCATTTGGTTTAATATACTGTCAACCGATCGGTTGAATATCGGATTCCTGCAAAGCCGGTTGATCGGGGCAGGGTCGCCATTGTCGCACTATCAAAATATGCAGACTATTCAATGACATATAGCAAATGAATCTTGGCAAACTTCGCGTTGACTCTGTGGGGTGCTCTGCCTAGGTTCCGCCCGAACCTCTGAAGGGGGCGTTTTCCATGTCCGACGGGCCCGATCCCGACCGCTTGCAAGACTTCGAACAGCGGCTGGAACGACTGAAAGCCGGACAGCAGGATGCGCGACCCCATACCGAGGAACACTATTCCATGGCGCAACATGCCTGGCGGATGGTGATAGAGCTTGTGGCCGGTCTGGGGATCGGTTTTGCCATGGGCTACGGACTTGATGCGCTGTTTGGCAGCGCGCCGTGGTTGATGGTGGTGTTTACATTGCTGGGCTTCGTGGCCGGGGTGAAGACGATGATCCGCTCCGCCCACGAGATCCAGAAGGAAAACGAAGCGGCCGCAGCCGCGCGCGATGAGAGGGAATGAGACGTGTCCGAAGACGCACAAGAACAGACCCACGGTGAGGAAGCGGTCGTCGAGCACGGCGCCGAGGCTGCTCACGGAACCGAGGCAGCCCATGGCGCGGATGCGGCACATGGGGCTGAAGGTGGGCTTCAGATCCACCCGATGGATCAGTTCATTGTCGAGCCGCTGTTCGGCGACGGCCCGATTTCCTTCTACACCATCACCAATGTGACCCTGTGGATGATGCTGGCCATTGTCGGCGTGTTCGTCCTGATGGTGCTGGGGTCTCGTGGCCGCGCCATCGTACCCTCGCGCGCTCAGTCCGTTGCGGAACTGACCTACGGCTTCATCCGCAAGATGGTGGAAGACGTGGCCGGCAAGGACGCCCTGGCCTTCTTCCCCTATATCATGACGCTGTTCCTGTTCATCGTGATGGCCAACTTCCTCGGCCTGATCCCGACCAGCTTCACCACCACCTCGCATATCGCTGTCACAGCGGTTCTGGCTATGGCGGTGTTCCTGACCGTAACCGTCGTGGGCTTCGTCAAGAACGGTGCCGGGTTCCTGGGGCTCTTCTGGGTCTCGTCCGCGCCGCTGCCTCTGCGCCCGATCCTGGCGATCATCGAGCTGATCTCTTACTTCGTCCGCCCGGTCAGCCACTCCATTCGTCTTGCCGGTAACGTCATGGCAGGCCACGCGGTGATCAAGGTGTTCGCGGGCTTTGCTGGTGTCCTCGGCGTCGGGGCCATTGCCCCGGTGGTGGCGATTACGGCGGTCTATGGGCTGGAGGTTCTGGTGGCCTTCATCCAGGCATACGTCTTCACGATCCTGACCTGCGTCTACCTGCGCGATGCCCTGCATCCGTCGCACTGACCGCACGTCTTAAGAAACACACATATCGAAAACTTCCAATCGTAAGGAGAAATCACATGGAAGGCGATCTCGCACACATCGGCGCTGGCCTCGCAGCAATCGGTTCCGGCGCAGCCGCAATCGGTGTGGGTCACGTGGCAGGCAATTTCCTGTCCGGCGCACTGCGCAACCCGTCGGCAGCAGCCGGCCAGACCGCAACGCTCTTCATCGGCATCGCATTCGCAGAAGCACTGGGGATCTTCGCATTCCTCGTCGCTCTGCTGCTGATGTTCGCCGTCTAAGCCTTTCGCGAACCATCCTTACGGCCGGACCGTTTGCCATGCGTGCGAGCGGTCCGGTGTAACCAGGTTCCTCGGAGGACAAGATGGCCGTTGACGCAACAGAGGGCGCTGCTTCCGCACCCGGAATGCCGCAGCTCGACTTTTCTACTTTCCCGAACCAGATCTTCTGGCTCGTGATCACCATCGTGGTGATCTACCTGATCCTGTCTCGCGTCGCTCTGCCCCGGATCGGGGCTGTTCTGGCCGAGCGTCAGGGAACCATAACGAATGATATCGCCGCTGCCGAAGACCTGAAGCGTCAGGCCGCCGCCGCCGAAGAAGCCTATAACAAGGCCCTCGCCGACGCCCGCGCCGAAGCCCAGGCCATCGCAGCCGAAACCCGCGCCGAAATCATGGCCGACCTTGCGGATGCAACCGCCAAGGCCGATGCCGAGATTTCCGCAAAGGCCGCGGAATCCGCCGCACGGATCGACGAGATCCGCGCCGGTGCACTGGAAGCCGTGGACGCGGTTGCCCGCGACACCGCAGCCGAGATCGTGGCCACGCTGGCACCGACCGCATCCGACGATGCGTCGATCGCCGCCGCCGTCACCGCACGTGTGAAAGGATAAGGGACATGAAACGCCTTGCAGTTCTTTTCGCACTGATCGGCTCGCCCGCTTTCGCGGCGTCGGGTCCGTTCTTCTCGCTGTTCAACACCGACTTCGTGGTGCTGATCTCGTTCCTCGTGTTCATCGGGGTCCTGGTTTACTTCAAGGTGCCCGGCATCCTGATGGGTCTTCTGGATCAGCGCGCCGAAGGCATCCGCAACGAGCTGGACGAAGCCCGCGCTCTGCGTGAAGAGGCTCAGACGATCCTCGCCTCTTACGAGCGCAAGCAGCGTGAAGTGGCCGAACAGTCCGAGCGCATCGTCGCCCAGGCCCGCGAGGAAGCCCAGATTGCAGCCGAGCAGGCAAAGGCCGACCTGAAAGCCTCCATCGCGCGCCGTCTGACCGCTGCCGAGGATCAGATCGCCTCTGCCGAGGCCGGTGCCGTCCGTGAAGTGCGCGACCGGGCTATCAGCATCGCCGTGGCCGCCGCCGCGGAAGTGATTGCCGCCAAGACCAGCGCCGCAGATCAGAACAAGCTGATCGACGGTGCTATCGAAGAGGTTTCGGCCCGCCTGCACTAAACGCGCGCCACCGACCGAACAAAAAAGCCCCCGGCCTTAGGTCGGGGGCCTTTCTTTGTCCGCTTGGGAGGCACAGCTCTTTGAAGCTGATTTTTTATCCACAAAGTTAGTTGCGCAAACAAGGTTTCGTGTAGGGTACATTGGAGTAGCAGGCTTTTAAACCTGCTTCGAACCTAGACTAAGACCGAATGCGCAAGAGCTACATGATTGATGCTGAGGAGTATTACAGTGAGTGATGCAAAGAGAATTGCGGACGAACGACTTGCTAAAGGTGAAATATCTATCTCTGAGCATTCTCAGTTGATCGCTGCAATTGGCTCCGGGCAGGAAACGCCCTCTGCTTCCAAATCAAGCAATGCGAGCGCTAGCGAAGAAGACCCTTCTGATCCCATCGTTATCAAGCGAAACATTGCAAAAATCCTCATGACGATTGGAGGATTCGGGTTGTTTGCCACAACTTGGGCAACAGCCGAAACCGGTGGCCTAAACTCCCTTGGTGAGACGATAATGCCGCTTTCTGGCATAGCACTTGGGATAGGCATCTTCATGTATCTCGGCAATCGCCGCAGATAGAGTCTTCAGAGTAGATTTTGTATTCCGACCGAGTGCTTCGCGATCGCTACTAAGATAAGTAAACCCAATGACCCTGCCCGACACGATGACCGCGCTTGTCCTGCGCGAAGACGGATATGCCAGCGGCGGCTCTGGTGACATGCCGACCGACCTGGCGCCCTTCGTGGAGCTGACCACGCTGGCGGTTCCTCAACCCAAAGAGGGACAGGCGCTGATCAAGGTCGCCCGTGCCGCAGTGAACCCCTCTGACCTGATGTTCGTGTCCGGTCAGTACGGCCAGCCGCGCAAAGCCGGGATGCCCGCCGGGTTCGAAGGCGTGGGCGAAGTCGTGGCGGGCGATACGCCGCTTCTGGGTCAGCGGGTCAGTTTCTTTGGCTTGGGCTGGGGCACCTGGGCGGAATATGCCATGGCCGACGCGCGCATGATGATCCCTCTGCGCCCGGATCTGCGGGATGAGGACGCGGCGGGCCTGATCGTCAACCCGATGACCGCGATGGCCATGTTCGACATCGTGCGGGCCGATGGGGCCGGGGCGTTCCTGTTCACCGCCGGTGGATCGCAGCTTGGCAAGTTCCTGATCGGACTGGCCAAGGATGCGGGCATCGCGGCCATCCCCGTGGTGCGCCGCACCGAGCAGGCCGAGGCGCTGAAGGCCCTTGGCGCTGCGGATGTGCTGGTCAGCACCGCCTCCGATTTTGCGGACAGGACCAAGGCGGTCATGGCTGAACATGGGCCCCGCATCCTGCTGGATGCCGTGGCCGATCAGGTGGCCGCTGACCTGTTCTTCGCCATGCCACGAGGCGCAAGGTGGGTCTGCTATGGCAGGCTGGCCACCACGCCGCCGCGCCTCGACCAGATGGGGCAGTTCATCTTCATGGGCAAACGGATCGAGGGATTCTGGCTGTCCAGTTGGATGCGCGAAACGCCCCCCGAGACGGTGGCAGCGATTGTGGGTGAGGTGCAGGCGCGGTTTGCAAGCGGGGCATGGCACACCGATGTGTCGGAGGTTCTGCCGCTGGCCGAGGCACTGGACCGCTTCCCCAAGGCGCTTGCCGCCAAGGATGCCAAGGTGCTGATTGCCCCCTGACCGGGGCGACGGCCCGACCGTCTTGGCCGGGCCATCCATCGGGACTACATCCCGAACATCATCATCTCGCGGAAGTCCATCTGTTCAAGATGCCGGACCATCACGTCCTCGTCGCCATCCTCGGCCTGCACAAGGATCCGGTTGCCGATCAGCGCCGACAGGTCCCCATCCTGGTTGAGGAAGCTCTGCCGGTTGATCCGCACGATCGGCCCCATGGCGGCCATCATCTGGGCGTTCCCCAGCATCGCGCCCATAGAGGTGACCATCGGATTGTCCGCCATCAGCGTGATCGTAAAGCAAGCCCCCGGCCCGCAATACTCGCCCCGCGCAATGGTGCCACCGCCGATAAAGCCCATGCCCTGGGCCGCATCCTCGTCAATGGTCATCGTCCAGCCATCGAGCGCCGCAGGCAGGAAGCCCTGCAACCCTTCGGCCACCAGCCCGTTCAGCAGTTGCTGTGCATAGGCCAGTTCCTCCAGTGCATATTGGATGTCGCCGGCACCATAAGCGTCCATGGCGGATTGCAGCGTGGCCATGACCTCATCCTCGTGCGAGTCCGCGAGGGCGGGCAGGGGGGATACGGCCAGTGTTACGGCGGCTGCGATTGCTGTCAGTCGCATGTGAAATCTCCGTGATCAATACAATGCGCGCAGCTTAGCGCGCCGAACCGGATTCACCAAGTCTCAGCCAAACTTCAACTGCCACGTCGGCAGCGGGTCGCCATCTGCGGGGGTCGCTTCATAGACGCCACGGGCAATGGCGCGCGACAGGCACAACGCAGCTGCATGTCCCAGATGCAGGGCGTCCCAGACCGGGTCAGCAAGCGGCCTTTCCCCCGTTGCAGCGGCAAAGACGAGATCCCCGTCCATCGGCGTGTGGCTGGGATAGATCGCACGGGCCATGCCGTCATGGGCGGCGGTTGCCATGCGGGTGGCCTGTGCCTGGGTTAGCGCGGCGTCGGTGGCGACGATGGCAATCGTGGTGGCCTGCCCAGGTCCGCCCTTGTGGCGCGGGGCTTGTCTGGCGTCAAAGCCGGGGGCCATCCCGCGCCCTCCGAATTCTTCTTCCATCTCGTAAGGCGCGGCCCAGAAATGCCCGCTGTCGCCAACGGTCACCTGACCGAGCGCATTCACCACCACGAGCGCCCCGACCGTATGGCCCGATGGCAGAACGACAGAAGCCGACCCAAGGCCACCCTTGAGATCGGCAATGATCGCCCCCGTTCCGGCCCCGGCGGTGCCAAGGGCGAATGTCCCCCCGGCAGCCATCGCCGCCTCGGCCCCGAGCCGTTTGTAGGGGTTATCGCGCCAATCCTTGTCGCCGCCATTGATCAGGTCGAACACGATTGCTCCCGGCACGATCGGCACCAGTTGATCGCCAACGGCAAACCCGCGTCCCTGACCCCGCAGCCAATCCGCCGCGCCGGATGCCGCATCCAGCCCGAAGGCCGAGCCGCCCGACAGCACCAGCGCATCGACATCCTGCACCGTCTTGTCGGGGGCCAGAAGGTCGGTTTCCCGCGTGCCGGGCGCGCCGCCCATCACATGCACGGCGGCGGTAAAGGGCCGGTCTGCCAGCAGTACGGTCGCGCCGGTCTTCACCCGGTGATCCTCCGCGTTGCCCACACGCAGGCCGGGCACATCGGTGATCAGGTTCAGGGGGCCAGGGCGCATCAGATGCAACGCCCCCCGTCCACTTCCATCGCCACGCCGGTCACCATGCTGGCCTCATCCGAGGCGAAATAGAGCGTCGCGTTGGCGATGTCCTCGGGCGTCGAGAACCGGCCGATTGGAATGGTCGAGATGAACTTGGCCCGTATCTCCGGCGTGTCCTCCCCCATGAAGCTTTTCAGAAGCGGCGTTTCGCCTGCGACGGGATTGACCGCGTTCACCCGGATGCCGAAGGGGGCCAGTTCCACCGCCATGGCCTTGGTCGCGGTGATCATCCAGCCTTTTGACGCGTTGTACCAGTTGAGGTTCGGACGCGGGCTGACCCCGGCGGTGGAGGCGATGTTCACGATGGCCCCGGCGCCCGCATCCTTCATATGCGGCACGATTTCCCGCGCCGTCAGGTAGACCGATTTGGCATTCACGGCCAGCACCCGGTCGAATTCCTCTTCCGTCACGGTTTCCAGCGGTTTCGGCAAATGGGTGATGCCGGCATTGTTGACCAGAATGTCGATGCGGCCCCAGGCATCCAGCGCGGCGCGCACCATTTCCCTGACGCTCTCGCCGTTGGAGACATCGGTGACTTGCGCGATGCCGCCGATCTCTGCCGCGACGGTTTCTGCCGCGTCGCCATTCAGGTCCACGACCATAACCTTCGCGCCCTCCGCCGCGAAACGCCGCGCGATCCCCGCGCCAAAGCCTGATCCCGCGCCGGTCACGATGGCGGTCTTGCCTTCCAGTCTCATCACTCTCTCTCCGCTGTTTGGTTCGATGTTTCCACGAAACGGACGGGGCGGAAAGGGGCTTAGCCCCGGTTGGCCAGAACCAGTGCGGTCAACTGCGTCGCAGATCCGACACCAAGCTTGCGCCAGGCCCGCTTGCGCAAGGTGCGAACCGAGTTCTCGGACACCCCGAGCGCCACGGCGGTTCCCGCCACCGAAACCCCGCGTGCGGCGTGGTCGCAGACCTCCGCCTCGCGCGAGCTTAGGGCCGTGAACGGGTCCACAGCCCTGTCCCGCAGCCCCGAGGCCGTGCTGTCGGACGTCCCGACCAGCCGATGCCTGAGCCCGATCAATTCATGGGCCAGCGGCAGGACCGTGCGCAGCCGGTCCATGTCCGTGGCGGTCAACCAGCCCGATCGCTCGCCCCGCAGGTAGAACGACACGAAGCCGCCCCGCCCCATGTGCGAGGCGACCGAAACCCGCTCAATCACCTTGTCACGGATATAGATCGGTGCGCGGGGGTCGTCGGCGGGCGGGTGCCATCTGTCGATGACCAGCCCGCCCGGCGGGGCGCGGCGGATACGCTCGACGAAGTCGCGGCGCAGCGTGTCGTGCGAGGTGATGCGCCGCGCGTTCACATTGAACCAATAGTCGCTCATCTGCCCCGACCAGACCGACAGGACCGGCTGCGGGTTGCTCAGATCTGGCACAAGGAAGGCCCCGAAATTTGCGATCTCGGCCTGGGTGCGGATGTGGGCCAGCAGTGCCGCCCCGAACCCGTCTGTTGGCACAGTGGCCACAACTGCGGCGACGGGATCGCGGGGCAGGGGGGATGTGATCGGGTTGTCACTCATACGGGTGACAGAATAGGCGGTCCGGCATCGGCTAAGCAAGAGGTCTCAACTCACGGGACACCGGGGCCGCCAATGACCCGCATCTTCTCTGATCGCAACCGACCCGTCCATCTGGGGCCTTTCCCGCTGGAGCGGTTGTCGCGCACGGATCGTGCGGATTTATCGGCGGTCCCGGCCATGCGCACGGTGAGTTTCAGGCGCCCCGACGCCCCCGAAAGCATCGTGAACGCAATGCGCGAATACCAGGCGATGCTGGACGCGATCCGCGACGGGTTGGTGAACCCCGTGACCTCTGACATCCCAGCCGATCCGACGGAGCGGGCCAATCACCTCAAGGCCTTTGGCTATTTCAACGACGCCGCGATGGTGGGCATCTGCCGCCTGCCGGAAACTGCCCTGCTGGCTGACCCGATCCGCAACCCGGATATCGACCGGCTGGCCCATGACCTGAAAACCCGGCAGACCAAGACGCTGGCCTCCGGCATCGACATGATCATGGCCGATCTGAAAGACAGTATGGAGGCCCCGCCCACAACGATCGAGGGGCACACGCACGCCATCGTCTATCTCTACGAAAACCCGCGCGCGCCGGAGGCGGGCGAGGAGGGCTGCGACTGGCTGGACGACGCGCTGGAGGCGCGGGCCTGTCTGCGCGCCAACGAAACCGCCAGCGTCATCGCCAATTACCTGCGGCTTTTGGGGTTCGCGGCCAAGTCCCATTCAGGCGCGGCAAGCGATGTTGACCGCAACAAGCTGACCGTGGCGGCGGGGCTGGCGCGGGTGGAGGGCGGCCAGCTGCTGGCCCCGTTTGTCGGAGATCGCTTTGGCGTCTCTGTCGTGACCTGCCAGATGGACCTGACCTGCGACCGGCCCCTCGCGGACACCCCCGGCAGCGGCGGCGCAGCGTGGCGGCTTGGCAAGGGTGTGCAGCGCTCCGCGCTCAACCGCAACCCGTTCGACAAGCGCCGCTTCGTCGATGGCGGGCACCCGTTCGAGAAACTGAAGCGCGTCGACACGCCCACGACCTATATCGACGAGGCCCGCGTGGCCCGCGTTCCCAAACGCACCGATATGTTCGCCCGCGCCCAGTTCGGCGATATGGGCAAGGCCTTGCAGGACGGCGCCAAGGGCGGTCACTACGTGCGAAAATCCGCCCCCTCGACCGCGCAACGTCGCGCGCTTGGGGCCTTCGTATTGTTGCAGGATGGCGTGCCGAACCCGGATGGTCCCCGCCCGACCGACGCCGCGCGCAATGCCGCGAATATCAAGGCGGCCAGCTACTTCCTCGGCGTCGATGCCGTTGGCCTGTCACGCTGTCCGGATTGGGCGTGGTATTCCCATGACGCGTTAGGCGACCCCATCGACCCGCCCCACGATCAGGCGATCAGCATGATCATCGACCAGGGATACGAGACCATGGAGGGCGCGTCCGGCGATGACTGGATATCGGTCGCCCAATCCATGCGCGCCTATCTGCGGTTTTCGCTGCTCGGCGGAGTCATCGCGCAGCAGATCCGCAACCTCGGCTACAAGGCCAAGGCCCATTCGGTGATGGATGGCGAGGTATTGCAACCGCCCCTTCTGTTGCTGTCTGGACTGGGGGAGGTCAGCCGCATCGGCGAGGTCATCCTCAACCCCTATCTCGGTCCGCGCCTGAAATCCGGTGTGGTGACGACCGACATGCCGCTGGCCCATGACAAGCCGATTGATTTCGGCCTGCAACGGTTCTGCGAGAGCTGTAACAAATGCGCCCGCGAATGCCCCTCCGGCGCGATCACCGCCGGGCCGAAGCTGATGTTCAACGGCTACGAGATCTGGAAATCCGACAGCCAGAAATGCGCGACCTACCGGATCACCACCAAGGGCGGCGCGATGTGCGGGCGCTGCATGAAGACTTGTCCCTGGAACCTGGAGGGGCTGTTTGCGGAAAAACCCTTCCGGTGGGCAGCGATGAATATGCCCGGGACCGCGCCGCTTCTGGCCCGGCTGGATGATGCCGTGGGCAATGGCGGGCTGAACGACGTCAAGAAATGGTGGTGGGATATCGAGCTGGAGGAGGACGGGGCCTATCGTCCGTCACAGCATCCTCTCAACCGGCGCGATCTGCAAAAGGGGCTCGACCTGAAATACGAGGACCAGACGCTGGCAGTCTATCCCGCGCCGCTCGCGCCGCACCCGTGGCCCTACCCGTTCCCGATGGACCGGGAAAAGGGGATCGAGGCCTATCAGGCGATGGTGACCGCACAGGAATACAAGCTGCGGCTGCAACAGGGCGAGACGGAGCATCTGCACGAATACACCGTTCCCGGCGACGCGCCCGTGATCCGGGTGGAGGTGACGACAGCCGAAAAGATGACGCAGGACGTAACCAGATACGAATTCCGCGCGCTCGACGGTGGCGATCTGCCAGAATGGACGGCGGGCGCGCATCTCGACATCGTCGTCGCGCCGGAGTTTCTGCGGCAATACTCCATGTCTGGCGACCCTGCGGACCGGTCGGTCTACCAGATCGGGGTGCTGCGCGAGGATGAGGGGCGGGGCGGATCGAAGCTGATGCACCGGATCTTCACGCCGGGGCGCAAGATCTTCATCTCGAAACCCATCAACCATTTCGAACTGGATATGGGCGCGACACGGACCCTGCTGATGGGCGGCGGGATCGGCATTACCCCGATGATCGCCTTTGCAAATGAGCTGCACCGGCAGGGCCGGGATTTCGTGCTGCACTATTCCTGTTCGTCGCGGGCCTCTGCCGGGTATCTGAATGATCTGGCGGCGATGCCCTGGGCCGACCGGGTTCACCTGCACTTTTCCGACGAGGGCAGCCGCGCCGATCTGCATGCGTTGATGGCGGGGTATCGGCCCGGCTGGCATGTCTACACCTGCGGGCCGGATCGCTATATGAGTGCGGTGCTCGAGGCGGCTGAAAAGGCAGGCTTCCCCGAGGAGGCGCGGCACCTGGAGTATTTCTCGGTGCCCGAGCAGCCGGACTATGAAAACCATCCCTTTGTCCTGCGCCTGAAAGACGGGCGGGAATTACCGGTGGCGGAGGACCAGACGGCGGCCGAGGTCCTGCAGGCGGCGGGCATCCCGGTGGATCTGAAATGCGATGACGGCATCTGCGGGGTCTGCAAATGCGGGGTCCTATCGGGGGAGGTGGAGCATCGGGATTTCGTGCTGTCCAGGGCGCAGCGGGCGCGGGCGATGATCACCTGTCAGAGCCGGGCGGCTGTGCCGGGCGGGGTGATCGAGCTGGATCTCTGACGCGGATCGGGGTTTCGCCGTGCCTTCGGCACGTCGATCCGCGCGGCCCGTGCCGGGCCGCGACCAACGCTCTTGCAAGAGCGTTCAGGCGGCTCTGCCCCCGTCGCCTTGCAGGCGACTCCCCCGAGGTATTTTTGCCAAGATGAAAGCAGGAGCCCGCCTGCTTGCGGTTCAGGGCGCAGGCGGCAGTTGCGCATGAGGACCAGAGCGGGCAGGCTGGTGGAACCCGTTGATTGGAGCCGCGTTCATGCCTGTCCAGATTTCCCGCCGCGCCGTTTCCCTCGGACTGCCTGCCCTGCTGTTGACCGGATGCGTGACCGGCGGCGCGGGGCTGGTCAGCCGCGATGAATGGCGCAGCGTGCCGAATGCTGACTTTGACCGATGGTTGGCCGGGTTCCGTGTACGGGCGGTGGAGAACGGGATTTCCGAAGCCACCGTCACCCGCGCCTTTCGCGGCGTGGGCTATGTGCCGCTGGTGATCGAGCGCGACCGCAACCAGGCGGAGTTCAACCGCACGATGGAGGATTACCTCGCCATCGCCGCCTCGGAGGAGCGGATCAGCATGGGGCGCGCCAAGCTGCGTCAGCATGACCGTGTGTTGCAGGCGATCGAAGACCGTTTCGGGGTCGAGAAACACGTCATGTGTGCGGTCTGGGGGATGGAGAGCTTTTACGGCACGCGAGAGGGTGACGCGCCTGTCATCGCGGCTTTGGCGACGCTGACCTTCGACGGGCGGCGCGGGCGGTTCTTTGGCAGCCAGCTGATGTCGGCGCTCAGGGCGCTTGACCGGGGTGACAGCACCGTGGCGCAGATGCGCGGCTCCTGGGCGGGGGCCATGGGACACACCCAGATCATGCCGGAAGTGCTGGAGGATTACGGCGTCGATTTCGACGGCGACGGTCGGCGCGGGTGCTGGGACGATGATCCGACCGATGCGCTGGCGACCACCGCCAATTATCTGGCCCGGCATGGCTGGCGGCGCGGCCAGCCTTGGGCCGTCGAGGTGCAACTGCCAGAGGGGTTCGACGAGAGCCTCGCCGGGCGGACTCGCACCCGCTCCGTCGCCTCCTGGATGAACATGGGGGTGCGCGACATGGATGGGAACCGGGTGCCCGACCATGGCGAGGCGGCGATCCTTTTGCAGATGGGCATCGAAGGCCCTGCGCTGATGATCTTCCGCAACTTCACCGCGATCCGGCGCTATAACCCGGCCAATAACTACGTCATCGGCATCGGTCACCTGTCCGACCGGCTGGTTGGCGGCCCGCCCATTCGCGGCAACTACCCGCCCGACGAAAACGGCCTGACCCGTGCGGGCCGGATCGAACTGCAGGAGCGGCTGACCGCCCAAGGCTTTGACACAGGCGGCAGCGACGGGGTGATCGGCCCCGCCAGCCGCGCCGCGATCCGCGCCTATGAGCGCGCGCAAGGATTGCCGGAAACCGGCGTTGCCACCGACGAATTGCTGGCCCGCCTGCGCCAAACCGGCTGATCGTCGCACACAGGCCGTTGCATGACGCGGGCAGGGCGTGACAAGCCCTGTGCATCCGCAGGACAGTCGCCGCAACATGGCAAAGGGAACAGCGCATGACCAAGGCTTTCATCGACCATCTTTCGCAAGAGTTGGACGGCCTGCGCGAGGCCGGGCTTTTCAAATCCGAACGAGTCATCACCACACCGCAGGCGGGCACGGTCGGCCTCTCTACAGGCCGCGAGGTGATCAACCTCTGCGCCAACAATTACCTCGGCCTGTCCGATCACCCCGATCTGGTGGCGGCGGGGCGCGATGCGCTCGACCGCTACGGCTACGGCATGTCGTCCGTGCGCTTCATCTGCGGCACGCAGGAGGAACACAAGGAGCTGGAAGCGCGCCTCTCGCGCTTTCTGGGGCATGAGGATACGATCCTCTATTCCTCCTGCTTCGATGCCAATGCGGGGCTCTTTGAAACGCTGCTTGGCCCCGAGGACGCGATCATCTCGGATGCGCTCAACCACGCCTCGATCATCGACGGGGTGCGCCTGTGCAAGGCCAAGCGCCTGCGCTACGCCAATTCCGACATGGCCGATTTGGAGGCGCAGTTGCAGGCCGCAGACGGCGCACGGTTCAAGATGATCGCGACCGATGGCGTCTTTTCCATGGATGGATACATCGCGAAGCTGCCCGAGATTTGCGATCTGGCCGACAAGTATGGCGCGATGGTCATGGTCGATGACAGCCACGCGGTTGGATTCATGGGCGCAGGCGGGCGCGGGACACCGGAACATTGCGGCGTTGCGGATCGGGTCGACATCCTGACCGGTACGCTCGGCAAGGCGCTTGGCGG
Organism: Nioella sp. MMSF_3534; assembly: GCF_030732985.1. Classification (GTDB taxonomy): domain Bacteria; phylum Pseudomonadota; class Alphaproteobacteria; order Rhodobacterales; family Rhodobacteraceae; genus Nioella. The sequence continues at coordinate 25,951 of NZ_JASHJX010000035.1, forward strand.
GGCCTCCGGCGGCTATACCAGTGGGCGGAAAGAGGTGGTGGAATGGCTGCGCCAACGCTCCCGCCCCTATCTCTTCTCGAACACGCTCGCGCCGGTCATCGCCGCCACCTCACTCAAGGTGCTCGACATGCTGGAGGCGTCCACGGACCGTCGCGACCGGCTGATGGAAAACGCCGCCCATTTCCGCGCGCGGATGGGGGCGGCGGGCTTCGACCTTCTGCCCGGCGAACACCCGATCATCCCCGTCATGCTGCGCGACCCGAAACTGGCGCAGGACATGGCGGCGCGGCTCGATGCCAAGGGCGTCTACGTCGCCCCCTTCAGCTTCCCCGTGGTGCCCAAGGGCCAGGATCGCATCCGCACGCAAATGAGCGCCGCCCATAGCCGCGCGGAACTCGACACCGCCATCGACGCCTTCATCGCCGTTGGCCGCGACATGGGGGTGATCTGACATGCGCAACGACATGAAAGCCCTCGTCAAAGCCAGGCCCGAACCCGGCCTCTGGATGGAACGCGTGCCCGTCCCCGAACCGGGGCCGCAAGACGTGCTGATCAAGGTGAAGAAATCGGCCATCTGCGGCACCGACGTGCATATCTGGAAATGGGATGAGTTCAGCGCCAAGACCGTGCCCGTTCCCATGGTCGTGGGCCATGAATTCTGTGGCGAGATCGTCGATATGGGCGCGGCGGCCACGAAATACAAAATCGGCCAGCGTGTCTCGGGCGAGGGGCACATCACCTGCGGCACCTGCCGCAACTGCCGCGCGGGCCGGGGGCACCTGTGCCGCAACACCAAGGGCGTGGGCGTCCACCGCCCCGGCAGCTTTGCCGAGTATCTCTGCATCCCCGAATCGAACGTGGTGCCCATCCCCGACGACATCCCCGACGAAATCGCGGCGATCTTCGATCCCTTCGGCAACGCGATTCACACGGCGCTCAGCTTCGATCTGGTGGGCGAGGACGTGCTGGTCACCGGCGCGGGCCCCATCGGCATCATGGGCGCGCTCGTGGCGCAAAAGGCGGGCGCGCGAAAGGTGGTGCTGACCGATATCGCGCCCTACCGGCTCGACCTTGCCCGGCATCTGGGCGTGCAGCATGTTGTCGATACCTCCTCCACCACCCTGCGCGAGGTGATGGGCCAGATCGGCATGACCGAGGGCTTCGACGTGGGCCTTGAAATGTCCGGCGCCGCGGCGGCCATGCGCCAGATGATCCACCGCATGAACAATGGCGGCAAGATCGCCCTTCTGGGCATCGCCCCAACGGAGTTCGCCGTCGACTGGAACGAGATCATCTTCAAGATGCTGACCGTGAAGGGCATCTACGGGCGCGAGATGTATGAAACCTGGTACAAGATGATCGCGCTGGTGCAGTCGGGGCTGGACCTCACGGGGCTGATCACACACCGGATCGGCATCGACGATTTCGAACAGGGCTTCGCCGCGATGCTCTCTGGTCAGGCCGGAAAGGTTGTGATGGACTGGGGCTGACCCAAGGAGGTGCCCCATGACCGAAACGCTGATCACGTCCGAGGTGGATTACGAGGCCGAGGGCCGCCAGACCGGCTATCTCCGCGTGCCCCATTCCGTCACCCGCAGCGCCTACGGCTTCATTCCGGTCCCGGTCACGGTGCTGAAAAACGGCGAGGGTCCGACCATGGTGCTGATGGGCGGCACCCATGGCGACGAATATGAAGGCCAGGTCGCCATCGACCGGCTGGCCAAGACCCTGCGGCCGGACCAGATCACCGGCCGCATCATCTGCCTGCCGATGCTGAACTTCCCCGCCGCCGATGCGGGCCTGCGCTGTTCCCCGGTGGACGAGGGCAACCTCAACCGCGCCTTCCCCGCCGATCCGCGCGGCACGCCGACCCAGTTGATCGCGCATTATGTCGAAGAGGTGCTGATGCCGCTGGCCGATTATGCCATCGACCTGCATTCGGGCGGCGCGTCTCTCTTCTATCCGCCGACCTTCATGCGCTGTCCCGGCTGGACCGAGGAAGAATCCGCGACTCTGCGCAAACTCCAGACCGCCTTCGATCTGCCTTACGCCTGGGTCTTCACCGGCGGTGGCGGCCCGAACAGCACGGCGCGTACCACGATGGGGGCAGCCGCGCGCAAGGGGGTCGTGACCGTGAACGCGGAACTCGGCGGCGGCGGCGCGGTCACGCCCGAGATCCTGGCGCTGGCCGAGCGCGGGCTGAAACGTGCTCTGCACGCGGTCGGGATGCTGCCGGGATATGAACCGGACGCGCCGCGCGGCACGTGAGAGCTGCATATTCAGGGCCTGGTCCATGCCTATGAACGGGGCGTGTTCGAACCCCTGCTGGAAATCGGCGCCGAGGTTGGTGTCGGGACAGTCCTTGCCACGATTCACCACCCCGACGACCCAAAGCGCGCCCCGACCGGGATCGTCTCGGACTATGATGGAATGATTCTCGCCATGCGCGCGCTCGGACGGGTGGACCGGGGCGACGCCCTCTTCCAGATCGCGCGGGACGTGGCGTGACCGGATGGCGCCTGGGATGACTCGTATCTCTCTGGTCAGGCACCGAACGCCCCCTTTCATCTTGGCCCCAAATACCTCCGCCGGAGGCATCCCTCCCGCGCCACTGGACCGCCCGCATCCATCGCGCTCCACCCTCACCACGCCTCCGTGGCAACGCGGACCGACGAGGCCTCCGGCGTCAGCCGGGGGTTGAGGAGGGCCGCTCCCGGGTCGACGACGAAGTCGGCGAAACCGGCTTTTCATATGCACGGGGGGTGTACAGGGGGTGCACGGGGGGTGCACGCATGGCGACAGGCCATTTTGCCCCGCTTGCCCGCCTTGCGCCGCCGGTCCCCCTTGCGTATATACCCCCGGTCAGACGCACTCATCCGGATGAAGATTCCATGGCCACCAACCCGCTTCAGTTCCTGCAACAGACCCGTTCGGAGGTCTCCAAGGTCGTTTGGCCGACGCGGCGCGAGGTGCTAGTGACCACTCTGATGGTCTTTGCTCTGGCCATTGTCGGTGCGATTTTCTTTTCCTTCGTGGACATCCTGATCCGGTGGGGTCTGGAACTGATCCTGACGATGGCTGGCTGACCAGAAGAAACCCGGACCGAACCCCTTGATTTTCCGTCACTTGGGGGGTAGGTCACGGCTCACTTTCCCGGAAATGGCGTGCGTCGATTCGTGATGCACGCTGTTTTTTGTTCGGCCCGATTTGGGTAAAGCATTGGGAACACTTGGAAATTTTGGGGTCTGCGACCCCGGGCTTGAGGAACGGGCAGGTATGGCGAAGCGGTGGTATTCGGTCTCGGTGCTTTCGAATTTCGAAAAGCGCATTGCCGAGCAGATCAGAACTGCCGTGGAAGAAGGCGGCCTCCAGGACGAGATCGAGGAAGTTCTGGTGCCCGAAGAGGACGTGATCGAGGTGCGCCGCGGCAAGAAAGTCACCGTACCGCGCCGCTTCATGCCCGGCTATGTGCTGGTGCGCATGGAGATGACCGACCGCGCCTATCACGCCATCAACTCGATCCCGCGCGTCACCGGCTTCCTGGGCCCGCAAGGCCGCCCGATGCCGATGCGCGACGCCGAGGTGAATGCGATCCTGAACCGGGTCGAAGAGGGCGAGGCGCAGCCGCGCTCGACCATCACCTACGAGATCGGTGAGAAGGTCAAGGTCAACGAAGGCCCGTTCGAGGATTTCGATGGCATGGTCGAAGAAGTGGACGACGCCAATCAGCGCCTGAAGGTGACGGTGTCGATCTTTGGCCGGGAAACCCCGGTCGAACTGGAATTCACGCAGGTCACCAAGCAGGCCTGACGTGATCATTCGTGGGAGGCGAGGGCACGCGTGTCCGGACCGCACCACGCTAACCACCGAGGGCGCAACGCGTTGCGTCTTCATAGGGCGGGATGATCCCCGCCGATGATGGAAGGAGAGGCCAAATGGCCAAGAAACTGATCGGCAAGATGAAGCTGCAGATCAAGGCGGGGCAAGCCAACCCGTCTCCGCCCGTGGGTCCGGCCCTCGGTCAGCGCGGCATCAACATCATGGAATTCTGCAAGGCGTTTAACGCCAAGACGCAGGAAATGGAGCCGGGTTCGCCCTGCCCGACCGTGATCAGCTACTACCAGGACAAGTCCTTCACGATGGAGATCAAGACGCCCCCGGCGTCTTATTACCTCAAGAAGGCCGCCGGCCTGAAGCCCGTCGGCAAGCGCAACCGTCCTCGCGGCGCCGAGAATCCCGGCCGTGAAACGATCGCAACCGTGACCGTCAAGCAGGTCCGCGAGATCGCGGAAGCCAAGATGAAGGATCTCAGCGCGAATGACGTCGAAGCCGCGATGAAGATCATCGTCGGTTCGGCCAATTCGATGGGCATCGAGGTGAAAGGGTAAATCATGGCAAAGCTCGGTAAACGTACCCGCGCCGCCCGCGAAGCCTTCGCCGGCAAGGAAGATATCACCGTCGAGGACGCCGTTGCGCTGATCAAGGCCAACGCCAACGCCAAGTTCGACGAGTCGGTCGAGATCGCGATGAACCTGGGCGTCGACCCGCGCCACGCCGACCAGATGGTCCGCGGCACGGTCACCCTGCCCAATGGCACCGGAAAATCCGTCCGCGTCGCCGTCTTCGCCCGTGGCCCCAAGGCAGAAGAAGCCCTGGCCGCAGGCGCGGATATCGTCGGCGCAGAGGATCTGATGGAAACCGTTCAGAGCGGCACCATCGAGTTCGAACGCTGCATTGCCACCCCGGACATGATGCCGATCGTCGGCCGTCTGGGTAAGGTGCTCGGCCCCCGGAACCTGATGCCGAACCCGAAGGTCGGGACCGTGACCATGGATGTTGCCGAAGCCGTGAAAGCGGCCAAGGGTGGCCAGGTCCAGTTCCGCGCCGAGAAGGCAGGTGTCGTGCATGCCGGTGTGGGCAAGGTGTCGTTCAACGCCGACCAGCTGGCCGAGAACATCCGTGCCTTCGTGGACGCGGTGTCGAAAGCCAAGCCGACCGGTGCCAAGGGCGCCTACATGAAGCGCGTGTCGCTCAGCTCGACCATGGGCCCGGGCGTGTCCGTGTCCGTCGACAGCGCGACCGGCAACTGATCCGGAGGTGGGCAGAACTGCCCACCCTACGAATTTTGCACCGGTTCGCCGGTGTGAATGGCGGGGCCGCCAAGGTGGCCTCGTCCTGTCCGAGACGGAGGGTTGGGCGAAAGCCTGATAATTCCTTCCTGAGATGGGAAGCGAGACTAGGAATTTCCGAAGGTTTCCTTCGGGCGATCTGACGGCTCGGGACCCTGACTTGGACCCGAAGAGGTTGGGGAAACCCAGCCAAACTTGAGCCGGGGGGAGACCCCCAAATTGGAGTGAAACTGTGGATAGAGCCCAGAAAGAGAAAGTGGTCGAGGAACTCGGCCAGATCTTCGAAAGCTCTGGCGTCGTCGTAGTGTCCCACTACGAGGGCCTCACGGTTGCCGAGATGCAGGACCTGCGCGCGCAAATGCGTGAAGCGGGTGGGTCCGTTCGTGTCGCCAAGAACAGGCTCGCCAAGATCGCCCTCGATGGGAAGCCGTGCGCAGGCATTGCTGACCTGATGACGGGCATGACCGTGCTCTCCTTCTCCGAGGACCCCGTGGCAGCAGCCAAGGTGGCCGAGGAGTATGCCAAGAAGAATGACAAGTTCGTCATTCTTGGCGGCGCAATGGGGGACACTGTTCTGGACCGCGCCGGTGTCAAAGCCGTCTCCGACATGCCGTCCCGCGAGGAGCTTATCGCCTCCATCGTTGGCTGCATCGGGGCACCCGCTTCGAACATCGCCGGGGCCATTGGCGCACCTGCTTCGAACATCGCGAGCATCCTTTCGACCATCGAAGAGAAGGCCGAAGCCGCGTAAGCAACCTGAGACCCGTCGTAGGGGCGCAATGCTCTCGACGTTGGAACACATACCTAGATACGGAACCTGAAAAATGGCTGATCTGAAAGCACTTGCTGAAAGCATCGTCAACCTGACCCTGCTGGAAGCCCAAGAACTGAAAACCATCCTCAAGGACGAGTATGGCATCGAGCCCGCCGCTGGCGGCGCTGTGATGATGGCCGGTCCTGCTGGCGGCGGCGAAGCTGCTGCTGCTGAAGAGCAGACCGAATTTGACGTGATCCTGAAGTCCGCTGGCGACAAGAAGATCAACGTCATCAAAGAAGTCCGCGGCATCACCGGCCTGGGCCTCAAAGAAGCAAAAGAGCTGGTCGAAGCTGGCGGCAAAGCCGTCAAGGAGCAGGTCTCCAAAGCCGAAGCCGAAGACATCAAAGCCAAGCTGGAAGCAGCTGGCGCCGAAGTCGAGCTCAAGTAATCTGCGCCCGGCCTTTTGTGTCGGGACGTTGAAAGAAGCGGCTGGATCCGGGGATTTCCCGGGTCCAGCCAGCCTCGTCTTGGCGAGGGCCCGCATGTGACGGACCTTCCCCAAGACGCGGTTCACAGGATCGGGAGCCCGCCGGTGGGACGGCAGGCATGAATTGATCCGAACCCGTCTGGTTTCAGTGCGACGCATGGCCGGTGCCCCGACGGCCCGTGCGAGCGCGAAGAAACGAAAGGTGTCCGAGAGCATGGCTCAGACCTACGCAGGCCAGAAACGAATCCGCAAATTTTACGGCAAAATCCGCGAAGTGCTGGAAATGCCGAACCTGATCGAGGTGCAGAAGTCGTCCTACGACCTCTTCCTCAAGTCCGGCGACCAGGAACAGCCCGCCGATGGCGAAGGCATCAAGGGCGTGTTCCAGTCGGTCTTCCCGATCAAGGATTTCAACGAAACCGCGATTCTCGAATTCGTCAAATACGAGCTGGAAAGCCCGAAATACGACGTCGAGGAATGCCAGCAGCGCGACATGACCTACAGCGCGCCGCTGAAGGTGACGCTGCGCCTGATCGTGTTCGATGTGGACGAGGATACCGGCGCCAAGTCGGTCAAGGACATCAAGGAACAGGATGTGTTCATGGGCGACATGCCCCTGATGACGCAAAACGGTACCTTCATCGTCAACGGCACCGAGCGGGTCATCGTTTCCCAGATGCACCGGTCTCCCGGCGTGTTCTTCGATCATGACAAGGGCAAGACACACAGCAGCGGCAAGCTGCTCTTTGCCTGCCGCATCATTCCCTATCGCGGCTCCTGGCTCGATTTCGAATTCGACGCCAAGGATATCGTCCATGCGCGTATCGACCGTCGCCGCAAACTGCCGGTGACCACACTGCTCTATGCGCTCGGCCTGGACCAGGAAGGCATCATGGATGCCTATTACAACACGGTCACCTTCAAGCTTGAGAAGAACAAGGGTTGGGCAACCCAGTTCTTCCCCGAGCGCGTGCGCGGCACCCGTCCCACCCACGATCTCGTGGACGCCGCCACCGGGGAAGTGATTGCCGAAGCGGGCAAGAAAGTGACCCCGCGCGCGGTCAAGAAGCTGATCGAAGAGAGCAATGTCACCGAACTGCTGGTGCCGTTCGAGCAGATCGTTGGCCGCTATGTCGCCAAGGATATCATCAACGAGGAAACCGGCGCGATCTATGTCGAAGCCGGGGATGAGCTGACCTGGGAGGTCGACAAGGACGGCGAAGTGACCGGCGGCAGCCTGAAAGAGCTGCTGGACGCGGGCTTTACCGAGATCCCGGTTCTGGACATCGACAACATCAATGTCGGTCCCTACATCCGCAACACCATGGCCGCCGACAAGAATATGGGCCGCGACACGGCGCTGATGGATATCTACCGCGTCATGCGTCCGGGTGAGCCGCCGACCGTCGAGGCCGCGTCGAACCTGTTCGACCAGCTGTTCTTCGATTCCGAGCGTTATGACCTGTCCGCCGTTGGCCGGGTCAAGATGAACATGCGTCTGGCGCTGGATGCGGAAGACACGCAGCGGACCCTGCGCAAGGAAGACATCATCGCCTGCGTCAAGGCTCTGGTGGAACTGCGCGACGGTCTGGGCGACATCGACGATATCGACCACCTCGGCAACCGCCGGGTGCGGTCCGTTGGCGAGCTGATGGAAAACCAGTATCGCGTCGGCCTTCTACGCATGGAACGCGCGATCAAGGAACGTATGTCCTCGGTCGAGATCGACACGGTGATGCCGCAGGACCTGATCAACGCCAAGCCCGCCGCGGCTGCCGTGCGTGAATTCTTCGGCTCCTCACAGCTGTCGCAGTTCATGGACCAGACCAACCCGCTGTCGGAAGTGACCCACAAGCGGCGCCTTTCGGCGCTTGGGCCGGGCGGTCTGACCCGCGAACGTGCGGGCTTTGAGGTGCGCGACGTGCACCCGACCCACTATGGCCGGATGTGCCCGATTGAAACGCCGGAAGGTCCGAACATCGGCCTGATCAACTCGCTGGCCACCTATGCCCGCGTGAACAAATACGGCTTCATCGAGACCCCCTATCGCAAGGTGGTGGACAGCCAGGTGACCGACGAGGTCAACTACATGTCCGCGACCGAGGAAATGCGTCACACCGTGGCCCAGGCCAACGCGACGCTGGATGAGGACGGCAAGTTCATCAACGACCTGGTGAACACCCGCAAATCGGGTGAATACACCATGGCGCCGCGCGAAAGCGTGGACCTGATCGACGTGTCGCCCAAGCAGCTGGTGTCGGTTGCGGCCTCGCTCATCCCGTTCCTCGAAAACGACGACGCCAACCGCGCGCTGATGGGCTCGAACATGCAGCGTCAGGCAGTGCCGCTTCTGCAGGCCGATGCGCCCTTCGTGGGCACCGGCATTGAAAGCAAGGTGGCCATCGATTCCGGCGCGGCCATCCAGGCCAAGCGTGGCGGCGTGATCGACCAGGTGGACGCCACCCGGATCGTGGTGCGCGCTACCGAGGATCTGGAACTGGGCGATGCGGGCGTCGACATCTACCGTCTGCGCAAATTCCAGCGGTCGAACCAGAACACCTGCATCAACCAGCGTCCGCTGGTGAAGGTGGGTGACAGCGTGTCGAAGGGCGAGGTCATCGCCGATGGCCCGTCCACCGATATGGGGGAACTGGCGCTCGGCAAGAACGTCGTCGTCGCCTTCATGCCGTGGAACGGCTACAACTACGAAGACTCGATCCTGATCTCGGAACGGATCGCGCGCGATGACGTCTTTACCTCGATCCATATCGAGGAGTTTGAAGTCGCCGCCCGTGACACCAAGCTGGGGCCGGAAGAGATCACCCGCGATATCCCGAACGTCGGGGAAGAGGCGCTGCGCAACCTCGACGAGGCTGGCATCGTTTATATCGGCGCCGAGGTTGCACCGGGCGATATCCTTGTCGGCAAGATCACGCCCAAGGGCGAAAGCCCGATGACGCCGGAAGAAAAGCTTCTGCGCGCCATCTTCGGCGAGAAGGCGTCGGATGTGCGCGACACCTCGTTGCGCGTGAAGCCCGGTGACTTCGGCACCGTGGTGGAGGTTCGTGTCTTCAACCGTCATGGCGTCGAGAAAGACGAACGGGCGCTGCAGATCGAGCGTGAGGAAGTGGAACGTCTGGCCCGTGACCGGGACGACGAGCTGGTCATCCTCGAACGCAACATCTACGCGCGTCTGAAGTCGATGATCATTGGCAAGACGGCCGTGAAGGGCCCGAAAGGCGTCAAGGCGAACTCCGAGATCAATGACGATCTGCTGGATACGCTCAGCCGTGGCCAGTGGTGGCAGCTTGCCCTCGGGGATGAGCAGGACGCAGCCCAGGTCGAAGCCCTGCACGAGCAGTTCGAGGCGCAGAAACGCGCACTCGATCACCGTTTCGAGGACAAGGTCGAGAAGGTGCGTCGTGGTGACGACCTGCCGCCGGGCGTGATGAAGATGGTCAAGGTCTTCATCGCCGTGAAGCGCAAGCTTCAGCCGGGCGACAAGATGGCCGGTCGCCACGGGAACAAGGGGGTTATCTCCAAGGTTGTTCCCATGGAAGACATGCCCTTCCTCGCCGATGGCACGCCGGTTGATTTCGTTCTGAACCCGCTCGGCGTTCCGAGCCGGATGAACGTCGGTCAGATCCTTGAAACCCACATGGGTTGGGCCGCACGCGGTCTGGGCCTGAAGGTGGACGAGGCGCTGCAGGACTATCGCCGCACCGGTGACATGACCCCGGTCCGTGACGCCATGAAGATCGCCTATGGCGACGTCTATGACGAGATCATGTCTGATGCGGGCGAGGATCAGCTGGTCGAGATGGCCGGCAACGTCACCCGTGGCGTTCCGATCGCGACCCCGGTTTTCGACGGTGCCAAAGAGGCAGACGTGAACGACGCGCTTGAGCGTGCCGGGTTCGACACCTCGGGCCAGTCCGACCTCTTTGACGGGCGCACCGGCGAGAAGTTCAGCCGCAAGGTGACCGTGGGCGTGAAGTACCTGCTGAAGCTGCACCACCTGGTGGACGACAAGATCCACGCGCGGTCTACCGGGCCGTACTCGCTGGTAACGCAGCAGCCGCTCGGCGGTAAGGCGCAGTTCGGCGGTCAGCGCTTCGGGGAAATGGAGGTCTGGGCCCTGGAAGCCTATGGTGCCGCCTACACCCTGCAGGAAATGCTGACGGTGAAGTCGGACGACGTGGCCGGCCGGACCAAGGTCTACGAGTCGATCGTCAAGGGTGAGGACAATTTCGAAGCCGGCGTGCCGGAGTCGTTCAACGTTCTCGTCAAGGAAGTACGGGGCCTCGGCCTCAACATGGAACTCCTGGATGCGGAGGGTGGAGAAGAGTGACGGAAAAAGCGCCTTCGAAGGCGCTTGGAAAGGCGCTTCGAAGCGCCTTCGCCCCTCTCAACCCGAACGCACAGCCTGAGAAAGGTTAAGACATGAACCAGGAACTGACCAACAACCCGTTCAACCCGCTGGCCCCCCAGAAGGTGTTCGACGAAATCAAGGTCTCTCTGGCCTCTCCGGAACGGATCCTCTCGTGGTCCTTTGGTGAGATCAAGAAGCCCGAGACCATCAACTACCGGACCTTCAAGCCCGAGCGTGACGGCCTGTTCTGTGCCCGCATCTTCGGGCCGGTGAAGGACTACGAATGTCTCTGCGGCAAGTATAAGCGGATGAAGTATCGCGGCGTCGTCTGCGAGAAATGCGGTGTGGAAGTCACGCTGCAAAAGGTCCGCCGCGAACGCATGGGCCATATCGAACTGGCCGCGCCGGTCGCGCATATCTGGTTCCTCAAGTCGCTGCCGTCGCGCATCGGCCTGATGCTGGACATGACCCTGCGCGATCTGGAACGCATTCTCTACTTCGAAAACTACGTGGTGATCGAGCCGGGTCTGACCGACCTGACCTACGGCCAGCTGATGACCGAAGAAGAGTTCATGGATGCGCAGGACGCCTATGGCATGGACGCGTTCCAGGCCAATATCGGCGCCGAGGCGATCCGCGAGATGCTGCAGAATATCGACCTCGAAGCCGAAGCTGCGCAGCTGCGTGAGGACCTGAAAGAAGCCACCGGTGAACTGAAGCCCAAGAAGATCATCAAGCGGCTGAAGATCGTCGAGAACTTCCTGGAATCCGGCAACCGCCCGGAATGGATGATCCTGACCGTGATCCCGGTCATTCCGCCGGAACTGCGCCCGCTGGTGCCGCTGGATGGTGGCCGTTTCGCGACCTCCGACTTGAACGACCTGTATCGGCGGGTCATCAACCGGAACAACCGTCTGAAGCGCCTCATTGAACTGCGCGCGCCCGATATCATCATCCGCAACGAAAAGCGGATGCTGCAGGAATCGGTCGATGCCCTCTTTGATAACGGTCGTCGTGGTCGTGTCATCACCGGGGCCAACAAGCGCCCGCTGAAATCGCTGTCCGACATGCTGAAAGGCAAGCAGGGTCGTTTCCGTCAGAACCTTCTGGGTAAGCGGGTCGACTTCTCGGGCCGTTCGGTCATCGTGACCGGGCCGGAACTGAAGCTGCACCAGTGTGGCTTGCCCAAGAAGATGGCGCTCGAACTGTTCAAGCCCTTCATCTACTCGCGGCTGGAGGCCAAGGGCCTGTCCAGCACCGTGAAACAGGCGAAGAAGCTGGTGGAAAAAGAGCGCCCCGAGGTGTGGGACATCCTCGATGAGGTGATCCGCGAACACCCCGTGCTGCTGAACCGTGCGCCCACGCTGCACCGTCTCGGCATCCAGGCGTTCGAGCCCGTGCTGATCGAAGGCAAGGCCATTCAGCTTCACCCGCTGGTCTGTTCGGCCTTCAACGCCGACTTCGACGGCGACCAGATGGCCGTGCACGTCCCGCTGAGCCTTGAGGCGCAGCTGGAAGCGCGCGTTCTGATGATGTCGACGAACAACGTTCTGTCGCCCGCCAACGGCGCGCCGATCATCGTTCCCTCGCAGGACATGGTTCTTGGTCTCTACTACCTGACCCTTCAGAGGGAAGGGATGCCGGGTGAAGGCATGATCTTCGCCGATATCGACGAGGTTCAACACGCGCTGGATTCCGGCGAACTGCACCTGCACGCCAAGATCACCGCGCGGATCAAGCAGATCGACGAGGAAGGCAACGAGGTTCTCAAGCGCTACGAGACCACACCGGGCCGTCTGAAACTGGGCGCGCTGCTGCCGCTCAACGCCAAGGCCCCGTTCGAACTGGTGAACCGCCTGCTCAAGAAGGGTGAAGTTCAGCAGGTCATCGACACCGTCTACCGCTATTGCGGCCAGAAGGAGTCGGTCATCTTCTGCGACCAGATCATGGGCATGGGCTTCCGCGAGGCGTTCAAGGCGGGCATCTCGTTCGGCAAGGACGACATGGTGATCCCCGACACCAAGTGGGAAATCGTCGACGACGTGCGCGAGCAGGTCAAAGGCTTTGAACAGCAGTACATGGACGGCCTGATCACCCAGGGCGAAAAGTACAACAAGGTCATCGACGCCTGGTCGAAGTGTAACGACCAGGTCACCGCGGCGATGATGGATACGATCTCGGCCATTCGCCATGATGAGACCGGCGCCGAAATGGAACCGAATTCGGTTTACATGATGGCCCACTCCAAGGCGCGTGGCTCGGTCACCCAGATGAAGCAGCTTGGCGGTATGCGCGGCCTGATGGCCAAGCCGTCGGGTGAGATCATCGAGACGCCGATCATCTCGAACTTCAAGGAAGGCCTGACCGTGTTGGAGTACTTCAACTCCACCCACGGCGCCCGTAAGGGTCTGTCCGATACCGCTCTGAAGACGGCGAACTCGGGGTATCTGACCCGCCGTCTGGTGGACGTGGCGCAGGACTGCATCGTCCGCATGGTCGATTGCGGCACCTCGAACACGATCACCGCAGAGGCCGCCACCCGCGACGGTGAGGTTGTGTCCTCGCTGGCGGAGCGCATCCTTGGCCGCACCTGTGGTGAAGATGTGCTGGTGCCCGGCACCGATGAGGTGATCGTTGCGGAAGGAGAGCTGATCGACGAACGCAAGGCCGACGCCGTTGAAGCGGCGGGTGTCCAGTCGATGCGCATCCGCAGCCCGCTGACCTGTGAGGCCGAAGAGGGCGTCTGCGCCACCTGCTACGGTCGTGACCTTGCCCGCGGTACGCGGGTGAACACGGGCGAAGCCGTGGGCATCATCGCGGCGCAGTCCATCGGTGAACCCGGCACGCAGCTGACGATGCGGACATTCCACATCGGCGGTGTTGCCCAGGGTGGCCAGCAGTCCTTCCAGGAAGCGGGCCAGGCCGGCAAGATCGAGTACCGCAACGCCAACCTGCTGACCAACTCGGCAGGCGAGCAGATCGTGATGGGCCGCAACATGCAGCTGGTCATCGTCGATGATCAGGGCGCGGAACGGGCCAGCTACAAGCCGGGCTACGGTGCCAAGATCCATGTCGAGGAAGGCGCAGCCGTGGAACGCGGTCAGCGGATGTTCGAATGGGATCCGTACACCCTGCCGATCATCGCCGAGAAGGCGGGTACCGTGAAATTCGTCGACCTCGTCAGCGGCATTGCCGTGCGCGAGGAGACCGACGATGCCACCGGCATGACCCAGAAGATCGTGATGGATTGGCGCACCGCGCCCAAGGGCAACGAACTGAAGCCGGAAATCCTGATCGCTGACGCAGATGGCGAACCGGTCCGCAACGACGCGGGCAACCCGGTGACCTATCCGATGTCGGTGGACGCAATTCTGTCGGTCGAAGACGGCCAGCAGGTTGCTGCCGGTGAGGTTGTGGCCCGTATCCCGCGTGAAGGCGCGAAGACGAAGGACATTACCGGTGGTCTGCCGCGTGTGGCCGAACTCTTCGAAGCACGTCGTCCGAAGGATCACGCCATCATCGCCGAAAAAGACGGCTACGTGAAATTCGGTCGCGACTTCAAGAACAAGCGCCGGATCTCGATCGTGCCCGCCGACGACACCCAGGAACCCGTGGAATACATGGTGCCCAAGGGCAAGCACATCCCCGTTGCCGAGGGCGATTTCGTCCAGAAGGGCGACTACATCATGGATGGCAACCCGGCACCGCATGACATTCTGCGGATCATGGGGATCGAGGCTCTGGCCGATTACCTCATCGACGAGGTGCAGGACGTCTATCGCCTGCAGGGTGTGAAGATCAACGACAAGCACATCGAGGTGATCGTTCGCCAGATGCTGCAGAAGTGGGAGATCCTCGACTCTGGCGAAACCACGCTGCTGAAAGGCGAAAACGTGGACAAGGCAGAGTTCGACGAGGCCAACGAGAAGGCGATCGCCAAGGGCGGCCGTCCGGCACAGGGCGAGCCGATCCTTCTGGGGATCACCAAGGCCTCGCTGCAGACCCGGTCCTTCATCTCGGCGGCGTCCTTCCAGGAAACCACCCGCGTGCTGACCGAAGCCTCGGTTCAGGGCAAGCGCGACAAGCTGGTGGGCCTGAAGGAAAACGTCATCGTCGGCCGTCTGATCCCGGCGGGTACCGGTGGTGCCACGCAGCAGGTCCGCAAGATCGCGCAAGAGCGTGACAATGTGGTGATCGAAGAGGCCCGTGCCGAGGCGGAAGCCGCCGCCGCGCTGGCCGCCCCCGAAGAGGCCCCGGCAGAGGCGGATGTCTTCGCCGCTCCGGCCCCCGAGGACGAATAAGCCCTTCGAGGTTTGACAAGATCAAAGCCCCCGCCGGTCCGCCGGTGGGGGTTTTTCTTTGGCCAGAGCGCCCCTAGGGTGAAGACCAACCTGACCACCTGAGGCGCCACCGTGGCCGAACTGAAGATCGACAACCGCAACGCGCGGCGGCTCTGGCTGCATTCCCAGGGTCTGGGGGAAACGCCGACCGGCCCGCTGGATCTGGCGGCAATGGTCCGCGCGCTTGGTTTCGTGCAGTTGGATACGATCCAGGTCGTCTCCCGCGCCCATCACCACATTCTCTGGAGCCGCAACCAGAACTACCGCGAACCGATGCTGGACTGGCTGCTGGCCAGGGATCGCGCGGTGTTCGAGCATTTTACCCATGACGCCAGCGTCCTGCCGATGGAGTTCCTGCCCATGTGGCGACGGCAGTTCGACCGGATGCGCGCCTATTACGACCGGGCCGGTTGGGTGAAAGGGCTGCCCGATGCTGAGGGTCGGCAGAAGATCAAGGACCGGATCGCGCGGGAAGGGGCACTCTCCACCCATGCGTTTGACACGAAGATCGAGGGCGAGCGGCAGATGTGGCACCGCCCGCCGCACAAGCTTGCGCTGGATTACATGTGGTATGCGGGCGAGTTGGCCACCTGCCACCGTGTCAATTTCACCAAGTTCTATGATCTGGCAGAACGGGTGTTCCCGGCGCATCTGCGCGAGAAGGAGCTGAGCGAAGGTGATCAGATTACCTGGCTTTGCGATGCCGCGCTCGACCGGATGAGCTTCGGATCTGCGGGCGATGTGAAACGTTTTTGGGATGCGGTCACGCTGCCCGAGGCACGGGCCTGGGCGGAGCGGACGCCGCTTGTTCCCGTCTCGGTCCAGGGTGCCGATGGCAGTTGGGCCAGCGCCGTTGCGCCGCCGGATATCGAGAGCCGGCTTTTCGGGCTGTCCCCTGCTACCAGCCGCCTGCGTATCCTCAACCCGTTCGATCCGGTGATCCGCGACCGCAACCGGCTGTCGCGGCTTTTCGGATTCGACTACCGGGTCGAAATGTTCGTGCCCGCCGCGAAGCGGATCTGGGGATACTACGTCTTTCCGATCCTGGAAGGGGAGCGTTTCGTGGGCCGGATCGAGGTGAAGGCAGACCGCAAGGCCTCTCGCCTCGATGTTCTGAAGCTTTGGCCGGAACCGGGAGTGAAATGGAGGCCCGCGCGGGAAGAGAAGCTGGAGGCAGAGCTGGCCCGCATGGCCCGGTTCATCGGGGTCGAGAGCGTACATCGCGCGGACCCATGATTGAGGGATTCCCTCGAACGCTGCTTTGGCCTAGCATTCGACCCATCGGTTTTTGTGTGACAAGGTGGGTGCATGGCCACGGGTTTCGACAATCAGATCGTGGGTGTGTGCCGCTTCTCCTATCTTGGCGCAGGCGGGTTCGAGGCGTCGAAGCTGGACGAAGCCGCGCTTATGGACCTGCTCTACGATCCTGCCCGTATGGCCCGCCGATTTGCCTTCTTCGAAAAGCTTTGCCTGCCCTCGCTTGCGGCCCAGACCGACCAGGGTTTCCGGCTGGTCGTGCTGATCGGCACCTCGATGCCCATGCGGTTTCGCAAGCGCCTGAAGGGGCTGGCCGAGCGCTATCCATTCCTGCGAATTTGCGCCATCGAACCCAATGGCCCGCTGAACGCCACCCGGCGCGCGTTTCGGCGTGGAACCGAACCGGGGGCCGATTACATCACGGGTTTTCGGATTGACGATGATGACGCCGTGGCGGTGGACTATATCGAGAGGACCCGCGCCGTGGCCGACCAGTTGATCAGGCTGGGTTGGGCGGATGAGGATCACCCGGCTGTCATCGCCTTTCATCGGGGAATCTACTGGGATCTCAATGACCGGGAGCAGCCCTTTTATGACTTCCGGGAAATCGGTCCGCTCGGGCTGGCCAGTGCCATGATAACCAGGCCCGATGCCCGGTCCAACATGTTTCGCTGGAATCACCGGCGCGTGGCGGCCCATGCGCGGATGTGGTCGGACCCCACCGACCTGATGTTCGTGCGGACGCTTCATCAGCACAATGATTCTGGCCGGACCATCCCGCCGGGGGCGGAGCCGCTGGCGAAATGGCAGGGCAAGAAGATCTTGTCTGACCGTTTCGGGCTTGACCCGGAGGAGGTGCTGCCGCTGATGTGGCGGCAGTTTGCTTCCGACAAGGATAATGACGGGGAATGATCCTCTCTCCCAACCTGAAAGGCGCGCTTCTAATGATGGGAAGCATGGCCGCCTTCACCTTCAACGACGCCTGCATAAAGCTGGTGGCGGAGGATCTGCCGCTCTTTCAGATCGTGTTTCTGCGCGGCATCCTGACGACGGTGTTCATCGGCGCACTGGCCTATGCGCTCGGGCTGCGCAGCCTGGCCATCCCGCGTGGGGATTGGGGCAGGGTGGCAGGCCGCACCGGGGCCGAGATCACCTCGATGGTGGCCTTCCTTGTGGCACTGGTGAACATGCCGCTGGCCAATGTGACGGCGATCCTCGCCGCGCTGCCCCTGACCATCACCCTCGCTGGTGCGCTGTTTCTGGGCGAGCCCGTGGGATGGAAGCGTCTGGCGGCCATTGTCGTGGGCTTCACCGGCGTCTTGCTGATCGTCAAGCCGGGGGCCGAAGGGTTCAACGTCTACTCCCTCGTTGCGGTTCTGGCGGTCCTGCTGGTCACCGCGCGGGATCTTGTCACGCGGCGGTTTTCGGACGGGGTGCCGTCGCTGGCCGTGGCGGTGATCACGGCGGGATCGGTCGGGCTGTTCGGCGGGGTTCTGATGCTTTGGCAGGGATGGGAGCCGGTAACCGTGAGACAAGCCGGTCTGGTCGCCGGTGCAGCCTTCTTCATCATCGGCGGCTATCTCTTTTCGATCATGGTGATGCGGGTGGGAGAAATCGGTTTCGTGGCACCCTTCCGCTATACGGCATTGGTCTGGGCGCTGCTTTTGGGCTGGTTCGTCTTTGGCGATTGGCCGCGTCCGCTGACCCTGTTGGGCGCGGCGATCGTGGTGGCAACGGGCATCTTCACGCTCTACCGCGAACGCAAGCTGCGCGAGGCGGCGGATGGCTGACGGTGGGGTGCAGGTTCTGGGGCTGTGCCGCTTTTCCTATCCCGCCGCATTGGAGGGGTTCTAGACCCGGCATGAGACGATGGAAGACCGCCGCGCCGCGCTCTATGCGCCGGAGCGGTTGGACACCCGGCTTTTCTGGTTCGAGCATATCCTGTTGCCCGGCATCCGGGCGCAAACCGGGCAGGACTTTACCCTGTTGCTGTTGATGGGCGATGATCTGCCGGACCCATGGCACAGCCGCCTGCATGCGCTGATCGATCCGCTGCCGCAGATCCGGCCTGTCTATCGCCCGACCGGGCCACACCGGCAGGTCTACCGAGAACTCCTGCAAGCCGCACGCGACCCCAAGGCGCGGGCGGTGGCGGAATTCCGGCTGGATGACGACGACGCGGTTGCGTTGAACTACGTCACCAATATTCGCCGCAGCTTTGGTCAGCTCAGGGATATCTGGCGGCCAAGGGGGCGATTGGCGCTGGATCAGGGAAAGGGCGTTGTGGTGGCGGCGACCGGTCCTGATATCACGCTGACGCCGGTGCTGGCCCATTGTTGGGCCCCGGCGCTGACCGTCTATCTGCGCCCCGGCGATGACGCCTGCGTCATGGACTTTCCCCATCAGCGGGTCTGGCAGCGGATGCCGCTTGTGTCGTTCACGGATCAGGTCATGTTCCTGCGTGGCGCACATGCGACGAATGACAGCCCGATCAGCCTGACCGGAACCCACCCGGCTGAGATTGATCCGGCAGATCTGCCGGACCTTGTCAAACGGCGCTTTGAGGTGGATATTGAGGCCTTCCGGCGAGGTTGGGCCGCGTTGCAGCGCGGCTTCTGACCTATGCGTTGCACGGCCCTGTGCGGCTGTTGACACCCTATCCGATTCCCCCTATACCGCGCGCCACCTGACCCCTTCGCGTTCATCGCGGCGTGGGTCCGGTATACAGATTTGAGTGGTCATGATCCGGGCCGTTTGTTGTGCCCCGATCCTCTGAGAATTCCACCGCTGTGTCCTCCAGGTAGGGAAGGGGCACATGCGGCCATAGACGTTTTTGTGCAAGCAACTGCGTCTGATGACATGAACGAGCGAAACGGGGAGACCCCATGCCGACGATCCAACAGCTGATCCGCAAACCGCGGCAGCCCAAAGTGAAGCGCTCCAAGTCCCAGCACTTGGAATCCTGCCCTCAGAAGCGTGGTGTCTGCACCCGCGTCTACACCACCACCCCGAAGAAGCCGAACTCGGCCATGCGGAAAGTGGCCAAGGTCCGTCTGACCAATGGCTACGAGGTGATCAGCTACATCCCCGGTGAAAGCCACAACCTTCAGGAACACTCTGTCGTCCTGATCCGTGGCGGTCGTGTAAAAGACCTTCCCGGCGTCCGTTACCACATCCTCCGCGGCGTGCTCGACACCCAGGGTGTCAAGGACCGCCGTCAGCGTCGTTCGAAATACGGCGCCAAGCGCCCCAAGTAAGAGGATCAACAGATGTCTCGTCGCCACGCTGCTGAGAAGCGCCAAGTTCTGCCCGACGCCAAATTCGGCGATACGGTGCTGACCAAGTTCATGAACAACCTGATGATCGACGGCAAGAAGTCGGTCGCAGAACGCATCGTCTACAATGCCTTTGACCGGGTCGAGAGCAAGCTCAAGCGCGCCCCCGTCGAAGTCTTCCACGAAGCTCTCGACAACATCAAACCGGCTGTCGAGGTTCGTTCCCGCCGCGTCGGTGGTGCCACCTACCAGGTTCCCGTCGAAGTGCGTCCCGAACGTCGCGAAGCGCTCGCCATTCGCTGGCTGATCGCCGCATCGCGCAAGCGGAACGAAAACACCATGGAAGAGCGCCTGGCAGGCGAGCTTGTCGATGCCGTCAATGGACGCGGTACCGCCGTCAAAAAGCGGGAAGACACCCACAAGATGGCAGACGCCAACAAGGCGTTCTCGCACTACCGCTGGTAAGCAATCGCGTCGGGGGAATGATCCCCCGGCGGTTTTCTCTTTTTCGCCAAAGGACCGAAACCAATGGCTCGCGACTATCCGCTCGACCGTTACCGGAACTTCGGGATCATGGCCCACATTGATGCGGGCAAGACCACCTGTTCCGAGCGTATCCTCTACTACACCGGCAAATCCCACAACATCGGTGAGGTGCACGATGGTGCAGCCACCATGGACTGGATGGAGCAGGAGCAGGAACGCGGCATCACCATCACCTCGGCTGCGACCACCACCTTCTGGGAACGCACCGAAGATGGCACCAATGCCGACACGCCCAAGCACCGGATGAACATCATCGACACTCCCGGCCACGTTGACTTCACCATCGAAGTGGAACGTTCGCTGGCGGTTCTCGACGGTGCCGTTGCCGTTCTGGACGCCAACGCAGGTGTTGAACCCCAGACCGAAACCGTTTGGCGTCAGGCTGACCGCTACAAGGTTCCGCGCATCGTGTTCGTCAACAAGATGGACAAGATCGGCGCAGATTTCTTCAACTGCGTGCGCATGATCGAAGACCGCACCGGCGCGACCCCGGCCCCGATCCAGATCCCGATCGGCGCCGAGAACGAGCTGGAAGGCATCGTCGACCTCGTGACCATGAAAGAATGGGTCTGGGCCGGCGAAGACCTGGGCGCGTCCTGGGAACAGCGCGACATCCGTGACTCGCTCAAGGACACCGCCGAAGAATGGCGTGGCAAGCTCATCGAAAACGCCGTCGAAATGGACGACGAAGCGATGATGGAATATCTGGAAGGCAACGAGCCTGACGTTCCGACGCTGCGCAAGCTGATCCGTCAGGGCACCCTGTCGATGTCGTTCATTCCCGTGCTGTGCGGCTCGGCGTTCAAGAACAAGGGCGTGCAGCCCCTGCTCAACGCCGTGGTGGACTATCTTCCCAGCCCGCTGGACGTGGTCGACTACATGGGCTTCAAGCCCGGCGACGAAACCGAAACCCGGAACATCCCGCGTCGTGCCGATGACGACATGGCCTTCTCGGCCCTGGCGTTCAAGATCATGAACGACCCGTTCGTCGGTTCGCTGACCTTCACCCGCATCTACTCCGGTGTGCTCAACAAGGGCGATACCCTTCTGAACTCCACCAAGGGCAAGAAGGAACGCGTTGGCCGGATGATGATGATGCACTCGAACAACCGTGAGGAAATCACGGAAGCGTTCGCAGGCGACATTATCGCACTGGCAGGCCTTAAGGACACCACGACCGGTGACACGCTCTGCGCCGTCAACGATCCGGTGGTTCTGGAAACCATGACCTTCCCCGATCCGGTGATCGAGATCGCGGTCGAGCCGAAAACCAAGGCCGACCAGGAGAAGATGTCCCAGGGTCTGGCCCGTCTGGCCGCCGAAGACCCGTCCTTCCGCGTCGAAACCGACCTCGAGTCCGGTCAGACCATCATGAAGGGCATGGGCGAACTTCACCTCGACATCCTCGTCGACCGCCTGAAGCGGGAATTCAAGGTGGAAGCCAATATCGGTGCGCCGCAGGTGGCCTACCGCGAAACCATCGGCCACGAGGTCGAGCATACCTACACCCACAAGAAACAGTCGGGTGGGTCTGGTCAGTTCGCCGAAGTGAAGCTGATCATCTCGCCGACCGAGCCGGGCGAAGGCTATTCCTTCGAATCCCGCATCGTTGGTGGTGCCGTGCCGAAGGAATACATCCCCGGTGTTGAAAAAGGCATCAAGTCCGTCATGGATAGCGGCCCGCTGGCTGGCTTCCCCGTGATCGACTTCAAGGTGGCCCTGGTCGACGGTAAGTTCCACGACGTTGACTCCAGCGTTCTGGCCTTCGAAATCGCAGCTCGCATGGGCATGCGTGAGGGCATGAAGAAAGCCGGGGCAAAGCTCCTGGAACCGATCATGAAGGTCGAGGTCGTGACGCCCGAGGACTACACCGGTGGCATCATCGGCGACCTCACGTCCCGTCGCGGTCAGGTTCAGGGGCAGGATACCCGTGGCAACGCCATCGCGATCGACGCCTTTGTGCCGCTGGCCAACATGTTCGGCTACATCAACACGCTGCGCTCGATGTCCTCGGGCCGTGCGAACTTCACGATGCAGTTCGACCACTACGAGCCGGTTCCGCAGAACATCTCGGAAGAGATCCAGTCCAAATACGCATAACGGGATGGCGGGGATGAACCC
>NZ_JASHJX010000036.1 GCF_030732985.1 Nioella sp. MMSF_3534
CCCCCCGGACCCCCCGAGGTATTTGGGCCAAGATGAAAGGATCAGGGCCGTTCGATGGCGATGGCGGTGCCTTCTCCGCCACCGATGCAGATCGCCGCGATGCCGCGTTTCAGCCCGCGTTTTTCCAGCGCGTTCAGCAGGGTGACCATGATCCGCGCGCCGGAGGCCCCGATCGGGTGGCCGAGTGCGCAGGCCCCGCCGTTCACGTTCACCTTGTCATGAGGCAGGGCCATCTTGTGCATGAAGGCCATGGGCACCACGGCGAAGGCTTCGTTCACCTCCCACAGGTCCACGTCTTCCTTGGACCAGCCAAGGCGGGCGAGCAGTTTCTCTGCCGCGGGAACGGGCGCGGTGGTGAACCAGCCCGGTTCCTGCGCGTGGCTGGCATGGCCAAGGATGCGGGCGCGGATCGGCAGGCCCTTTGCCTTAGCCACGCTTTCGCGGGCCATGACGAGGGCCGCCGCGCCGTCTGAAATCGACGAGGAATTGGCGGGCGTCACCGTGCCATCCCTGCGGAAGGCGGGTTTCAGCTGCGGGATCTTTTCGGGGCGGGCCTTGGCGGGTTGTTCGTCTTCGGCCACGACCGTCCAGCCCTCGTGTGCGCCTGCCGTGACGGATCGGTCGCCATAGCGGCCCCCGATCGACACCGGCGTCACCTCATCGGCAAACGCCCCCGATGCCTGCGCCTCCAGCGCGCGGGACAGCGAGGCAAGTGCATAGTCATCCTGCGCCTCGCGGGTGAACTGGAAGCTTTCGGCGCAGTCCTCGGCAAAGGTGCCCATTAAGCGGCCCTTGTCATAGGCATCTTCCAGCCCGTCGAGGAACATGTGGTCGATGGTGCGGCCATGGCCGATCCGGGCGCCGCCGCGCATCTGGGGCAGGAGGTAGGGGGCCTCGGTCATGCTTTCCATGCCGCCCGCGACCATCAGATCCGTGTGGCCGAGCGCCAGTTGGTCATGGGCGATCATCGCGGCCTTCATGCCGGAGCCGCACATCTTGTTCAGCGTCGTTGCGGGCACATCCTGGCCAAGCCCGGCCTTGAACCCGGCCTGACGCGCCGGGGCCTGACCCTGACCGGCGGGTAGGACGCAGCCCATCAGAAGCTCCTGCACATCGCTGGCCGCGGCGCCGGATTGTTCCAGCGCGGCCTTGATCGCGGCCCCGCCGAGATCGGACGCCGTCACGCCGGAAAAACACCCCTGAAACCCGCCCATGGGCGTTCGGGACGCGCCGCAGATCACCACGTTTTCCATAAAACTCTCCGTTTCTTCCCCGAGGGGTTGGATACCGTTTGGAAAGGATTGCTGTCTAGGGTGCTTGCGGCAAGCGAAAGGACGCAGCTTATGGATATTACATTGGAACCCAAGGGGCCGATCGCGCTGTTGCATGTCGTCCCGGATCGCATTGACGCCTCTGTCGCCATCCAGTTCAAGGACCGGTTTCGTGACCTTGTGCGCGACTGGGACGGGCCGGTTGTTCTGGACTTGCAGAACGTCACCTTTCTGGACAGTTCCGGGCTCGGGGCTGTCGTGGCGGCGCGCAAATTGTTGGGGGAGGGGCGGCAGCTGGATCTGTCGGGTCTGACCCCCGCGGTGGACAAGGTCATGCGGCTGACACGGATGAACCAGGTTTTCCCCATCCACGGGTCGGTGGAAGATGCCCTGGCCGCCCACGGAGTTGCCCCCGCGGCATGAGCGTTCGGGATCTGCCATCACCCCGGCAAGGGGACCCCCCGGGTGGCACCGCTCTGGGGTGGGCCTGCACCCGTCGGTTCGAGGCACAGCCGGCGCTTGTCAGCATCGAACTGCTTGGGCTGAACCAGACGCTCATTCAGCTTGGCCTGCCGATCGAGCAGCTTTTCACGCTGGAACTGGTGCTGGCAGAGGTGCTGAACAACGTCGTGGAACATGCCTATCAGGACAGGGGTGAGGGCAGGATCGAACTCAGCGTTTCCGTACATGACGGTTTCATCCATTGCGGCGTGACCGATTTCGGCGCGCCGATGCCGGGCGGTGCGCTGCCACCTGCCCGCCGCCACTCCCCCGAGGCGCTGGCCTTGCAGGATCTGCCAGAGGGCAGTTTCGGATGGGCCCTTATCCGGGACCTGACGACCGGGCTGGACTACAGCCGGGACGAGGGGATCAACCGGCTGAGTTTTCGGATTACCCTTGGGGATTGAACAACACCCACCCTGTGCGGCAACTGTTTCCGCAATGGGTTAACCATTCTCGAAAATGCCCCAATTGTTCCGCACCCGTGCCGGGAATCTCCTCGATAAGGGAAGGGTAGCTGCAATGGCTTCCCTCGGTGCCGTGTCTGAAAGCCCCCACCCAGTGGCGCGGTGCCGAGGTCCATTGCCCTGCCTCCCCTTGTCACCGCCGATAATTGTCCTACCGTAGCGCCGAAGCGATGCGAGAGGACAGAATGCGCGATTTTCACCTTCCCGGACGGTCTGCGGTCTTCGCCGATAACGGCATGTGCGCCACGTCCCACCCGCTGGCTGCCAAGGTGGCCATCAACCTGCTGGAACAGGGTGGGAATGCGGTGGATGCGGCCATTGGCGCGGCGGTTCTGCTTGGGATCTGCGAGCCACAGATGACCGGGATCGGGGGCGACTGCTTTGCCTTGGTCAAACGCCCCGACAGCGATGAGATCGTCGGGCTGAACGCCTCTGGCCGGGCGCCCGCAGGCCTGAACGCCGCCACCTTGCGCGCTGCCGGACATACGGTAATGCCAGAACGCGATGCGGCTGCTGTCACGATCCCCGGCGCGGTTGACGGGTTCTGCCGGTTGCAGGGCGATATGGGCAAGCTGACGATGGCCGAGGTTCTGGCCCCCGCCATTCACTACGCCGAGGCGGGCATCCCCGTCGCACCGCGCGTGGCGCAGGACTGGGGCGAGGAAGCCTATGAATTCAAGGGCCGCGCGCGGGAGATCTTCCTAAATGACGGGCGCCCCTATCGCGTGGGCGAGCGTTTCAGCGCGCCGGGTCAGGCAGAGGTTCTGCGCCGGATAGCACACGAGGGACGCGCCGGGTTCTACGAGGGCGAGGTGGCCGAAGATATGGTCAACAGCCTGCGCGCGCTTGGCGGCACCCACACGCTGGCGGATTTCGCCGCGACCGCCTGCGACTACGTCACGCCGATTCGCACCGGCTATCGCGGGGCGGAACTGATCGAACTGCCGCCGAACGGGGCGGGCGCGATGGCGCTTTTGATGGCGAATATGCTGGAAGGCCATGACATCGCCGCGATGGACCCTGATGGGGCAGAGCGCGCGCATCTGGAAATTGAGGCCGCCAAACTGGCCTTCGACGCACGCGACCGGTTCATCGCCGATTCCGGCTATGTCCGGCATCTCGACCACATGCTGTCGCCCAAAACGGCCAAGGCGTTGTCGGCCCTGATCGACCCCGGAAAGGCCCTGACCTCGATCAAGGACAAGACCGAGAGCCTCCACAAGGAAACCGTCTATATCACCGTCGTGGATAGCGACCGGATGGTGGTGTCGCTGATCTATTCGATCTTCAAGGATTTCGGGTCCTGCATCGCCAGTGACCGCTTCGGCATCCTGTTCCAGAACCGGGGCTGCGGCTTCACGCTGGAAGAGGGCCACCCGAACGAGGCCATGGGCGGCAAGCGCCCGATGCACACGATCATCCCCGCGATGATGCGCGAGGCCGATGGCAGCCTGACCGCCTTCGGGGTCATGGGCGGGGCCTATCAGCCGATCGGCCATGTCCGATATCTCAGCAATATCGTCGATTTCGGAATGCATCCGCAGCAGGCCATTGACGCGCCGCGCTGCTTCCCCGTGGGGGGCGAAGTGCGGATCGAAAATGGTTATGCGCCCGAGGTTCAGGCGGACCTGGCCGCGAAGGGGCACAAGCTGGACCGCCCGCTTCGCCCCATCGGTGGCGGGCAGGCGATCCGAATCGACGCGAAAACCGGGGTTCTGCAAGGGGCATCGGACCCTCGCAAGGATGGCTGCGCGCTCGGATATTGAAGGAACGATCATGCCCATAACCCCTGTGAAAACCCTGGTGGCCGAGGCAAAGGCCGTCATCGAAACGATCAGTCCCGCAGATGCATTGGCGCGGGCCGAGGCGGGCGAGGCCCTGTTGGTCGATATCCGCGATGTGCGGGAGCTGGACCGAGAGGGCCGCATCCCCGGTGCCTTCCATGCGCCGCGTGGGATGCTGGAATTCTGGATCGACCCGGACAGCCCTTACCACAAGCCGCCGCTGGCCACCGACAAGACACTGGTCCTGTTTTGCGCCAGCGCGTGGCGGTCTGCCCTGTCGGCCAAGGCCCTGCAGGAGATGGGGGTCGAGACCGTGGCCGAGATCGACGGCGGCTTCACCGCGTGGAAAAAGGCCGGTCTGCCGGTTGACTGACGCCTAGTTCAGCTGAAACTCGAGCGGGTAGTACCCGTCGCGGAACTCGCCGAACAGGTCCGGCAGGTCGGGGTGATCGACGGGTTCGCCGGTGTCATCGGGCACCAGGTTCTGTTCCGAAACATAGGCCACGTAATAGGTCTGATCGTTCTCGGCCAGCAGGTGATAGAAGGGCTGCTCGCGGGACGGGCGCGACTCAGGGGGAATCGCGTCGTACCATTCCTCGGTATTCGCAAACTCGGGGTCCACATCGAAAATTACCCCGCGAAACGGGTGTTTACGGTGCCTGACCACCTGGCCAAGCGTGAATTTCGCGCGTGTCTTGAGCATCGGATTGCGCCCCCTTACCCCCTCTCCTAAACCCCGGGTCGGGGGCTTGTCCATCCGGGAGCGGCCGAATCAAGGGAAACAGATTGTGAACCTCGTCCTGACAGTGCTGGAGATCGTGGCCCCGGTCTTCCTTCTGGCCGCCACGGGCTTTGGCTGGCGGAAATTCGGTCTCGACTACCCGGTGGAGTTCGTCACGCGGCTGGCGATGACCATCGCGGTGCCTTGCCTGATCTTCACCGCGTTGATGCAGACCGAGATCGACCCGGCGGCGCTGTCTGCGATGACGCTGGCCTCGCTGCTGGCTTATGCGCTGATGGGCGTCCTGTCGGCGGGTCTGATCCTTGTTGCGGGGATCGACCGGCGCACGTTTCTGGCCCCGACGATCTTTGGCAACACCGGTAATCTTGGCCTGCCACTGGCGCTGTTTGCCTTTGGCGACGTGGGGCTTGGCTATGGCGTCGTGATCTTCGCAATCATGGCGGTGCTGTCCTTCACGATTGGCATCCGCCTGGTGTCCGATCAGGCCTCGATCCTGCGGGTGCTGCGCGAACCGATGGTCTGGGCCACCCTGCTTGGGGCGCTCTTTCTGTGGCAGGGCTGGCAGACGCCCCGCTGGCTGACGAACTCGCTGTCGCTTGCCGGGCAACTGGCCATTCCCTTGATGCTGTTCACGCTCGGTGTGGCGGTTGCGCGACTGACCCCGAGAGGGGTAGGGCGCGCGGTGCTTTTGTCACTGGCCAAGCTGGTCATCGGCATCTCGGCGGGCGTGGCGGCGGGATGGGCCCTTGGGCTGGAACCGGTGGCTTTCGCGGTGATCATTCTGCAAATGGCGACGCCCGTCGGCGTGTCCTCCTACCTGTTGGCTGAACGGTTCCGCGCTGACGCCGATGCTGTGGCCGGATATGTGGTGATTTCCACGTTAATCAGCGTGCTGGCCCTGCCTATCCTCCTGTATTTCCTGCTCTGACCCCGTTCCCCCGCGCTGCGTTTTCGGGTAAGCTGTGGCAAACAAACAAAACTCGAGCAGGCAGATTTCATGAAACGCGCGATTCTTCTCGTGCTGCTATTGGCCGTTGCCGCCTGTGGCGGCGGGCCTAGGCCACCCCGTAACCTGGACAACGCGTGTCTTATCCTGAACGAACGCCCGGATATCGCCCGCGCGACCCGTCAGGCGGAACGCGAATGGGGCATTCCTGTCCATGTGCAGCTGGCCACGATCCATCAGGAAAGCAGCTTCGTCCACAACGCCCGAACCCCGCATCGCTATGCGCTTGGGGTTATTCCCCTTGGCCGACAAAGCTCGGCCTTCGGCTATAGCCAGGCGCTGGACGGCACGTGGGATGATTATCGGGACGCCACCGGCAGCCGCCGCGCCAACCGGACCGATATCCGCGACGCCACCGATTTCATGGGCTGGTACATGAACCGGTCAGTGGAACGGCTTGGCATAGCCCCCGATGACGCGCGCAATCAGTACCTTGCATATCACGAGGGCCATTCGGGCTATGCACGGGGCAGTTACAACGCCAAACCGTGGCTGCTGCGCGTCGCCTCCCGAGTGGATGAACGGGCCGAAATGTATGAACGCCAATTGGTCGGGTGCCGCCGCTAGGCGGCCCGGCTATTCGGTGATGCCACGATCTCGCAGTTCCTGCGGGATGTTGAAATGGCGGGCCGATATATTCCCGCCCTCTTCCAGCTCACCCAGAATCACGGTGGTGTTGAACCCGGTTGAATCGGTCACGATCCACTGGCGCAGTTCCACAGGCTCATCGGTGAAGACAAGCGTGATGTAGCCGATATCGGGTTCATCCGGGTCTTGGGCAATGATCCGCGTCGTGGTTTCATCGCCCTCATGCGACAGGATCATGTCCGACCGGTCGAGGTCCACGTTCCGCGCCAGGATCAGGTTCAGGGGCGTGCGCCGCAGCGGGTATTGCTCGGGCGCGGTGTTGGCCCGGTCGTCGAAAATGGCGACCTGCCCGCCGCCAGCCATGACCAGCAGCTCGCTGTCGTCATACTCGAACCGCATCCGTCCGGGCCGATGGATGTAGAGCGTGCCTGTGGCAATGGCACCGTCATCGCTGATCTGGGTAAAGCTGGCCTCTGCCGTGCGCAGGTCGTTCAGATAGTCCGACAGATCCGACAGCGGGATCGGATCGGCGAAGGCTGGCAATGCGGTGCAGGCGGCAAGCGCCGTGGCGAGAATAAATCGTGTCATGGGTTCCATTTAATCACCACCGGGGCGCATTGCACCTCACGTCCGCGCGATAGGGCGGATTACTGCTCAGGCACCAGCACCTCGCGCTTGCCGACATGGTTGGCGGAGCTGACGACGCCCTCATCCTCCATCTGCTCCACCAGTCGCGCGGCCTTGTTGTAGCCGATGGCCAGCTTTCGCTGGATGTAGGAGGTGGAGCATTTGCGGTCCTTCGCAACGATTGCCACCGCCTGATCGTAAAGCGCGTCTTCGCCGGTCGTGTTGCCGCCAAGGCCAAGTACCGCGTCGATATCGCTTTCGCGGTCGTCGTCGGGGCCGTCCAGAACGGAGGCGGCATAGTCCGGCGGGCCGAAGCTCTTCAGATGGCTGACGATTTCCTCGACCTCTTCGTCGGAAACGAACGGCCCATGCACGCGGGTGATCTTGGCACCGCCCGCCATATACAGCATGTCGCCCATGCCAAGCAGCTGCTCGGCCCCCTGTTCGCCCAGGATGGTGCGACTGTCGACTTTCGAGGTCACGTGGAAGGAAATCCGCGTCGGGAAGTTCGCCTTGATCGTGCCGGTGATCACGTCAACCGACGGGCGCTGCGTGGCCATGATGATGTGGATGCCAGAGGCACGGGCCATTTGCGCTAGACGCTGAATACAGGCCTCGATCTCTTTGCCCGCAACCATCATCAGGTCGGCCATTTCGTCGACGATGACGACGATATAGGGCATCTTTTCGGGCGCGAATTCCTCGGTCTCGAAGACGGGATCGCCTGTTTCATCATCAAACCCGGTCTGCACCGTGCGGCTGAACATCTCGCCCCGGTCCTGCGCATCCTTCACCCGGCCATTGTAGCCGTCGATGTTGCGCACGCCCATCTTGGACATCTTGCGATAGCGTTCCTCCATCTCACCCACGACCCATTTCAGGGCCACCACGGCCTTTTTCGGGTCAGTCACAACCGGGCTCAGCAGATGCGGGATGCCGTCGTAGACGCTGAGTTCCAGCATCTTCGGGTCGATCATGATCAGGCGGCAGTCCTCGGGCGTCAGCTTGTACAGAAGGCTGAGGATCATCGTGTTGATCGCCACGGATTTACCGGAGCCTGTGGTGCCCGCAATCAGCAGGTGGGGCATCTTGGCGAGGTTCGCGACCACGGGATCGCCGCCGATATCCTTGCCAAGCGCCAGTGGCAGTTTCTGAGTGCCATCGCCAAAGTCGCGGCTGGCGAGGATTTCGCGCAGGACCACCTTTTCGCGGTGCTGATTGGGCAGTTCGATGCCGATCACGCTGCGGCCGGGCACGGTGGAAACACGGGCAGACAGCGCGGACATGCTGCGCGCGATATCATCGGCCAGACCAATTACCCGGCTTGCTTTCAGGCCCGGCGCCGGTTCCAGTTCGTACATGGTGACGACGGGGCCGGGGCGGACGCTGACGATTTCGCCCTTCACGCCGTAGTCATCCAGCACGTTTTCCAGCATCCGCGCGTTTTCTTCCAACGCTTCATCGGACAGGTGGTGGCGCTGGATACTGGCCGGGCTGGTCAGCAGATTGAGCGGCGGGAATTCATAGGCCTGCGTCCTGTCATCAAGCGGCAGGGTCGGCTGCGCCTCGGCCCGCGCGGCACGCGACTGCGGCAGGGTCCGGCGTTGCAGGGGTTGCACCACGCGCTTGGGTTCCGGGGTCGCAGCCGGGGTCGGTGCGGAATGCGCGACGGTCCGCTCTGAATGCGGCAGCGGGATGGTTTCGACGGGCATCTCCTCGACGAAATCCGGTTCTGAATAGGCTTGCGGCTCGGGCTGGTGAATGCGGGCTGCGGTCAGCGGCGGCTCCACACGCGCGGCGGTCAGGGGCGGTTCCACGCGGGCGGCGGTGATCGGGGGTTCCACGCGGGCCGACATATGCTCTGCCCGGCGCGCGGCCACGGCGGCCTGAACCGCCGATTGTGGCTCTTCCGCCTCGGGTTCCACCACGGTGCCCGGACGCCGCACACGGCTCTGGATCACAGAGGCGATCTTGCTGCGGATGCGATCATCATCGGGGGCTTCCAGATCGGCGGGGGCGACGGGCGCACGTTCCACCAGTTCTGGTTCGGGGTCGGCCACGCGGTCGCGGCGAAGGATCGGCGGCATCCGGTCCAGCAGGCCAAAGCGCGGGCGCGGGGTTACCTCCTCTTCCGGATAATCCGGTTCATCATAGGCCAGAGCATCGTCATCATAGCCCTCAGCCTGGACCACTGCCCGGCTGCGGCGGCGCGCATGCATCTGCATGGCGGCCTGACCGGCCCCACGACCGGCCTGACCGAACATCGCCCCGATCCAGGCGAAGGAATTGATCAGCCCGATCAGCATGAACCGCAGGGCAATGCGCATTTCGCGCCCGTTCACGCCAAGCACGAACAGACCAAGCGCAATCAGCGTCAGGAAGGACAGGGCGGCGAGGATCTTGAGACCGGTGCCAATGGCAAAGGGCAGCACGTTCAGCAGGGCGCCCAGGACAGTATCGCCGAAGACACCGCCGAGCCCATAGCTCTGAACCCAGGTCGCAGGGGGCTGATGCGTCGCGGCATAGATCGCGGCCAGCGCCACGGCAATCGGCAGGAAGATGATGCGGCCAAGCGCTCGCTCGCCACCCAGATGGGCGGCCAGCCGCACACCCCAGACCACGGCCCCAAGCGCCAGACCATAAGCGCCCCAGCCAACCACAAGCATCAAAAGCGCCGCGCAGGAGGCCCCGAACCGCCCAAGCAGGTTTTGCGGCACGGCATCCGTGGCGGCCCACCAGCTGGGATCATCGGGATTGTAAGAGGCCAGCATCAGCGTCAGCGCAATCCCGGTCAGGATCAGCACGATCCCGAGCGCCTCGCGCCCGCGCTTTTCCAGCGCCGCCTGCATCGAGCTGTCCAGCAGCGGATCCCTCTGTCGCGTCTGATAAGCCATATCCCGTCACCTCACCTTGCATACAGGCAGTCGCGGAGCTTGATCAGCCCGCGCCGCATGTCGTCTTTTTGTGCCACCATCGCCACGCGGATCCGATCCGCGCCGGGCGTGTGGCCGTTCACTTCGCGGGCCAGGTAGGATCCGGGCAACACCCGAACCCCGGCCTCGCACCAAAGTTTCACCGTTGCCGCCTCGTCGTTCTCGACGGGCAGCCACAGGAAGAACCCGGCCTCGGGCGGCATGTAGCCGTCGAGACCTGCGAAAACCTCGTCTGCAATCGCGTATTTCTCGGCATAGAGCGCCCGGTTCGCTGTCACGTGATCCTCGTCCGACCACGCCTTTGCGGCCACCGCCTGCAACGGCCCCGGCAGGGGGGCACCGGCATAGGCGCGCAATTGTTTGAGCCGTTTGATGCTTTCCGGCCCGCCAGCGGCAAAGCCCGAGCGCAGACCGGCAAGGTTCGACCGTTTGGAGAGCGAATTGAACAGCACCACCCGCTCCGGGTCCGCGCCCATTTGGGCGGCGATTTCCAATGCGCCACGGGGCGGCGCATCGCGGTAGATCTCGGAATAGCACTCATCCGCGAAAATCTGGAAATCGTAGCGCTCGGCAAGCCCGATCAACTCGCGCCAATAGGCTCCGTTCGCCACCGCCCCCTGCGGGTTTGCAGGCGAGCAGATATAGGCCACGGCGGTGCGGTTCAGCACGTCATCCGGCAGGCTGGCATAGTCGGGCAGGTTCCCGGTGGCGTCCGTCGCGGGCACATAGACCGGCTCCGCCCCTACAGCCAGCGCGGCCACCGCGTAGACCTGATAGAACGGGTTCGGCGTCAGAACGACGGGCTGCTTACCTCCCTTGGTTTCCGGGCAAAGCGCAATGCAGGCGTTGAACAGCCCTTCGCGCGTGCCGTTCAGCGGCAGGATCTGCGTGGCGGCGTCGACGCTCACCCCATAGCGGCGGGCGATCCATCCAGAGATCGCCGCCTGCAAGTCCGGCGTGCCGTCATTGGCCGGATACTTCCCGAAGCCAGCGGCGTTTTCCGCGATGATCTGAGGCACCCAGTCGGGGAAGGCATGTGTCGGCTCCCCGATCGTCATATTGATCGGATCGGCCCCCGGCGCATGGGGGTCGAGAAGCGCCCGAAGACGCGGGAACGCGTATGCTGGCAGGTTCGAAAACCGCTCAGGAAATGCCATATCTGCCTCTGGTTCAGGGTCGTTTTTCGCCCTGTTTGTCGGCAGGTTAACGGCTTGCGCGGCTTTGGTCCAGAAAAACGAACGCTTTCAGGGCGATTGCGGGGCGGGGCTGTGGCCTTCAGGCCAATGCCGTTTCCACCGCCTTGCCGATCCTGAGTAGTGCTTCCTCTCCGAACGGCTGGCCAAGCAGCATGATCCCCGTGCCCGGCACGCCCGTGGGGATCGTCAGCGCTGACAGCCCCATCAGGTTACCCACGCGCGTATTGCGCAGGGTCAGCAGGTTTTCGGTGACGTAGTAATCATCGTCCTCCATCAGCCGGCCCGCATGGGGTGGCAGGTTCGGCGCGGTCGGCAACAGCACCGCGTCATAGCCCGCCACCTGCGCCGCCCATTCCCCGCGCAGGTGGTCGAGGAACTGCCATGCTGATACGTAGTCGGCGGCGGCAAAACCGGCACCGGACCGGAACCGGTCCAGAATACGCGGGAACATCTTTTCGGGCGTGGCCTCGATCGCGTGTTTCCACGTTCCGTAAGCCTCCGAGGTAAATAGGATCGGTGACAGGTCCATCGCCGCTTCGATCCCGTCCACGGTGCCACGGGTGATCTGTGCCCCCGCCTGCGTCATCCGGTCAATCGCATGGGCAAAGCCCGCTGCTGGCTCCTCACGCACATCATCGGTGTAGGTATCCAGCACCAGGAACCGCCGCCCTTTCAGGCTCACCCCTTCAAGATCGGCGGGCTTGCTCCCCTCCATGACCGCGAGCAGCAACGCGCAATCCTCAACGGATTTTGCCAGCGGACCGACCGTGTCAAACCGCGCGCAAAGCGGCACGACACCCGCCAGAGACAGCCGCCCGGAGGTCGTCTTCAACCCAACCAAGTCATTGAACGCAGAGGGTATTCGCACCGATCCGCCGGTATCCGACCCGATCCCCGCAGGCGCCAGCCCCCAGGCTGTGGAGGCTGCGGCCCCCGACGAAGACCCGCCCGGCACAAGCTCGGGATCATGGATATTGGGCGGTGTTTCCGTCACCGGGTTGATGCCGAGACCAGAGAAGGCCAGTTCGCTCATATGCGTCTTGCCAAGGCAGACCATGCCGGCCCGAGTGGCATTGGCCAGCACCTCGCAATCTGCATCCGGCACCCGCCCCGCCAGCAGGTCAGAGCCCGATTTCGTCTCGTCCCCGGCACTGTCAAAGAGGTCCTTCCACGACAGCGGCACCCCGTCCAGCAACCCGCGCCGCACGCCAAGACGCGCCCGTTCCGACGCTGCCGCCGCTTCCGCCCGTGCCCGATCCGGCGTGACAACGGAGTAGATGCGGCCCGCATATTCATGACCCGCAATGGCCTCCAGATAGGCCTCGGTCAGCTCAACAGGGTCGATCTCTCCCGCCCCGATCGCGCGGCCCAGATCCACCACCCCGAGTGTCTGCCAATCGTCCCGCATCGCCTGTCCTCCGCCATGTTGTCGCGGGCCACGCTAGCGGGGTCATGCCACATGGACAATCCCGCGTATGTGCCCATATTGCGGGGCATGGCAACGGACTCCGATATCCTGATCGTCGGCGGCGGCTTGAACGGCCCCTGCCTCGCGCTGGCCCTCAGCCAGGCGGGCCTGACCAGCACCGTGATCGACGCCCTGCCGGTGGAAACCAGTGACAATGACCGGTTCGATGGCCGCTCCTACGCGCTGGCATTGGCCTCGGCCCGGCTGTTAATGGCCCTCGGTATCTGGGAGGATGTGAAAGCCAACGCGCAACCGATGCTGGAGATCAAGGCCAGCGACGGGCGCGCAGGCGAAGGCCCCGCGCCGTTCTTCCTGCATTTCGATCATGCCGAGATCGAGGAAGGCCCGATGGGCTACATGCTGGAGGACCGCTTCCTGCGCCACGCCCTGCTGACCCGGATGCAGGCCGATCCCAATATCATCCATCTGCCCGGCAAGCGCGTGATCGCGCAGGACACCACCGGCCCCGCATCCGTGACGCTGGAGGATGGCCGTACCCTGACCGCCCGCCTTCTAATAGGTGCGGATGGGCGGCAAAGCGGCACCGGCGCGCGGGCAGGGATCAAGCGGCAGGGCTGGGATTACGGCCAGACCGCGCTCGTGTGTTCGCTGAAACACGAGCTGCCCCATCACGGCATTGCGCATCAGTTCTTCATGCCCGCGGGACCGCTGGCCATTCTGCCCCTGCCCGGCAACCGCTGCTCCATTGTCTGGAGTGAAACCCACGCCCGCGCCGCCGAGATCAACGCACTCAGCGACGAAGGCTATCTCGAGGTACTGCGCCCGCGCTTCGGCGATTTCCTGGGCGAGATCGCGCTTGATGGCGACCGTTTCACCTATCCCCTGAACCTGACCATTTCCGAACGCTTCGTGGATGACCGCCTGGCGCTGGTAGGCGACGCCGCACACGGGGTGCACCCAATCGCCGGTCAAGGCCTCAACCTCGGCCTGCGCGACGTGGGCGCCTTGGCCGAAGTGCTGACAGATGCCAAACGCCGTGGCGAGGATATCGCAAGCCTTCTGGTCCTCGAACGCTATCAACGCTGGCGGCGCTTCGATACGGCCACGCTCGCCGCCTCCACCGACCTGATCAACAGGCTCTTTTCCAATGACAACCCGCTTCTGCGGGCGGGGCGCGATCTGGGCATGGGCCTCATCAACGCCTTCCCCGCCGCCCGCCGCAGTTTCATCCGCGAAGCTGCGGGCCTGACCGGCGATGTCCCACGGCTGCTGCAGGGCAAACCGCTCTGAGTTTCTCCTTGTGAAAATACTCCCGCCGGAGGCATCCCAACCCGGCCACGGGGCGCAGCCCAAAACGCCAATCGCCACCATCGGCCACGCATACGTGGCAACGCGGCATGACGAGGCCTCCGGCGTCAGCCGGGGGTTGAGGAGGGCCGCTCACGGGTCGACGCCGGCAGGCGGCGAAACCCCCATCAGTTCATGTTGATGTCCCGCCCCGCAGACCGGATCGACACCGAAAACCCCGCCAGAACGTCGATCAAGGCAATCACCATCAGTGTGAAGAACAGCGAGGTGGACGCCCCCGCCACCAGCAGGAACTCCACCAGGTAGACCACGAACACGACCGTGGACAGCAGATGGTCGATGATCGAGGCCATCCCGGTCACGGTCGATTTCATGATCTCCACGAACAAAACCAGCAGCGCCACCAGCACGATCACGTCCCCGATGGTCATCGCCCAAGTTCCGCCCGACATCATCTCGACCGTGAAGAGCGACCGAACGAACGGATCGTCCGCCCCCATCAGGCCAAAGAGCCCAAGGTTGAACAGGATCAGGGGGATGACGAGCAGCGGGATCTTGGAAAGCATGGCGACAGGTCCTAAAGGGTCAGGTAATCCCCGTCATCTAGGCGCAGTCAGACAGGCCCCGTCAAGCCATCAGTCCAGCTTGCGCGCCTCGTCTTCCAGCATGATCGGAATGCCGTTGCGGATCGGAAAGGCCAGCCCCGCCGCGCGCGAAATCAGCTCCCCTGCATCGGCATCGTAGGAGAGGGTGCCTTGCGTCACCGGGCAGACAAGGGCCTCCAGCATCTTGCGGTCGATTACCGAAGGCCTGCTCATTGGATCACCTCATCGCTTGCGCCACCCCGGCAGGTGAATTCCATCAGCGCGGTGAGCGTTTCGCGCCGGTCCGTCAGGTGCGGAGCCTCCAGCAGCGCCTGTTTCTCCTCGACGCTGAACGGGCACAGCATCGACAGCGAATTGATCAGCAGCTCGTCATCCGCCTCTTCCAGGCTGCCCCAGTCGGTTTGCAGCGCCGCCGCCTCGAAATAGCGCGACAGAAGCTTCAGGAACTGTTCCCGGTCGAAATTCGGATCTTCCTCTTCCCGACCCAGATCGCGGGTGAAGTCGGACCAGTGCAGATCGGCTTTCACATAGGGAGAGAACCCTGTCACCTCCCGCTTGATCCGAAAGCGCGACATGCCCGACAGAGTGATCATGTAGCGCCCATCCTCGGTTTCCGAGAACTGCGTCACCCGCCCCGCGCACCCGATCTCGTGCAGACGCGACTGGCCTGGCTTGCCGCCTTCCAGCGGCTGCACCATGCCGATCATGCGGTGCGGCGTCTTCAGGCTGTCCTCCAGCATCGCAAGGTAGCGCGGCTCGAAGATATGCAGAGGCAGCCGGGCCCGGGGCAGCAGCAGCGCACCGGGCAGCGGGAAAAGCGGAATCGTTTCGGGCAGATCAGCCGGGGACATCATGCCTCACTATGTAGGCAGGAAGGCCAGTCAGGCAAACAGAAGCGACGAAAGCTTGCGCCGCCCCTTCAAGGCCACCGGGTCATTTGGCTTCAGCGCCTCGAAAATGGTGAAGAGCTGCGCCTTGGCCGCCCCGTCATTCCAGTCCCGATCCCGGCGGAACAGGTCGAGCAGTTGATCCACCGCCGCCTCCACATCACCGGATGCGTGCAAGGCCTGCGCATAGTCGAACCGCGCCTGATGATTGGCGGGATCGGCCTCTACCGCTGCCGACAGCTCTGCCAGCGGGCCTGCATCGGCGGCCTGACGGGCCAGTTCCAGCTGCGCACGGGCGGCTTCCAGTTCGGGCGAGCCGGCAATCGCCTCGGGCGCATTGGCCAGCATCGCCTCGGCCTGATCCAGCTCTCCGATGGCCAGGTGCGCGCGGACCAGCCCGCCATAGGCCCCGGCATGGTCCGGCTCTTCGCCAAGGATCGCGGCAAAGGTCTGGGCGGCATCGGCGGCCTCGCCATCGGCCAGCATCTGCTCGGCAGCCTCGACGGCTTCGCCAAGTCCACCGTCCCCGGCCAGACCGGTCAGCTTGTCGATGAAGGCCTTGATCTCGGATTGCGGCACCGCGCCCTGGAACATGTCGACCGGGCGGCCCTGGTAGAAGGCCACGACCGTCGGAATGGATTGCAGCGGCAGCCCCTGCTGCGCCAGGGCCTGTGCAAGCCGCTGGTTCTGGTCCACGTCGATCTTGACCATCTTCACCTTGCCCTTGGCGGCGGTGACGGCGGCCTCCAACTGCGGGCCGAGCGTTTTGCAGGGTCCACACCAGGTGGCCCAGAAATCCACGACAACCGGCACCTCCTGGCTGGCCTCGACGACCACGGCCATGAAGTTTTCTTCGGTTCCGTCAACGATCAGATCGCCGGCTGCAGGGCCGGGCTGAAGTCCATCGAGTTCGAGCATCTGTGCCCCCTTCACCTTTGTCACGACCTATATGGGCCGCGCGGGCGGAAAGGCCAAGGGGGTCAAATGGGCTTTGACGGGGGCAAGGCCGGGACATAGCGTTGCAGTCAGGCAATGCGGAGCCCCCCATGACCAAGACCCTTCTAACCTTCGGTGACAGCAACACCCATGGCACACCCCCGATCGTGACACCCGGCCTTTACGGGCGCTTCGGGCCTGAGGATCGCTGGCCGACGGTGGCGGTGGCGGCGCTCGGCCCTGACTGGTCGCTGGTCGAGGAGGGGTTGCCGGGCCGCACCACGGGGTTGGAAGACCCCATCATGGGCGCGCATATGAACGGGCAAACCGGGCTGCGCATCGCGTTGGAGAGCCACGGGCCGATTGACGTGCTGACCATCATGCTGGGAACGAATGACCTCAAGACCCGGTTCGCGCCCTCGGTCGACCGGATCACCGGCGGCGCGGCGGGGCTGCTGGATATCGCCCTGTCAGAGCCGATGCAGACCCGCCATGGCGGTTTCAGGGTGCTGCTGATCTGCCCGCCACCGGTGATGGAAACCGGCCCGATCCGCGACCAGTTCTGGGGCGCGGAAGCCGTGGGGCCGCATCTGGCTGAAAGCTTTCGTGCCCTAGCCGCCGCGCGGGGCGTGGGCTTCTTCGACGCCGGATCGGTGATCGAGGTCAGCAAGCAGGACGGCATCCATTACGAACCCGACGCGCATCGGATGCTCGGTGCGGCTCTGGCAGAGGTGATCGCCAAGCTCTGATCCGGGCGCGACCAAGCGGTTTGCAAACCGCTTCCAAGGGCCTTCGAAGGCCCTTCAAGAAGGCGCTTGCAAGCGCCTTATCCGCTCACAAATCAAACGTCGCGAAAACCGGTGCATGGTCCGAGGGTTTCTCCCACCCCCGCGCCTCGCGTAGAATGCGGCTGGAATGGGCGGCGTTGGAGATATCGGGTGTCGCCCAGACATGATCCAGCCTGCGCCCTTTGTCTGCCGCGTCCCAGTCCCGCGCGCGGTAGGACCACCAGCTGTAGAGCTGCCCTTCGGGGATATCGGCGCGGGTCACGTCCACCCATTTGCCCGCCTCCATCACGGTGCCGAGCGTATCGACCTCCACCGGCGTGTGGCTGACCACCTTCAGTAGCTGCTTGTGGCTCCACACATCATCCTCGCGCGGGGCGATGTTCAGGTCGCCCACCAGAATGGACTTTTCGGGCGCATCGAACTTGCCCCAGTCCCTCATGTCAGCGAGGTAGTCGAGCTTCTGGCCGAATTTCTCATTCACCTCGCGGTCGGGCACATCGCCCCCGGCGGGCACATAGAAATTGTGGATGGTCACCCCGTTTTCCAGCCGCCCCGCGATGTGGCGCGCATGGCCGAGCCCCGCGAAATCGTGGCTTCCGGCCTCCTCCATCGGCAGTTTGGACAGGATCGCAACGCCGTTATAGCCCTTCTGCCCGCGCGCAACCATGTGTCCATAGCCGAGGTTCTGGAAGATCTCGACCGGGATCTTGTCGACCGGGCTCTTGCATTCCTGCAGGCAGAGGATGTCTGGCCCTTCCTCGCGCAGCAGCTTGGCCACTAGGTCGGCGCGCAGCCGGACAGAGTTGATGTTCCAGGTGGCAAGCGTGAAGGGCATGGGCACGGGTCCTGTGGGCAGATGGTTTGGAACTGTCTCGCGGTCATATCGCGGACAGTGGAAAAGCGCACGCCCTGAAATTCATCGGATGTATCCCGAGCTTCACCGGCAGACGGACCCCGGTTCCGAAACCGATGTGGTGGGGATCATTCCGGCCACGCGGCCCGTTTCAGGCACGGCAGGCGGCCTTCCCCTTGCAACCGGCGCAAGACAGGATACGCTGGTTTTCGAGACCCCATTTTCAACCACCGATACTAGCGACCTGCGGTCTGACATTCCACGCGACTTTGAGCCAAGATTACCGAAATGACCTCTGAACCCCGACCAGGCGGGGACCGCCCACGCCCGCTGACCGACCGCTTTTTGCGGTGGCTCGGGCGATTGACCCTGGATGCGTTCTATCGCCGTATCGAGGTCGTCGGGATCGAGCGCTTCCCGATGGATCGGCCGGTGATCGTTCTGGCGAACCATTCCAACAGCCTTGTGGATGGCGCTGTCATCACCTCTTTTCTGCCACGCATGCCCCGGTTTCTCGGGGCCAGCACTGTCTGGGACTACCGCCCGCTCCGCCCGATTCTGAATGCCGCAGGGGTGGTGCCGCTTTACCGCCGTCAGGATGGCCGAGCCGATCGGGGCAAGCTTGCAGACAGTTTCGGCAGCGCGTGTCAGTTGCTTGAAGCCGGTGGCGTTCTGGCGATCTTTCCCGAGGGGATCAGCCACAACAACCCGCGCGTGCTGCCGCTCAAATCCGGGGCGGCCCGCATCGCGCTGGAAACCGAAACCCGCCATGGCCCGACCCGGTTGGCGATTGTGCCCGTCTGCCTGACATTCGAGGCGAAATACCGGGTTCGATCGCGGGCCTTGCTGGAAATCGGCGACCCTGTCGATCTGGCCTGCGAAGATGTCGAGGCCTTCGGTTCGAAAAGCCGGACAGGGCAGGCCGCAGCGGTGAAGGCCCTGACCGGGCGTCTCCATGATCGTCTGGACGCCATGACACCCGGACACGAAAGCTGGGAAGAGGCGCGGCTTGTCGCGCGGGCGGCCGAGATGATCGGCAATGCCGACCCGGATCTGACCGGGACCGGGCTGTACAGCATCGCCGAGATCCGGCGCGGCATCCATGACGGATACCTCTGGGTTCAGCAAACCCAGCCAAGCCGAACGGCTGCGCTGCGCCAACAGATCGCGGAATATGACCGCGCCCTGCGCAGCTCCGGACTGCGCGACGATCAGATCGCGCACGGGGTTGCAGCCGGTGGGGCCTTTGCCACCGGCAGAAAGCGAACCGCGCTGAAGACCGTCCTGCTGGCGCCCATTGCCCTGCTTGGCCTGGCGCTGAACCTGCTGCCTTTCTTCGTGCTGCGCATACTGAGCCGCCGCAAGGATCTGGACAAGCGATCCACATGGTCGATTTTTGCGGGGTTCTTCGTGTTTCCATTCTTCTGGCTGGTCACGGCACTGGCCATAGGCCTTGTCGCTGCGGCCTACGGGGATGCAGCGACCGGCTGGATCTGTGGGGGTGTGACGCTGCTGCTGGCCCCGGCCACGGGGCGGCCAACCCTGACCTTTCTCGACAATGCTGCCGCGATCTGGGCCGAGACACGGGCGCGCGTGCTGCTTAGGGGCAACTCTCGCAGAGCCAGCAAGCTGACCACGCAACGCAGCCGGATCAGGGCGGAACTGGCGGCCCTGTCAGAGGAGTACGCGGCGTTCTGCGAACAGGCCGAGGGATAACCCCGCTCACCCCGCGCCAACCCGGTTGCACAGGACAGCCACACCAGGCACGTCGATTTCCAGCACGTCACCCTGCTTGAGGAAGCGTTGCGGGCTGCGACTGCCTCCGGTGCCATCGGGCGAGCCCATGGCGATCAGGTCGCCGGGATGCAACGGGATCATCTGCGAGATGTAGGAAATCACCTGCGGGATCGAGAAGAACATCTCGCTGGCGCTTGCATGCTGCACGATCTGGCCGTTCAGCCGCGTGGTCAGCTTCAGCGCCTCGGGCACGTCGATCTCATCGGCGGTGGTGATCCATGGACCGCAGCCACCCGACGCGGCGAAATTCTTGCCCGCATGCACCGAATGCTTCTGCCATTCGCGCACGGACCCGTCATTGACCACGGTAAATCCGGCGATATGGGCATGGGCCTGATCGGGGCTGATATGGCGCGCGGCCCGGCCAATGACGACACCGATCTCGCCTTCATAGTCAAAGCTCTCGGCGGCCTCTCCTACCGGGATTTCCAGCGGCGTGTCATGAGGGACGAGCGTGCCATCCAGCTTGGCGAAGAGGATGATGTTCTCCGGACGGGTCACGCTTTGATCCAGCGGGTAGCGCTTCGGGTAGTTGATGCCCACGCAGATCACCCGCGCCGCGGGGTGGATCGGCAATCGCCAGGTGATGCCCGCCACCGGAACCGGCGGTTGGGCCAGTGCATCGGCGCGCAGGTCCGAGAGGGCCCCAGCGGCCAGGACATCGTTCAGATCGGGAAACCGCATGCGAAACCCGTCGCTAACCGGGTGCGCATTGTTCCCATCGATCAGGCCATAGGCCTGAAACCCATGCTGCTGCCAGCGTGCCAGTTTCATGCCTTGTCCTTTCCGAATGCCGCCTCGCGGGCGCGCACGATGGTGCTGAGCGTCTGGTTGTAGGGTGTGGGCAGGCCGATCTCGGCGCCCAGAACCGGCACCATCCCGTTGATCGCGTCGATCTCTGACGGGCGGCCAGCCATATGGTCGAGCAGCATCGAGGGCCGCGCATGGGGCATCTGCGCGGCGAAGGCGGTGACATAGGCCTCCGGGTCATCGAAGGAAAAGGCGATGCCCTTGTGCAGACCGATGGCATAGGCCTCGCGCATACATG
This sequence comes from Nioella sp. MMSF_3534, assembly GCF_030732985.1. Taxonomy (GTDB): domain Bacteria; phylum Pseudomonadota; class Alphaproteobacteria; order Rhodobacterales; family Rhodobacteraceae; genus Nioella. The sequence goes on from NZ_JASHJX010000036.1 coordinate 20,767, forward strand.
CAAGCGCCATGGCCCGCGCCTCAGGGTTGTCCATCACCTCACCCACGGTACAGCCGATCACGGTGCAGGGGGCCGACAAGGTGACATTGCACAGGAATTTCTCCCAGATCAGCTGATTGATGTCGGCAAAGGCCTTCACGTTGAACCCGGCCCCCTGCCAGAGCTCTGCCAGCCGTTCCAGCCGCTCGGTCATGCCGCCGCCCATTTCGCCGATGCGGATCAGCTTCATGGCGTTGTGATGCGCGTGACCGGGGCCTTTCATCGAGGCCCCGAACCCATCCGCTACGCCAAGGATCACATTTGCGGTGTTCATGTACTGGCCGATCCGCTCACCCGCGCCAAGCCCGTTCTGGATGGTCAGGATCAGCGTATCCGGCCCCACGCACCCGGTCAGCGCCCGCGCCGCTTCCCCGACGGCAGAGGCCTTGGTGGCGATGATCACCAGATCGACCATCGGCAGATCGGCAGGATCAGCGGCGGTGCGGATTGTCCTGACCACCCGGTCGCCGCTGGCCCCTTCGACCCGCAGTCCGGTCGTGGCGATAGCGTCAAGATGCGCCTGCCACGGATCTACGGCCCAAACCTCGTTACCGGCATCGGCCAGCAGACCAGCATAGACAGAGCCCATGGCCCCAACTCCGAAAACGGCGATCTTCATGCGGGCCTCATTCTGGTTTGCGGCAGACGGATATCGAAGCGCGCGCGCAGCGCCTCGTCGATCCCGGCAGGGATATGGCAGGGAAAATGCGATGCGAGGATCTCGCGCGCGCGGGCGTTGGCGGTGCCGCGGATATCGGGCGATCCGGCGGCGGCCCAGTCATCCGGGCTGCGCCGGTCGGATACGTCGGGATAGAGGAAATCGCTCTGCATCCGCTGATAGGTTTCGGGGCGGCCAAGGAAATGGCCCTCGCCATGCGCCACCTCTGCAATCGCAGTCACGGACAGCGCGCTTTCGTCCATTTCGATCGGAGCCAGCGACCGCAGGATCACCCCGAGCATATCGTTGTCGATGATATAGGCCTCAAGCGAACAGGCCATCAGCCCGGCCAAGGCCCCGCAGGCCTGGGTGATCATGTTCGAGCCGGTCTGTGCCGCCATGGACACGCTGAGCGATTTCTCGAACCCCGCCTGCGCGTCCGGCAGTTTGCTGTCCGTCGCGCCCGCGATGGTGGAATTCGGCAGACCGTAGTGGCGCGCCATGCGCACGGCGGCGGACGTCAGCAAAGCCTGTTCGCCACAGCCACCCGCCATGCCGCCGGTACGAAGGTCGGTCACCATGGGACGCGGACCAAAGATGATCCGTGCCTGCGGGTTGGCCAGCCATGCAACGACTACCCCCGCCAGTGTTTCGGCAATGGTCTGCGCCACACATCCGGCGATGGTGACAGGGCTGGAGGCCCCAAGCTGACCGAAGGTGTTGCACTGCATGGGAATGCCAAGCCGGGCAGCCAAGATCATCACCTCGCAGGCCTCTTCCGAGAAGCGCAGCGGCGGCACGACGTGGTTGATCGTCAGCGACAGAAAGGGCCGGTCCCGAAACGCCTCGGCGCTGCCCGCGATGGCAAAGCACATCTCGGCGATTGCCCGCACCGCTTCAGCGCTGGACGCGCTGACGACGACGTGTTTCGCCGTACCCGCCAGGGCCGCATAGGCGGTGTTTACGTCAAGCGACAGGTCGTCATCCATGTCACGCGCCACGACCGGGCGGGCGAAAAAGTGGATGTTATCCAGCACATCCACTACGCGCGCGGCATCGTAGAGGTCGGCCAGCGTCGACGGTCTGTAGATGCCACTGTCGATATCCACCATCTGCGGCGACGCTCCGCCGGTGCCCACATGCACTTGCTGGCCGGTCAGCTGCATATCCAGCCCCGCTGCCCGTCCGAATAAAGTGACGTCCCGCCCAATGCCTGCCAGTGCCCGGTCTTGCAGGTCACGCGGGAAGATCAGCCGGCCTTCCCCGGTCAGGCTGCCCCCGGCGGCGGTGACCAGATCCACCACGGCTTGCGGCGGCTCCGCCATGCCGACCTCGGACAGGATGGCGCGTGCGGCCGCGTCGATCCGCGCGATGGCGTCCGCGTCCAGCGGGTCCAGCCGTCCCCCGGACAGCCTGTTGCGGGGCACGGGTTTGATTGCGTCATTCGCATCGCCGCTGCCGCCTCGCCGCCGCCCTCTGCGTCGTGTTCCCGTCTGTGCCATTCCGGCGGTCACTCCTGTCCTGCTGTCTTCCGGATAGTTTCCAAACCGGAACAGTTGGACAAGCGACTATTGCAGGCTCTATGCATAAAGAAAACCTCATCCATAGCCCATCTGCGGATCGCGTCATGAAACTTCCCAACAGGCGCCTGCCCCTGACCGCCTTGCGCAGCTTTGAGGCCGCGGCCCGGCTGCTCAGCTTCAAGGATGCCGCAGCCGAGCTTTGTGTCAGCCCGACCACCATCAGCAACCAGATCCGCCAATTGGAACAGGACTGGGGCTGTCAGTTGTTCGTTCGAAAGACCCGCGCCGTGGTGCTGACCGATGCGGGACGGTCACTGGCCCGCGTGGTCAGCCGTGCCTTCGATGACATCCGGGCCGAGGCCGAATCCCATATCAGCACACCGCGCAAGACCGTCACCCTTGCGGTCGGCCCGATCTTCGGGTCCCGCTGGCTGATTCCCCGGCTTGGACGGTTCCGCCAGCAGCACCCCGATATCGAACTCGTGCTGCACCACAGTCCCCGGATCACCAACGAGGCCGCGATGGTAACGCAGATTGCCGTGGATTGGGGTATCGGGACCTGGTCGGGACTGGATGCGCGCAAGCTGATGGAGATCAGCTACAGCCCGGTGGTCAGCCCCGCCCTGATCGAACAGTTGGGCGGGTTGACGACCCCCGCCGACCTTGCCCGTTTCCCGATCATTCATCAGCAGGACCGGTCGGAATGGGCGGCATGGCTGGCATTGGTCGACTTGCCTGATCCGGGCTTCGCCGAGGAAACCGTCATCACCGATTCCAACGTTGTGCTGCAGGCGGTCAAGGACGGTCTTGGCGTGGCGCTTGGCGTCTTTCCCCTCGTCGCGTCCGAGATCGAAAGCGGCGCGCTTGTCCAGCCTTTCGCGCAGATGCTGCGTCCGAGCCGGGCCTTTCACCTTCTGACGCGAAGCGGCGCGGCCTTGTCACCCGAAGCGAGGAAAACCTGCGACTGGCTGATCAACGAAGCCAGCCAGAGCCCGCATTAAGCCTTCCTTCACTGCCCGCCGCTAGGCTGCCCGCCGACAGTCCCATTGGGTGAGGCAGGCCATGGCCGCGCAGAACGAATTGCGCCCGATCATCATCAAGAAGAAAAAGGTCAGCGGCGGCGATGGCCACCATGGTGGCGCGTGGAAGGTGGCCTACGCGGATTTCGTGACCGCGATGATGGCGTTTTTCATGCTGATGTGGCTGCTCAACGCCACGACGGAACAGCAGCGCAAGGGGATCGCCGACTATTTCAGCCCCACGGTACCCATTGCCCGGATCTCAGGCGGCGGCGACGGGTCTTTCGGCGGCGACAGCCCGTTTTCGGAAACCGTTGTTGCCCAGAACGGCACCGGCGCCTCTGACCGGCGCCCGACCGAGGGGCGGCAGGCCATGGGGATGGAAGGGACAGACCACAGCGCCGAGGAACTGGAACAGGCGTTGATGGAGGATATCGAGGATTCGCTGATGGATGGCGGCGGCGATGCGCGGGTGTCGGATGAAATGCTCGATCATGTCCAGACCCGCCTGACCGATCAGGGGCTGGTGGTCGAGATCTTCGCCCGCCCCGGCACACCGCTTTTTGGCTCGGATGGCACCACGCCCGAGCCCTGGCTGGAAGACCTGCTGGCGGTGATGGCAGAGCTTTTCGGGACCGTCACCAATGGCGTCGCGGTCGCGGCGCATGTCCGGTCCGACCCGATCGTGGTGGCGGAGGATACAACCTGGGACAGGTCTACGGCTCAGGCTCAAGCGCTTCGCACCGCGCTGCAACGCGCCGGGCTGGATGCGGAGAGGTTTCAGCGCATCACCGGGCACGCAGACCGCAGCCCGGCGGTCGCCGACCGCATGGCAATACGCAATGACAGGGTCGAAATCACCCTTCTGCGCAGCCTGCCCTGAGGGAAAACAGTTCGATTTTTATCTGTTAGGCCCCTGTTAAATGCGCCCGTGCTTGTCTGGCCCAAAGGACGAGATGCAGCAGAAAGGCGCATTCCAATGACGATTTCCTCCTCGCTCAATTCCGGGGTTGCCGGGCTCAACGTGAACGCGAGCCGCCTCGCCACGATTTCCGACAATATCGCGAATTCGGGCACTTATGGCTATAAGCGCGCCGTGACCAACTTTCAGTCGATGGTGATCTCTCAGGGCCATGGCAGCTATTCCGCCGGCGGCGTCCGGGTCATTACCGGGCGCATGATCGAACAGCGCGGCACGCTGATCACCACCGACAACCCCACCGACCTGGCCATTGGCGGGCGCGGCATGCTGCCGGTCACCACGGCCGCTTCCCTGGAATCCCAGTCCGGCAATCAACCGGTGATGCTGGCCACCACCGGGTCCTTTCGCCCCGATGCCGATGGCGTGCTGCGTACGGAAACCGGGCTGGTTCTGCTTGGGTGGCCAGCCGATGGCGATGGCACCATCCCCACCTTCCCGCGCGACACCACGGACGGGCTGGAACCGGTGCGCGTCCACACCAACCAGTTCGCGGGCGACCCCACCACCCAGATGGAACTGACGCTGAACCTGCCCGCCACCGCGACCGAGGCAGGCGCATCGGGCGACACCGTCACCATGTCGACGGAGTATTTCGACAACCTCGGCACCTCCGAAGTGCTGGAGATCAATTTCACACCCACCGTCCCCGCCTCCGGGTCTTCGAATGAATGGACCATGGAGATTCGCGATTCCGCATCTGGCGGGGCGGTGATCGGGGAATACACCCTGACCTTCGACGATGCGCGCGGAAGTGGCGGCAACCTCCTGTCTGTCACAGCCGTCTCGGGCGGTGCCTACAACGGCACCGATGGCACGATCGAGGTCAATGTGAATGGCGGCCCGATGGAGCTCGATATCGGCATCATCGGCGAACCCGGCGGTTTCACACAGCTCTCCGACAGTTTCTCGAATGCCCCCGTGGTCAAAGACGGCTCTCCTGTCGGCAACCTGTCGTCGGTGGAGGTCGATGGCGAAGGCATGGTCCACGCGATCTATGACAGTGGCTTTACCCGCGTGATCTATCAGGTGCCGCTGATTGACGTGCCCAATCCCAACGGTCTGATCGCCCTGTCGAACCAGGCCTATCAGATCTCGCCCGACAGCGGATCGTTCTTCCTGTGGGATGCGGGCGACGGGCCGACCGGCGACATCGTGGGCTTCTCGCGCGAGGAATCAACAACCGATGTCGCGGGCGAACTGACCCAGCTGATCCAGACGCAACGCGCCTATTCCTCCAACGCCAAGGTCATCCAGACGGTGGACGAAATGTTGCAGGAAACCACAAATATCAAGCGCTGATCCGGGCGCTGAGGCCAGGTCATGACCATTTCCAGCGCCCTCTCTGCGGCCCTGACCGGGCTGACCGCGTCCAGCCGGGCCGTGTCGGTGGTGTCGGACAACATCGCCAATGCCCGGACCGACGGGTTCGGCGAGCGCAGCCTGACCCTCTCCTCCATCGCCCATGGTGCGGGGCGCGGGGTGCAGGTTTTGGGCGTCACCCGCAGTTCGGACCCGGTCATTCTTGGCGAACGTCGTTCCGCCGGGGCCGCGCAGGGCGAGGCCGAGACCCGCGCCAGCTTCTTGCTGCGAATCGAAACCCTGATCGGCACGCCCGACAGCGACGCCAGCCTGCCCGCACGGTTCGATGCGTTCGAGACCAGCCTTGTTTCCGCCGCCAGCCGCCCAGATAGCCAAGCGCGGCTGGAGTCCGTTCTGAACGCCGCGCAGCAACTGGCGGGCACACTGAACGGTATCTCGGACGGCATCCAGGATATCCGTCAGCAGGCCGATGCGCAGATCGCCACGGAGATCACCCATCTCAATCGCACGCTCGCCGCGATCCACGACCTGAACGGCACCATTCGAACATCCATCAGCCGGGGAGAGAACGCGCTCGGCCTGATCGACCGGCAACAGGTGCTTATCGACGGCATCGCCGATCTGGTTCCCATCCGCGAGGTCCGCAACGACGCCGGGATGGTCAGTCTCTATACCATCGACGGGCTGTCATTGGTGGACGGCCGCCCGGCGGAGTTCGGCTTTTCCTCCACGCCGGCCATTACGCCGCTGATGTCCCTGCAGAACAACGACCTGTCGGGCCTTACCGTGAATGGCCGTCCGATCAGCACCTCGGGCAGCTACGCGTCCTTGTCCGGCGGGCGGTTGGCGGCCCTGTTCGCCGTCCGCGACGAGATCGCCCCGCAGGCACAGGCGCAGCTCGACGGGCTGGCGCTCGACCTGACCGCGCGGCTGGACGACCCCGGCCTTGACCCGACCCGCGCCGCAACCGACCCGGGTCTGTTCAGCGACGACGGACTGCTGGCCGCTGCGACCTATGAAGACGGTCTCGCCGCGCGCATCATGGTAAACGCCGCTGTCGATCCCGACCGGGGCGGCGCGCTGTGGCGGCTGCGCGACGGGGTTGGCGCGACGAGCGAAGGCGCACCCGGTGATCCCACGCTGCTGCAAGGCATCCTCGACGCGCTGCAGACCGAACGCCCGACGGCCTCTTCCGCCTTCTCCGCCACCAGTCGGAGCATGGCCGAGCTTGCCTCGGACGTCCTGTCGCTCACCTCCATGGACCGTCAGTTTGCCGAAGCCCGCGCGGCAGAAACATCCGGCAAGTTCACCGCGCTGCGCGAGGCCGAACTGTCGCGCGGGGTCGATACTGACCGGCAGATGCAACGCCTTCTGGAAATCGAGAATGCCTATGCCGCCAATGCGCGGGTGATCTCGACACTCGACGACATGCTTGACCGATTGCTGGGGCTGTAGCGATGAGCATCATTTCCACGGGCGATATGGCCCGAAGTTATCACCTCCGCCACCATCACGAGCAGGTCAGGACGGACCTTGTGCGGCTGACGCAGGAACTGGCCAGCGGGCAGCACGCCGATACGGGCAGGGCACTTGGTGGGGATTTTTCGGCACTTTCGGGGATAGAACGCGGATTGCGCATGGTTGCCGCCTACCGCAATGCCGCGGCCGAGGCCGCGTTGATGACCTCCGCCGTGCAATCGGCATTGGAGGCTTTGCAGGGCAACCTGTCAGAGCTGGCCCCGGCGCTGTTGTCGGCAACCGGCACCGATACCCTGCAACAGATGGAGCTGATGGCCGCCAGCGCCCCCGACCGGCTGAGCGCCATGGTCGGTTCGCTCAACCAGACGGTCGCGGGCCGGGCACTGTTTTCTGGCGCCAATACCGATGAGGATGCGCTGATCCCGGTGGAGGACCTGCTGACCGCGCTGGAACCTCTGGCCACCGGTGCCACGGATGCGGCGGACCTGATCACGACGCTGGACAGCTGGTTCATGGATCCGGGCGGCGGGTTCGAAACACTGGCTTATCAGGGCAGCCCCGATCCCGCGCCGGGCTTCACCGTGGCTGAAGGCGAGACGATCCAGAACCCGATTTCCGCACTCGATCCCGGTGTTCGGCGCGGGCTGATGGGGATGGCGTTGGCCACTCTGGTGTCCAATGAAACAGGTAGTTTCAGCGATGATGAAAGGCGCCAGCTTCTGGAACGTGCCGCGCTCGACATGGCGTCCGGCAATGACGGCGTCACCGATCTGCGTGCCCGCGTGGGCCATGTGGAGGGCCAGATCGAGGCCGCCCAGTTGCGGGGTGACACCACTCGCGGGTTGCTGGAACTGGAACGCAGCCGCCTGACCGGTGCCGACCCCTACACCACCGCCACTGAATTGCAGGAGGTGGAGACCCGGCTCGAAGCGCTCTACCTGCTGACCACCCGCCTGTCCCGCCTCAACCTGACGGAGTACCTCAGATGATCCGCTTCCTGTTTTCTCTCATCCTGGTTCTCGCGCCGCTAGTGGCGCAGGCCACCCCGATCCGCATCAAGGACCTGGTGGAATTCGACGGGGTGCGCGGCAACGACCTGATTGGCTATGGGCTGGTCGTGGGGCTGAACGGCACCGGCGACGGCATCCGCAATTCCCCCTTCACCGAAGAGATCATGACAAACATCCTCGAACGGCTTGGCGTCAATATCTCGGGCGAGCAGTTCCGCCCCCAGAACGTGGCGGCGGTGATCGTCACAGCCACGCTTCCACCGTTTTCGCGGGCCGGGTCGCAGATCGACATCAACGTGTCCGCCATTGGCGATGCCGATAGCCTCATGGGCGGCACGCTGGTGATGACCCCCCTGACCGCAGCCGACGGGGAAATCTACGCGGTGGCGCAAGGCACCGTCATCGCGGGCGGGGCGGTCGCGGAAGGCGATGCGGCCAGCGTGACAGAAGGTGTGCCGACCGCCGGAACCGTGCCCTCCGGCGCGCGCATCGAACGCGAGGTGGATTTCGAGCTGTCGAGCCTAGAGACGATCCGCCTGGCCCTGCGGTCCCCCGACTTCACCACCGCCGCCCGGATCGAGGGCGTGATCAACACCGCCTATGGCCGCCCTGTCGCCGTCATGCTCGATTCCGGCACCGTCGCGCTGGATCTTGCCGCCACGCGCGAACCATCCGCCGCGCACGCCATGTTCCGTATCGAAAACCTGCTGGTGGAACCCGAAAGCCGCGCCCGCGTGGTTGTCGATCAACGTTCCGGCACCATCGTGATGGGCGAAGATGTGCGCATCTCTCATGTCGCCGTGGCGCAGGGCAACCTGACCCTGCGCATTCAGGAAACCCCGATTGCCGTGCAACCCAACCCCTTTGCAGAGGGGGAAACCGTCGTCGTGCCCCGCACTCAGGCGGATATCGAGGAAGAGCCGGGCACCGGTCTGGCAGAGGTTTCGGGCGGCGCATCCCTGTCGGAAGTCATCGCCGGGCTGAATGCTCTCGGGGTGTCCCCCGGCGACATGATCGACATCCTGAACGCGATCAACGCTGCCGGGGCGCTGCATGCGGAACTGGTTGTCAGATAACGGCAGCCAGGTCAGCCGCGCAGATAGCGGATTGTCGCGCGCGCAACCGGCCCCGGCAAGGCGTGCAGCGCCTGCAACTGAAGGCCCTTGGGTTGATCCCGAAGCACCATCGCGATGATCGCCGGATGCTCTTTTTCCAGCGCTGCCTCATCCAGATGATCGGCAATACGCGCAGTCAGAGGGGGCATTCGCATAGCCGGGCCCGGCGGCGGCGTCACTTTCCGGGACGGGTCTTCCTCGAACAGACCCTGTTTGCGAAACCGTTCCAGCAACGCGAGGCGATCGGCCTCTCCTGTGGCGTTTGCCTTCGTATCCAGCCCGTCCACCTCTGTCGTCAGACCAGCCTTGCGCAACCGCTCCACCCCGGAGGGGCCAAAGAGATCCAGCAGGATGCGGGCCTTGCGGGCATAGCTTTCGTCGCGGATAGCGGGGGACTCGGATTGGGCCGGGTTGGTCATGGGATTTTCCTTCAGAAATAGCTGCGCACCAAAGCGCCCGTCACCAGCGCCCACCCATCTGCCACCACGAAGAAGGCCAGCTTGAAGGGCAGCGATACGATTGCGGGCGGGACCATCATCATCCCCATCGACATCAGGATCGCGGCGACGACGAGGTCTATGATCAGGAAGGGCAGGAACACGAGAAACCCGATCTGAAAGGCGCGTTCCACCTCGCTCAGCATGAAGGACGGAATCAGGACTGAGGCGCCCGGATCATCGCCCTCGGGGATTTCACGCAGGGAGGACAGGCTTTGCAGCGTCTCGGGATCCACGCGCAGCATCATGAAGCTGCGAAACGGCTCATAGGCGCGGGCCAAGCCCTCCATCAGCTCCAACTGGCCGTCCATCACGGGCCCGATCCCGGCCTGATAGGCGGCCTCGAACGTGGGGGCCATCACGAAATAGGTCAGGAACAGCGCAAGGCTCACGATCAGCATATTGGGGGGCGATTGCTGCAACCCGATGGCCTGCCGCAGGATCGACAGGACGGTTACCACGAAGGGAAAGCAGGTGATCATTACCGCAAGGCCCGGCGCGAGGCTGAGCACCGTGACCAGTGCAATGATCTGCAACGTGCGCGCGGTCAGCGTGTCGGCATCGCCCATGTCGATGGTAATGTCCTGGGCCGCCGCAGGGACGGCCAGCACCACCGCCAGGATTCCGGCCAGCAACAGCCGTCGGCGCAAGAGCTCAGCCATTGCCGCCATCGACCATTTCGGTGATGCGCACGCCAAGCCCGCCATCCTCCGCCTCGACCAGTTCGCCGCAGGCGACCAGCCGGTCGCCGATAAACAGCTCCACCGGGTCTTCGATGCGGCGATCCAGCGGCAGCACATCCTCTTGTCCGAGCGCAAGGAGTTCGGAAACCGACGGCCGGGCTCGACCGACCGTAACCCGGACTTCGACGGGTACGCTGCGCAGCTTGCCGGATATGCCGGACCCCTGAAGACCCTGATCCTGGGGGTTGGTATCAGCCATGGCGACGCTCCTGTTCGGGGGGTGGGGACATGGTGAAATCTCGAATTGCCTCCGACATGCTGGACAGCAGGTCCGTAAGGTCTATTTCGCTGACTTCGCTGGCAAAATGCAGCGTCACCCGGCCATCGGGATACGCGGGTTCAGGGACGATCTGCATCTCTGTTTCCATGTATTTTTCCGCCAGCCAGTCGAGCTGCTTGCAGGTTGCGGGCGCCGCTTGCAGCCGGCAGTTGCCCGATCCGGTCGCGGCGATCATCGCGTCGATCTGATCGGACACGCGCGGCAGCACGGCATCGGCGGCCAGCTTCGGCAGAAAGCTTGACAGGATCGAGGTCATCAGCCCGGACATTCCCTGCAAAACCTCCGCGCGCGCTTCTTCGTAGGTGAACCGCAGATCGGTCAGGTTGCGTTCCAGATCGGCGGCGATCCTGTGGTCGGAGGCCGCTGTTTCGGAATTGGCATCGTCCCAGCCGGATTTGTACCCGGCCTCGTAGGCGTCCAACCGGATGGATTCCGCGTCAGCATCCGACAATGCGGCATCGCTCATGCGGGGGGAGGCCGTGAAATCCTCCAGCGACAGGGCGTGATATGTCATGTCAGTTCCTCATCTTCTTCCATCCAGGACCGCAGGATCTGAACCGTCTCTTCCTCCCGCTCCTCGATCAGGCGGCGCAGGCGCGCGACCGGGTCGGGGGCCTCTTCCATCGCGAGCACCTCAGGTGAGGGGAGCGTGTCGGGCGCGTCGCCCTCTGTTCCATTGGACAGGGCCGCTGCATCTGCATCCAGGTTCTCGTCCATGGGGCGAGTGGCGGGATCAGATGGCGGCAGAATGCCAGGGACGGACCGGGGGCCAGCAGCTTGAGGGCTGACCGCCGGCAGTTCGGCCAATGGTGGCGGCCCTTCCATTGCCGGTGCTGTCCGCATCGCCGGGCGCAGGACGCCGAAGGCCACGGCCAGCGCCACACCGACAAGCGCAACCAGTTGCAGGATCCGCATCGGATCAAGCCGCGACAGGAGAGAGGTGCCGCCGTCTTCTGTTCCGAGGGCCTCGCCTTGCGGCTCAAATACCATGGATTGCAGGGTCACGACGTCGCCGCGAGCTTCGTCAAAGCCCACGGCGGATTGCACAAGGTCGCGCAGAGATTGCAGTTCTGCCGCGTCGCGCGGCTGCTGCTGAACCACACCGTCGGGCCCCACGACCGGCACCGCATTCACCAGTACCGCCACCGTGATCCGCCGCACCGTTCCCGGCCCGCTTTCGGTTTCCCGCTGCGTTTCGGAAATGTCGTATGTCACTCTCTCGCGGGTTTCGCTGGTCTGCGCCGAAGACCCGCCGCCACCCGCCGCAGCATCGCCTTCAGGCAGGTTCGAGGCGACGGTCACGGCGGCGTCCCCGGCATCGCGCGAGGTGTTGGCGCTTTCCTCTGAATCTGTGCCGATCACCACGCGGCTATCGGGGTCGATGATCCGCTCGAACACCGTCTGGCGGGCGGTTTCCAGTTCCACGCTGACCTCGACCACGGCGTTTCCGGGGCCGACACGGGCATTCAGCAGGCGTTCCACGTTGCGGCGCAGGGTTTCTGACAGGGCATTGCTGTCCCCCGCTTGGGATTGCGCATCGTCATTGGCCAGAACCCGGCCGGTATCCGAATCGATGATTGTCACGTTTTCCGGCAGCAGCCCCGGCACGGCCGAGGCCACCAGATAGCGCAGCGCCTGCGCGTGGCCCGACGAGATGCCCCCTGAAACCGGCTGGATGCTGACCGAAGCGGACGGGTCGCGCGCCGGGGCGAAGGGATCGCTGGTCGGGGCGGCCAGATGCACGCGGGCGGATCGGATGCGCGGGCTTGCGGCGATGGTACGGGCCAGTTCACCTTCCTTGGCGCGCCAATAGGCGGCGTCGAACATCTGTGACGTGGTGCCGAAACCGGACAGCGAATCAAGCAGTTCATATCCCGCGGCCCCAAGCGTCGGCAGGCCCTCGCCTGCAAGGCTCATGCGCAGGGCGTCGCGTTCGGTTTCGTCCACATGGATCGAATCGCCGCGCACCTGATAGGCGATTCCGCGGGCCTCCAACGCGGTTATCACCTCACCCGCGGCAGATGGATCGAGCCCGGAATAGAGCAACGCATAACTTGGCGTTCCCGCCATTCGCGCCAGCAAAACCAGGATCGTGACCAGCCCTGCAAGCCCGCCGATCAGCACCCCGCGCCGCCGGGCGTCCATCGCACCCCATAGATCAAAGAGCTGCTGCACCTGTGTTTTCTCCTTCTGGTCGTTCTGACCTGACAGGGTCGATCAAAGCGCAGCTCGCTTAAGATTTGGTTAGTGCTGTTCGGTTTATGTTCCTCCTGTCCCAAGACGGCATGAGGTACAGAACGTGGCCAGCGACGACCCGGAAACCGAAGACGCGCCCAAGAAGAAGAAGGGCCTTTTGCTGCCGCTTCTGGTGGGGCTCGTGCTGGCCGGTGCCGGTGGCGCAGGCGGTTACTGGGCGGTGACCAGCGGGCCGCTCGCCTCTGACGGCACCAGCGATTCGGACCATGCAGCGGCGGAAGATGACAGCCATGGCGATGAGGATGAGGACGACGACGACAGCCCGTCGGAACGTCCGCGGCCAGAGCTGGATCATGTGGCCTTCGTTCCACTGGATCAGCTGGTGGTCAATATCGGGTCCGACACCAATCAGCGCCACCTGCTGTTCGAAGCCGAGCTGGAAGTCGCCCCCGACGACACCGAGGAAGTGACCCATCTGATGCCCCGCGTCATGGACGTGATGAACAGCTATCTGCGCGTGCTCGACATGCAGGAACTGAGCGATCCGCGCACCTTGGTACGGATCCGCGCGCAGCTTCTGCGCCGAATTCAGATCGTGACTGGCGATGTGCTGGTCCGCGATCTTCTCGTAACCCAATTCGTGGTGAACTGAATGGAGACTTTGCCCCAGATCATGGCCTACGCGGCCGATGCGCTGCTGATCCTCGCCTCGCTCGGCGCGGCTGTTTTCTGCCTTGTCCTGTCACGCAGGCTGACGCGACTGTCCAGCATCGACAACGGTCTGGGTGGCGCGATTGCCGTTCTGTCGGCCCAGGTCGACGACATGAACAAGGCCCTGGCCGAGATGAAGACGGGCACCGAAAGCTCTGCCGGGCGGCTTGACGCGCTGAACCGCGAAGCGCGGCAACTGGCGGAGGAGTTGGAGCTGATGCTGTCAGCTTGCCATGACCTCGATCACGCGCCGCCCGGAACGGCTGACACGACACCGGCGATGACCGGGCGCGACAGCGGACCCGATGACGACACGCCGGTTTTCGGAACACGGCGGCGGCATGCGCAAGGCGAGGATGAAAACCCGTCGGTTCCCTTCTTCCTGAAAAATCGCTCACGGCTGGCCGGGGCGGGCTGATCCATGGCACGCAGCAAGAGAAAACCCCGCCGCATCTGGCACCGTTTCAGCCTGTTTGGCGTGATCGCACTGTTCATCCTGTCGGGTCTCTTCAGGCTCGGGGCCATCGGCTTTGCCAGCGCCTCCGTATCGGCGGATGATCCTGCCCCGGACCATGCGGACCCGGACCTGCATGCAGGCATGATGACCGAGCCCGAGGGGCAGTGCGCAGCCAATACGGCGCTGGAACAGGCGCTGTCGCGGGTCGAGGGGCGGGCGGAACGGCTCGATGCCCGCGAGGAAAGCCTTGCCGAACGGGCCCGCGCACTAAGCGAGATCGAAGCTTCGGTCGCCGCACAGCTGGCCGCGCTGGAAGCGACCGAGGAGCGGCTGGAATCCCTTCTGGCCCTGTCCGACACGGCGGCGGAGTCCGATCTGGCCCGACTGACCCAGGTCTATGAGACAATGGATGCCGCCGATGCCGCCGCCCTGTTTTCGCAGATGGATCCGGGTTTTGCCGCCGGGTTCCTGGGCCGGATGCAGGCCGATGCCGCTGCCGGTGTTATGGCCGAACTTGACCCTGCCGTCGCCTATACGATCTCGGTCCTCATAGCCACGCGCAACGCCTCGGCCCCGGTCTCTGCCTCTGCAGCGCCGGGCACCCCTTGAAGTCATAGAGGTCTGGAATGGTTGGAATTCTCGGTATTGTCGTCATCTTCGCCATGGTCTTCGGCGGATATCTCGCCTCTGGCGGGCATCTCGACATCATCCTGTATTCGCTACCCTACGAGATGACCATGATCGGCGGCGCGGCCGTGGGTGCGTTCATTATCTCGAACGATTTCGCAGGTGTGAAACACACGCTCAAGGATCTTGGCAAGGTCTTCAAGGGACCGAAATGGAAACACTCGGATTACCAGGATCTTCTCTGCCTGCTTTACGAACTGATCCGCCTTGGTCGTGAAAACGCCGTTGCGCTGGAGGAGCATACCGAGAATCCCGCCGAGTCCTCGATTTTCGGCAATTACCCCAAGATTCTGAAGGACCGGGAAGCGGTCGACCTGATCTGCGACACATTGCGATCCGCGTCGCTCAACTATGACGACCCCCATCAGGTGGAGGACGTGCTGGAAAAGCGGATGGAGGCCAACCTGCATCACGCGCTGCATTCCAGCCACGCGCTGCAGACCATCGCCGACGGCCTGCCCGCCCTCGGGATCGTCGCGGCGGTTCTGGGTGTGATCAAGACCATGGGGTCCATCGACCAGCCGCCGGAAATCCTCGGCAAGCTGATCGGCGGCGCCCTGGTCGGCACGTTTCTGGGCGTGTTCCTGGCCTATGGTCTGGTTGGACCCTTTGCTGCAAAGGTGAAGGCGGTGGTCGAGGAGGACATGCATTTCTATGGCCTGATCCGCGAGGTGCTGGTTGCGAACCTGCACAACCATGCCACCAATATCTGTATCGAAGTCGGCCGCCAGAACACGCCTTCGCATATCCGCCCCTCCTTCAACGATCTGGAGGAAGCGCTGAAGGGTCTGAGGCAGGCGGCAGCATGATCCGGCTGGCGCTTACCCTCTGCTGTCTGATCTGGACAGGTGCCGCAGGAGCACAGGGCATTCGCGTGCAATCAGGCGACCATGACGGGTTCACCCGGCTGGTCGCCGCCATCGGCCCGGACCGGGACTGGCAGATCACCCGCGACGGGCGCGACCTGCATATCGCGTTTTCCCCCGCCGTTCCGGGTTTCGACCTCTCGGGCGTCTACACGCTGATCACGCGCGACCGGGTGGCCGGTCTGCGGGTCGATGACGGGCTGATGCTGGAACTTGGCTGCGATTGCACTGTTGAAATATCCCGCTTTCAGGGGCGCTACGCGGTTATCGACATCACTGATACGCCCTACCAGCCACCAACCGAGCCTGTCCCTCCCGTCGATCTGCCCGTCCCGGACACCGCCCATGACCCGCCCTCAACCCTGACCCCTCTCGCGGGGCCGGTGGCGGAACCTGACCCGCTTGCCCCGACCTTCGACATGGAGGAAGCCGCGGCGATCATGGCCGAACAACTGGCCCGGGCCGCCGCCGCCGGTCTGCTGGACGCCGCCCCTGCAGAACCCCTGTCTGCCGCCGACCCTGTGTCGCGCCCTCAACCGAGGCCGCAGGTCGCCGACCCGGAGCCGGAATCTGCGGCCCCACATGGTGCCGGGCCCGAAGAACGGACGGAAACCCCGGACCCACACCCGGAACCGGCAGCGCAGGCCACGCCGCCGATCCTTGCGGCCACCGCCTATGATCTCAACACCGGTCTCTGGCCGGACCGGTTGATCGCCAGCGCGCCGGTCGATTGCCTCGCCGCCCCGGCCCGTCCAATCGCTGACTGGCGGGGTGAGTTGAGTTTCCTCAATGCGCTCGGACGGGTGCGGGCGTTTCTGTACGACGATCGGGGCAGCCTGCAGGACGATGCGGCCCTTGAACTGGCCGAGCTCTACCTTGTGCACGGCTTCGGGGCCGAGGCGCTGTTCTGGCTGAATGAACGGGGCGCAGCGCCCGGCTTCCAGCGGGCTTTGGCACAATATCTCGAACATGGCGCGGCGGAGCAATTCGGCAGCTTTGCCGAACACGAGCTTTGCCCCGAGGCACTGACCTTGTGGTTGTTCCTGACCGACGCGGACACGCCTCGCCCCGATGCCGAGACCCGCCTGGATATTCTGGCCAGCTATTTCGAACTGCCCACACCGCTGCGCGATATCGTCGGCCCGGACCTCGCCCGCGCCTTTCTGGCCGCCGATGACGAAGGCGCGGCGCTGGAGATCCGCGAGGCGCTGGTTCGGGGGGGGCGCGTGTCTGCACAGGACATGGCTTTTCTCGATGCCGCTCTGCCCGGCAGCCCCGCCCCGCCCGCGGCTACGCTGATCCCCGCCAATGCCGGCAGCACCCGCGCCGATCCGGCGCTGACGCTGCGGCTGCTGGCAGATATCGAGGCGCGCGGCGCGGCCCGGTCCACAGACCTTGTGGCCGCCGATGCACTGATCCGCGAAACCGCGCCCACCCTGTCAGAGGACGGGCTGCGCCATGCCGCGGCGCTTGGCCACGCGCTGGCAGGCAATATCGACGCCGCGCTGACCCACCTGGCCCTCAACGGTCAGCGCGATGCCGAGGCGATCCGGCCCGTCTTTGCCGACATCCTCACGGCCCTGATGGACCTGGAGCGCACCGCACCGCTTTTGCTGCTGCTCACCTCCGAGGAATTCGGCCAGTTCGGTTACTTTCCCAACCCCGCATTCCGACGCCGCGTGGCGCGGTATCTTCTGGATCACGGGCTACCCGAGATGGCACGCGATCTGATCCTTGCGGGCGGCAGCGACCATGCCCGCGACCGCGAATTGCTGAGCCTCGCCTACGACCGGCTGGCGCAGGATCACCCCGGTGCGGTGCCCGCCGATCCCGCCGATCCCGTTGCGGTCGCGCCCATAGCCCCCGCTGACACGCCAGAGGCCGTGGTGGCCCTGTTGAGGGAAAGCCGCGCGCTTCGTCAAGAGGCCCTCGCCCTGTTGGAGACCAACCCTCGGGGGCCAACGGACTAACGCTTTGGTAACCCTCGCTGCCTAAAGCTGTTGGGGTCAAGGAGTCCGGGATCCATACGGGCCCGATCCGGCCAGAAAGGCCCAGAGATGAGCATTCGAGACCTGTTTCAGCCAACGATCCTGTTTGCCTTCGCTTTGATGGCGGTCATTGTCATGATGATCCTGCCGGTGCCCTCCTGGGTGCTGGATATTGGCCTCGCCATGTCTTTCGGGCTGGCCATCCTGATCTTCACCACAACGCTGTTCATCGAACGCCCGCTCGACTTCTCGGCCTTCCCGACGGTGCTGCTTGCATCCCTGATGCTACGCCTGTCGCTCAATGTCTCGTCCACCAAGCTGATCATCGGCCACGGCCATACCGGCACCGGCGCGGCGGGTGAGGTGATCGAAGGCTTCGCCATGTTCGTCATGGGCGGCAATGTGGTGATGGGGCTGGTGGTGTTCGGGGTGCTGCTCATCGTCAATTTCATCGTGATCAACAAGGGCGCGGCCCGCATGGCAGAGGTCGGTGCGCGGTTTGCCCTCGACGGGATGCCGGGCCGCCAGCTGGCCATCGACAGCGACATGTCGGCAGGCGCCATCGACCATGCCGAAGCCAAGGCGCGACGCGAAAGGGAACAGGCCGAAACGACGTTTTTCGGCTCGCTCGACGGGGCCTCGAAATTCGTCAAGGGCGACGCGATTGCCGGGCTGCTCATCACCCTTCTGAACCTGTGCATGGGGCTGGTCTTCGGGGTCGCGATTCATGGAATGCCGCTCAGTCAGGCCTTTGAAACCTATTCGATCCTGACGGTGGGGGACGGGTTGGTGTCGCAGATCCCCGCCGTGATCATCGCCATCGCCTCGGCCCTGCTGCTGGCTCGGGGCGGGACCACCGGGGCCACCGATGTGGCCCTTCTGACCCAGCTTGGCCGCCATCCCACGGCCCTGGCGACGGTGGCCGGTCTAATGGCGGTTTTCGCCATCGTGCCGGGCCTGCCCTTCCTGCCCTTCGTCATGGGGGCCATCGCGCTGGCAACAGCGGCTGTCTTCCGTGCGCGCGCGATGCGGGTCGAGGCCGAGGCCCTGCCCGCCGTGACCGAAGCTGACGATGCGCCGACCACCGACCGGATCGGAGATCTGTTGGAACTCGATGAAATCCACGTCCAGTTCGCCCCGGACCTGGTGTCCATGGCGCTTGACCCCGCCACCGGGCTCGACGCTCGCATCTTGTCGATGCGCGAACACATCGCGCGTGGCTTTGGCCTGATCCTGCCGGAAATCCGTCTGACCGATCGCGATGACTTGCCACCGGGCACCTACTCGATCCGCATTCACGGGGTCGAACACGCCCGCGCAAAGCTGGAAATGGAGGCGCTTTTACTGCTGAAAGCGGGCGACGAAAGCGGCCTGCCCGCCGGTCAGGACGTGGCCGAACCGGTCTATGGCGCGCCCGCGCGCTGGATTTCCCCGCGCGACCGGGAGGCTGCGACCCTTCAGGGTGCAACCGTCGTTGCCCCCGGAGAGGTGCTGGCCACGCATCTGCTGGAAACGCTGAAGAAAAACCTCTCTCGGCTGCTCAGCTTCAAGGCCCTGCAACGCCATCTCGATGCTTTCGTCGAACTGTCGGACCCGACCCGGTCCGAGGCCAATCGCCGCCTTCTGAATGAGCTCGTCCCCGACAAGGTGCCGATGGATGTGCTGCACGCGGTTCTGCGCCTGTTGCTCGCCGAACAGGTGTCGATCCGCAATCTGCCGCTGATCCTGGAGGCCATTGCCGAGATCCGCCCTGCCACCCCTCAGCCCGACCTGATCTGCGAACATGTCCGGCAGCGGCTCGGGTTCCAGCTGATCTCGGACCTCAAACGCGATGACGGAACCCTGCCGCTGGTGCAGTTGGCCGGACAATGGGAGGATATCTTCGCGCGCCACGAGGTGAAATCAGAAGGGGGCCTGCCCGAGATTGCCCTCACCCCCGACCTGTTCAATTCACTGGCCAAAGCCGTCGGCGACAAGATCGCGGCGGCGGGGGAAAAGGGCACTTACCCGGCGGTCGTCACGTCGTCCCTTCGCCGCCGCTTCCTGCGCACGGTGCTGCTGTCGCGAGGCATCCTCAACCCGGTCCTGTCCTTCGAAGAGATCGGGCTGGAGGCCAAACCCGCCCTTGTCGGTGTCGCCGCCCCATGACCGAGCTGCTGGCCCAGGTCCTTGGCATGACCCAAGCCTGGCTGCTGTCGGGGGGGCTGGTCTTCCTCAGGGTCGGCGCGGCCTTTCTGGTTCTGCCCGCCATTGGCGAACACTACATCCCCATGCGCATCCGCCTCGGCGCGGCGCTGGCGATGACGGTGCTGCTGACCCCGGCACTGGCCGCTCATCTGGTGCCCGCCGGGGCGAACACGCAGGATTTTGCAGGCTATGTCATGACAGAAACTGTTGCGGGGCTGTTGCTTGGCCTCGCGGTGCGCTTCATCGCCATGGTCCTGCAGATCGCGGGGTCGATGGCGGCGCAGGCCACGTCCCTGTCGCAGATCGCGGGCGGTGCCACGCCGGAACCGCAACCCGCCATTGCGGGGTTCCTGCTGCTCGCCGGGCTGACGCTGGCGGTCATGTCGGGGCTGCATGTGATGGTCGCGCGGATGTTGATGGAAAGCTATGAGGTATTGCCCGCTGGCCGGATGCCCCTTGCCCGCGATGTCGGTGCCTGGGGGGTGGACCGAGTGGGCCACGCCTTTTCGCTGGCCTTTTCGCTGGCCGCGCCGTTTCTGATTGCGTCCGTGCTCTACAACCTTGCGCTCGGGGTCATCAACAAGGCGATGCCGCAGCTGATGGTGGCCTTTGTCGGTGCGCCCGCAATCACTTTGGGAGGGCTGGTGTTGCTGCTGCTGACCACGCCGTTCCTGCTGCCCGTCTGGATGCAAGCCATGCAGGCCGCGCTGGCCAGCCCCATGGGGCCGCTGCCATGAGCGACGCGACCAGCCCCGACGACAAACCATATGACCCGACACCGGCGCGGCTGGAAGAGGCCCGTAAAAAGGGCGAGATTGTCCGGTCATCCGATCTCAACACCGCTGTGGTCTATGGCGGGTTCCTGCTGGCGCTCGCGCTGCTCGGTCCGTCGCTTGGGGCACAGGTGGGGCAATCTCTGGCGGTGTTGCTCGATCAGGCCCCGGAAATTGCCCAGTCCCTGCTGACCGCCGAGGGACAGGCCGCCGCCGGGGGCATCCTGTCTTCGGTCGCGCCCCCGGTTGCGGCGGTGATCGTCCTGCCCGGGGTGCTTCTGATCCTGGCGCTGTTCGCGCAGCGGGCCATTCTTTTCACGCCCTCGCGCCTGCAACCCAAACTGTCGCGGATCTCGATCCTGTCGAACGCCAAGAACAAGTTCGGCGCGAACGGGCTGTTCGAATTCGCCAAGGCCGCCGCCAAGCTGACCATCTATTCCGGGCTGCTGGCCTGGGTTCTGTGGTCGCGGCGCGACCGGATTCTGGCGGCGCTATTCGCAGACAGCGGGCAAATCCTGTCCGAGCTTGGGCAGCTGATGATGGATTTCCTGATGGCGGCCTTCGGACTGGCCCTGGTGATCGCGCTGGCAGACTACATGTGGCAGGTCGCGGCCCATCACAAGAAGCACCGGATGAGCAGGCAGGAACTGGTGGATGAGACCAAGACCCGCGAGGGCGACCCGCATGTGAAACAACAGCGGCGCGAACGGGGCACGCAGATCGCCATGAACAAGATGCTGAAGGATGTGCCCGCCGCCGACGTGATCGTGGTGAACCCGACCCATTACGCCGTGGCCCTGAAATGGGACCGGGATGCGGGCGAGGTGCCGGTCTGCGTGGCCAAGGGCGCGGATGAGGTGGCCGCGCGTATCCGCGAGGTCGCGGCCGAGCACGGCGTTCCGGTCTATAGCGATCCGCCGACGGCACGGGCACTTTTTGCCGCGCTGGAGATCGGCCAGGGCATCGCCCCCGACCACTACCGCGCCGTTGCCGCCGCGATCCGCTTTGCCGACCGGATGCGCGGCCTGGCGCGGGCACGAAGATGAGCCGGGGTGAAAAGCTCGACAGGCTCGCCCAGATTGCCGAGCTGAAGGCAACGCTTGCCAAGGGTGAGGCCGCGAATGCGCGGGCTGCGGCGGATGGGCTGGCTTTGGATATCCGTCATCTCCAGAACGACCGTCGCGCCATGGCCGCCGAAACACCCGACCCGGCCACCGCCCGCGCGCATGCCGCGTGGCTGCGTCACTGCGATGGCGCGTTGCGGGATCTGCGCGGGCAAGAGGCGCGGGTCAGGGCCGAGCTGGAGGGCAAGCTGGATCGCGCCCGGTACGAGGAAGGGCGGCGGCAGGTGTTGGAAAAGCTGAAATTTCAGGCGTCCTGACGGACGATATCCATGATCAGCACGTCATGGGCGACCGCGCCCAGAACCTGCCGCGCGGCCTCTCGCAGCCCTTCGCGCAGCGGGGCCATGGATTCCACCGCCGTGAAGCTGCCATCGAAGCCGCCCACATTGGCATGGGAGAACATGACCCGTAGCAGCGCGTCCCGCAGGCGCGGTTCGCGGTCATAGACCAGCTCGTTCTCGCCGCTTTCGACCTCGATCGTCAGGGTCAGAACCACCAGCGACCGCACGCTGCCATGACGGATCAGCGGCACCACGAACTGATTGTTGAGCCGCACATATTCATAGGGGCTGTTGGGGTCGGCCTCCTCCCCATGCCCGTCGGAGGTTCCATGTCCGTCATCCTCTTCCGCGCCGTGCCCCTCGTCATCGCCATGCCCGTCATCCTCTGCAGGGCTGTCGGCGGCGGTCTCCTCGCCACCGCCGGACATCATCTTGCCAGCGACAACGCCACCGCCGAGGCCAGCGAGCAACAGGAAGACGGGAAGCAGAAGGCGGATCATGGCAAGGCCTCAGAAGGGAAGGACGATATCGGCGATCTGCTGGCCATAGCGTGGCTGTTGCACATCGGTGATCTGCCCGCGCCCGCCATAAGAGATCCGGGCATTGGCGATGCGGTCATAGGTGATTTCGTTCTGGCGAGAGATATCGGCGGGGCGGACATAGCCGGTCACCAGCAGCTCGCGCAGTTCGAAATTCACCCGCACCTCCTGCGCGCCCTCGATGCGCAGCACCCCATTGGGCAGCACCTCGACCACGGTCGCGGCGATACGCAGGGCCAGCGCCTCGTTTCGGCGCACGCTGCCCTGACCGGCGGATTGCCCCGCACCGCTCAGTTCGACCGCGTTGGCCATGGAGGCCCCGTCGGGCAAATCCCCGTCGATGCGCTGCGGAATGCCGAACAGCTGCGGCACCCCCATCTGTTCCGACCCGCTGCGGGAGCGGTTGGTGGCGTTGGATATTTCGGCGCTTTCGTCGATCTCGATCACAACGGTCAGGATATCCCCGCGCTGACCGGCCCGCCTGTCGCCAAGCAGCGACTGCCGCCCGCCGGACCAGAGCGAGGCGGCGCGCACCGGGCCGTCATCCTCCAGCGCGGCGGGCAAGGGCTCGGTGCTCATGGCGTAGTACTGGTTGCCATCGGTCGTGGGCTGAAAATCGGGCCGGCGGCCCACTTCGGCCATGCGACCGCAACCCATCAGGGCCATCGGGACAAGGACGGAAACCAGCAGGATCAGGCGGGGCAGTGTCATGTGCATTCCTTCAAAAACCCGAGGAGACCTCGGCCAGACCAGCAGAAACCACGGTGGCCGTGACGGTGGTGCGCGAGGCAAGGTTGAGCACCCGCAGCCGTTCGCCAACCCCCGCCCGGTCCATGGCACGGCCTTCGGTCACGATCAGCAGGCCACCCTGGTTGTATTGCAGGGTGATGATTTCATTGCGGTTAACGACGGCGGGCGGCTGCAGGTCGATGGCACGGATCGGACGGCCGGGGTAGAGATTTACGCGTGCCTCCATGCCAATTGCGTCAACTGGATCAGACAAAGCGCCGGGCGTGTCGCCCTCGACCAGCACCACATCGGACGGGCCGATCAGCGACATCGACCTGATGGTGCCAGCGGCCACGACCGTGTCGGCCCCGGCGGGTGCGGCGAGCAGCAGGATCAGGGCAAGCCAGCGCATATCAACGGATCTGGGTCGTTGCGCCGAGCATCTGGTCGGCGGCGGTGATGACTTTGGCATTCAGCTCATATCCTCGCTGCGCCTCGATCAGATCCGTGATCTCGCGCACCGCATCGACGGAGCTGTCCTCCAGATAGCCCTGCCGGAGCGTTCCCAACCCGTCCTCTCCCGGTTGGCCCACGATGGGGGCGCCTGAGGCCGCGGTTTCCAGGAACAGATTCGCGCCCATGGCCTCCAGCCCGCGCGCATTGGAGAAATCCACCAGGTTGAACTGGCCCAACAGCTCCGGCTCGACCCGGTCGGCGAAATAGGCATAGACCTCGCCCTGCGCGTTGATCGAGATGCTGCGCGCGTCGTCGGGGATGGTGATGCCCGGCGCGACGGTAAAGCCCTCTGCCGTCACGATCTGCCCGTCGCCGGTGCGGTTGAGGCTGCCGTCGCGGGTATAGGCGGACTGGCCCGAGGGCAGTTCAACCTCCAGAAACCCTTCGCCTTCGATGGCGATATCGAGATCGCCGCCGGTCTGGCTGAGACTGCCCTGCGACAGCGTCACCGACACGGCGGCGGGCCGCACCCCAAGGCCGAGCTGCACCCCCGCGGGCACAATCGACCCGTCCGCCGCCGAGATCGTTCCGGCGCGCATCTGCTGCTGGTAATGCAGGTCCGCGAAATCGGCCCGGCGCGCGTTGTAGCCGGTGGTGTTCATGTTGGCGAGGTTGTTGGAAATGACCTCGACCCGCATCTGTTGGGCACTCATGCCCGTGGCAGCGATCATAAGGGCGCGCATGGGCGGGCCTCCTTCTGGTTAGACCTGGGCACCGGCAGTGCGCAGGAAGTTGCGGATCCGTTCATCTTCCTTCTCAAGGAAGCCCTGGCCCATCTCGTAGGCGCGCTGCACCTCGATCATGCGGGCGATCTGGGACACGGGATCGACATTGGAGCTTTCGACGAAGCCTTGCAGGATCGTGGCCTCGAGCATCGGCTGAACCGGGCCTTCCGTGCGGAAGCGAACCCCGTCTAAATGCTGCAGATCATTGGGATCGTCAGGCTGCCAAAGGCCAAGCTGGGTGATCGGGCGACCATCGGCTGAAAGCGTCCCGTCGCGCGCCAGCACCACGTTGCGCGCGTCGGGCGGGATGAAGATGGGCGCGCCACCGGCATCCAGCAGCAAGTGCCCGTCGGCATTGACCAATTCGCCCGCGTCATTCGGGGTGAAATGGCCCGCACGGGTCAGGCTTTCGCCCTCCGCCGATTGCAAAAGGAAGAACCCGTCACCTTCTATGGCGAAGTCGAACTGGCCGCCCGTCGGCTCGATATCGCCCTGCATCAGCCGGATATTCCGGCCCGAGGCATTGGCCATCGACAGCCCGCCCCCCGACACGCCCTCCAACCGGGCCACATGTTCGGCGAAAACAACGCCCTCGGCCCGGAACCCTGAGGTGGAGATATTGGCGATGTTGTTCGCCACCACCTGCATCTCGCGCATCAGACCCGACTGCCGGGTCAGGGCGGCCACCATGGCACTGTCCATCACATGCCCTCCATCAGCGGGATCAGCCGGTCGGTGAAATAGGTTGTCAGGGTCTGGGTCATGAAGCTCATCGACACCCAGAAGACCGCGAGGATCGCCGCCAGTTTCGGCACGAAGGTCAGCGTCATTTCCTGGATCGAGGTCAGCGCCTGGAAAAGGCCGACGATCAGACCCGCAACGAGCGCCACAGTCAGGATCGGGGTGGAGATCGCCACCGCCACCCAAAGCCCCTGGCGAAGCGTGTCGAAGAAGATCATCTCATCCATCAGACCGGCATCCTCAGGATTTCTTGGTACGCTTCGACCACCTTGTCACGGACGGTCACGGCGGTTTCCACGGCCAGTTCGGTCTGCGCGAGTGCGGTCACCAATGCATGCGGATCGGCCCCGGTGGTCAGGGCTGCGCGGGCGGTGTCCTCGCCCTGCTGGACGGTCTGGGTAAAGCTGCGCACGGCCTGCGAAAACACATCCGCCGCGCCGGTTTGCCCCTCGCCATCCTGCGCGGTCGGGCGAGCGGCGTTGCGGGCCTGCCCGTATCCCTGCGCGGCGAGTGAGGTTCTGATATCCATCCCGTGCCCTCCTTACCGGCGCAACAGATCGCTGAGCGATGACGACATCTGCCGGACTTGATCGAAGACCCTGAGATTGGCCTCGTAGCTGCGCTGCGCCTGTCGCGCGTCGGCAATCTCGACGACCATATCCACATTGGACCCGGCATAATGCCCGGTCTCATCGGCCAGCGGGTGCGAGGGGTCATAGACCTGCGGCAGGGGTGTCTGGTCGAGCCGCACACGGCCCGTGGCGACGGTGCCCGGCGTGGCGTCTGGCGCGCGGTCCGGTTCGAAACTGACCAGCTTGCGCCGATATCCGGGCGTGTCCGCATTGGCGATGTTTTCCGATACATGGGTGATGCGGCTGGCCTGGCTGCGCATGCCGCTTGCGGCAATTGAAAGCGCGGTGGAAAAACTCATCTCAATCGCTCCTTATCGGCCGAGGCTGGTGCGCAGCACGTTCATCGCCGAGCGATAGACATTCAGCGCGCGGCTGTGGTCGCGCTGTGCCTGAACGGAGCGAACCATTTCAGCCTCCAGCGAAACGGTGTTTCCATTGGGGGATTGGGGGCCGCCTGCATCCATGGTGCGGATGGGCAGGCGGGTGGGGTCCTGTCCGGCATTGGCGGTGCGAAAGACCTCCTCGAACGCGACGACATCGCGGGCGCGGTAGCCCGGCGTGTCGGCATTGGCGACATTCATCGCCACCTGCGTCTGCCGGGCAGCGGCGTGGCGGGCACGGGCCTGGGCCAGGCCGAAGATTTCCAAATTCTCGAACATCGGGGCTTCTCCCTCGATTGGATACACCAAGGCTTAACGATGATTCCTTTAGAAACCGTAAGCGCCGTTCCCGTTTTCCAACCGAAGGTTCCCGGATCATGCAGACATTCCTCGACCCGCTGCTGTCCCGTATCGGCCAGATGCGCCCGGTGCACGCGCTCGGCCAGATCTGCGAGCTTCAGGCAGATTCGCTCTGGATCGAGGGGCTGAACCGTGTCGCGGCGCTTGGTGACGCTGTGGCCCTTCCGGGCGGGCTACGTGCCGAAATCGTGCGTATGGTCGATAGCCGCTGTCAGGTTCTGCCAGAGGGCCGTGTCGATGGGCTTCGCCTTGGCGATCCTGTTCGTCATCTGGGGCCGGTCACGGTTGCACCGGGGGCGCATTGGATCGGGCGGGTGATCGACCCGGACGGGGCACCGCTGGATGGTCGACCGCTTTTTCCCGGCCCCGCACCGCGCGCCTTGCGCGCGCACCCCCCCGCCGCCACGTCCCGCCGGTCCTTGGGTGCGCGACTGCCGACGGGACTGTCGGTCTTCGACACGCTGCTGCCGATCGTGCAGGGCCAGCGGATAGGGTTGTTCGCGGGCAGCGGCGTGGGAAAATCGACGCTGCTCTCTCGCCTCGCGCGCGGGGTCGCGGCGGATGTGATCGTCATTGGCCTGATCGGCGAGCGCGGGCGCGAGGTCCGCGATTTCGTGCAAGACACTCTGGGACCGGACGGGTTGGCGCGATCCGTGGTCATTGCCGCCACCTCGGATCGGTCGGCACTGGTCCGCCAGCGCGCGGCCTGGACGACAATGGCCGTGGCAGAGTTCTTCCGCGATCAGGGCGCGCATGTGCTGCTGCTGGCCGATTCCGTGACCCGCTTCGCGCAGGCACACCGGGAAGTCGCCGTCGCCTCTGGTGAATCTGCCACGCTGAACGGTTATCCCGCGTCCATGGCGCAGGCGGTCATGTCGCTTTGCGAA
>NZ_JASHJX010000037.1 GCF_030732985.1 Nioella sp. MMSF_3534
CACCACATGTCGCCCGTCATAGCCAAAGGCCCAGGCATCACGGTGGCCGTAGCTGGTGCCGGTCTTGTAGGCGAGCCCATTGCGCGGCGCATTGGCGGGCGGGATCATGTCAGACAGGATGTCACCCACATACCAGCTGGCCACGGGGGACAGGACTTGAACCGGCTCGCTAGCACGGTCGCCCTGCCGGTAGTGCAGCGGCACGTATTCTCCGCCAGAGGCCAGCGCGCCATACATGCGCATCAGGTCCTCCATCGTCACGCCGACGCCGCCAAGCGCAACGGCCAAGCCCGGCTGACCGGCGGGCAGTTCCGGCTGCATCCCGGCCCGCCGCATGCGGTTCATCAGTTCTGCGGGGCCAAGCTCCTCCAGCAGCGACACCACGGGGATGTTGAGCGAGGCTTGCAGCGCGCGGCGGACTGACAGCTCCCCCCGGAAGACGCGGTCGAAATTCTGGGGTGCGTAACTGCCGAACCGGGTTGGGCGGTCCTCGATCAGGCTCTCGGGGTGGATCAGCCCGGCCTCGAAGGCCAAACCATAGATCAGCGGTTTCAGGGTAGAGCCGGGCGAACGCAACGCCTGCGTCATGTCCACGAAACCTTGCAGCGGGTTGTCGGAATACTCCGCGGACCCGACCGAGGCCAGAACCTCGCCCGTCTGGTGGTCCATCACCATGATCGCGGCATTCAGCCGGGTGCCCTGCCCGCGCACCGCCTCTCGCGCCAGCGCTTCCATCTGCGCCTGCAAGGTCGCGTCGATGGTCAGCCGGTGTTGCCCGGTGGGGTCTTCAGCCAGCATACGGTCCGACAGGTGTGGGGCCAGAAGAGGGAAGTCGCGGCGCTCGGTCGGCAAGGGTTCGGCCATGGCCGAGGTCGCCTCTTCCTCGGACAGCACGCCGAAGGTCACGGCGCGGGCCAGTACGCGGTCGCGGGCGATATGGGCGTTTTCCGGGTTGCGGTCGGGGCGGCGGCTGTTGGGGGCCTGGGGAATGGCGACCAGCAGGGCTGCCTCGGCGGTGGTCAACTGCCTTGGTTCCTGTCCGAACCAGGTGAAGGTCGCGGCGCGGATACCCTCGATATTCCCGCCATAGGGCACGAGATGCAGGTAGAGCGTCAGAATCTCCTGCTTGGTCAACTGCCGTTCCAGCGCCAGCGCCAGCCGCATCTGCCTGAGCTTGCCGCGCCAGGAACCTGTGCCGCTGTCTTCAAGAAGCCGCGCAACCTGCATGGTGATGGTGGATGCGCCCGAGACGATGCGCCCATTGGTAAGCGCCTGCCACCCGGCCCGCGCCATGGCCCGCCAATCGACACCGGAATGATCGTAAAACCGCCGGTCCTCGAAATTCAGCAGCAGCTCGATGAACTCGGGGTCCACCTCGGCCAGTGACACGGGCAATCGCCAACGCCCGTCCTCGACCGTATAGGCGCGCAGCAACACGCCGTCGCGGTCCAGCACCTCGACCGATGTGACTGGCACCAGCGGCGGAATGACCGTCGCATCGATCCACGCATCGAACCGGTCCCGCGCCAGCCCAACCGCCAGCAGCAGCGCCGCCAGCCAGAGGAAGGCCCTTGCCCTGATCACTCGGTGATCACCACATGGCCCGATGCCGTCTGAGCGCGGAAGGCGGGTCGGTACATGTCCTCGACCGAGGCCGCCGGGTGGTGGAAGCTGCCGGGCGTCACCGCGCGCACGATATAGGCCAGCCGCATCAGGTCACCGCGCCGGTGTGTGACGGCGGCAAGGAACCTCTCCTGCCGGAACTCCGTATGATCGGTGAAGTCGGTCACATCCAGATCGCTGAGCGTGCCGATATCGCCCGCGCGCAGCAGGTTGGGATTGTCGATCTCGAAGCCCGCAGGCAACGGGTCGTTCACCATCAGCCGCGCGGTGCGGTCGGTGAACCCGAGAACATGCAGCACCACGACCAGCCGTGTGCCGACATTGACCTCGGAGGGATCGGCAGGTACGCCATCGAGCGTCATGTAGCTGCGCGTGATGCGGTAGCCGTTGCCGCCCTCTTCCGTCGCGCCCTCTGCCTGACCGTAGCGGGTCAGCGTCAGGGTCTCCTCCCGGTCGCCGGTATTGGTGAGGGTTCGCGTGGTCGGATCGCCCGCTTCCAGCACTTCGATGAGGGGGCCATCCACGGCGGCACCATTCAACGTCAGCGACGACAACCCGTCCATGTCGATCAGCGCATCTGCGGCCAGCAGGCTCCACACCGCTTCCTGGGTAGAGACATTGGCACTGGGCGCGGGCAGGGCGGCAGCGAGCGCATCAAGCGGAATGGCCTGCGACCCGGCCCCGGCGGCCAGCGTCAGCAGCGCGGTGGCGTCGCGGCGGCGTGTGCCGAAATCGGCCCGCCAGCCGGTGGTTTCAGACGCAAGGCTTTGCGTCAGCAGCAGTTGATAGCCCTGCCGGAACATGGCATCGGCGCGTGGCTGATCCCCATACATCGCCAGCGCCGCGCCCAACTGGCCAAGCGCCAGCGGGGTGGCAAAGGCATCGGCCTTCACATCGGCATAGTAGCGCAGGTCACCAATCGCTGCCGCGCCCTCGCGGGCCAGAACCATCAGCGAATAGGCGATGGATTCGCCCCCTTCCTCGAAATCGGCGGCGGTGGCGACATGATTGCGCAACGCGTCCAGCGCCGATTGGAAGGCGAGGTCGGGCACCGCATAGCCCTCCGCCCGTGCGCGCGACAGGAAGTCGGTGACATAGGCATCAAGCCACGGATCGCCGGAATAGGCCCCCCAGAGGCCAAAGCCGCCATTGGCGGCCTGATTGACCAGCACCGCGTCAATGGCCTGCTGGATGCGGATCGACAGATCATCCGCATGGGCAAGGTCCAGCGCCTCGGCCACATCGGCCATGTAGAGCAGCGGCATCGCCTGGCTGGTGACCTGTTCGGTGCAGCCATAGGGGTAGCGGTCGAGCATCTGCAAAAGCCCCGGCGCGTCAAACCGGGCAAGGGGACCGGCGGAGAGCGTTGCCCGGCCAGTGCCGGGACGCAGGCCCGCCAGCACGGTTGCGTCAAAGTCGAGGCTGTCACCGGGGGCAAGCGTAAACCGAGAGGTCACGGCGGTGACCGGATCGTTCGATTGCACCACCAGCCGCAAGGTCCGCGACAGCCGCTGGCCGTCCGGCGTGATCAGGGTGACGTCCACCTGCTGTTCACCAAGCTCTTCCAACGCAAATAGCGGCACGCGCAGGCGTTCGGTCTCGCCTTCCTCCAACGTCACGGCGGAAAGGATGGAGCCGATGTTCAGCCCCGCAGAGGTCTCGATTTCAATGGGCATCAGCCCGGTAGGCCCTTCCGCATGGGTCACTTCCAGCAGCAGCCGCGCATTGTCGCCCGGTGCCATGAAGCGCGGCATGGAGGCGGTGACAACCACCGGGTCACGCACCAGAACATCGGCCTCGGCCTGTCCGATACCCGCCTCATTCCACGCAACCGCCATCACCCGAACGGTGCCGTTGAAGCTGGGAATGTCGAAACGGACACGCGCCAGCCCGTCCTCATCCACCGTGACGGGACCGGAATGGAAGGCAACCAGCGCCTCGGTCGGGGGTGGGGCCTGCATGCGGGCACCGGCACTGGCATCGCCCCCTTGCCGGATCGCGCCGGGGTCACCCCCTCCGGAAATCAGCCGCCCATAGAGGTCTCGGATACCAACGCCAAGACGCCGCTGACCGAAGAAATGCCCCATCGGGTCGGGCGACTGGAAGCCGGTCAGGTTCAGGATACCCAGATCGACCGCGGCGATGCTGGCGTAGATTGTGTCGCCCGGTTCGGCATTACCAACGCGCAGGACAACCTCCATCGGGCCACGGGGGGCGGAGGTGATCGGGGCTTCCATCACCACATCCAGCGCGCGGGGGCCGGGATTGACGGTGGCATGCACCAGCCCGAGCGAGCGGGCGGGCATCTGCGCGGGCAACCCCTCCAACGGGCGCAGGAGCGTCGCGGTCACGTAAGCGCCATTGCCCCATTCCTCTGTCACCGCCAGCGGGAACGTGTCGGGGTCATCGCCGATGGTCACAAGTTCCTGATGGATCAGCCGGTTCGACATGACCCGGATCAGGACCAGTCCGCCGGACCGGGGCACCACGCGCAACCGCGCCTCGTCGCCCACGTCATAGCTTTCAGCATCGAGCGAGACCTCCAGCAGATCGGGCGTACCCACGTCATCGCCCCCGCCATACCACCCGGCGCGGAAGCTGACGGAGCTGGCCGTATAGCGGCCCTCGGTACTTTCCACGCGAAGTTCATAGCGCCCCCAATCGGCGGGGGTGGAGATTGCCACCGGGTCAGTGCCAAGCACGGCCTCGCCATTGGCAATACGGGTACGGGTTGTCACCGGTTCCCAGTTCCAGCGCCCGTTCTGCGTGTACCATTGATAGCGCCGTTCGACCCGGTTCAGCGTCCAGCGCACCGGCTGCGCCTCGGCCCCGACGGCGATCAGGTGAAACTGGGCATCCGTGCCTTCGGGCAGGGTGCCGTCAAAGAGCGGGCGAATACCAATGAGCGTGCCCGAGGGGTCGAGGGGCCGTGTGATCTGTCGTTCCACCGGGCGACCGGAGCCTTCGGTGACGCGGGCGGTCACGCTCATCGTCCAGGGATGCGGCAGGCCGTCGAGCTCTGGCAAGGACAACTCGATCCGGGCCGCGCCGGTGGCATCTGTTCTTTGGCCATCCGGCAGGCTGTAGCGAATTCGGTCGGGGCGGTCGTCAAATCGGCCAAAGCGGTATCCGGGGAAGGCCTCCAGCGTTGCGACCGGGCGCAGGATCCACTCTCCCTCAATCGGCAATTCACCTGCGGGGGCCCCAAAGAGGTAGTCGGCCTGAAGGTCCAGCACAGCGGGCCGGTCGAGGGGTTGCGAGCCTTCGGGCAGGGACAGCTCCACGTCGATCCGTTCCGGCAGGAAATCCTCGACCAGCAGGGTTTGGCTGGCCAGGGGCTGCGCGTCGGGGTCTGCATGGACGGCCAGCCGCCAGGTGCCGCGCGGCACATTCGCGCCCAGGGGCATCTGCCAGACGAAGCCGCCCGCGCCGGTTTCCTCAAGCACTATGCGGCTGTATTCGACACCATCGGCGCGGGTCAGAATGGCCGTCAGCGGCAAGCCGGGCAGCGCGCGGGATTGCCCGTCGCGTGCCAAGGCGGTGGCGTGGATGGTTTCCCCCGCCCGATAAGCGCCGCGTTCGGTGGTCAGGAACAGGTCAATCGGCGGCGCGGCGGGGCGGCCCTCGACCCCACGGTCAGAGAGGTCGAACTCCGCTTCACGCAGCGACAGGAAGGCGAAATCGCCCTCCTGTTCCACGGTGATCATGGCGGGCGATGCCCCGGCGCGGCCTGCGGTCAGATCGGCGGGGAAATGCACCCGGCCCTGACGGTCGCTTTCCAGTTCGGCCAGCACCCGGTTCGACTCGGATACAAGACGCACGGTGGCCCCCTCGATGCCGGACGTATCGGCCAGAGACCGCACGATCACATTGACCCCATTGGTGCCGGAGACAGCGGAAAGCCCAAGGTCAGAGACGAAAAACCACTGCGTCGCCGGGGGCAGGTCGCGCCCTTCAGGGCCGTCGATCCGGGCCTCCAGCGCATAGAGACCGGGGGCAAGCGTGGCCAGAACCTCGCCCATGGGCAGGCTGGTCGTCACGTCCTCGTTCAGCCGGTTCGAGACCTCTCCGACACCTTCCCAGACGGTTTCGGCCAGTTCGGTGGAAAAGCGATTCACCTCCCACTGGTTCAGGGGCCGCCCGAAATAGTCGTCCTGCAGGCTGCGCACGATATTGCGGTCGGTCACGGAATAGAGCCGCAATGCCACCTCGTCGGTATTCACGGTCACAATGGGCAGCGCGCCGCCCGCAAGGCGTGGCAGCACATAGGCGCGCCCCGGGAACCGCAAGGTGGGGGAGCGGTCGCGCACGTAAAGGCGCAGGGTGGCCGGGCTGTGCAGGGTTTCACCCGAGGCGGCGGGCAGGCCAGCGCGCAGGGTGAACTCATAGCGCTGCCCATGCTGGACGCCCGAGATGCAGAACTGCCGGTTCTCGGCCTCGACCGACAGGCCGCTGACCGTGGTTTGCAGGAAATCCGCATGGGTGACACCGCCTGCGATATCTTCCGAGAAGATGGCGCAGATGCGCGGTTCGGCGGCGTCGTTTTCCACTCGGGTCGTGGTCACGCGGAAGCCGTAGAGCCCGATGGCGCGTTCAAGCTCTGCTTCCAGCGCCTCTGACGGGGCCTCAGCAATCGCAAGTCGCAGCGCGAAGATCATGCTGCGGCCCCGGCTGTTTTCTTCCAATGCGCGGGCCAGCAGGGCGGCGGCGTCAGACAGTTGTTGTCCGGGTGCGGCCCGCAAGATGGCATTGGTGGCCGCTGTCAGGGCGGTGCGATTGAGGTTGCGCTGTTCGGTCCGGCTGGGCACTTCGATCTCCAGCGCCAGACGCGCATATTCCATCCAATGGGCAGGGTCGTCTGTCACGGTGATGGCAGAGCCATAGAGCCGCATGGCCTGCTGGAACTCCCCCTCTTCCAGCCGCGCTTCGGCGGCGGCGAGAATACGCTCTGCCGTCCAGGTGCCGGCATAGTGGCGGCGGGGCAGCCCTTCGGCCTCGATACGCGCCCTGGACAGATCAGTCGCATTCAGGAAATCCAGTTGCTCCAGCCGGTCCTCCAGCCGCGCCAGAACTGCCGGATCGGTGTCGCGCACCGTGGCGGACATGGCCCCGTCATAGGATTCCATCGCAAGGACATCGGTCTTGGGAAAACAGCTGCCATTGCGTTCGTTGAAGGTGAAGGCGGCACAATCCGAATCTGCCAGACACGCCCGGATGCACCCGATCAGCGATGTGTCATAGATCGGTGTCAGGTCTGCACCGGGAAAATCCGTGTCCTGGGTGATTGCATAGAACCGCTCGGCCACGGGCCCGTCCTGGGCGGTGGCCACAAGGGGCAGCAAGGACATCAAACCAGCCACGATCAACGTGCGCATGGGCACCTCCGGTATCAAAAATCGTATCAATAAATAGCTTTGCCTCATGCTGCCACGACCAGCCCCCCGGAGTCCATGCCGCGACACCGGTCTTAAGCCGATGGAAAGGAAACCGGCGTCATTCTGCCGGTCGGAGAATGGATTCGGGTGAGACAGGGCATGGATGGCACCGGCTTCGATGATCGTTTGGCGCGCGAACGCCGGGCGCGGCTGGCGGCTGAACGGCTGCTGGTTCAGAAGCAGGAGGAACTGTTCGCCGCAAACCGCAAGCTGGCCCAACAGGCGGACCGTCTGTCGGATCAGGTGATCGAGCAGCGGGAGGAAAACGCCGAACTGGTCGGCGAAACAACCCGCGCGCGGGCCGATCTGGAAGTGGCGACAGAAAAGGCCGAACGCGCCGAACGGCGGCTGTGGGATTCTCTCGATATCATCGAGGACGGCTTTGCGATCTATGACCGATCCGGCCGGCTGGTTGCGGCCAACAGTGCTTTTCTCAATATCTTTGAGGGTATGGTCGAGGTTGGGCCGGGGGCCAGCTACGATTCCATCCTGCGGATTGCCGTGGACGAAGGGCTGGTCGATCTGGAAGGCGTGCATCCCGACGATTGGGTCGATGACATGACCGCCCGGTGGGAACAGGACCCGATCCCGCAGCGCACGGTCAAGCTGTGGAACGGTGGCTTCGTCAAGCTGGTGGACAAGCGCGCGCCCGATGGCGACATGGTCAGCCTGATGCTGAACATCACCGAAACGATCCGGCGGGAACGGGACCTGCGCGATGCCCGCGATCAGGCGGAGGCCGCGAACCGGGCCAAGTCGGCCTTCCTTGCCAATATGAGCCACGAGATCAGGACGCCGATGAATGGGGTCGTGGCCATGGCAGACCTGCTGCGGGAAACCGATCTGGACGAGGATCAGCGCCAATGCGCCGACACGATCCGCAATTCCGGCGAGGCATTGCTGGAGATCATCAACGATGTGCTCGATTTTTCAAAGATCGAGGCGGACAAGCTGGTGCTGCATGCCGAGGCCTTCGATCTGGAGGATCTGATCCGCGAGATCTTCCGCCTGCTGCGCCCGTCCATTCAGGGCCGAGATCTGCAATTGCTGCTGGATTACGATATCTTCCTGCCTCAATCGCTTGTGGGCGACCGGGGCCGGGTGCGGCAAGTGCTGACCAACCTGATCGGGAATGCCGTCAAGTTCACAGACCGGGGCCATGTGCTTGTGCGCGTCATGGGCGAACCGGTGGAAAACGGTCAGGTCACGCTGGTGATCGCGGTGGAAGATACCGGCATCGGCATCGCGGCCGACAAACAGGCGCATGTGTTCGGGGAATTCAACCAGGTCGAGGATCAGGCGAACCGCAAGTATGAAGGCACCGGGCTGGGGCTGGCGATCACCCACAAGCTGGTGCGCATGATGGGCGGCGATATCTGGATCGACTCGGAGCTTGGGCAGGGAGCAACCTTCGCGTTCCGACTGACCCTGCCTGTGGCGGACGGCGAAGTTCCCTGCCCGGTGCAGCCATTGCCCGCAGAGCTGACCAAGGTTGTGCTGGTCGGCCCGGAAAGTGGCGCGCGGCGGCTGGTGGAACGCCAGTTCCTGAAGCTCAAGGCGGATGTGCGGGCGGTGGACGAGGTGGCAGGCATCGGGGGCAGGCCGGACCTCGTGGTCCTGACGGAAGAGGTCGGGGAAGAGCCGCTGGAAACCCCTGCCTTCCCCGTCCTGCGATGCCTCTCGGATCGTCGGGCCAACCCCGCGGCCCCGATTCCCGAAATCACGCTGGAAGCCCCCTTGCGCGATTTCCGGCAAGCGTTGATGGAAAAGGTGGCGCTTGTCACGCGACCAGTGCCTCCGCAGGATGCCCCGCCTGCGGACGCTCCAGGAAAGCTGCGCCTGCTGGCGGCGGAGGATAACAAGACCAACCAGATGATCTTTCGCAAGATGATCAAGGCGCTCGATCTTGAGCTGGAGCTTGCGAATAATGGTCAGGAGGCATGGGAGGCCTACCGGGCGGAACGGCCCGACCTGCTGTTCACCGATATCTCCATGCCCGAGATGGACGGGCTGGAACTGACCCGCCGGATCCGTGCGGATGAGGAGGCGAAGGGCCTGCCGAGATTGCCGATTGTCGCGATGACTGCCCATGCGATGGAGGATCACGAAGCGGAGATCGTGGCGGCGGGGGTGGATCACTACCTGACAAAACCACTGAAGAAGGCCGAGATCATCAGTAGGCTGGAGGCATTGAAACCGGGGGGTGTATTGCCGCTGATGCAGGAATAGGCACCAACCGGTTTCGCCGCCTTCCGGCGTCGACCCGTGAGCGGCCCTCCTCAACCCCCGGCTTGCGCCGGAGGCCTCGTCATGCCGCGTTGCCACGGAAGCGTGGAAAGCGCGGTTCGCTGGCTGTGATGAAGGGCCAGGCAGAGAGGGCAGGACGCCTCCGGCGGAGGTATTTTTACCAAGATGAAAGAGCCGAGGGGGGATTGGCAGAACATGACCCGGGGTCTTTGACTATGGTTTCCAGTCGGAAAGCGACCCTGACAAGCGATATTCGCCGGTTACGATATCGCGGCGGTTACGGATCGGGCCGTTTGTATAGGTGAGGGCGGCTGGATGGCGTGCGTCCAGCACACCCAGGCCGCACAGAATGCGGGTGATGACCGCCTCCGATCCTCGGGTTGCCCCGTCCTCGATCTTCAGGGCGACGCCCATGCGCCGTTCCGGCACGATCGCGATGAACACTGCCTCGGCCCCGGTCTTGACCGATGCGCGGCCTGACATTGCGCGCATCAGCGCCGTGCAGGATCTTCCTTCGCCCGCCACCAGAACCGGATGGGCCGCCATGGCGCGGGTCAGCCGGTGCATGGCGCGGTCGCGCGCATCGCCTGCACCGGTTGCGGCGGCGAAATGGCCCATGGCGCGGGCCAGCCCGGTGACGGTGCAGGCAAAGTTGGGCGCGGAACAGCCGTCGATGCCATGGCCGGGGCTGGTTTCCCCGGTCACCTCCTCGAACGCGGATTTTACCGCCACCTGTACCGGGTGGTCGGGGTCCACATAGTCCGGCCCGGCCCCCAGATGTTTGGCCAAAGTCAGAAAGCCGGAATGCTTGCCGGAACAATTGTTGTGGATCTGGCAGGGCGAGCTGTCGGTCTTGATCAGGGCGCTCCGCGCGTCAGGGTCACCCGGCATCTGCGGCCCGCAGCGCAGGGCCTCTTCTGGGTCGATCCCCAGCCCGTCCAGCCACGCACGCACCATTTCCGTGTGGACCGCCGCCCCGTTATGGGACGCGCAGGACAGGGCCAGTTGCGCCTCTGACAAACCGAAAGCCTCGGCGGCGCCGCTTTCGATCAGGGGCAGCGCCTGGATCATCTTGCAGGACGACCGGGGCAGGATCACCGCATCGGGGTCGCCCCAGCTGGCCACGATGCCGCCTTCGGCGTCCCACACAACCGCATGACCGCGATGAACGCTTTCGCAGAACGGCCCGCGCCAGACCTCGACCAGTGTTTCCGCCTCAGCCATGCTGTTTTCCTCCTTCTGATCAGGGGTTCCGGCAATTTTCCGCTACCGGGGCTTTTCCCCTAAAGGATTTTCGGGTTAATCTCCGCTCGCAGTTAGAAGTGGGCGGGGTTTGAGCGCAAGACCTGAAAACAGGCCGAACCCCAAACCAGAGGCAGAGACGGCTGGAGGCTGGATCAAGATGAAGAACTGGGTTGCTGGATTGGTGATCGCACTGGCGTTTTCGGCGCCGTCGTTTGCCCAGGACACCGAGGAATCCGAGAACCGCGTCAACGCGGAAACGGATTGGAGCGTGTTCGTCGAGGATGACCCGACGCAATGCTGGGTCGTGTCCGCGCCGCGCGAAACGGTGAACACCCGCGATGGCCGTGTGGTGGCCGTGCGCCGGTCGGAGATCCTGCTGTTCGTCAGCTATTGGCCGTCTGAAAGCCGGATGGGTGAGGTTTCCTTTACCGGTGGCTATCCCTTTGCGGATGATTCCACGGTGACGATGGAGATCGGAAACTCGACCTTCGAACTGTTCACCGATGGTGAAATGGCCTGGGCCGCGTCCGAACAGGAAGATCAGCGGATCATCACCGCGATGAAGCGCGGGGCCGACGCGGTGCTGACCGCCCGCTCGGCGCGGGGCACGCAAACGGTCGATACCTTCTCTCTGTTGGGCTTCACCGCCGCGGTCGAGGATGCGGAAACCCGCTGCGGCGGCTGATTTCCAGTCAATTCCTGCCAAGACAAGGTTTGCCTTGAGGGACGGATGCTTATATGTGTCCGCATTCCCTTCTCGGAGCTTTGACATGTCCGCCAGCGCCCCCATCACGCAGGATGTCCTGACCATTCCGCGCAAACTGCCCGAAGGCCCGACCAATATCGTCGGCCTGACGCGGGACCAGCTGCGCGCAGCGCTGATCGCGGCGGGGACGCCGGAAAAGCAGGCCAAGATGCGGGTCAACCAGATCTGGCAATGGGTTTACCATTGGGGGGTGCGCAGCTTTGACGAGATGACGAACCTTGCCAAAGCCTACCGTGCACTTTTGGCCGAGCGGTTCGTGATCGAGGTACCAGAGGTCGTGACGCGCAATGTCTCTGCCGATGGCACCCGCAAATATCTGGTTCGGATCGCCGGCGGCCATGAGGTCGAGATCGTCTATATCCCCGAAACCGATCGCGGGACTCTGTGCATCTCGTCCCAGGTCGGCTGCACGCTGACCTGTTCCTTTTGCCACACGGGCACGCAGAAACTGGTGCGCAACCTGACAGCCGGTGAGATTGTCGGGCAGATCATGGTGGCGCGCGACGATCTGGGCGAATGGCCGGAACCGGGCGAAGGCACCGGTGAGAACGGCCCGCGCCTGCTGTCGAATATCGTGCTGATGGGCATGGGCGAGCCGCTGTATAATTTCGACAATGTCCGCGACGCGATGAAGATCGCGATGGATGGCGAGGGGATTTCCCTGTCACGCCGTCGGATCACCCTTTCGACCTCTGGCGTGGTGCCCGAGATTGCCAAGACCGCCGAGGAAATCGGGTGCATGCTGGCGGTGTCTTTCCACGCCACCACCGATGAGACCCGTGACAAGCTGGTGCCGATCAACAAGCGCTGGCCGATTGCCGACCTGCTGGATGCGCTGCGCGCCTATCCGAAATTGTCGAACTCTGAACGAATCACCTTTGAATATGTGATGCTTAAGGATGTGAACGACACGGATGAAGACGCCCGCAGGCTGGTGAAGCTGATCAAGGGCATCCCGGCCAAGATCAACCTGATCCCGTTCAACGAATGGCCCGGCGCACCCTATGAACGGTCGGACTGGGAGCGGATCGAGCGCTTTGCCGACATCATCTACAAGGCAGGTTACGCCAGCCCCATCCGCACCCCTCGGGGCGAGGATATCATGGCCGCCTGCGGTCAGCTGAAATCGGCCACCGAGCGTGCCCGCAAGAGCCGCGCCCAGATCGCCGCCGAGGCTGGATTGTCTGAATAATGCTTGGCTTTTTCAGAGTCTGAACATGAAAAAGGCGGCCCGCGAAGGCCGCCTTTCTCTATTCTAGAAGTCGATGACTTATTAGTCAGCGATTGCAGCTGCGATCAGGATGATGGCCAGCAGGGGAACCAGGACGCCGCCAGCGGAGGACGAGGTGTCTTCCACGATCACGACGGGTTCCAGAACGGGCTCAACGTAGCCGCCAGCAAAAGCGGAGGTGGCGGCAACGGACAGAGCGGCTGCGAGTGCGAGTTTTTTCATAGTATCCTCCAAGATACGCCCCAAAATTTTTCGCGCGGTATTACGCATAGCGGGGCACCCAAGACTGTACCTCGTAACTAGGTTTAAGCAGCAATGCCTTGGGATTGCAATGCCGGGAAATCGTCCCGAAGCCCAAGATCGCCGATTTGTGGTCAAATAAGCAACACTTGCGTGCCAACACGGGCCAGTTCGAACAGATCTGCGATATGTTCATTGTACAGGCCGATACATCCGTTCGAACTGCGCCGCCCGATCTTGCGCGTATCATGGGTGCCGTGAATCCGGTAATAGGTCCAGCTGAGATACAGCGCATGGGTGCCAAGCGGGTTGTCCGGGCCGGGGGCCACGTATTCCGGCCATTCCGGGTTGCGTTCGCGCATGGCGGGCGTCGGGCGCCAGTCCGGGCCTTCCACCTTGCGCACCACGCGGGTACGGCCGCGCCGCGTCAGATCCTCGGTTGCGGGAACAGACGTGGGATACAGGCGATAGACCGTCTCGGCCTCGTTCCAGTAATGCAGCGCGCGCGAGGTGATATCGACCAGAATCGCGCCGTTGTTCAGGTTGTCGAAATAGTCCTGCCATTCCAGCGTGCGAAAGCTGGAGATATTGTGCCGGACCGTCTGGCTGACATCGCGCTCCAGCTCGGTGCTGCCTTCATAGGTGCTGTCCTGCGCCAGCGCCGGGGTTGCCAGCGTCGCGGCCGCCGCGCCCAAGAAAAGGCGACGGTTCAGGTTGGGGTTTTTCGGGTCGCTCATTGTCCGACCTCCGTAGGGAACTGCCTCTGGCGCGTAAAATAGCGGCTCTGGCCCGCTGCGTCCATTGATGGGCGGATCACAATGCGCAGTTTTGCGCCTGTTGTGTTTGATCGGAGGGGGCCGGGGCGCTATTGATCTGGACAACCAAAGATGAACAGGCGCGAACCCACCCATGCTGAGACGCACTTTTCTGATGACGACGGCCCTTGGCTCGCTTTCGGCCTGCATGGGCACCACCAGCCCCCGGCTTGGGGCGGACGGGCGCCCGTTGCCGACGGTCTATCGAATCAACCCGCGAGACGAGGCCGAAATCCAGTTTCGGGTACTGGACAGCGTCAACGCCCTGCGCCGCGCGGCAGGTGCCCCTGATCTGGCGCTGAACGCGGAACTGAACGCCGCCGCTGCCACCCATTCGCGGGATATGAGCCTGCAAAACCGGCCCTGGCATTTCGGATCGGACGGGTCGTCACCCATCGACCGGGCACAGCGCGCGGGCTATCAGGGCCGGCTTCTGGGCGAAAACATCTCGGAAACCTACGAATCAGAGCTGGAAACCGTCGCTGCCTGGATGCAGCAGCCCGACACCCGCGACGTGATCACCGACCCCGATGCGCGTGATCTGGGCTTTGCCTTCTATCAGGAAGAGGCGGGCAAGATCTGGTGGACCATGGTCACCGGCGATGGCGGCACGACCGGTCAGGGCCTGCCCGCGAATCGCAGCAGCTAAACGGCATTTACGGATAGATGTCGATGGGCGTGCCCAACCGCACCATCGAATAGACCTCACGCATCTCTCGATTGGAAATGGCGATACAACCGGCGGTCCAGTCATCGCCCCGGCGGAACGGGTTCGGCGTGCCGTGGATGAAGATATCGCCGCCGGGGCTTTCCCCAAGCGCCTCTGCCTCGGCGATATCCTCTTCGTTGGGGTAGGAAATACCGATGGACAGGTAGAACTCGCTGTTCGGATTGCGCCGGTCGATGATGTAGCTGCCTTCGGGTGTGCGCCCGTCGCCTTCGACCTGCTTGTCGCCTTCGGGGGCAAAGCCAAGCTCCATCTCATATTCGCGCAGCACCTCGTCATGATGCATCAGGATCAGCTGCCGGGCACTTTTGTTGACGATGATCCGCGTCACTTCCGGCCCGGTATAGGTCGGGAACCGGCTGCACCCGCTCAGGGCGAGGATCGCCAATACAAAAACTGTCAGAACTGCGCGCATTGCCTGCCTCGAACCTGATTTGCGGCACCCTAGCAGATACCGAACGCGCCCGGAATCAGCCTTTCGCCTGCTCGGCGGCAAAGAGCGCATCGAGCCCCGCCCTATAGGTCGGATAGCGCAGCTTCACCTTGAGCTCTCGCTTCATCAGGCTGTTATCGACGCGCTTCGATTCCGCATAGAAACTGCGGGCCATGGGCGTCAGCTCGGCTTCCTCAAAAGGCACGGCGGGGGGCAGATCGACCCCAAGCAATTCCGCCGCATAGGTCAGCACGTCCTGCGGTGGTGCGGGGTCGTCGTCGCAGATGTTGTAGATCGCTCCGGGACGCGGGCGTTTCATCGAGGCCATCAGCGCCTGCGCGATATCCTCCACATGGATGCGGCTGAACACCTGCCCCTCCTTGATGATCCGCCGCGCCGTGCCGTTCCTGACCTTGGCGAACGGCCCACGCCCCGGCCCGTAGATGCCCGGCAGGCGGAAGATATGCAGCGGCAGGCCCTTCAGCCGGTAAAGCTCGTTCCATTCCATCTCGGTCTGCACCCGTGCGCGCCCTCGCTTTGTGGCCGGGGTCAGCGGTGCGGTTTCATCGACCCATCCGCCCTGATGGTCACCGTAGACGCCCGTGGTGGACAGGTATCCGACCCATTGAAAGCTGCTCGCCAAGTCCTCGAATACCGGGCGCAGGTGCTTCAGAACCGGGTCCGCCCCGTCCTCCGGCCCTGCGGTGATCAGCACATGGGTCGCCTTTTCCAGATCGGGGCGCATGTCGGTGCCGGGGAAAACACGCGGATAGATCGAGGTTTTTCCCAGAATCTCCGCCTTCTGCGGGGATCGCGTGGTGCCAATGACGCTGCCCGCCTGAAACGGGCGCATTTCCCGCACCAGCGTAGCCGCCGAATAGCCCATGCCGAAAATCACCAGTTTCATCGCAACCTCTCCACCGCCCACCGGGCCGCATCGGCAACCGTTGGGTCTTCATCTTCCGTAAGGGCCTGTGCTGCCGCCCTCAGCCCCGCGTCGCCACTATTCCCAATCGCATAGAGCACATTGCGCACGAACCGCCCGCGCCCGATCCGCTTGATCGGCGACCCGCTGAACATGGCGCGAAAGGCGGAGTCATCAAGCCCCGCAAGATCGGCCAGCTTCGGGCTTTGCAGCTCGGCCCGCCCGGCATAGCGCATCTCGGTCGCGGCCACGGCGAACTTGTTCCACGGACACACGGCAAGACAATCGTCACAGCCATAAATGCGGTTGCCCATCAGCGGGCGCAACTCCGGGTCCACCGGCCCGTGATGCTCGATCGTCAGGTAGGAAATGCAGCGCCTTGCATCGAGCTGAAAGGGTGCAGGGAAGGCTCCGGTCGGACAGATATCCAGACAGGCGGTGCAATTGCCGCAATGGTCGCGCTCGGGCGCATCCGGTTCCAGTTCCACAGTCGTAAATATCGAGCCAAGGAAAAACCAGTTCCCCAGATCGCGCGCCAGCAGGTTCGTATGCTTGCCCTGCCAGCCAAGCCCCGATGCCTGACCAAGCGGCTTTTCCATGACTGGCGCGGTATCGACAAAGACCTTGATCGCCTCGCCCGGTGCCTGATCC
Source organism: Nioella sp. MMSF_3534 (assembly GCF_030732985.1). Lineage (GTDB taxonomy): Bacteria > Pseudomonadota > Alphaproteobacteria > Rhodobacterales > Rhodobacteraceae > Nioella. Next base: position 16,339 of record NZ_JASHJX010000037.1, read on the forward strand.
AGCAGCCAGCGGCCCACCCGTTTCAGCCGTTTCTTGACCAGATCATGATAATCGCGGTTTTGCGCATAGACGCTGATCGTGGCGCAATCGCGCCGCTCCAACGCCTCCAGCGGATCGGCCTCGGGCGTATAGGATTCGGCCAGCATGATGACCGACCGCGCCTCGGGCCACAGTTGGGCAGGGTTCCCGCGCCAGTGCATCCGCTCGGCCATCCAGCCCATCTGGCCATGTCGCCCGGAATCCACGAACGCAGCCAAGCGCCCGGCGGCCTGCGGGATCGCGTCGGGCCGACACACACGCATTTTCGCAAAGCCCTCTTCCAGGGCCTTCGCCTCCAGCGCCGGTTTCAGCCCGGTCAAAAGTCCAGATTCGCGTAGTGGGGCGGCTGGATGAAGCCGGGGATCTGATCGGCCAGGATCGAGCGGAAGGCGGGCCGAGACTTGATCTTGGCGTACCAGTCCTTCACCACCGCTGACCGGTTCCAATCCACGTCCGAGATATAGTCAAGGCAGGACAGATGCGCCGCGGCGGTGAAATCGGCCAGCGTCAGGCTATCGCCCGCCAGCCAGCGGCGATGGTCCAGCAGCCATGTCATGTAATCGAGATGAAACTTGATCTTCTGCGCCCCGGTCTTGACCGCCTTGCCGTCGGGATAGCCCCCGCGCATTACCTTCTTGTTCACCCGTTCATAGACAAGGTTCGCCGTCACCTCGTGGTGGAACTTGTCATCGAACCAGAAGCACAGCCGCCGCACCTCGGCCCGCGCCGCCGGATCGCGGGGCATCAGGGCGGGCTCGGGGTGGGTTTCCTCGATATACTCACAGATCGCCTGGCTTTCGGTCAGCAGCATCCCGTCCATCTTCAGGATCGGCACCTTGGCCGCCGGGTTGCGGCGCAGAAACTCGCCCGAGGGTTCCCAGTAGCGCTCGTCAATCAACTCCACGTCGATCTTCTTCTCGGCCAGAACCAGCCGGACCTTGCGGCAGAAGGGGGAGAGGGCGAAGTGGTAGAGGCGGGTCATGATCTGCTCTTTTTTGGCTTATCCCCTCTCTTTGCCTTGGGGCGAGGCCAATTTCAACGCGCAAAACAGGCGTCACGGCCATCCGCGCGTATCGTTGCCGCCCCATCCGCGATCCGGGCTGCCCGTTCGCGCAGAGCCGCCGTGGGGGAGGAGGCCGACCGTTCGCGCGGGTTCGGCAGAACGGCGGCCAGCCGCGCGGCCTGCGTCGGGTTCAGATCGGCGGCGGAGATGCCGAAATAATGCTGCGCGGCGGCCTCGGCCCCAAAGATGCCCTCGTCGAACTCGACGATGTTCAGGTAAACCTCCAGCACCCGGCGCTTTGTCCAGATCAGCTCCATCACCGGGGTCATAACCCCTTCCAGCGCCTTGCGCGCCCAGGACCGGCCCTGCCACAGGAAGGCGTTCTTCACCACCTGCTGGCTGATCGTGGACCCGCCGCGCGACATGCCCTCGGCAATCGCGGCGCGGATGGCATCCATGTCAAACCCCGCATGCAGGCAGAAATTCGCGTCCTCGGCGGCCACCACGGCCCGCGCCAGATGCGGCGAGATTTCCTCCATCGGTCGCCAAACCTGCACCACCTCGCCCAGCCGCGCCCGTTCGCTCAGCATATAGGGCGTGGTGGGCGGCGCCACGACGGCATAAAGCGCGATCCACGCCGTCGCCAGAACGGCAACCAGCAGTGCCCCCCGAAACAGCCAGCGCAGCAAGAACCGCAGCAGCGGTCGCCGTTTCGCCTTGCGTGGTGTTCGGGTCAATCGCGTCTCCTGCCTTCTTCTTGGTCCAAATACTCCCGCCGGAGGCGTCCGCACCATCCGCCAGCGCTCCGACAAAAGCCCGGCGCGGTCAGACCTTGTCCAGCACCTCGTGCACCCGTTCCGGAGGACGGCAGATTGCCGCCTGATCCCCCACCACGACAATGGGCCGTTCCACAAGGACCGGATGGGTGATCATAGCGGCCATAATCGTGGCGTCATCTGCCTTTGCCAGCCCAAGCTCCGGCGCCGGGTCCTGTTTCAGGCGCAGCGCGTCGCGTGGCGCGATACCGGCCTTGGTAAACAGGTCGCTCAGAACCGCCTCGGTCCAGCCGGTTTTCAGGTATTCCACAATCTCGGGCTCCACCCCGGCGGCGCGGATCAGCTCCAGCGTCTGGCGCGACTTGCTACACCTGGGGTTGTGGTAGATCGTGACATGCATCTTCGGCCTCCGGTTCGGTCCTGCGCACCGTAGGCCGGAAGCAACCGGTTGAAAACCTGTCATGAAAATGTGGCTTGAAGCCGGAAAAAACCGGTGCCAGATTGGAGCATGGAAAAACAATCTTCATTCAAATCATGGGCCGACTCTGCGGCCCGACTCGTGGCCATCGCGGCCGGGCGTGAACCAGCCGATCTGGTTCTGCGCAATCTCAAGCTCGTCAATGTCCAAAGCCGAGAGGTTCTGGACGGCTGGCAGGTGGCGGTGGCTGACGGCCGTTTCGCCTATGTCGGACCGGATGCCAGCCATTGCATCGGCGCGGGCACCGAGGTGGTCGATGGTGGCGGGCGTTACCTGATTCCCGGCCTTTGCGACGGGCATATGCATATCGAATCGGGCATGCTGACGCCCGCGGAATTCGCCCGCGCGGTCATCCCCCACGGCACCACCACAATGTTCACCGATCCCCATGAGATCGCCAATGTGATGGGGCTGGAAGGTGTGCGGCTGATGCATGACGAGGCGCTGATGCAGCCCGTCAACATCTACACCCAGATGCCCTCCTGCGCGCCGTCCGCGCCGGGGCTGGAAACGACGGGCTATGAAATCGGGCCAGAGGATGTTGCCGAGGCGATGACATGGCCCGGCATCATCGGGCTGGGCGAGATGATGAATTTCCCCGGCGTGATCAATGGCGACCCGCAGATGCTGGCGGAAATGGCTGCCACGATGAACGCAGGAAAAACCGTGGGCGGCCACTATGCCAGCCCCGACCGTGGCCCCGCTTTCCACGCCTACGCGGCGGGCGGGCCTGCGGACGACCACGAAGGCACCCGCGAAAGCGACGCGATTGATCGGGTGCGGCAGGGAATGAGGTCGATGCTGCGGCTCGGGTCCGCCTGGTATGACGTGGAAAGCCAGATCACGGCGGTGACGGAAAAGGGCCTCGACCCGCGCAACTTCATCCTCTGTACGGATGATTGCCATTCCGGCACGCTGGTCCATGACGGGCACATGAACCGCGTCTTGCGCCACGCCATCGACTGCGGCTGCGATCCGCTGGTGGCGATCCAGATGTGCACCGTGAACACCGCCACCCATTTCGGGCTGGAACGGGAGCTTGGCTCCATCGCACCGGGCCGCCGCGCCGACATGATCCTGACAAGCGATCTGAAAACCCTGCCGATCGAAGTCGTTTACGGGCGCGGCGTGAAGCTGGCCGAAAACGGTAGCATCCTCGTCGACTGCCCGCATCTCGACTGGCCCGCCAAGGCCCGCAACACCGTGCATCTGGGCAAGGACCTGACCGCGCAGGATTTCGAGATCGAGGCCCCCAAGGGCGCCAATTCCGCCCATGTCAAAGTGATCGGCGTCGTCGAAAACCAGGCCCCGACCGAGGCGCTGACTGCCGAATTGCCGGTCGTTGACGGGTTGGTCGAGGGCGAAGGCGATGTCTGTCAGATCGCCCTTGTCGAACGGCATCAGGCCACTGGCGGCGTGGTCAATGCCTTCGTGTCCGGCTTTGGCTACAAAGGCCCCATGGCCATGGCCTCGACCGTGGCCCATGACAGCCACCACATCATCGTGGTGGGTACCGACCGCGAGAACATGGCCAAGGCCGCGATGCGGCTGGCCGAGGTTGGCGGCGGTGTCACCGTCTTCAAGGACGGGGAAGAAATCGCCCTGGTTGAACTGCCCATTGCCGGGCTGATGAGCGACGATCTCGCCTCTCGCGTGGCCGACAAGGCGCAGGGCATCGTTGCGGCCATGGCCGAGTGCGGATGTACGCTCAACAACGCCTATATGCAGCATTCTCTTCTGGCGCTTGTGGTCATTCCCAGCCTCAGAATCTCCGATCTCGGGTTGGTGGACGTGACCACGTTCGAACTGACCTCTCTTTTCGTGGAGGGCGACCAATGACCCCCGTTTCCCAACAGCTTCCCCTTGAAACCCCGCAAGAGGCCGAACCGCGCTATTTCTCCGATCCGGGCGAGGCGGTGGACTATCTGCAAAAGCTCTATGCGGATGCGACAAGCTTCCTTCAGGCCCGGTTTTCCGAAGTGGTCGAGTCCGGCATGCCCGACCGCCGCTACCGCGCCTTCTATCCCGAGATCAGGATCACAACGACCAGCTATGGCCATGTCGACAGCCGCCTGTCCTTTGGGCACGTCGCTGAACCCGGCACCTATGCCACCACGGTCACGCGGCCCGACCTGTTCCAGCACTACCTGACCCAGCAGATCAAACTGCTGATCGACAATCACGGCGTTCCGGTCTGCATCTGCGCCTCTCAAACGCCGATCCCGGTGCATTTCGCGGTGCTGAACGACGCCGATATCCAGATCCCCCATGACGGGGCCATGTCTTTCCCGCTGCGCGATGTGTTCGACGTGCCCGATCTGGGCACCACCAATGACGACATCGTCAACGGCTACGGCTTCAAGAACGAGGACGGCTCTGGCGCGCTGGCGCCCTTTACCGCGCAGCGGGTGGATTACTCTCTGGCGCGACTGTCGCATTACACCGCCACAGGGCCGGAGCATTTTCAGAACCACGTTCTGTTCACCAACTACCAGTTCTATGTCGAGGAATTCGTGGCCTATGGCCGCCAGATGCTGGCGGATGCAGACAGCGGCTACACCGCGCTTGTGGGTCCGGGAAATGACGTGATCACCTCGCCCGACCAGCAGCTGAACACACCCGCGAAGCTGCCGCAGATGCCGACCTATCACCTGAAACGCAAGGGCGGCGGTGGCATCACGCTGGTCAATATCGGGGTGGGGCCATCAAACGCCAAGACCGCGACCGACCATATCGCCGTTCTGCGCCCGCATGTCTGGCTGATGGTGGGGCACTGTGCGGGTCTGCGGAACTCCCAAAGCCTTGGGGATTTCGTGCTCGCCCATGCCTATCTGCGCGAAGATCACGTGTTGGACGATGACCTGCCGGTCTGGGTGCCGATCCCGGCACTGGCCGAGGTTCAGATCGCGCTGGAAGGCGCGGTGGCGGATGTGGCCGAAGTGTCGGGGTTCGAGCTGAAGAAGATCATGCGCACCGGCACCGTCGCCACCATCGACAACCGCAATTGGGAACTGCGCGACCAGTCCGGCCCGGTGCAGCGCCTCAGCCAGTCCCGCGCCATCGCGCTCGATATGGAAAGCGCCACAATTGCCGCCAACGGCTTCCGCTTCCGGGTGCCCTATGGAACGCTTCTGTGTGTCTCGGATAAGCCCCTGCATGGAGAGTTGAAGCTGCCCGGCATGGCCAGCGCCTTCTACAAAACGCAGGTCTCGCGGCATCTTCTGATCGGAATCCGGGCCATGGAAACCCTGCGGGAAATGCCGCTGGAACGGCTCCACAGCCGGAAATTGCGCAGTTTCGAGGAGACGGCCTTCCTGTGACGCCGGGGAATTTGCCCCAAAATGCTTGTTTTTTGAGGAAATGGCACACTAGTCATTGTGTGCCCCTACAATATTCGGGTAGCTTTCCCGCAACGAGCCCCATGGGTTCGGGCAGTTAAGGAGAACAGAACATGGCACAAAAGCCCATGACCAAGACCCAGCTTGTTGCAGCCCTTGCCGAAGAGATGGGCAGCGACAAGAAAGCTGCTTCCGCAGCACTCGACGCGGTGACCGCCGTCGTGTCCAAAGAAGTCGCCGCTGGCGGCGCCGTGACCCTTCCCGGTATCGGCAAAGTGTATTGCCGCGAACGCCCCGAGCGTATGGTGCGCAACCCTGCCACGGGTGAGCAGATCAAGAAAGAGGCCGACAAGGTGGTCAAGGTGACCATCGCGAAGGCTCTGAAGGACAGCGTCAACGGCTAATCGCCGGACCGTTCCAACAGAATTGGGCCGCCTGTTCGGGCGGCCCTTTTTCGTTTCAGGCGGTCGCCTCCATCAGTTCCGCGTCATAGGCCAATGCCGCCTGCATGGCCGGGCGATTGGCGCAGCGCGCAACCCAACCCTGAATGTCCGGATTGTCGGGCATCAGTTGCGGCAGGGTGCTGAACGTGGACGCGATGATCAGGTCGGCAATCGTGAAATCATCGCCCATCAGATAGCTGTTTCCCTTCAGCGCGTCAGCCAGCAGTTGCGTGGCCTCGGGCATATCGCGGAACGTGGTGGTCAGCACCGGGTGCTCCAGCTCGCACAGGGTCAGCACGATCACCGGTTCCAGAACGCCGCTATACCATGACAGCCAGCTCAGGAACGGGCCGCGATCCGCTGCGCCGACGGGGCGGGCCAGCCCGGCCTCTGGGGCCAGCTCTGACAGGTACAGCGCGATGGCCACCGATTCCCGGATCACCGCGCCGTCATGCACCAGCAGCGGCACCTTGCCTTCTGGGTGCGGGTTCTTCGGGTCACGCCCGCCGCTGCCATCCGCGCGGGAAACGGTCACCGGTTCAATCTGAACCCGGTCCTGAAGACCAAGGTCATGGATCAGCGCAACGATCCGCGTCGAGCGGCTGAAAGGGGCGTGGTAGAGCGTCAGCAAGGAAGAGATCCTTTGTCTTGAGTTGTTGAATGTCCCGTATATGCTCCCCCCATCCTGTCAGTTTCCGTCAGGAGCGTCATGCCCCGCACCGACCGCCTGTTTCGTCTGCTGCACCTGTTGCGCAGCCTGCCCCCGCCCGTCACTGCCGCGCGGCTGGCCGAGGAAACCGGCGTGTCCGAACGCACGCTCTACCGCGATATCGACAGCCTGCGCGCGGCAGGCGCGCTGATCGACGGCGAGGCCGGCTATGGCTATCGCCTCACCGAAGACCCCGCCGTGCCGCCGCAGATGTTCGACCGGCACGAGGTCGAGGCGCTGGTTCTGGGCCTGTCCGAGGTGCGCGCGACGGGTGACACCGCCCTGGCGGACGCCGCCGACCGGGCGCTTGCCAAGATCACCGCCCGCCTGCCGGAGCGCGTGGCGCAGCAAGCAGCCCACGCGGTCAGCATGGTCTATCGTTTTCGCCCCTCCACCCGCGCGTCGGAATTTCTGGAACCGCTGCGTCAGGCGTCGTGGGCCGAGCGTGCGGTTGACATCACCTATGTCGATCGGCTTGGGAAACGAACGCACCGCCGTATCTGGCCCCTTTCCATCATCTTCCTCGAACAGCGCCAGTTCGTCCTTGCATGGTGTTGCCTGCGTCAGGGCTTTCGCAAGTTCGACCCCGAACAGATCGAAAGCCTGACAGACACAGACGACTCTTTCCGCCCGCACCGGGTGCGCCTGCTGCGTGACTATGTCGACCAGCTGCGGAATGGGGGCTGACCTTTCCCGCGCCGCGGGATAAGGCAGTTAACAGGGCAAGAAACGGAGACACGGCATGGATCTGCGCGCAATCGGCATGGGGCTGGCTTTCGCCCTGATCTGGTCTTCGGCCTTCTCCTCGGCGCGTATCATCGTGGCCGCCGCCCCGCCACTGACGGCGCTGGCGATCCGCTTTGCCATCTCCGGTGCAATCGGCGTGCTGATCGCCCGCGCGTTGGGTCAGAACTGGCAACTCAATCGCGCCCAGTGGCGCTCGGTCATCATCTTCGGCATCTGCCAGAACGCGCTCTATCTTGGCCTCAATTTCGTGGCGATGCAGTGGATCGAGGCCTCGCTGGCCGCCATCATCGCCTCGTCCATGCCGCTGATCGTGGCCGCTGCCAACTGGGCCATCTTCCGCGAAAAACTGCCTGTCATGGGTGTGCTTGGCCTCATGGCGGGCTTCGGTGGCGTCGCGCTGATCATGGCACAGCGGCTGACCGGTGGGGTCGATCCGCTTGGAGTTGCGCTCTGCATCGTCGGTGCCATCGCACTGGCCGTCGCCACGCTGACCGTGACCGGCGCATCCTCTGGCAAGAGCAGCGGGGCCAGCGTGCTGATGATCGTGGGCCTGCAGATGCTGGTGGGCGGCGCGGCGCTGGTGCCCTTTGCACTGGCGATGGAAAGCTGGGTGGTGGACTGGTCCTGGCAGCTGATCGTTGCCTTCATCTACACCTGTTTCGCCCCCGGCCTGCTGGCCACCTGGATCTGGTTCCTGCTGGTGCAACGCATCGGGGCCACGCGCGGCGCGACCTTCCATTTCCTCAACCCGTTCTTCGGGGTGGCCATCGCGGCAGTAGTCCTGGGCGAGCGCCTGGGTTGGGCCGATATCCTCGGCGTCACGATCATCGCGGCGGGCATTCTGGCAGTGCAACTGGCCCGCGCCGCCCGCTGACGTCACTGTGATGCCCGCTCACGCAGGCGTCAGATGACATTACAGCGCGTCCGCGCCAGAACAGGCGCATGTTGGAACTTGTCTTTGCCTATGGCGCGGGTCTTCTGACCCTGATCAACCCTTGCGTTCTGCCGGTGCTGCCCATTGTGCTGGCGGGCTCGTTGCAGGCCAGCCGGTTCGGCCCGCTGGCGCTGGCGGGGGGGATGAGCCTGTCTTTCGTGGCGCTCGGCCTGACTGTCGCATTGGCCGGAAGAGCCGTTGGCATTGATGAACAAGCCATAGGGCAGGCGGGCGCGGTTCTGATGATCGCCTTTGGCCTCGTCCTGCTGATCCCGCGCTTTTCCGCCGCCTTCGCCACCGCAACGGCGGGCGTGTCATCGGGTGCGGACAGCCAGATGTCCAGTTTGAATGGCCGCGACGGCTGGCAGGGGCAAGCGATTGGCGGTGCGCTGCTTGGCGCTGTCTGGTCGCCTTGTGTCGGCCCTACCCTTGGTGGCGCCATCGCGCTGGCCAGTGCTGGTGAACAAATTGGCCGCGCTGCAGCGATCATGGTGTTCTTTGCCCTTGGCGTGTCCACCATCATCCTCGCCCTCGGCTATGGCGCGCGGTCCTTCTTCCAGCGCCGCCGGGCGCTGATGCAGGCCATCGCCGAACGATCCCACCCGCTGCTTGGCGGCATCTTCATCCTCGTCGGCACCGCGATCCTGCTGCGCTGGCACCACGCAATCGAAATCTGGCTGCTCGATGTCCTGCCCTATTGGCTGCAGGATCTCTCGGTGGCCCTGTAAGGGAGAAACCTGATGAACCGACGCGAGCTATTGATCATGTCCGGGGCTACGCTGTTATTGGCGGGCCGTGCCGGGGCCAGCAATATCGACTATACGCCCGGCCTTGTGCAGCAGCGCCTTGCCGCCGGCGAAACGCTGTTCGTCGATTTCTTCGCCCCATGGTGCGGGACCTGCCGCACCCAGGAACGCCATGTCGAGGCGATCCGCGCCGAGAACCCCGCCTATGACGCGGCAATGAGCTTCATTCGCGTGGATTGGGATACCTATGGGCGAGGCGAACTGGCCCAAAGCCTCGATATCCCGCGCCGGTCGACCCTGGTCGTGCTACGCGGCGACGCCGAACTGGGCCGCATCGTCGCCGGAACCAGCCGCTCGGCGATTCAGTCGCTGATGGATCTGGGGCTAAGCTGATCCGTCTCAGACGTCAGAGGGGTCGTTGGTCGATGTCACGGCGACATTGTCCACGGCCCAGCTTTCGTCATAGACACCCTGATTCAGGGTAGACCCGAAGCCGACACTCATCGACGGGCCGGGGTCGGTCACTTCCACCCGGACGGTAAAGCTCTGGTCGGACCAACTGGAACTATAGCCGATATGCCCACGGTCGCCGGACGGCTCTACCGTGACGTTGTAATTGCCATCCGAGGTTGTCCAGCTGCCCGTCACCCCGTCCGACTGCCAATTGAAATTGTGGGAACTGATCGGGTTGCCGTCCACGAACATGATGAATTCTTCATTGTCCCAGCTGTCGATGGCATGCAGGTCAAACTCGATCACCGCAGCATCATAGCCCGACATCAGGTCATAGGTCCGGGTCACGATCTCGGCCCCGCCGCTGCCGCCATAGGGGCCCAGAAGCCCGCCATAGGCCGCGTCCGAGCCATCGGTCACGCCGCCGAACCAGAACCCTGCACCGTTCTCGAAATCGTCGAAATAGCTCTGCCGCGCAAAGCTGGAATTCACGATCTGCCCACGCAGGGTCGCGTCGATGTCACCAGCCAGGTTCTCGATGCCCGTGGACGTGGAGTTCAGCACCGCAATGCCGACGCCCACGACGCCCGCGCTCAGCACCACGTAATCCGTGGTCACCGCACCCGATTCCGATCTGAAAAACTCCTTCAGCATACGCTGAACTCTCCGCTGGCAGTCACGTGAACCCCACGGCTACCAACGGAGAATGGAGAAATTAGGGGCAAATTTAGCCGATCTGCCCCCGGTTTGCCCCAATCTGGCCACGATGCAGCAACACGTGATCCAGCAACACGCAAGCCGCCATCGCCTCGGCCACCGGAACCGCGCGAATGCCGACACAAGGATCATGGCGACCTTTTGTAATGATTTCAGTATCTTCACCAGATTTGGTGATGGTCTTGCGCGTCGTCAGAATCGACGAGGTCGGCTTGACTGAAAACCGCACCACCACATCCTGCCCGGTGGAGATGCCCCCCAGAATCCCACCCGCGTGATTCGAGCTGTAAACCGGCCCCTCCGGCCCCATGCGAATCTCATCCGCATTCTCGCTGCCGGTCAGGCAGGCCGCGTTCATGCCCTCGCCGATCTCGACGCCCTTCACCGCGTTGATCGACATCATCGCAGCCGCCAGATCGGTGTCCAGCTTGCCATAGATCGGCGCACCAAGGCCCGCGGGCATCCCCCGCACCGTCACCTCGATCACCGCGCCGACGCTATCACCGGTCTTGCGCAGCCCGTCCAGATAGTCGGCCCACTCCGCCGCCGCCCCGGCATCGGGCGTCCAGAACGGATTGCGCTCGATCTCGTCCCAGTCGAACCGGTCCCGGTCGATTCCATGCGGCCCCATCTGCACCATGTAGCCGGTAATCGACAGCCCCGGCACCAGCTGCTTCAACGCCTCGCGCGCCACACCGCCCGCCGCCACCCGCGCCGCCGTTTCCCGCGCACTGGACCGCCCGCCGCCGCGATAATCGCGGATGCCGTATTTCTGCCAATAGGTGATATCCGCATGTCCGGGCCGGAACTTCTCGGCAATATCGCCGTAATCCTTCGACCGCTGATCGGTGTTACGGATCATCAGCTGGATGGGCGTACCGGTGCTGACACCCTCGAAGACGCCTGACAGAACCTCCACCTGGTCTGGCTCGCGTCGCTGCGTGGTGAACTTGTTCTGCCCCGGTTTGCGCTTGTCCAGCCAGTGCTGCAACGCTTCCGCTTCAACCGGCACCCCCGGAGGGCAGCCATCCACCGTCGCGCCCAGCGCTGGCCCGTGGCTCTCGCCCCAGGTGGTGACTCGAAAAAGATGGCCAAAGCTGTTCATGGACATGGGGGCGCTCCGTTTCCTCGCCCCCGGTTAGCGCGAGCGGCCCCGGAATCCAAGGCTCATATGGCCGCTACAGCCCATAAGCCCGCTCCAGAACCGCCAGCGCCATATCAACCAACGCGTCATCATCCTGCCCCGCCAGCTCCCGCGCCGCATCGGCCCCGTTGAACCCCAACAGGATCGGCTCGCCCAGAACAGGCATCAGGTTGAGCCATTGGTTGAACTGCCCGCGCGGCAGCCCGGTATCGGCGGTCACGATCCAGGTCGGATCGCCCTCCCAGAACGGCGCGTCGAATTGCAGGTAGAGCTTGTCCAGCACCCCCATGCCAAGCGATGCAATGGCCTCTTGCTTGGTGTTCGGCAAGGGCGGGTCAAAGACAATCCGCCCAGCCTGCAAGACACCCAGGGGCACGGTGACAACAACCGCATCGTGCCGCGCCTCCCTGCCATCGGCAAACCCCAGCCGGATGCCCCCGCCCAGCGTCACCCGCTGAAGGACATGGCCGGTCAGCAGCGCGTAATCCCCGGCCAGTTCCGGCACCAGCCGGTCATATCCCTCGGCTATGACCGCCTCTGCGCCGCCATAATCGGTCGGGGCGCGAAACGCGGCAAGGTTGATCTGGTCCCGCCGTGCCCCGGCATTGTGCTGGATCGAGATGACCTCCTCCAGCCAGTCCGGCACCTCCTCCGCGTCCAGCATTGCCCCGCCGCTCAGCCGAAAGACGATCTCGCCATCGGTCTCGACCAATGTCGCGCCAGCATCCTCCGCCAGACCGACAAGCGGATTGTCCTCCATCCCGTGAATCCAGCTCGCCCCAAGGTCCAGCGGCACCCCGAGGCTGCGGTCCGTCCATAGCCGCCCGCCAATCCGGTCGCGCGCCTCGTAGATCGTCACGTCATAGTCCAGCTCGGCAAGCATCTGCGCCGTGCGCAGCCCGGCAATGCCCGCCCCGATCACGGCAATATCCCCGAGATCCTCTTCCTCGATGGCCTCGACCGCATGGCCCGCCGATTCATAGGCCGCGTGAACGGTGCTGCCGTAATCCGGGTTTGCGGCCTCTCCGGCAAAAAAGATCCGTCCCGCCACCGGTGCCGCCAGCCTGCGATGCGCGGCGCGAAACAGCCCGCGCGGTGTGTAGGAATAAGACCCGAAGCAGAACGGATCGCGGCTCCAGTTCGTCCGCAGATAGCCGGTCAGCCGCGCTCCGCTGGCCATCCCCCGATCCACCGGCAGAAACGTCCCGGCGACGCCCGCCGCAACCGCTGTCAATACGTCGCGCCTCTGCATGCCACCCCCTAACTACCGGCTCGCTGAAAGTCTGCGTTACCCCCGTGGCTTGCGCAAGACGGCCCCTTCATCTTGGCCCAAATACCTCCGCCGGAGGCATCACGACATTTCGGTCGGCACCCGATCAGACTTGCGAAACACCCCATCCGATTTTCCGTGGCAACGCGGCCCGAGGAGGGCTCCGAAGGAGCCTGACGAGGGCCGCTCCCCGGTCGACGCGCCCCAGCGCGGCGAAACCGCTTTCCGTATGCACGCCCGGTGTACGGGGGGTGTACAGGGGGTGTACGGGTGGCCCCCCCCTTTTTCAGGCCCTCACGCCTGTCGACTCAATCGCGCCACGCCAAGCACATCGAGCACCTTCGCTTCGATATGTTCGGCATTCATCGCTGCCGTGGCGTACATATCCTCAGGGCTCGCCTGGTCGATGAAACTATCGGGCAGAACCATGGACCGAAACTTCAGCCCACGGTCGAAAACGCCCTCTTCGGCCAGCAACTGCGCCACATGGCTGCCAAAGCCGCCAATCGCGCCTTCCTCGATGGTGATTAACGCTTCGTGGTCGGCGGCAAGCTTCAGAATAAGCTCGGAATCCAACGGCTTGGCGAAACGCGCATCGGCAATCGTCGGCGTGATCCCGCGCGCAGCCAGTGCCTCGGCGGCTTTTTGAACCTCGCTCAGCCGGGTCCCAAAAGACAGGATCGCGACCCGCGCGCCCTCCTGGATCATCCGGCCCTTGCCAATCTCCAGCGGCTCGCCGCGCTCCGGCATATCCACGCCCACGCCTTCGCCCCGCGGATAGCGGAAGGCGATCGGCCCGCTGTCATGCGCCACGGCGGTTGCCACCATATGCACCAACTCCGCCTCATCGGCTGCAGCCATCACCACGAAACCGGGCAAATTCGACAGGTACGCCACGTCGAAAGATCCCGCATGCGTCGCTCCGTCCGCACCCACTAACCCCGCGCGATCAATAGCAAATCTGACGGGCAGGCGCTGGATGGCCACATCGTGAACGACCTGGTCATAGCCCCGTTGCAGGAAGGTCGAATAGATCGTGCAGAAGGGTTTCATCCCCCCCGCCGCCATGCCAGCACAGAAGGTCACCGCGTGCTGTTCAGCGATGCCCACGTCAAACACCCGCTTCGGAAACCGCTCTCCGAACAGGTCCAGCCCCGTCCCGTCCGGCATCGCGGCGGTGACTGCAACGATCTTGTCGTCCAGCTCCGCCTCGCGGATCAGGCTTTGGGCGAAGACCTTGGTGTAACTCGGCGCATTCGAGGGCGCCTTGCGCTGCTCTCCGGTCACCATGTCAAAGGGCGCGCGGGCATGGCCCCGGTCGGCATGCCCCTCCGCATGGCGAAAGCCTTTGCCCTTCTTCGTGATCGCATGGATCAGGATCGGCCCGTCGGCGCGCGCCTTCACGGTGCGCAGAACGGAGACCAACTGATCCATGTCATGCCCGTCAATGGGGCCGACATAGGAAAAGCCCAGTTCCTCGAACAAAGTCCCGCCCACGGTGGCCGCTTTCAGCAGCTCTTTCGCCCGCCGCGCGCCTTCCTGGAAGGGTTCGGGCAGCAGCGACACCGCGCCCTTGGCGGCCGATTTCAGCTCCTGGAACGGGGCCCCGGCATAGAGCCGCGACAGGTAGGAGGACAGCGCGCCGGTCGGGGGCGCAATGCTCATCTCATTGTCATTCAGGATCACGATCAGCCGCTTGCCCAGATGACCGGCATTGTTCAGCGCCTCGAAGGCCATGCCCCCGGTCAGCGCGCCATCCCCGATCACGGCAATCGCATCGCCAAGCCCGGTCTCGATCACGCCGCCAAGCTCACGCGCCATCGCAAAGCCCAATGCCGCCGAAATCGAGGTGGAGCTATGCGCGGCACCGAACGGGTCATAGGGCGACTCGCTGCGCTTGGTGAAGCCCGACAGGCCCCCCTTCTTGCGCAGGGTCGGCATCGCCTCGCGCCGCCCGGTCAGGATTTTGTGGGGGTAACACTGGTGGCTGACGTCCCAGATCACCTTGTCGCGCGGCGTATCGAACACCGCATGCAGCGCGACGGTCAGTTCCACCACCCCAAGCCCCGCACCCAGGTGCCCGCCGGTCTGGCTGACGGCGGCGATGGTTTCGGTGCGCAGGTCGTCGGCCACGCGGCGCAGATCAGACACCGGCAGCCCGCGCAGATCGGCCGGGGAATGGATCCGGTCCAGATGCGGCGTGTCGGGGCGGTCGCTCATGTGGCTCTCCGAATTCGGTTACTGGTCACGGGCGATAACGAAGCGGGCCAGTTCCCGCAAGGTTTCCGCGTCAGAGCCGTAGGGGGCCAACGCCGCCTCGGCCTCGTCAATCAGCGCCTGCGCGCGGGCCTTCGCTCCCTCCAGCCCAAGCAGTGAGACGAAGGTCGCCTTGCCCGCTTCGGCATCCTTGCGCAGCGCCTTGCCGGCCTTCTCGGCATCGCCCTCTACATCCAAGATGTCGTCGGCGATCTGAAAGGCAAGGCCCACGGCCCGCGCATAGCGCCGCAGGGGGGCGGGGTCGGCCCGGCCAAGGATTGCCCCCGCGACCACCGGCCATTCCAGCAGCGCGCCGGTCTTGTTGGCCTGCAATTCGGTGATCTGGTCAAGGGTCAGGGGGCTTGCTGCCGTTTCTGCCGCGATGTCCTGCGCCTGCCCCAGAACCATGCCCTGCGGGCCAGAGGCGCGGGCAAGGGTCAAGACAAGCTCTGCCCGCTGATCGGCGTCACCCGTTGCGGGATCGGCCAGCAGTTCGAACGCAAAACTTTGCAGCGCGTCGCCCACCAGAACCGCCGTCGCCTCGTCCCATTTCCTGTGAACGGTCGGCAGGCCCCGGCGCAAATCGTCATCGTCCATGCAGGGCAGGTCATCATGCACAAGGCTGTAGGCGTGGATGCATTCGACGGCGCAGGCCGCCTGCATCGCCGCCCCAGCATCGCCCCCGGTCAGCCGCGCCGTTTCCAGCACCAGGAATCCGCGCAGCCGTTTGCCGCCTGTCGTGGTGTAGCGCATCCCCTCGGCCACGCGGTCTGACCCGAGCCGCGCCATGCGGTCCGAAAGGGCGCGCGCAATCGCGTCCTGCGCGTCTTTCAACTGCTGTTCGAACAAGGGTCAGAGCCCCTCGACCGGCTTTGCCCCCGTGGGTTCCCCGTTGGCATCGAGCGTGATCTGCGCGACCTTTTCCTCGGCCTCCTTCAGCTTGGCCTCGCACCGGGCTTTCAGCTGCGCGCCGCGTTCGTAAAGCTTGATCGAATCTTCCAGCGCCACGTCACCCCGGTCGAGCTGACCGACCACGGTTTCCAGTTCCCGGATTGCTTCCTCGAAGCTCATTTCCTCGATCTTTTTCTGGTCGCTCATCCGCTTCTCTCCGTCAAAACGCGCACATGGGTGGCAGCCGAGGCCGCAAGGGCGGTGAGATCATAGCCGCCTTCGAGAGTCGAGACCATGCGGCCGCCGCAATGCCTGTCAGCGATATCGCAAAGCCGCTGCGTGAGCCACTCGTAATCCTCCTCGACCCATGCGAGATCGGACAAGGGGTCGGCGGCATGGCAGTCGAATCCCGCCGAGATCAGCAGCAGGTCGGGGCGAAACGCCTCCAGCCTCGGGAAGACGCGCGCTTCATAGGCTTCGCGCATCGCCTTGCCGCCGGTGCCGGGGGCGAGCGGCACGTTGACCACGTTGTCATGCGCGCCGGTCTCTGACACGTCGCCGGTATCGGGCCAGAGCGGCATTTGCTGCGAGGTGATCACCAAAGCGCGGGGGTCGTCCCACAGCAGGGCCTGTGTGCCATTGCCGTGATGCACGTCGAAATCGACGATGGCCACGCGGGCAAGCCCGTGATGATCCAGCGCGTATTTCGCGCCAAGCGCCACGTTGCCGAAGAAACAGAACCCCATGGGCAGTTCCTGTTCGGCATGGTGGCCCGGCGGGCGCACCGCGGCGAAGGCGTTGGTCAGTTCGCCGGATAGAACTAGGTCGATAGCCTTTTGAACCCCGCCAACGGCGCGGTAAAGCGCGGGCAGGGACGACGGGGACAGGAAGGTTTCCTCATCCGTGTCCGGGTCCATCATGGTGAAGCCTTCATCGGGAACACTGGCGCGGATGTGGTCGAGATAGGCAGGCGTGTGCAGCGTCAGGATGCTGTCATCACTAGCCAACGGGGCGGCGTAGCGGAAGAGCGGCAGCCCTTCGAGCGCCCGCAACACAAGCGCCAGCCGGGCGGGCTGTTCATGGACATGGGCGGGCGTCACATGCGCGAGGCAATCGGGATGTGTGACAAGCCCGGTGGCCACCTATGCCCCCATCAGTTCGGTCACATGGGCGGCAACGGACTCCGCCAGTGCGTCGAGGTTGTAGCCGCCTTCCATCGACGACACGAGCCGCCCGCCGCAGACGTCATCCGCGACGGCGCAAAGCTCGCGCGTGAGCCATGCGAAATCCTCGGTCGTCCAGTTGAGATTGGCCAGCGGATCGTCGGCATGGGCATCGAACCCGGCGGAGAGGATGATCAGCTCCGGCTGGTAGTCGCGCAGCCGCTGGAACAGGCGCGAGCCGTAGATGGAGCGCATGGTGTCCCCGTCGGACCCCGGCGAAAGCGGCACGTTCAAGATATTGCCATGCGCGCCGCGTTCATGGGCGGCACCCGTGCCGGGATAAAGCGGCATCTGGTGGGAGGAGATGAAAAGAACGCGGGACTCATCCCACAAAAGATCCTGTGTGCCGTTGCCATGGTGCACGTCGAAATCGACGATAGCGACGCGGGCAAGACCGTGCCGGTCCAGCGCATGTTTTGCGGCGATGGCGACATTGCCGAACATGCAAAACCCCATGGCGCGGGTCTTTTCGGCGTGATGGCCCGGGGGCCTCGTGGCGACGAAGGCGTTTTTCGCCTCACCTGCAAGCACCGCATCGACGGCGGCAAGGCAGCCGCCGACGCCGCGCAGGGCGGCCTCCCACGTGGCGGGCGACATGGAGGTATCGGGGTCGAGCGCGACCAGCCCGTCCTGCGGCGCGGCCTCTCGGATCGCGGTGACATGGCTTTCGGGATGGGCGAGCAGCAGGTCGGCCTCTTCCGCCATGGGGGCCTCTCGCCGGTCGAGCGCGGCAAATTCGGGCGCGGACAGCGCGCGGATCACGTGTTTCAGCCGCGCGATCTGTTCCGGGTGGCCAAGCGGCATCTGGTGGCGCAGGCCCGCGTCATTCGTGAAAAGCAGGGTCATGGATATCCTCAGTCGGGGGCCAGCATGTAGCCCGCGCCGCGCACCGTTTGCAGGTAGCGCGGCTGTTTCGGGTCGGCCTCTATCTTGCGGCGCAGGCGGGTGATCTGCACATCGACGGCGCGTTCCTGGCTGGTGGTGCTGCCCACGCCCTTGTCGCGGCCCAGATCCTCGACCAGCTGTGTGCGGCTGACGGGTTCGTTCGGACAGGCAGAGAAGATGCGCATCAGCGCAGACTCGGTTGCGGTCAGGCGAATGGGGGTTTGCCCCTGCCACATTTCACCCCGTTCAAGGTCGTATCGGATCGGCCCCAGATGCAGCATCTTGGGGGCCGATTGCGTTTCGGACACGCTTGGAACGCGCCGCAGGATGGCGTTGATCCGCAGCAGCAATTCGCGCGGCTCGAACGGTTTCGGCAGGTAGTCATCGGCCCCGGCTTCCAGCCCGGTGATCCGGTCGCTGGCCTCGCCCCTCGCCGTGAGCAGCATGATCGGGGTCGTCAGCTTTTCGCGCAAAGCCTTGGTCAGGCTGATCCCGTCTTCGCCGGGCATCATCACATCCAGCACGATCAGGTCGAATTCCAAGCCTTCCAGCAGCCGGCGCGCATGGGCCGCATCACGGGCGGCACTGACGATGAAGCCGTTGCGAATCAGGAACTTCTGGAGAAGACCGCGAATGCGCTCATCATCGTCGACGATCAGAAGATGGGCTGCCGGATCTGTCATGCGCCTCCCTCGGTGTTGGAAAAGTAATGATGGCGAAGTTCCGGGTCCATCATCTGTTCCAGCACCGTGCGGAAACCCGCCACTGCGTCGGGTCCGGCAGCACGATAGGCAGCCCGCATCCGGGTGCGTTGTGCCTCGGACAATTCACGTTCCAGCGAAATGCCCTGTTCGGTCAGGTACAGGTGACGTTCGCGTTTGTCGCGGGTGCCGACGCGGCTTTCGACAAGGCCGTCCTCGACCAGTGTGCGCAGCACCCGGTTCAGCGACTGCTTGGTGACGCCCAGAATGGCCAGCAGATTGTTTACCGTGGTGCCGGGGCTGCGGTTGATGAAGTGGATCGCCCGGTGATGGGCGCGCCCATATGCGTGGTTTTCAAGAATGCGGTCCGGGTCGGCGGTGAACCCGCGATAGGCGAAGAACATCGCCTCGATCCCGCGCCGAAGCTGCTCGTCGGTCAGAAAAAGCAGGCTTTCCCCGCTGCTTGCAGAAGACTGTGCCGCGCCGCGTTCGGCCATGAAATGCGTTCCCCCCGGGGTCTTGTCGCCTTTTGCCCGACTTTATGTCAGCCTTGTTGACTTTCCAAGAATCAATTGTTACCGAATGCCCGGTTTTGCGTAATTTTATGTCCGGTTCGGACGTATTTTGCGCAACAAACCTAAAATGCCAAGACCCCTGCCGAAGGTGAACACAATGGGCGCTGCTTACGACGATCGCGACGGAACCATCTGGATGGATGGCAAACTCATCCCCTGGCGGGATGCGAATGTGCATATTCTGACCCATGCGATGCACTACGCCTCGTCCGTGTTCGAGGGCGAGCGCGCCTATAACGGCAAGATCTTCAAAAGCCGCCTGCATTCGGAACGTCTGCATTTCTCTGCCGGGCAGCTCGATTTCCAGATCCCCTATACGGTGGATGAAATCGAAGCCGCCAAGCAGGAAGTTCTGACAGCGAATGGCCTGACTGACGCCTATGTGCGTGCTGTTGCGTGGCGTGGCGCGGGAGAGGATATGGGCGTGGCCTCTGCCAAGAACCCCGTTCGGCTGGCCATCGCCGCCTGGGAATGGGGCGCTTACTATGGCGACGCGAAAATG
The DNA here is from genome assembly GCF_030732985.1 of Nioella sp. MMSF_3534. GTDB lineage: Bacteria > Pseudomonadota > Alphaproteobacteria > Rhodobacterales > Rhodobacteraceae > Nioella. Next base: position 36,169 of record NZ_JASHJX010000037.1, read on the forward strand.
AAGGGCGCCAAGCTGGACATTTCCAAGTGGAAACGCCCCTCGCCCGAGACGATCCCCAGCCACGCCAAGGCCGCCGGTCTTTACATGATCTGCACCCTGTCCAAGCACGCGGCAGAGGCAAAGGGCTGTTCCGACGCCATGATGTTCGACTATCGCGGCTATGTGGCCGAGGCGACCGGGGCCAATATCTTTTTCGTCAAGGATGGCGAAGTGCACACGCCGCTGCCCGATTGCTTCCTGAATGGCCTGACCCGCCAGACTGTCGTGGGCATGCTGAAGGACCGCCAGATCAAGGTGCACGAACGCCACATCATGCCCGAGGAACTGGAGGGCTTCCAGCAATGCTGGCTGACCGGTACGGCGGCGGAGGTCACACCCGTAGGCCAAATCGGCGACTACAACTTCGAGGTCGGCGCCATCGCCCGCGAGATCGCGGAAGGCTATGAGAAGCTGGTGCGGGAGTAGGTGAGTCGTCTTTTGGCCTTGTAAGGCAGTATCATGGATAAACCGCGCCCCTTCTTCCGGCGCGGTTTTTTCGTATCCAATGCGTGCAGCCTCGGGTTGATTGAGGGAGCCTTGGAGGCGCAGGCCAGCTCGGACCGGTTTACACCCGATGATAAGGGCTGCCCGCCAGAATGGACGCGGCGCGGTAAAGTTGCTCGGATAACATCACGCGGGCGAGCATATGGGGCCAGACCATCTGGCCGAAGCTCAGCACCATGTCGGCCTGATCCACCAGCGCGGGGTCGAGCCCGTCGGCACCGCCGATCACGAAGGCCATGTCCTGCGCGCCCTGGTCCCGGCGTTTGGCCAGTGCCCCCGCGAAGTCGGGCGAGGACATCACCCGCCCGCGTTCATCCAGCGCGCAGATGACCGCGCCCGTGGGGATCGCCTTGCGCAGCAGCTCGGCCTCTGCCGGTTTGCCGCCGCCCTTCTTGTCCTCGACCTCCACCACGCGGGCAGGCCCAAGGCCAAGCGCGCGGCCCGTGCGGTCGAACCGTGTCAGGTAGTCGGATACAAGATCAGCCTCTGGCCCGGCCCGAAGCCGGCCCACAACGCATAAGGAAACCCGCATGAAAGATCAGACGCTGCCGGCGGGCAGCCACATCTTTTCAAGCTGGTAGAACTCCCGCACTTCGGGGCGGAAGACATGGACGATCACATCGCCCGTGTCGATCAACACCCAATCGCCGGTGTCCTTGCCTTCCATCCGGGCGGTCAGCCCGAAGGTTTCCTTCAGCCGCGCGACAAGCTTTTCGGAGATCGCCGCCACCTGGCGCGAGGAGCGACCGGAGGCGATGACCATGTGATCCGCCATCTGGGTCTTTCCGCGCAGGTCGATCTGGACGATCTCTTCCGCTTTGTCGTCGTCAAGGGATGCAAGAACCTCGGCAAGCAGGGTGTCGCTTGTCAGGTCTTTGGTCGGGCGCGTCATCTGCGCCACTGGTGCAGCCCCGGTGGTGGCTGCTTGAACAGGTCCAGTCAGGACGTGGTCCTCCTTCACAATACGCCGAAGATCCCCGGCGCCGGGATATGGCCAAGATAGCATTCGAGCGGGGCTGTCTCAACCAGCGGACTGATTCGCAAGCGGATTCAAACCGATTATTGTGGCCAATCGGTCAAGAAGCGTGCGGAAAACGAAAAACCCCGGCCGCTGGAGACCGGGGTTTTCCAGATGGGTCTGACGAAGGGATCAGGCGGGAACGGCGCCTTTCGGGGCGGGGGCGAAGTGCTTGCGGGCCAGCATCCAGACCAGGATGATCATGCCCAGTTGCAGCGCCACGGCGATGCCCGAGATGGCCCAGTAGGCAACCGAGAACTTGGTGACGATGCCAGCGGCGACCAGACCCTTGTTCAGCCAGAAGTGGGTCATCACCGAAAGGGCGACACCGGGACAGACCAGCGCATAGGACCCGGCAGAGGTTTCGGACCCGGTCACGAAGCGGGCGACGTAGCCCACGCGGGACAGCACGGCGAGACCGAAGAGGGCGAAGATCACCTCGACAGACAGCAGCCGGGTCAGCAGCATCAGCGTGTCGGCGGCGGTGCCATGGGCCTCGAAGGTGGTGTGCAGCCCGTGGTTCTGACGCAGCAGGGCGATGCCGATCACGGTCATCAGCGGGATCACAACCATCAGGGTCGGGGCTGCCTCGACATTGACGCCGTGTTCCAGCATCGACCGCACGCTCATGACCAGCACGATCAGGGCCAGGATGATGGCGGTGGTGATGAAGAAGGTGGACAGCACCAGGCTGACACCCACGGTCAGGGTGGCACCGGACATGGCGGCCGGGGCGGCAAGGCCCACGCCGATCATCGCTAGGGCAAAGGCGGGCAGCATCTGGGCAAAGCTATTGTTGGCGGAACAGTCGAAGCCACCGGAATGCAGGCGTTCCTTGATGAAGTGACCCAGTTCCCTGAAGGCGATCCAGCCGATGGCAAGGAAAGCGACCAGTGCGGCGGGGAACAGGTACTCGACGATATTCCACAGGCCGGGAACGAAGGTCAGGCCGAGAATGAACATGGCGTTCACGGACATGGCCAGCGCCAGAGGCATCGCCAGAACCTGGCTGCCCGCGTTGGACCGTGCGAAGGTTTCATAGGCGTCCGAGCGGCGGAATTCGGAGAAGCGGCGCAGGTTGAAGGCCAGAAGCTTGAGGTTGAGGAAACCAAAAATGGCGATCCCGGCCCAGGCACCGAGGATCATCGCCTGTTGCATCAGGGTGCCGCCGGTCAGCAGCGGCCATGCATCTTCAAAGATCGGAACCGGACGGCCGGTATGCGGAACCCAGAACATCAGCCACATGAAGAACGTAACGGTGAGGCCGCCCGCGCCAAGCGAGGCGAGGAAATATAGCGGCGAATAGCGGTTTGCGGCGACGGTCATCTCTGGCACTCCTTTAATTGACATTGGCAACTAAGTACGCGGCCAAGGGGCGAGTCGCAACATTAAAGTTGACTTTGTTAACTACCAAGGTGTCGCACCCCGTTTACCCGCTGTTAACCACCCCGGCCCAAGACTGAGCGTATGAAGATGACAATCTTTCCCCTGCTTATGCTGCTTGCCGCCTGTGACAGCCCCGCCCCGGCGATGATGGGGGCCGATGCAACGCGGATCACCGTGGAGGGGGTCGATTTCACCGTTCGGGTCAGGGGCGAACGGGTCGAAGCGATCCGCACCAACATGATGCCCAACCCCTCGATCGGCTCCGTCTATCCAAGGGCGGTGCAAGCCATGGAAGCGGTTAGCGGCTGCCGCGTGATCGAGTACAGCCTGCGGGGGGATGTGGCTGTGATGCGCGCAGATCTGGACTGTGGTTAGGCGGCAAAACGCATATATCTTGTGGATAATGCGCCGAAACCCGCCATATCGTGGGGCTGAACGTTGACTCATGCGCGTTGACTGCCGGACACTTGCCCAAACGGGAATCAACAAGAACAGGCAGGCACGTGCGGTTTTCGCGGCTCAGGCTCAACGGTTTCAAAAGCTTTGTCGATCCGACCGATCTGATCATCGCGGATGGGCTGACCGGCGTTGTGGGCCCCAATGGCTGCGGCAAATCCAACCTTCTGGAAGCGCTTCGTTGGGTCATGGGCGAAAACCGCCCCACGGCAATGCGCGGCTCTGGCATGGAGGATGTGATCTTCGCAGGCGCCTCCACCCGCCCCGCCCGGAACTTTGCCGAGGTCGCGCTGACCATCGACAATACTGAACGGCTGGCGCCCGCCAGTTTCAACGATACCGACAATCTTGAGATCATCCGCCGGATCACCCGCGATGCCGGGTCTGCCTTCAAGACCAATGGCAAGGATGTGCGCGCGCGTGACGTGCAGATGCTGTTCGCCGATGCCTCCACCGGGGCGCATTCGCCCGCACTGGTGCGGCAGGGGCAGATCTCGGAGCTGATCAACGCCAAGCCCAAGGCGCGGCGGCGCATTCTGGAAGAGGCGGCGGGGATCTCCGGGCTCTACCAGCGGCGGCACGAGGCCGAGTTGAAGCTGAAAGGCGCGGAAACCAACCTCGCGCGGGTCGAGGACGTGCTCGATCAGCTGAACGGCCAGTTGGGCGCACTGGCCCGGCAGGCCAAACAGGCCGCGCGCTACCGCGAGATTGGCGGGGAGTTGCGGCAGGCCGAGGGGCTGTTGCTCTATCGCCGCTGGAAAGAGGCCGATGATGCGCGGGCCGAGGCCGAAGCCGCCCTGCGCGACGCGATCACCGCAGCCGCCCGCGCCGAAACCGCCGCGCGCGAGGCCGCAAAGGCACGCGAAACGGCGGAGGAGGCCGTGCCGCCCCTGCGCGAGGAAGAGGCGATTGCCGCCGCGCTGTTGCAGCGCGTGACCGTTGAGCGCAACGCGCTGAACGAGGAAGAAGCTCGCGCGCGGCGTGCCATCGAGACCCTGACCAACCGCATCGCGCAGCTGGCAAAGGATCTTGCGCGAGAGGGCAGCCTGAACGCCGATGCGGGCAGCACCATCGAGACGCTGGAACGCGAGGCCGAGGACTTGCGGGTCGCCGGGGAAGGCCATGAGGACGCCCTGAGCGCGGCTCTGGAAGCGGTCGACGCCGCGACCACGGCGCTGGCCGAACAGGAAACCGTCCATGCCAGCCTGACCGAAGAGGCCGCCCGCCTTGCCGCCCGTCACCAGTCGGCGCAACGGCTGGTCGATGATAGCGCCCGCGCCGCCGACCGCCACGGGACCGAGGCCGAGAAAGCCCGCGCCGAAGCCGATCAGGCAGAGGCACGGCTGGCCACACTGGCGCAGGAACACGAGGAGGCCGAAGCCGCCCTTGCCCGCGCCACCGATCTGTCCGCCCGCGCCGAAGAAACCCTGACCGAGGCCGAAGCCGCAAGGTCCGACGCGCAAACGCACGAGGCCGAGGCACGGTCGGTTCTGGCCGAGTCCGAGGGCGAGTGGAACACGCTCGACGCCGAGGTTCGGGCGATGTCGAAACTGCTGGAACGCGAACGCGGCGGGCGCAATCAGCTGCTCGACCGTGTGCGGGTTGCCCCGGGATACGAGGCCGCCGTTGGCGCAGCGCTGGCCGATGACCTGAAGGCCCCCGAGGCCGAGGAGGGCACCGGCTGGACCACCCTGCCGCAATACGACACGCCACAGCCCTTGCCTGCCGGTGTCGTGTCGCTGGCCGAATATGTGGATGCGCCGCCGGTTCTGGCGCGTCGTCTGCGCCAGGTGGGTGTGTTGCAGAACGGCGAAGGCCCGCGCCTGCAACCGCAGTTGCTGCCCGGTCAACGGCTGGTCACCCGTGCTGGCGATCTGTTCCGGTGGGATGGCTTCGCGCTCGCCGCGGCTGACAGCTCCTCCTCCGCCGCGCGCAGGCTGGAGCAGGTCAACAAACTGAACGACATGTCAGCGGAACTGGAACGCGCCGCCATCGCCGTGGATCGCGCCCGCACCAGCCACCGGGCCAATGCCGACCGGCTGGCCGCGCTGACCGAAGCCGACAAACAGGCCCGCGCCGCCCGCCGCGCCGCCGATCAGCAGATGGCCGATGCCAGCCGCGCCTTTTCGCGGACCGAAGCCGACCGCAATATCCTCGAAGGCCGTCTCGAAACCCTGCGCCAGGCCGCCGAACGCCACGGGGAAGAGGCAGAAGCCGCCCGCCAGACCCTTGCCGATGCCACCCGCGCCCGGTCTGAACTGGATGACCTGGATACCGCCCGCGCCCGCGTGGAAGACGCCCGCGCCGAGGTGGAAACCGCCCGCTCTTCCCTGCTGGCAGCCCGCACCGCCCATGGCGAACTGAAACGCGCGGGCGAGGCGCGCGACAGCCGCCTGACCCGGATCTCGGAAGAGGTCTCGACCTGGCAAAAGCGGCTCGACAACGCCGCGACCCGCATCAAGGAGCTGGAGAACCGCAAAGGCTTCGCCGAGGTGGAGCTTGAAGCGGCGCAGAAAGCCCCTGACCAGATCGTTGCCCGCAAGGATCAGCTGGCCGACACGATCGACACCGCAGAGACCCGCCGCAAGGCCGCCACCGACGCGCTGGCGCTTGGCGAAACCCGTCTGCGAGAGGCGGTGCAGGCGGAACGCGAGTCCGAACGCGCAGCCTCTGACGCCCGCGAATCCCGCGCCCGTGCCGAAGCCCGCCGCGACAGTGCCGCCGAGGTGCTGGAGGCCGCCGCCGACCGGATCGAGGAAGATATGGAGGTGGGGCCCGCAAAACTGCTGGAGCAACTTGGTGCAGATCCCGAGCGGATGCCCTCGGTTGACAGCATAGAGGCCGATGTGATGCGCCTGCGCCGTCAGCGCGACGCGCTCGGGGCCGTGAACCTGCGGGCCGAGGAAGACGCCCGCGAAGTGACTGAGGAACGCGACACGCTGGCCGCCGAGAAGGTCGACCTTGAGGAAGCCATCCGCAAGCTGCGCGGCGGTATTTCCAGCCTCAACCGCGAAGGCCGCGAACGCCTGCTGGCCGCATTCGAAGAGGTGAACAGCAATTTCGCCATGCTCTTCACCCATCTCTTCGGCGGCGGCGAGGCCAAGCTGGTGCTGGTTGAAAGCGACGACCCGCTGGAGGCCGGGCTGGAGATCCTCTGCCAACCGCCGGGCAAGAAGCTGTCGACGCTCTCCCTTCTGTCAGGCGGCGAACAGACTCTGACGGCGCTGGCGCTGATCTTTGCCGTCTTCCTGGCCAATCCAGCCCCCATCTGCGTGCTGGATGAGGTCGACGCACCGCTTGATGACGCCAATGTCACCCGCTTCTGCGATCTGCTGGACGAGATGACCCGCCAGACCGATACCCGATTCCTGATCATCACCCACCACGCGGTGACGATGAGCCGGATGGACCGCCTCTTCGGGGTGACCATGGCCGAACAAGGTGTCAGCCAGCTGGTATCGGTGGATCTCAAGAAGGCCGAACAGATGGTCGCCTGATGGCAGGCTAAAAGCGCCTGAGCAGGCTATCCCCCTTATACTGACCGCCCTTTCATCTTGGGCCAAATACCTCCGCCGGAGGCATCCCGCACCAACCGCCTTCACCGCAGTTAGATCTGATGACCGGACCCGGCATTCTTCCGTGGCAACGCGGACCGACGAGGCCTCCGGCGTCAGCCGGGGGTTGAGGAGGGCCGCTCGCGGGTCGACGACGCAGTCGGCGAAACCGGATTACAGCCTGCGCAGCAATTCCGTCGTGGGCCAGGCATCGGCGGGCATCCCAAGACGTTCCTGTTCCGCCTGCACAGCTGCGCGGGTGCGTGCACCCAAGATGCCGTCGATTCCGCCCACGTCATGACCCAAGGCGGTCAGCCGCTGCTGCAATTGCCGCATCTGGGTCTGGTCGAGGCCCGGGTCGGGATTGCCCGCGTCATAGACCGGCGCGCCTTCCAGCCGCGTGGCGAAATAGGCGGCCGTGGTCACGTAGACAAAGCTCTGGTTCCACTCGAACAACACGGAATAATTCGGATAGGCCATGAAGAGCGGACCGTTCCGCCCCTGCGGTGCCACGATGGAAGCCTGAAGCCCCGTATTCGTCAGCGATCCATTGCGCCCGCGAATGCCCATCTGCTGCCATTGCGACACGCGCCGCGTGGTCTCCAGCCCGGAGAGCGACCAGTCGAAATCCGAGGGCACTTCGATCTCCACCAGCCAGGGCTGGTTCGCCTGCCAGCCAAGGCTGCGCAGCATGTTGGCGCCGGACATCAGCGCGTCAGCGGCAGAGTTCTGCAAATCCACATGCCCGTCACCATCGCCGTCGATACCCCGGTCACGGATATCCTCGGGCAGCATCTGCACCATGCCGATCTCACCGGCCCAGGCCCCGGTGGTGCGGCGCGGGTCCAGATCGCCGGATTCGAACAGGTCGAGCGCCGCGAAGACCTGCGGGCGGAACAGCTCGGGCCTGCGGCAGTCATGGGCCAGCGTGACCAGCGAATTCACCGTGTTGTAGTCGCCCTGGAAGGCACCGAAATCGGTCTCGAAGGCCCAGAAGGCCAGCAACACGCCACGGCTTACACCCAGCTCCCGCTCCATCCGGTCGAAGACGCTGCGATAGCGTTCGGCATTGGCGCGGCCGTTGTTGATCCGGTTCTGGCTGATCAGGCGGCGCGAAAATTCGACGAACGGGGTGGCAAAGATCCCTTGCCGCCGGTCGGCATTCAGCGTGGCCTGATCCTGGCTTACGCCGTTGAAGAACGCGTTGACGCTTTGCGCGGAGTGGCCGTTGCGCAGGGCCTCCTGCCGCAGCCCGTCGACGAAGGCTGAAAAACTGCCGCCACATTGTTGCGCATGGGCGGCGGTGGAAAGGACAAGGGTCAGAAGGGTCGCTGAAATCAGTCGCATGGGAAAATCCTGTGGCTGTTGTTGGGCGAGAGATTAACAGGCGCTCAGAACAGGGCAAGCACCAGTGTGACCGCGCCAAACGCCGCCCAGACCCGCCAGAGCACGGATATGGAGGCATCGACCTCCGCCACCCCGATCTCCCGCGCACCGCTGCCATTGACCCAAGGAAAGTCCCGCGTCTCCCCGTGATAGCTGCGCGGGCCGGACAGGGCCACATCCAGCACCCCCGCCATCGCGGCCTCTGGCCATCCCGCATTGGGCGACCGGTGCAGCCGCGCGTCCTGGCGGATCACGTCCACCGCGCGTTCCGACCAGAAGGCCAGCGCAATCAGCCCCGCGGTGATGCGTGCTGGAATCCAGTTCAGCACATCATCGAGACGCGCCGCGGCCCATCCGAAATCTTCATGCCGCGGCGTGCGATAGCCGATCATGGAATCGGCGGTGTTCACCACTTTGTAGATCAGGATGCCCGGCAACCCGCCAATGAGGTACCAGAAGGCGGGCGCGATGACCCCGTCCGAGAAGTTCTCGGCGGCACTTTCAATCGCGGCCCGCGCCACGGCGGGCTCATCCATGCCACTGGTATCACGCCCCACGATCATCGCAACAGCACGCCGCCCCTCGCCCACGCCATAGCGCAGCCCGTCGGCCACCGCCTGCACATGCTGCACAAGGCTCTTCTGCGCCAGCAGGATCGCCGCCCAGATCAGGGACCAGAGCCAGCCCAAGGGCAGCGCCTCGATCACCGCGCCCAAAAGGCCCGCCCCGGCGACCAGCCCCATGACGACCAGAATGCCGTTGTCCCACCGGGGGAACCGGTTGAATTCCGCGTCACACCAGCCGATCACCCGCCCCATCAGCACGGCGGGATGCGGCATCCGCGACCAGAGCCAGCGCGGCTCTCCCATCACGGCATCCAGCGCCATGGCCCCAAGCAGCAGCCAGGCGGTCATGACAGGGCCTCTTCAAGTCGTGCCCAATGGGCGTCCGGTCCCGGCAGGCCAAGTCTGAGCCAGCGGTCGGAATAGGGGAAAATCCGGCTCCAGATATGGTGCTGTGCCAGTCGGTCCTGCCAGACCGCCGCCTCGCCCACATCGTATAGGCGGAAGAGCGTTGTGCCACCTGCCACTGTAGCCCCCGCGCTTGTCATCAAAGAATCCAGCCGCTCCGCATCGCGGGCCAGCCGTGTGCGGGTCGCCCCAGCCCAATCCCGATCGCGCAGCGCAGCAGCGCCGGTCGCCAGCCCCGGACCGGACACCGCCCATGGCCCGATCATTTCGGCCAGCCGGTCAATCGTTTCGGGCCGCGCAATGGCAAAGCCCAACCGCAACCCCGCCAGCCCCCAGAACTTGCCAAAGCTCTTCAGCACGATCACGCCCGGACGCTCCGCCATATGGACGAGGCTCTGCCCCGGCATCACGTCGCCAAAGCTTTCGTCGATCACCGTCAGGGGGCGGTCGCCCTCCAGCTCTGCCGCGCTCCAGACCCGGCCATCGGGATTGTTGGGGTGGACCACGACCAGCGCCCCGCCCTCATCCGCCTGCCAGCCATGGGCGCGGAAGGCCGCCCAGTGCTCGTTATAGGTGGGGGCGGGGATGTGGACCCGGCCAGCGGGCACAAGCGCCGGAATGCGCGCGATCAGGGCAGACGCGCCGGGCGCGGCGAGAATGCCTGCCCCATCCGGCACGTTCCAAAACGCCCGCGCCGCCGTGTAAAGCGCGTCGAATGCCGCCCTATCTGGCAGCGCCGTCCAGGCATCGGCGGGAAAGTCCGGCACCGGGTAGGGCAGGGGGTTGATCCCGGTCGACAGGTCGATCCAATCCGCCCGCGTGCCGCCATAGCGGGCAACCGCGCCGTCCACCCCGCCGCCATGATCGCGTTTGCCTTCGATCCCGGTCATCGCCGTCCCCTGTTCGCCGGGAACGGTTCAACCCGATTTTCAGGCCGCCCGCAATGCCTCTCGCCCATGCGGGGTGTCCCAGTCGATCTGGGGCCCGATTGGAATGATCCGATGCGGATTGATGCTGTCGTGGCTGTAGTGGTAGTGGCGGATGAAATGGTCGAAATGCACCACGTCCCGGATACCGGGCCATTGGTAAAGCTCCCGCGCCCATCCCCACAGGTTCGGATAGTCGATGATCCGCACCCGGTTGCACTTGAAATGCTGGTGATAGACCGCGTCGAACCGGGCAATGGTGGGGAACAGCCGCCAATCGGCCTCGGTGATGCTGTCGCCTGTCAGATAGCGGTTCCGTGACAGGATATCCTCGATCCAGTCCAGCGCCTCGAAGAGCGTATGAACGGCGCTGTCATAGGCTTGCTGCGACGTGGCGAAGCCCGCTTTGTAGACCCCGTTATTCACCGCGTCATAGATCCGCGTATTCAGCCCGTCGATCTGATCCTGCAGAGCGTCCGGGTGGAAATCCTGCCTATCCCCGGTGATTCCGTTAAAGGCCGTATTGAACATGCGGATGATCTCGGCGCTTTCGTTCGAAACGATGGTATCGCGGTCCTTGTCCCACAGGATCGGCACGGTCACGCGACCCGTCATGTCGGGTTTGGCGCGCAGGTAGATGTCGCGGGCGAAGTCCGAGCCGAACAGCCGGTCACCTGTCGCACCGGGAAAGTCATCCGAGAAGGTCCAGCCGTCCGACAGCATGTCGGGATGCACGACAGACACGTCGATATGGTCTTCAAGTCCTTTCAGACTGCGGAAAATCATCGTGCGGTTGGCCCAGGGGCAGGCATGGCTGACATAGAGATGATAGCGGCCGCTTTCAGCCTTGAAGCCGCCTTCGCCGGTGGGGCCGGGCGCGCCATCAGCGGTCACCCAGTTGCGAAACTGCGCCTCGCTGCGTTTGAACGCGCCGTCCGTGGATTTGGTGTCGTACCATTTATCCACCCAATGTCCGTCGACCAACATTCCCATTCCTGCGCTCCTTCCGATTGCTTGTCTGCAACCTAGTCGCCACGGCAGCGCAGGCCACCTTCAACAGCGCAGAGCCCACCTGCCCCAGTGCACAGACCCCGCCTTCTCCTTGTGCAAATACTCCGGGGAGCGCGAGGGGC
>NZ_JASHJX010000038.1 GCF_030732985.1 Nioella sp. MMSF_3534
CCACCCCCCAACCGGTCCCGCGCAAGGGCAGCAGCGAGGATGAGACGCCCGCCACCTTCCGGGACTGGGCCAGCATCTGATAGGATCCGGGCCGACCCCTGACCGGAGCCGCGCCCATGCCCACCCCTCTGACCGAAATCAGAAACATCGGCCCCGCCATGGCCGAAGACCTGAAACGCGCCGGTATCCCGGATGCCGAGAGCCTGCGCAGGGCAGGTCCCGATGCGGCCTATGCGGCGATGCTGCGTGCCGGCAGCCGCCCGCATTTCATCGCCTATTACGTGCTGCATATGGGGCTGCAGGGGCGCCCCTGGAACGATTGCCAGGGAGATGAGAAAGCAGCGCTGCGCAGGCGCTTCGATCAGATCAAGGCCGAGTGCGTCGACGCGGACCGCTCCGCCTTCGAAGCGATGATGAATGAGCTTGGTGTGGGGGCGCGCCGCTGAGCGAAGAAGAATTTTGGATCAAAATTCTTCAGGCCAGAAATTTCTTCTGGAAGAAATTTGTAACGCGGAAAAATCTTCCCGAAGATTTTTCAGGGCCTGAACAGAAAACGGGCCGCCCAGTTCAGAGCGGCCCGCAAATCATGTTAGGTCAGGTTTGACCTCAGCCGACCAGCTCGAGTCCAGCGAAGAAATAGGCGATCTCTTCAGCCGCGGTTTCCGGCGCGTCGGAGCCATGGACCGAGTTTTCGCCTTTGGACAGGGCGAAGTCCTTGCGGATGGTGCCGTCGGCGGCTTCGGCCGGATCGGTGGCGCCCATCACTTCGCGGTAGGCGGCAATGGCGTTCTCGCCTTCCAGAACCTGCACGACGACCGGCTCGGATGCCATGAATTCGCACAGTTCACCGTAGAAGGGACGTTCCTTGTGCACGGCATAGAAGACGCCAGCCTGCGCGGGGGTCAGGTGAATGCGCTTCTGGGCGATGATGCGCAGGCCGGCGGCCTCGATCTTGGCATTGATCGCGCCAGTCAGGTTGCGCTTGGTGGCATCGGGTTTGATGATCGAGAAGGTGCGTTGAACCGCCATGGGGGATCTCCGAAAAAGGGGTTGGTTTGGCGCGGCTGCTAGCACGCAGCGCCTGTAAAGAAAACCCGCCAATTGACAGTGCCGCGCGACCGGGTCACACCCGCGCCCATGCTACGGATTTCAGACATCTCCTATTCCATCGCGGGCCGCCCCTTACTGGAGCACGCCACCGCCACCATCCCCGAGGGCCACAAGGTGGGAATCGTGGGGCGCAATGGCAGTGGCAAGACCACGCTGTTCCGGCTGATCCGCGGCGAGCTGACGCTCGATACGGGTGAAATCACCCTGCCCCCCCGGTCCCGCATCGGCGGTGTGGCGCAGGAAGTGCCGTCTTCCGAGACCTCGCTGATCGACACCGTTCTGGCCGCCGATACCGAGCGCGCGTCGCTGATGGCCGAACAGACGCAGGACCCGACCCGCATTGCCGATATCCAGACCCGGCTTGCCGATATCGACGCCTGGTCCGCCGAGGCACGCGCCGCGACCATCCTGCGCGGGCTCGGCTTCACGCCCGAGGAACAGCTGATGCCCTGTTCCGCCTTCTCGGGCGGCTGGCGGATGCGTGTGGCACTGGCGGCGGTGCTGTTCTCGGCGCCGGACCTCCTGCTGCTCGACGAACCGACGAACTATCTCGACCTCGAAGGCGCGCTCTGGCTGGAAAGCTACCTGGCGAAATACCCGCATACGGTGCTGGTGATCAGCCACGACCGGGGGCTTCTGAACCGCGCCGTGGGCCATATCCTCCATCTGGAGGACCGGCAGCTGACGCTTTACCAGGGTGGCTATGACACCTTCGCGCAGACCCGCGCGGCCCGGATCGCCGTGGCGCAGGCGGAATCGAAAAAGCAGGAGGCGCGCCGCGCCCATCTGCAAAGCTTCGTCGACCGGTTCCGCGCCAAGGCCACCAAGGCCCGGCAAGCGCAATCGCGGCTGAAGATGCTGGAAAAGATGCAGCCGATCACCGCGCCCTCCGAACGTGCGTTCCGCAAGTTCAGCTTCCCCGAACCCGAGCAGCTGTCGCCGCCCATCGTACAGATGGACGGGGCCGCCGTGGGCTATGACGGTGTGCCGGTTCTCAAACGGCTGAACCTGCGCATCGACCAGGATGACCGCATCGCGCTGCTTGGCCGCAATGGCGAGGGTAAATCGACGCTCTCGAAGCTGCTGGCCGACAAGCTCCTCACGCTGGAGGGGAGGATCACCAAATCCTCCAAACTGCGGGTGGGATATTTCGCGCAGCATCAGGTGGATGAGCTGCATATCGACGAAACACCCCTGCAACATCTGCGCAGGATGCGGCCCGAAGAGGCCCCGGCGAAGCTGCGCGCCCGGCTGGCAGGCTTCGGCCTGGGGGCCGATCAGGCGGAAACCGTGGTCGGCAAGCTGTCCGGGGGACAAAAGGCGCGGCTGTCGCTCTTGCTGGCCACGCTCGATGCGCCGCATATGCTGATCCTCGACGAACCCACCAACCACCTCGATATCGAAAGCCGGGAGGCACTGGTCGAAGCGCTGACCGCCTATAGCGGCGCGGTCATTCTTGTCAGCCACGACATGCATCTGCTGGAAATGACCGCCGATCGGCTGTGGCTGGTCAAGGATGGCACCGTGACACCCTATGACGAAGACCTCGCGGCCTATCGCAAGATGCTGTTGGCGGGCGAGGCGGCGACGTCGAAGCCGAAGCCCGAAAAGCCCAGGCCCAAACGCGCCAGCCGCGACCAGATCCTCGAACTGCGCAGCGAGGTGCGCAAATGCGAGGAACGGGTGGAGAAGCTGAACGCCATGCGCGACAAGCTAGCCGCGAAACTGGCGGACCCGGAGTTGTATGAATCGGGAAACACCGGCGAAATCGAGGTCTGGCAGAAGAAATACGCCGAAGTCATGAACGGTCTCGACCGGGCCGAGGCAATGTGGCTCAAGGCACTGGAAAAACTGGAGGAGGCCGAAGCGCTATGACCATGGCCGAGGCAATCACCGTCTTCGTGGCGCTGTTCGTGGTCATTGACCCGATCGGCCTGTCGCCGATGTTCATCGCCATCACCCGCGGCATGAGCACCCGGGCGCGCCGTGCCATCGCTATCCGGTCCTGTGTCGTTGCCGTGGGGCTTCTGACCGTGTTCGGCCTGGCCGGAGAGGCGGTTCTGGGCTTTCTCGGCATATCGCTGTCCGCCTTCCGCATCGCGGGTGGCATCCTTCTGTTCCTGACCGCGCTCGACATGCTGTTTGAACGGCGCACGCAGCGCCGTCAGGGTCAGGCCGATGCACCCCATGCGGATGATCCGTCCGTCTTTCCGCTGGCCATGCCGCTGATTGCCGGTCCGGGCGCCATTGCCACGATGATCCTGCTGACCGGCTCTGCCGGGTCTGCCTCGGGCATCGCCATGGTGCATGGGGTGATGCTGGCGGTGATCCTCGTCGTGTTCCTGCTGTTTCTTCTGGCCGGGCCGATGGAAAAGATGCTGGGGCCCGTGGGCATCAACGTGGTCACGCGGCTGCTTGGCATGCTGCTGGCGGCACTCTCTGTCCAGTTCGTGATCGACGGCATTCGCGATCTGCAGGTGTTTTAGGCGGCCCCCTGCCCTATATTGGCCTCAGGATCAACGTTCAGACCGGCCCGATGAAAGACACCGACATCGCCTCGATCATCTATCTCAGCCTGCTTGCCATCGCGCTGACGGGGTCGATCATCTCGGCCAATCGGCATCAGATCGGCAAGGTCGCGCGCTATGCGGTGGTCTGGGGGGCTCTGATCCTGGGCGGCTTCGTCGCTGTGGGCGTCTGGCCGGAACTGCGAAACGGTGTGCTGCCCCAGCAATCGGTCGTGACCGGAACCGGCGAAGTCACGGTGCCGCGCAGTTTCGACGGTCATTACTACCTGACACTGGAGATCAACGGCGCGCCCATCCGCTTTGTCGTGGATACGGGCGCGACCGACATGGTGCTGACCCCGCAGGACGCCGCCCGCGCCGGTCTGGACACCGCCACCCTGCGCTATACAAGCCGCGCCATGACCGCCAATGGCATGGTCCAGACCGCCCCCGTGCGGCTCGACCGGGTGGAGCTTGGCCCGATCACCGACCGCCGCGTGCCCGCCGTGGTCAATGGCTCGCCCATGCAGGAAAGCCTGCTTGGTATGTCCTACCTCAACCTCTTCGACCGGATCGCCATTGAAGACGGACAGATGGTGCTGACGCGATAGGGCATTCGCTGCATTGGGTGCCGCATTGACGTCTTTTCAGTGACAAAGGCATCTATCGGGAGGAACGGTTGACGGGCCGCGAAGGACTCTGTCACATACAACAATCAAGTTACCAAGATGCGCCGGGCGAACCTTTGAAATGGGGGGGGTGACCTGGACGCTTTTCCCCCAATGGCGCAACAGCAACAGCAACAGCAACAGCAACAGCAACAGCAACAGAATATTGTAAGGAAAATACCGTGCCTTTCACAGCAACCTATTCCCAGTATCTCTATATCGGTGCCTCGCTTCCGAACGCCGGAACGACCTATCCCAACGTTGCACCAACCGTCACTTCCACCACATTATCGGATACACTGGATGGCAATGACAACGGCTCAATTGGACCGGGACAACAAATTGCCTGGAGCGCAGCGGGCGGCACCGTCCAGCTGGTCGGAACGACCGGGACCGGCGATCCGGTCGTCTGGGTCGTCGGGCCAAATTCCTACTATGTGCTGAGCAACTCCGCATTCCCCAGCTTCAGCCCGATGGGATTCACCCAATCCACTTACATCATGTGTTTCGCCAAAGGCACGCTGATAGCCACACCAAAGGGTGAGGTCGCGGTCGAGGCATTGCAGGTCGGCGATCCGGTCGTAACGGATGGCGGCGTTGTTCCGATCAAGTGGATCGGGCGGCAGACGATCTCAACCCGCTTCGGCCCTGCAGAGCGGTTGACACCGGTGCGCTTTGCGGCGGGTTCCTTGGGCGATGGCCTGCCGCATACCGACCTGACGGTGACCGCCGACCACGGGATGCTGGTGGATGGTGTGATCTGCCACGCGGGCGCTTTGGTGAATGGCGAGAGCATCACGCGGGTGCCGCTTGCCGAGATGGGAGAGACGTATACCGTCTATCACATCGAAACCGAAGCGCATGAGATCATCCTGGCCAATGGCACGCCTGCCGAGACCTTCATCGACAATGTCTCGCGCCGGGTCTTTGACAATTATGCCGAGTTCGAAGCGCTCTACGGAGACGTGCCGGAGATGGAAGAACTGCCTTACCCTCGAGCGATGAGCGCGCGGCAGGTGCCGGAAAGGCTCAGGGCAAAGCTGGCTGGAAAGGCCGTGGCCTGACACGGAGCCTGAAGGATCAAAGACGCGCCCCTCTGCGTCAGCCTGTTTCCGCCTTCTTCTCCCACTTGCCACCCTCTTCCGACCAGTATTGCGCGGCACAGCCCGCGCCTGTCAGCGCTTTCCATTGGGTGCGGGCATGGGCCACGGCATCGCCATTGGCGCCATCGAAGAGGATGCAGACCCGGTCGAGGCTCTGCACCTCTTCGGGGCTGACCTCGGCGCCCTCCACACTCATCAGGCAGGCCGCCCCGTTGGGGATATCTGCCCCGCTGCACAGCAATACCGGCTGATCGGCATCATGCGGCCCGCCCGCGCGGCCATGGGGCAGGAAGCCATCCTCGGGGCGCAGCCATAGAAGCTCATCCAGACGGTCCAGAAACCCGTCCGTTCGGCCCCGGACCACCACCCGCCAGCCCGCCTGAAGCGACTTGCCAATCAAGGATTGTAAGGTCGCTTCGGCGCTGGACCGGGTCAGATGGTAGAAAAAGGCTGCGCCCATAAGGGGTTACTCCGCCTCGTAGCCATCGCGGATCATCCGGTCGAGCGCCATCACGCCCCAACCGGTCGCGCCCTTCGGGGCCAGTGCGGTATCCGCCTTGACGCTGGCCACCCCCGCGATGTCGAGATGAATCCACGGTGTCCCGTCCTTGACGAAGCGTTTCAGGAACTGCGCCGCGGTGATCGAGCCCGCAGGACGGCCGCCCACATTCTTCATATCCGCCACATGGGATTTCAGCATCTTGTCATAGGCGTCGCCGAGAGGCATGCGCCAAGCGCCCTCTCCTTCCGCGCCGGCAGCCTTGAGGAAGCTGTTGCAGAACCCGTCATCATTGGAAAACACGCCCGCGTTTTCATGCCCCAACCCGATGATGATCGCGCCGGTGAGCGTGGCGAGATCCACCATGCCGGCAGGCTGGAAGCGGTCCTGCGCGTACCACATGATATCGCACAGGACGAGCCGGCCTTCGGCGTCCGTATTGATCACCTCGATCGTGTCGCCCTTCATCGAGCGAACCACGTCACCGGGCCGTTGCGCCCGCCCGTCGGGCATGTTTTCGACCAGCCCGACAATACCGACGACATTGGCCCTGGCCTTGCGCAGCGCCAGTGCCCGCATGACACCGGACACAACGCCCGCGCCGCCCATATCCATGGTCATGTCTTCCATGCCGCCCGCCGGTTTCAGGCTGATGCCGCCGGTGTCGAAGACAACGCCCTTACCGATCAAAGCCAGCGGGGGCTCGTCCCCGCCGCCCTTCCAGTGCATGACCACGACCTTCGATGGGCTTTCGGACCCCTGCCCCACGGCCAGCAGCGCCCGCATGCCGAGTGTTTCCAGCTCCGCTTCGTCGAGGATCTCCACCTCCAGCCCCAGATCCGCCATTGCGGCGAGACGCGCGGCGAACTCTTCGGTGGTCAGCACGTTGGACGGCTCGCTCACCAGATCGCGAGTGAAAAAGACGCCCTCGGCCACGGCGGTCATGGGCGCGGCTTCGGCAGACACCTCCTCGGGCTTGCTGACAAGGAACACGGCCCCTTCGCCGATGGAAGGGTCACCGGTCATGTGATCGGTGAATTCATAGGCCCGCATCGCCAGCCCGAAGGACAGATCCGCCGCCCGGTGGAACGCCCCGGCGGCCACGGTCAGCGCCGCCTTGCCCTTGGCCTTGGCCAGTTCGGCCCCGGCGCGACGTGCCTCTTCGACACTGACCCGGCGGGGAAGCTTGACGACCAGCAACGCCTCGGCGGCGAGGCCTGTCGGGAAGCCCAGAGAAACGCAATCGCCCGTCTTGGCCTTGTCCCAGGCGTCCGACTCGGCCAGACGCACCAAAGCCCCCTTGGTCAGCCGGTTCACCCGGCGCGCAGACTGGTCGAGCTTGCCATCGGGGGTGACGATCACCGCCAGCTTGCCTTCGGCGCCTGCCAGCGCATCGAGGTCGGTTTCAGAGAAGGAAATGGCAATCGGCGTGGTCATGTGGGAACCTCTGGAATTGGATGTTGTTGCAACACTAGAACTAGTGGGCAGGCTTGACCAGATATGCCTGTCCTTGTGGCTGCGATTGGATTAAGACCTTGGTTACTGGGGTTGTTAAGAGCTTGATTTCGGGGGGCGATGAACGTGGGACGCTATGACCGGTATATCCTGTCACAGCTTCTGGCGCTGTTCAGCTTCTTCAGCCTTGTGCTGGTCTCGGTCTACTGGGTCAACCGGGCCGTGGGCCTGTTCGACAGGCTGATCGGCGACGGGCAGTCCTTGCGGGTTTTCCTAGAGTTTTCCGCCCTTTCCCTGCCACAGATCATCTTTCTCGTGCTGCCGGTTTCGGCCTTTGTGGCGGCGATCTATGTCACCAACCGGATGATCTCGGAAAGTGAGCTTGTGGTGATGCAGACCGCGGGTTGCTCGGCCCTGCGGCTTCTGCGTCCGGTCTGGGTGTTCGGTGTCGTGGCCGCGCTGCTTCTGGCGATTCTGGCGCATTACCTTGTGCCCGCCGCCCGTGGCCAGCTCATGAACCGGTCGGTGGAGGTGTCTCAGGACATGACCGGCAGGCTTCTGCGGGAAGGCGAGTTCATCCACCCCACGGACGGGCTGACCGTCTATATCCGCGAAATCACCGAACTGGGCGAGTTTCGCGACGTGTTCCTGCAAGACAGGTCCACGCCCGACGTGGAAACGACCTATACCGCCCGGCGCGCGCTGCTGGTCTCGTCAGAGGCCGGCCCCCGACTGGTGATGTTCGAGGGGGTGGCGCAGACCGTGCAGGCCGAGGGGCAGCGCCTGTCCATCGTCGAATTCGACGATTTCACCTATGATATTGCCGGGCTGATCGAAACGCCGGAGACACGCACGCTGCATATCCGGGAACTGTCCACCCCGGTGCTGCTGTTTGCGCCGCGTGCCTTTGCAGAGGCGCAGGGCTCGACGCTTGCCGAGTTCCGCTTTTCGGGTCACGACCGGCTTGCCCGCCCCATCTTCGCGCTGTTCGTGCCGGTGATCGCAGCTGCGACCCTGATGCTCGGCGCGTTCTCGCGCTTTGGCATCTGGCCGCAGATTCTTTTGGCCATCGCGTTGATCATTCCCCTGCAGATGATCTGGAACGTGGCTGAAAGCGTCGGGATGCGGCAGGACGGCATGGCTTGGCTGGCCTATCTGCAACCGGCAGCGGCCGGAGCCATTGCCGCGCTGATGATCGCGCTGGCCCTGCGAGGCCACCGGCGCCCGCGCCGACAGGAGGCCGCGGCGTGATCCTGCATCTGTATATCGCCCGCAGGTTCCTGCGCTCTTTCCTGATCGTGCTGGCGGTCTTTGTCGCCATTCTGCTGCCGATCGACCTTGCCGAACAGCTGCGTGCCATCGGGGAAAGCAATGCAGGGCTCGGCGCGGCGTTCAATCTGGCGCTGCTGAACCTGCCCGGAACGCTTTACCGGATGTTGCCGCTGTTCATCATTCTGGCAACGCTCGTTCTGTTCCTGTCCCTGGCGCGCACCTCCGAGCTTGTGGTCATAAGGGCCTCGGGCCGGTCTGCCCTGCATTCGGCCCTGTCGCCGGTGATGATGTCGCTTGTGATCGGCATCCTCGGACTGCTGGTCATCAATCCGCTCGTCGCCGCAACCGAGCGGCAATACGAGATCTCCATGTCGCGCTACCAGAGCGGCGAAAACCGGACCCTGTCCGTGTCTGGTGAAGGGCTGTGGCTGCGCCAGGGCAGCCAGTTCGGCCAGACCGTGATCCGCGCGGCGCGTGCCAATTCCGATGGCACGTCGCTTTTCGAAACCAGTTTCTTCGTCTTCGACCCCGACGGATTGGCGCAAAGTCGCATTGACGCGGACTCCGCTATTCTGACGGATGGGGCCTGGACGCTGACCGATGCCAAGCTCTGGCCGCTAGGACAGGCAAACCCCGAAGCGGAGGCCACCAGCCACGAAACCTTCACCCTGCCATCCACCCTGACCCGCGATCAGATCCGCGACAGTTTCGGCCGCCCCACGACGATTCCGATCTACGAACTGCCCCGGTTCATCTCGCAACTGCGCACGGCGGGCTTTGCCGCCCTGCAACATCGCATGTGGTTCATGAGCGAACTGGCCAATCCCCTGCTTCTTGCCGCGATGGTTCTGATTGGCGCGAGCTTCACGATGAGGCATACACGTTTTGGGAAAACGGGGATGATGGTGCTATTCGCATTGCTGGTGGGATTCGGGCTGTTCTTCCTGCGCAATTTCGCGCAGGTTCTGGGGGAAACCGGCCAGTTGCCGGTGGCCGTCGCGGCATGGACTCCACCGATCGCGGCGATTCTGCTGTCGCTTGGCATTCTCTTGCATACGGAGGACGGATGATGCGGATCGGCGCGTTTCTTCTGTCCGTGATCCTGCTGGCTGGCCCGCTGGCCGCGCAAACGCGCGCCATTCCCGCGACGCTGATCGCCGACGACATCCGCTTTTCCCGCGCAACCACGTCGGTCACCGCCAGCGGCAATGTCGAGATCTTCTACAACGGGGTCAGGCTGCGCGCGGGCCGGATCGTCTATGATGGCACCGCTGATCGCGTGACCGTCGAAGGCCCGATCACCCTGACCGAAGACAACGGAAGCAGCATCCTCTTCGCCGATTTCGCCGAGCTTTCGGCCGATCTGCAAAACGGTGTGCTGCAATCCGCCCGGCTGGTTCTGGACCGGCAGTTGCAGATTGCCGCGACCCAGATCAACCGGGTCGACGGGCGCTATACGCAGATGTACCAGACCGTTGCGTCGTCCTGCGAGGTCTGCGCCGCCAACCCGGTGCCGCTGTGGCAGATCCGGGCGCGTCGGATCATTCATGATCAGCAGGAACAACAGCTCTATTTCGAAGATGCCCAGTTCCGCGCGCTCGGTGTGCCGATTGCATGGTTCCCGCGTCTGCGTCTGCCCGATCCGACGCTGGAACGCGCCACCGGCTTTCTGACCCCGACCATTCGCGCGTCGAACCAGTTGGGCACCGGCATTCGCCTGCCCTATTTCATCGAGTTGGGCGACCATGCGGACCTGACCGTCACGCCCTATATCACCGCAGGCGACAGCCAGACGCTCGAGGCCCGCTTTCGCCGCGCGTTCGAGAACGGATTTGTCGAACTGAACGGGGCTGTCAGCTGGGATGACCTGTCGGTAGACTCCTCCCGATCCTACGTCTTTGCCGAGGGGTGGTTCGACCTGCCGCGCGATTTCCGGCTGGAGTTCACCTACGAAACCGTCTCGGACCCGGATTACCTGCTAACCTACGGCTATGGCGAGGAAGACAGCCTGAACACGGGCGTGACCCTCAGCCGGGCCGATCGCAACGAATATATCGGCATTTCCGCCAACCGGTTCCGGTCCCTGCGGGAAGGCGACAACAATTTCACCCTGCCGACCCTGACCCTTGATGCGGAGGTGACGGAACGCTTCAGCCCCGCCGGGCTTGGGGGCATTGCCACGGTCGGCATGTCCACGCACAGCCATGCCCGCCGGTCGGATGCCGATATCGACGGGCGCGATGTGGCGCGGCTCAGCTTCGATGCCAATTGGCGGCGCGACTGGATCTTGCCCGCCGGCATCCTGGCGGCGGTCGAAGCGCAATGGCAGGGGGATGTCTACAATATCAGCCAGGACTCCACCTATGACGACACCATCACACGCTCGACGCCCTATCTTGCGGCCGAGCTGCGCTGGCCCCTGGCGCGGGCGAATTCGGCGGGGGTGACGCATCTGCTGGAACCGGTGCTGCAATATGTTTGGGCCCCTGACACGCAGCCTGCCCTGCCCAATGAAGACGGGCGCGTGGTGGAATTCGACGAGGGCAACCTGTTCTCGCTCAACCGCTTTCCCGGCGCCGACGGTCAGGAACTGGGGCCGCGCCTTGCCTATGGGCTGTCCTATACCCGCAACGATCCGCTTGGCTGGTCGCTTGGGGTGACAATCGGGCAGGTCTTGCGCGAACGCGATCATGCACAATTTACCCAAGGATCGGGGCTGGACGGGACGCAATCCGATTTCATGCTGTCCACCAGCCTCGGGATCGGCAATTCGCTGACCCTGATGAACCGCGCCCTTTTCAGCGAGTCCTTCAACATAAGCTCGAATGAATTCGCCCTGATGTGGGAGGAGGATCAGTTCGATCTTGCCTCGTCCATCACCTGGCTGGAAGCAGATCCCGCCGAGGGCCGTCCTCAGGACATGGCGGAATGGGCCTTTGATGCCAGCTATGATTTCGACAATGCCTGGGCCGCAACAGTGGACTGGCGCTATGATTTCGAGGCCAACGAGCCCACGAGGGCGGGATTGAGCCTGATCTACGCAACCGAGTGCGTGGACGTGGAGTTTTCTCTCTCGCGTCGGTTCACGACCTCGGCTACGTTGCCCTCAGCCACCGATATCGGATTGACTGTGGCATTGAACGGTTTCGGCGCGTCCCGCGACGGGCGCAGCTATGACCGAAGCTGCCACAGGTGACCGGAACGCCGGACGAAAGAATGACGCATATGACCATGACGACCCAAGCAGACAGACCCCGCATCGCAGGCCCCCTGAAAACCCTGACCGCAGCGCTTGCCCTGTCCCTTGTCCCGTTGACACCGGCCACGGCGCAAAGCCCGTTTTCGGCCGCTGTGACCGTGAATGACCAGATCGTCACGCATTACGAAATCACGCAGCGGGTGTTGTTTCTCGAAGTTCTGAACGCTCCGGGTGACTTGCAGGAAGAGGCGCGCGAAGCCCTGATCAACGAACGCCTGCAACGCGAAGTCGGCGAGCGGTTCGGCATGCTCGCCAGCATTGACGATATCGAAGAGGGCATGGCCGAGTTCGCGGGCCGTGCCAACATGAACACCGAGGCGTTTCTCGGGGCCTTGCAGAACGAAGGAATTTCGCCGGAAACCTTCCGCGATTTCGTGGCGGCCGGGATCACCTGGCGCAATATCGTGCGCGCCCGTTTTGGGCCCCGCGCGCAGGTCACCGAGGAAGAGATCGACCGGGCGCTGACCCTGTCCGCATCCGATGGCGGCGCACAGATCAATGTCGCCGAGCTCGTGGTGCCGGTCACCCCGGAAAACGCCGATCAGATCCGTGCCGACATTGCCCGCCTTGCGCGGGAACTCGACGGCTCGATCGGGGCCTTTTCGGAAGCCGCCCGCGCCTATTCCGCTGCGGCGACAGGCCGTCAGGGCGGCGGGCTTGGCTGGCGCCCCCTGTCCGCGATCCCGCCGCAACTGCGCGCGATCCTGCTGCCGATGAATGTGGGCGACGTGACCGACCCGGTGCCGCTTGGACCTGCCATCGCGATTTTCCAGCTGCGCGGGCTGGACGAGACCGGGTTCGTATCGCCAGAGGTGATGGCGGTCGAATATGCCGAGGTGCTGATCCCCGGCGGCCACAGCGCCGAGGCATTGGCCGAGGCGCAGGATCTGCGCGACAGCATCGACACCTGTGACGATCTGAACGGTGTGCGTCCGGGCGGCTTTGAACTCGTTTCCCTGCCGATCGCGGATGTGCCTGGTGATATCTCGCTCGAGCTGACCCGTCTGGATGCCAACGAGGTCTCGACCGGGCTGACCCGCGCGAACGGGACGCAGCTTCTGTTCCTGATGCTCTGCGGCCGGTCCACGGAACTGCCCGAAGGTGGACGCGACGAAGTCCGGCAGGCCCTGTTCCAGCAGCGGCTGGAAAGCTATGCGCAGGGCTATCTGGCCGAACTGCGCGCCGATGCGATCATCGACGAAAACCCATGACCGCGCAGACACTGCCCCCCGTGGCCGTCAGCTGCGGGGAGCCGTCCGGGATCGGCCCGGAAATCATCGTCAAGGCACGTGCCGCGCTTGGGGTGGATCTGCCCTTCTTCGCGATTGGGGATCGGCGTCATTTCGAAGCCTATGGGGCCGTTGACCTGATCTCGGCCCCCGCGGACGCATTGGATGTGCCACCCGGACGCCTGCCGCTCCTGGCCCATGATTTTGCCGCAGATGCCGCACCCGGCCAGCCCGACCCGCGAAACGCGCAAGGCGTGATCGACGTGATCGGGAAAGGTGTCGATCTGGTTCGATCGGGCCAGGCTTCGGCGATCTGTACCGCACCCATCCACAAGAAGGCGCTGAAGGACGGGGCAGGCTTCGCCTTTCCCGGACATACGGAGTTCCTGGCCCATCTTGCGGGGGTCGAGCGTGTGGTCATGATGCTGGCCTGTGACGTGCTGCGGGTGGTGCCGGTGACGATCCACATTCCACTGACGGAGGTGCCTGCCGCTCTGACACCAGAGCTGCTGGCCGAGACAATCCGCATCACACATGCGGCGCTGATCCGCGATTTCGGGCTGGAGGCCCCGCGATTGTCGGTAGCGGGTCTCAATCCCCATGCGGGCGAAGGCGGCACCATGGGGGTCGAGGAGATGGCGGTCATCACCCCTGTTCTGGATATGCTGCGCGCCGAAGGGATGCGGATTGCGGGGCCTGCCTCTGCCGACACCATGTTCCACGCGGGCGCGCGGGCGGGCTATGATGCGGCGATTGCCATGTATCACGATCAGGCGCTGATTCCGATCAAGACGCTGGATTTCGCGGGCGGCGTGAATGTGACGCTCGGCCTGCCTTTCATCCGCACCTCACCCGATCACGGGACCGCCTTTGACATTGCCGGGCGCGGTATAGCCGATCCGAGCAGCATGATCGCGGCGCTGCGTATGGCGCAGGATATGGCGCTTGCCAGGACCGGAGGCGCAGGATGACAGAGGTCGGAGGGGGCGCTGCCCCCGTCGCTACGCGACTCCCCCGAGGTATTTTTGCCAAGCTGAAAGGGGGCGCGCGCGTTAACCTTAATGGAGTGTTGCATGGCCACGATTGACGGGCTGCCGCCGCTGCGCGAGGTCATTGCGACCCATGGGTTGAGTGCCCGCAAGGCGCTTGGGCAGAACTTCCTGCTGGATCTGAACCTGACCGCGAAGATTGCGCGGGCTGCCGGGGATCTGAGCGGCTGCGATGTGCTGGAGGTGGGGCCCGGCCCCGGCGGCCTGACACGCGGCTTGCTGGCCGAAGGCGCGCGGCGGGTTGTGGCCATCGAGAAGGATGCGCGGTGTTTGCCGGCGCTGGCCGAGATTTCCGCGGCCTATCCCGGTCAGCTGGAGGTTTTGAACGAAGACGCGTTGCAGGTCGATTGGGCCGCCCATCTGACCCCGCCGATCAAGGTTGTCGCCAACCTGCCCTATAATGTGGGCACGGAATTGCTGGTGCGCTGGCTGACCCCGAAGCTCTGGCCGCCTGAGTGGCAAAGCCTGACCCTTATGTTTCAGCGCGAAGTAGCGGAGCGGATCGTGGCGCAGCCCGGCGGCAAGGCCTATGGGCGTCTGGCGGTTCTGGCGCAATGGCGTTGCAGCGCGAAGATCGCCCTGACATTACCGCCCGAAGCGTTCACCCCGCCGCCCAAGGTGCGCTCCGCCGTTGTGCATCTGGAGGCATTGCCGGAGCCGCGCTTTGCCGCTGATCCCAAGGTTCTGGAACGCGTCGTCGCCGCCGGGTTCAACCAGCGGCGCAAGATGTTGCGGGCGGCCCTGAAGGGGGTTGCTCCGGATATCGAGGATCGCATCCTCGCGGCGGGGCTGAAACCCACCGACCGGGCCGAGCAGGTCCCGATCGAGGGGTTCTGTGCGCTCGCCCGCCAGGTGGCGGCGGGC
Source organism: Nioella sp. MMSF_3534 (assembly GCF_030732985.1). Taxonomy (GTDB): domain Bacteria; phylum Pseudomonadota; class Alphaproteobacteria; order Rhodobacterales; family Rhodobacteraceae; genus Nioella. The sequence goes on from NZ_JASHJX010000038.1 coordinate 15,016, forward strand.
TGAGGCTTATTCGGCGGCCTGCGGGCCTTCTTCCGGAGAGTTCGGCGCGTCACCCTGCCCCTCTGACGGGGCTTCTGCCGTTTTCTTCGGCGCACGGCGGGTGCGGGGGCGCTTGGGCTTGGGCGCGCTTTCGGGCGTGCTGACCAGGCCGCTGTCGCCCGATGCGGGCACGTCGATTACCTCGCCGAAGGACTTCTGTTCCGGCTTGCTGTCGGGCATGTCTGCGGGCTGGTCCTGCGCGGCCTCATCTTCGCGCGCCTGACGCGCTTCTCGGGCCTGCTGCTGTTGCTGCTGCTGCGCTTCCTGCTCGGCGCGGCGGGCGTCCTGTTCGCGCTGCGCTTCCCCCAGCATCCGCGCGTAATGCTCCGCATGCTGCTGGAAGTTCTCAGCGGCCACCCTGTCATTGGCAAGCTGCGCATCGCGGGTCAGCTGATTGTATTTGTCAATAATCTGCTGCGGCGTTCCACGGACCTTGCCCTCGGGGCCGGAACTGTCGAACACGCGGTTGACGATGTTGCCCATGGAGCGGTTGTTGTTGCGATTGCCCTTGGACCGCGAACGGTTTTTAGATGATCTCATGTGTCTGTATCTGTTCCAGTTGTCCTGGTGTCATTGGGATGCGGGACATGCGATGGTCAGGCAATCGGGCCTGTCCGGCTGGACGTTGCAGCTTGCCCCTGCTGTTGCGGTTATCCCTGCTGTTTTCGTCTCGTCTGAGGGTGAACCGCGGGGGCATGGCCTGATGTCCATTCCGCATCCGCTGCCCCTGTGTAACCACGGGTTTCCCGGCAAAACAAGGGCAAACTGGCCCTTATGCGGCGTTTTCCGCCGGGGTTGGCGGAAATATCGCGCAAATTGACGCCATGCGTGCCCGATCAGGCAGGTTTTCTGCCCAGAACCACGCGATCCCTGCCATCAAGATCGGGTCGGACCTGCACCTCTTCAAGCCCTGCCTTGCGGAACATGGCGGCCACGGCATGCCCTTGGGTGGGGCCGATCTCGACCATCAGCCGACCGCCGGGTCTGAGATGCGCAGGCGCGTCGCGGGTGATGATGCGGTAGGCGGACAGCCCGTCCCCTTCATCGGTCAGCGCCATCCTTGGTTCGTGATGCACCTCGGCGGAGAGGCCCGGCATCTCGTCAAGCGCGATATAGGGCGGGTTGGAGACGATCAGATCGAACTGCCCCCCCACGATTTCCAGCCAGTTGCTGCACAGAAAGGCAACGCGCGGCAGGACACCGTGTTTCTCGGCATTGGCCTCGGCCACTTCCAGCGCGTCGGTAGAGAGATCTGTTGCGATCCCCGTCGCCTGAGGCCGTTCCGCCAGAAGCGTGATCAGGATACAGCCCGATCCGGTGCCGAGGTCCAACACCTCTGAAAAGGGCTCGCTCAGGGCAAGTTCGATCAGGGCCTCCGTGTCCGGGCGCGGGTCCAGAACCTTGTCGGTCACGGTAAAGCGCCGGCCATAGAAATCGCGGTAGCCGCGGATATGGGACATGGGCACACCGAAGGAGCGACGGAAGTAGAGGCGCCGCGCCTCTTCGAAGACCTCTTGCGCCACCTCGTCCTGCGCCATCAGGGTCAGGCGCGCAGGATCTGCCCCCATGGCATGGGCCAGCAGCATCCGCAGTTCGGACATGGGCAGGTCGGCGCCATCATACTCCATCTCGGATTTCAGCGCGCGAAGGGCGGTGGTCACGGTCAGAGGGGCGTCGCTCACCCCTCCATCTCCGCCAGCATGCGGGCCTGATCATCCGAGATCAGGGCGTCGATCAGTTCATCCAGATCGCCCTGCATGACCTGGTCGAGCTTGTAGAGCGTCAGGTTGATGCGGTGATCGGTGATGCGCCCTTGCGGGAAATTGTAAGTGCGGATGCGTTCGGAGCGGTCGCCGCTGCCCACCTGCGCCTTGCGGTCGGCGGCGCGTTCATCGGCGGCCTTCTGACGTTCGAGATCGAAAAGCCGGGCGCGCAGGACCGACATGGCAATCTCTCGGTTTCGGTGCTGCGATTTTTCCGAGCTCGTCACCACGATGCCCGACGGAATATGGGTGATCCGCACGGCGGAATCGGTGGTGTTGACGTGCTGCCCCCCTGCCCCGCTGGCGCGCATCGTGTCGATGCGGATGTCCTGCGCGGGAATGTCGATATCGACCTCTTCGGCCTCGGGCAGAACAGCGACGGTGGCCGCAGAGGTGTGGATGCGCCCGCCCGATTCCGTGGCAGGCACCCGTTGTACCCGGTGGACGCCGGATTCGTATTTCAGCCGGGCAAAGACGCCCTCGCCCGTCACATGGGCCACGACCTCCTTGATGCCGCCAAGCTCGGTCAGTTGCTGTTCGATGATCTCCAGCTTCCAGCCGCGCTGATCGGCATAACGCTCATACATGCGCAGCAGGTCACCGGCGAACAGCGCGGCCTCGTCGCCGCCGGTGCCGGGGCGGATTTCCACCATCGCCGGGCGGGCATCGGCGGCGTCCTTGGGCAAGAGTGCCAGTTGCAGGGCTTTTTCGGCCTCGGGCAGCGCGTCGCGCAGCTGCGGCAACTCCTCCTCCGCCAGTTCCGCCATGTCGGGATCGTCCAGCATCGCTTCGGCCTCGGCAATGTCGCTGAGGATCCGGCGATAGGCGGCGATCTGGTCCACGACCGGTTTGAGGTCCGAATACTCCCGGCTGATCGCCGCGATTTCATCGGCGGCGGGACCGGCATTCAGCCGGGCTTCGAGAAACTCGAACCGTTCGGTGATCTGGGTCAGGCGATCTGCGGGCAACATGACAGGCGGTGTGGCGCGGGGCGCGCGCGCCGTCAAGGGGCTAGCGCTGCCTCCAGCCGCTCCATCCAGCGGCTGACACGGGCCGCATTCACCCCGGCATCGCCATAGCCGAAGCGGGACCGGGAAAACACCTCGACCCGCGTTCCATCCCCTTCCGGGCTCAGCCGGATGGAAATGGCATCGGGATAGCCCATGATCCGGCTGCGCTGCACATAGGTTACCAGCCCCTCCTCTGCCCTGCCCGCAAGGCGCGACACGCGCGGGGCCATGGCCAGGACGCGGTCCAGGGCATCTGCGACGGCTTCGGGGGATGCTTGCAGCATCAACGCCGGGGCGTCCCCGTCGCTGCCCCTCAGAAGATAGGCATTGGGGGTGCGGGGCCGTTCCGCCGTTGACGGGTCCACATGCCACCGCTCGACCGACATGGGGGAGAGCCGGATATAGAGCAGCAAGGCAACGGGCAGCAGGAGCAATAGAAGGTAACGCATCTGCCATAGATGGGGCGGCACGCCGAATTTGCAAAGGTGACGCGGCACAAGCTGCGCCCTGATTTCAGGGCTCTTCCCGCGCGGTGCTGACGACCCTCGAAGACCAACGCATTAAGGTTTACACCGGTTAAGGTTAACGCCGGTTAGGGTTAATGCCGGTTAGGATTAACGCTTTTTGAAGCGCGGTCCCAAGATGGGTCAGACTGCGCGTCAAAAACGAGGGTTGGCAGCGGGCGGTGTCAAACGGGCCAGCTTCGGGAAAGCAACCCCCGCTGCAGGCCGAAACAGCGGACCGGTCTCTGGTCACTCAGCAATCAACGCCTTGGTTGACCGGGCGATTACGCTTTCTTCATCGGTCGGCAGGACCAGGACCGGCACCCGACCGGCATCAATCACGGTCGCATTGGCCGCATTGGCGTCGGGGTCGAGCTCCAGCCCCAGAAACCCGAGCCCCTCCAGCGCACGCGCCCGGATCGGGGCCGCGTTTTCACCCACGCCCCCCGTGAACACCAACGCATCCACCCCGCCAAGTACAGCCGCCATTGCCCCGATTTCCCGCGCCAGCCGGGCACAGTAATAGGCAATCGCCTCCTCCGCCTCCGGCACATCCGAGGCCAAGAGTTCCCGCATGTCATGGCTGATCCCGGACAGACCCAGCATCCCGCTTTCCTTGTAAAGAAGCCGGGTCAGGTCGTCATAGCCCATCCCCTCTTCCTTCATCAGGTAGAGCAGAACGCCCGGATCGACCTGCCCGGGCCGCGTTCCCATGCACAGCCCCTCCAGCGCTGAAAACCCCATGGTGGACGAGATCGAGCGCCCGTTTTCGATGCCGCACAGCGAAGCGCCATTTCCCAGATGGGCAACGATCACCTTGCCTCTGGCCAGATCCGGGTAATCACGTGCCATCTTGCCCGCGATGAAATCGTAACTCAGCCCGTGGAACCCATAGCGGCGCACGCCCTGATCGTAGTAGCGGCGCGGAAGGGCAAAGAGGTCATGCACCCGCGGATGCCCCCGATGGAAGGCAGTGTCGAAGGCCCCCACCTGCACCGCATCCGGGAAGGCCGCGCGGGCCGCGCGGACGGCCGCGAGGTTATGGGGTTGATGCAGCGGGGCGAGCGGTTTCAGCGTTTCCAGATGGTCCAGCAGGGCGGCATCCAGCACGCGAGGGCCGTCGATCTCGGGTCCCCCATGGACAATACGATGACCGACCCCGAGGACAGGCCGGCTGGCCAGCAACGGCTCCAACGCGGTCAGGATGGCAGAGACCCCCGCGACATGGTCGGTCTTGCCGAGCGCGGTGCTGATTTTCTCGCCGCCTTCCGGTTTCAGCACCAGCCGGGCATCCGGGCCGATGGCGTCGACCATGCCGGAGGCTTCCAGAGCTGGTGCCGCCACCGCCCCGTAAAGCGCGAATTTGATCGAGCTGGACCCGGCATTGAGGGTCAGGATCACGCCGGTCATGTCAGGCTTTCTGCGTAGAGCGCGGCCACGGCGCAGGAGGCCAGCCGCGCCTTGTCGTCATCGGCGCGGGAGTTGAGGATCACCGGCACCTGCGCGCCCATGACCACGCCCGCAGCCTCTGCATGGGCGAGGAAGCTCAGCTCCTTGGCGATCATGTTCCCCGCTTCGAGATTGGGGGCCAGCAGGATATCGGCATGTCCCGCCACCAGCCCGGTGATCCCCTTGGTGCGTGCCGCCTCCAGATCAATCGCGTTGTCCATGGCCAGGGGCCCATCGACCAGCCCGCCGGTGATCTGGCCCCGGTCGGCCATCTTGGACAGCACTGCCGCATCCAGCGTCGAGGGGATGGAGGGCGTCACCGTTTCCACCGCCGACAACACCCCCACTTTGGGCTGCGTAATGCCGAGCGACAGGGCAAGATCAATCGCGTTCTGGCAGATCGAGACCTTGCAATCGAGATCGGGCGCGATGTTGATCGCCGCGTCGGTCACGAACAGAAGATGATCGAGCCCCGGCACATCCATCACGAACACATGGCTGAGGCGGCGGTTGGTGCGCAGCCCGCCCTCTTTTTTCAGGATCGCGTGCAGCAGTTGGTCAGTGTGCAGATGCCCCTTCATCAGCGCCTTGGCCCGGCCCTCATGGATCAGCGCCACAGCGCGCAAAGCGGCGGCGCGGTTGTCGGGGATGTCGATGATCTCGATGCCGGTCAGATCCGCGCCAAGCTCCTCCGCGGCTGCGGCGATCTTCTTCGCGCATCCGACAAAGACGGGATCAATCAGCGTATGATCGCGCGCCAGAAGCGCCCCGTTCAGCGCATCGGGCTTTTCCGGGGCCACAACCGCGGTGGCCAGCGCGGGCAACGGGGCGGCCAGTTCCAGCAGGCGGTCGAAATGAACATGACGCTGCACCGTCAGCGCGGGCACGTCCATGTCATCGAAGCTCATCGGGCGGTCCGGGGCGATCACCTCGGCCCGCCCCTCGCAGATGCGAAGCCCGTCATCGCGTTCCACCCAGGTGTCGAAACACACGACATTGCCCGGCAGCTTTTCCGCCACCCGCACCTTGGCCACCAGCGTTTCGCCCGCATGGGCGCGGTCGAGGAAGGTTAGCGTCTGGCGTTTGTACAGCGCCCCCGGTCCCGGCAGCTGGTTGCCCAGAACGGACGAGATCAGCGCCCCCACCCACATGCCCGGCGCAATCGCCTCGGGCCGTCCATCGCCGTCACCATCCTCTCGCGGCAGATGCATCGGATTATGATTGCCGCTGGAATTGGCGAAGACATAGAGATCATCCGCCGTGACCAGCCGGGGGGAGGCAGCCTCCATTCCCACCTTGAGCGACTCGTAAGGGGTGTTGGAGAGCGTGGTCATGGGGCTGACCTCCGGGCAGATGCGCGCACGAGGAGGGGAGCCTCGCGACTCAGGCGCGGGTTAACGGTATGGCGGGCATGAAACAGGATCATGACGCAAGGCGACAGGGCCAGACTCATGCCCCCACTGGGGCCAGTTTGACGCCCTCGGCTTCCAACCCGGCACGCACCGCACGGGCAATTTGCAGCGCGGTCTCGTTGTCGCCATGCAGGCAGATCGTATCGACGCGCGACGGGATCACCTTGCCCGATTCCGCGATGATCGCGCCTGCCTTGACCATCTCGACCATGCGTTTGGCCGCCCGGTCCGCGTCATGGATCACCGCGCCGGGCAGGCTGCGGTCCACAAGGGTGGCGTCGTCATTATAGGCCCGATCGGCAAAGATCTCGCCCGCGTAGGTCGCGCCCAAAGCCTTCACCGCCGGTTCCTGCGCGGTCGAGGCCAGAACGAAGATGATCACGTCGGGATCGACCGACAGCGCCGCCTCATAACAGGCGCGGGCCATCTCCTCATCCTCGGAGCACATATTGGACAGCGCCCCGTGCAGCTTGAAATGCCGCACCTCGGCGCCAAGCGCGCGGGCCATGCCCCTGATCGCCCCGAACTGGTAGCGGATCGCGTTTTGCAGGTCCTCGCGCCCCATCTGCATGCGTCGGCGTCCAAAGCCCTGAAGGTCGGGAAAGCCCGGATGCGCGCCGATGCCGACGCCATTGGCCTGTGCCACCTTGATCGTCTCGGCCATCACGCTCGGGTCGCCCGCGTGAAAACCGCAAGCCACATTGGCCGATGTCACGACCTTCAGCACCTCGGCATCATTGCCCATGGGCCAGGGACCGAAGCTTTCGCCCATATCGGCGTTCAGATCGACGCGGATGGTCATGGCTCAAGTCTCCTGTTCATGGGGGTCATGATGGGCGGAAATCACGCCGCTCACCAGTTGATAGGATAGAAGGTCAGGTATGTCACCGGGATGGCGCACGCGGGGTTCAACACGGGAGGGGAGTAATTTCAGATACTTATCGAGCGACGTTCGCGCGGATAGCGCCTCTGCCAGCGTCACGAAACGAAACCGGATCGGGCTGCCGGGCGCCGCTTGCGCGACCTTGGTCAGATCGGCGCTGATCACCGTCGCGATGCGGGGATAGCCCCCCATGGACTGGCATTCGTTGAGCAGCACGAAAGGCGAGCCATCGCCGATCACCTGCACATCGCCGGGCACGATGATCTCGGACAGGATCGCCAGATGCGCATCCGAGGAAAAGCCCGGGCCATCATGGCCCATCCGCGCGCCCATGCGGCTGGCACGGGCATCCTTGTGAAAGGCGGTCGTTTCCAGACGGGCGAGCGTATCGGTGGCGAATTGATCGGTCTGCACCGAGGGGAGGATACGGATTTCACCGCCAGAAAAGCGATCATCGGCGGCAATCATCATGCCCCCCGCATCCGGTGCAGGACGGCAGGTCAGCCGGTCGCCGGCCTGAAAACGCCCGCCGATCCCGCCAGAGATATGGGCGGACCGTGCACCGAGGATCTCTGCCGCATCCAATCCCGACACGTTGAGATAGCCATAGCTGCCCTTCAGCGCCCCGCCGATCTTCAGCGTCGCGCCGCGCGGCAACACATGGCTGCCAGACCAGTGCAGTCGGGCCCCATCAATCTCTGCGGTCATCGGCGCACCGGTCAGGGCAATCAGCAGATCCGCGCCCTCGGCCCGGAAGGTGCCCCCTGCCCCGGCCATCTCGATGGCCAGCGCCCGGCCCGGATCGGATCGCAGGAGCGCCGCCCCTTCCGCCAGCGCCAGCGGGTCCATCGCACCGCCGCGCGACAATCCCTTGGACAGAAGCCCCGGACGGCCCGCATCCTGCAAGGACAGCCCCGGCCCGGCGGACAGGATCTGCAGGACCGCGCTCATGGCAGGGCCTCGCAACTTGCCATCATCCGACCGGCTTCCACCCCGGCCCAGGCATCTTCGAAGGCCGATTCCGTGACCGGCTGAAACAGGATCTCATCGCCCGCGGTCAGGGGAAAGGGCTGCTCTGCCTGCTGGCCGAACACGTCAATCGCCGCCCGTCCGATCCAGCGCCAGCCGGTCTGGGTGCCGACAGGAAACAGCACCAACTGGCGGATCGCCAAGGCCAGACCGCCCGCCGGAACATGTGGATTCAACTCGGTTTTCCGAGGGATATCAAACATCTCCGGCAATCGGCCCAGATAGGGCATCCCCGGTGAGAATCCGATGGTCAGCACCCGGACCGGAGTCCGGGAAATCTGCGCGACCGCATCATCCGGCGACAGCTTGGCCATGCTGGCCGCTTCTTCCAGCTGTGGGCCATGATCGCCTCCGAACACCGTCGGCACACGCCACAGCTTGCGTCCACGGGGCAAGGGCACGCCATACCAGTCACGGCTTCGCAACAGATCCTTCAGAGCGGCTTCGAGCGCTTCATGGCTCAGCCGGACCGGGTCGAAGCGAAGGAACACCGATTTCAGCGAGGTGGCGCTTTCCTCGACACCGTCCCAGGCGGCGGCCTCGACGGCCGCCCGGAATGCCAGCGTCGCGGCATTGACGGCCATTGACAGGCGATCCCCGAATTCGACCAGCAGACCCGCCTCGCCCATCCGGTGAAGCCGGGGAAACCCGCTATCCTGTTCTGTGCCACCCATGGCCTGCCTGTCCCTCTTGGTCCGGTGCCATGGTGCGGCCCCTGCGGAGTGGTTGCAAGGCCCGGACGGGTGATTTTCCTGCCGCGCGGCACCCGGCCCTCGACCAGGCGCATTCGCTCTTGTATCCGGCCCTGCAATTTCATATCGAATGCCCCGAGCCGGTCTAGCTCAGCTGGTAGAGCGTCTGATTTGTAATCAGGGGGTCGGGGGTTCGAGTCCCTCGACCGGCACCACTTCCCGAGCTAACTCATTGGTTTCGATTCAGCTTTTAGCCACCGCTAGGAGCCGCAGACCATGTCAGAGACCATTTCACCAACGGTCACCTTCGTGAAAGACGGGGTCTTCCACTTCAGCCGTCGAATCCCGAAAGAGCTAAAACGCCACTGTACTTCTCCCCGGATCGCATACTCACTCCGCATTAAAGCCCTGAGGATCGTAGAATCCACGGCCAGACGAGCAGCCGATCAACTGCACGAGTATTGGTACCACCTGCGGTGCCAGGCCACAGACCTTCCGGGCAAGCACATGCTGCGGCTGCAGGTGGCTACTCGCCCTGATGGTCCCGAGCAGCAGCCCATGTCATCGGCCTCGATCAAGCTGTCAGAAGCTGGATCATATATCTACAGCTCACCTGTGACCTTTCACAGGGCAGCTGAGAGGGCCTGTGGCTACGGCATCGACGCATGTGGCGACAAAGACCTCCAAGCCTACACCAAGGCGGACGCAAACGCGTTCTGCGTTATTTCTTCAAAGAGCACAGAGGCCTCTCGTCAGTCCCGGGCACAAGATCGAACATGCTGTGCCCAGTCATGTCCTTCGCCGGAACCAAAAAAGGCACCACGCGTCGACGATGGTTGCCCCATCGGGAAGGGGCCCATTCTTCCGCGCCGGACCTCAGCCGTTGTTTGTCAAAGCCGCCCCCGGCGCATTTTGCTACGACGCGACGGTCAGCACCTTGGTGCCCGCTTTCTCGATCCCGTCAATTAGCCGCTCGGGGATGCCATGGAGCCCCCCCGGCGGCGATCCGCATGCCGTCGCGAGCGCCTCGTCGGCGAAACCATATGCATTCTTCATGCGGCTTGGCCTTTCCTGGTCTGTTCAGGCAGGCGCAGACCGAGAATGCGGCGCGCCTCTTGCCAACGCGCCACGGGGCGATTGTTGCTGTCGCAGATGTCCACGACACGGCGCACCAATGCGGCATTGCTGGGGGCAAGCCGGTCACGGTCGAGGCGGACATTGTCCTCGAGCCCGGTGCGGGCATGGCCACCCGCTGCGATGGCCCATTCGTTCAGTCTGAGCTGATTGGCACCGATGCCCGCGGCACACCAGGGCGTTTCTTCGCCGAAGAGGCGGCGGACGGTGTGGATGTAGTAGTCGAACACATCCCGGTCGACCGGCATGGCGTTTTTCACGCCCATCACGAACTGGATATAGGGTGTCCCGGCAAGCTGCCCCTTGTCGACCATGTCCTTCGCTTTCAGGATATGGCTCAGGTCAAAGGCCTCGATTTCCGGCTTGATCTCGTGCAGAAGCATTTCGCTGGCAAGCCAGTCGACAAGAGCCGGCGGGTTCTCGTAGACGCGGGTCGGGAAGTTGTTCGACCCAACCGACAGGGACGCCATGTCAGGGCGCAGAAGCAGCATTCCGCCCCGCGTCTGGCCGGCGCCCGACCGTCCGCCGGTCGAAAACTGGATGATCATGCCGGGGCAGTGTTTCTCGATCCCGTCCTTCAGCGCGGCGAATTTCTCGGGGTCGGACGATGGCGTTTCATCGTCATTTCGCACATGGGCATGAACAATGGTGGCGCCTGCCTCAAACGCCTCGTGAGTCGACTCCACTTGTTCCGACACAGTTATCGGAACGGCGGGGTTGTTGGCTTTCGTAGGCAGGCTGCCCGTGATCGCCACACAGATGATGCAAGGCTTGGTCATGATTTCATTCCGAATTGTGCACTCCGGTCAGATTACCGAAGTGCCCTGGTTTTTCAGTGTTCAGGATCGCAGATTTGAAAGGGGCGGATGCTTGCTCGCTGCCTCAAGGGTCTGACGTTCTTCATCGGTGAAGAACATCCAGACGGCATCGTCCCTGTTGTGCTTCTTGCATCCTGGGCATGGGGTATTGGCGTTCTTGCACATGGCTCCTCCTCCCGTGCGGCGGTTGATCTGTCAGGCGGCTTTGGCGGCGGTTCCCGGCATCTTTTCCAGCGCGTCCACGAAGAATGGGCGGAACACCTCCGGGTGCTCGCTCATCGGGAAGTGACCAAGCTCATCCATGACGGCCAGGGTTGCACCGGGAATGGCCTTGGCGGTCCGTTCAGCGTCGTCAGGCGTGCAGGTCAGATCATAGGCACCGACGATGATGTGAACCGGGGTCGCCCCCGTATCAATGGTCGGCAGGCGCGGGATCAGGCTGTCATCCTTGGTGTAGAAGCTCAGATCACCCCGGAATACGCCCGGACCGCTTTGCATGAACATCCACAGCGTGTTCCAGCGCTCGGCATTGGGTGCGTAGGGAGAGATATTGGCGGACACCAATGCAGCCCCCATCTCGCCGCCATGCGCGTCGGGGCGGTGGAACCAGTCGATATCGTACCAGGCGGGCTGGAAATCCGAGGCCTCGATGGCAATGAAGCCGCTGAACCTGTCGGGGTGAAGCGCCGCCAGTTGCAGCGCGATGCGCCCGCCCATGGAACAGCCCGCCAGAACGGGCCGGTCCAGACCGAGGCCCTCGATCACGGCCAGAACGGTTTCGATATAGGCCTCGGTCGTCAGCAGGTATTCCTGAGTTTCGAAGCCCTCGGGCGGCAGGGATTTGCCGTGCCAGGGCATGTCGAAGGCGATCAGGCGGTTCGATTCGGTGATCTCGGCATCGTTCATCAGGTGACGCCACTGACGGGTATCGGCGCCTGCGGTATGCAAACAGACGACAGGGCGTCCCTGCCCGGCCTCTTCGAAATAAATGCGGCGTGCTGCGCCCTCGATGGTGACTGTCAGGTAACGACCGGTGATGGGCTCGATGCTCATGCCGCAAACTCCTCTTTGCCGCGGGCCAGTCCCAGAACGTCCTTGAAGAAAAGAAGGTTTTTCACGAGGCTCAGGATGTCGCCGTCGATTCGGCCGCGGCCGATCTTCACCAGTCCGAAAACATCGTGGAATCCGGGTTCAGGACGCGCTTGCCAGAACTTCTGCAGCGCTTCCGCATCCGTCCGCAGCGCAAAGCGCCACGGTGTCTTGCGACTTGGACCTTCGACAACAGAGACGATGCGGCCTTTTTCGAACGACAGGTAAAACTCGGTCCCGTCGATCTCGATCAGAACCGTTTCGGAAAACAGTCGGCCGAGTCGCTGCAAATGCGGCGTTGCCTCTAGGCGCGTTTGAATTTGCTTGAAGGTATCGATCACCCTGGCCTCCCATGCGTTCGTAAGCTGGACCATAGCTGCCACGATCAGCTGCACCGGGGCCATGCCAGCAGGGGTATGGGTCAATACTCTGACCTGCAGATCGCAGGGACTTCATAGTTCTGCCAGGGCCAGCCCGCCGCTGGTATCACCCGATACCGCCACGGGCATTGGGTAAGCACGGGGATTCGGCGAAGTCTGTTTTATGGCGGGCAGCATTGAAGCAACTCGCACTCAGATATTCAGACTGCCAGGAGGAGGAAATACCCATGGGCATCGTCAACCAAGACAACATCACCGAGGTCGTGATCGACAGCCTCGGCAAGCATGGCGACATCACCGGCCGCCAGCGCGAACTCGCGACCGGCTTGGTCAAGCATCTGCACGCCTTCATCAAGGACGTGAAACTGCAGCATGACGAATTCCTGTTCGTCTGCGACTACCTCGCCCGCGCTGGCAAGCTCTGCAATGACAACCGCCAGGAGTTCATTCTACTGGGCGACATCCTTGGCGTTGAAGTGCTGGTCGACATGATGACCAACCCCGTCGAAGGCAACGAGAGCGAATCCACCGTTCTGGGGCCGTTCTATCGCGAAAACCCGCCGGTTCTGCCCAAGGGTGCGTCGACCATCCAGAAACATTATGACAACGAAGAAACCGCCTATTTCGAAGGCTACATCAAGGATGAAAACGGCAATGGCATCGCCGGTGTGACGCTCGACGTCTGGGAAGACGCGCCGAACGGCATCTATGAAAACCTGGACCCCGATCAGCCGGAATACAACCTGCGCGGCCGGTTCGAGACCGACGAAAACGGCCACTACGCCTTTGTCGCGGTGCGCCCCGTCCCCTACCCGATCCCGGACGATGAAACCGCCGGTGAACTGCTGCGCTTCATGGGTCATCACCCGAACCGCCCCGGCCACATGCACTTCATCATTTCGCGCGAAGGCTATCGCCCGTTGATCAGCCAGATCTACGACGCGGACAGCGCGTGGCTTGAGGATGACAGCGTGTTCGCCGTGAAGGAGAGCCTGATCGGCAAGTTCAAACCCGCCGCGAAAGACCTCGGCACGGACCTGCACTTCGAATTCGACTTCGTTCTTAAGGCCGAAGCCGATGAAAAGGCCGTCGCCGCCGAATAATCCGACATTCCTCCCTGAAGACTGGCCCCCGCTTGTTCGGGGGCCTTTTTTCAGTTTGAGGGATCGCTTAACGTGACATCCTGGGAGGGCGGCAAAGATGAACTTCAAACAGCTGGCCTATTTCATCGCAGTTGCCGAGGAACTGCACTTCGGGCGTGCCGCCGAAAGGCTGGACATGGCGCAACCCCCGCTCAGCCGGTCGATAAAGCAGCTGGAAGAAGAGCTTCAGGCTGTCTTGTTCAATCGGGGCCGCAGTGCAATCACCCTGACTCAGGCAGGCGAGCGGTTGCTGAAGCGCGGCAGGTCAATCATCGCGCAGCTTGATGACACCAAGCTGGAAGTCCGCCGTCTTGGCCAGGGCTCCGAAGGTCGGCTCAGAATCGGCTTTGTTGGATCGGCCACCTTCGGCATCCTGCCCAACATCATACGATCCTACCGGGCGAATTTCCCCGAGGTGAACCTCAGCCTCAATCCCATGAACAATGCCGAGCTGCACAGGGCGCTTGTGTCACGCGAGCTCGATGTTGTGTTCGCGAGACCGACGCTCAAGGATCCGGAATTCCTGTCCAAACACCTTATCGAGGAAAAGCTGATCCTTGCGTTGCCGGACATCGTGGATACCGGGTCACGCTCTGTGGCCAAGCTCGAACGGCTGATGACCCACAACCTGATCCTCTACCCGGAACGACCACGGCCAAGTTATGCCGACATGGTGCTGAACGCGATCGAAGAGGCCGGGTTCGAGGCCCCGTTGCGGATCTGGTGCATGGATCTGCAAACCGCGCTCGGGCTTGTGGCCGTTGGCGAAGGCGTCTGCGTTGTGCCGGAGTCGGTGGCCAATGCGCCCAGGAAAGGGATGAAGTTCCTGAAGATCGAACCGGAGATCGCCAGAACGGAGCTTTCGGTGAATTACCGGCTCGACGATCAGGGGGTCCATGTGAAGAACTTCGTCACCATCGCCCAGAAGGTGGCGCGGAAAGTGATCTAGCGGGTCGGCCCGGCGGCCCCAAGGGCGCAGCCGGGCCGGTTAAGCGGACAGATCGCCCGTGTCAGCCCAGGTCTCCGCCTCCCACGGGCAGGGTCACGCCTGTGATGTAAGAGGCGTCATCCGACGCCAGGAACAGGATCGGTCCTGCCTGTTCGTCGAGTGTTCCATAGCGTTTCATCAGCGAGGACTGGATCGTCTGATCGACGATGGTCTGGTACCAGTCTTCACGCTGCTCCTCCTCCGCATTGGGGTTGCGCGGCACGATGCGCGGCGGGGCCTCGGTGCCGCCCGGCGCGGTCGCGACCACGCGGATGCCGCGTTCGGCCACTTCCCAGGCGAGGCTTGCCGTGATCGCGTTCACCCCGCCCTTGGCCGCCGCATAAGGCACGCGGTTCAGCCCGCGCGTGGCGATGGACGAGACGTTGACGATCACGCCGCTTTCGCGCGGCAGCATGTGCTCGATGGCCGCCCGGCAGCAGTAGAGTGTGGGGAAGAGCGAGCGGCGCAGCTCGGCGTCGATCTGCCTGGGTTCATAGTTTTCATATGGCTTGGCCCAGATGGTGCCGCCGACGTTGTTCACAAGGATGTCGATGCGCCCCCAGAGCTCCACGGCCTTCTGCATGGCCTTCTCGCAGCCCGCCCAGGTTTCGAGATTGACCGAGATCGCCTCGGCCATGCCCCCTGCCCCCCGGATCGTGGCGACCACGTCCTTTCGGGCGGGTGAGCGGTCGACGATCAGCACGCGGGCGCCTTCGGCGGCGGCGCGCTCGGCCACCAGGCGGCCAATTCCCTGCGCCGCGCCGGTGACGACCATCACCTTATCGTCGAACCGCCGGGTCATGCTGCAGCCGCCTCCGCCTCGGTCGGGTTGAACTTCTCGAAGTAGAAATTCGCGGGATCGACCCCCAGTTTGGCGAAATGCGCGCGCACCGCATCGACCATCGGCGGAGGACCGCACAGGTAGACATCGGCATCGCCTGCATTCAGATCGTCGGCGGTCACGTGATCGGTGACGAAGCCCTTGCGGTCATGCGCTTCCTCCTCGGCGGCGAGGATGGTGATGACCGTCACATTGCCGATCCTGTCGGCCAGTTCGCGGACCCGCTCCAGTTCCACCAGATCGGCGGCGCGGGTGACGGCATAGTAGAGCGTGATGGGGTGATCCGCGCCCTGCTCCGCCACCTGTTCCAGCATCGACAGGAACGGGGCCAGCCCCGTGCCACCGGCCAGCCAGAGCTGCGGGCGCTCGACGGGGCGCAGGTAGAAGGCCCCCATGGGACCGGTGAGCGTGACGGCATCGCCCGCCTGAGCGCGTTCGCCAAGATAGCTGCTCATCACCCCACCGGGCAGATTGCGGATCAGGAAAGTGGCCTCCTCGGCGCCGGGGGCCGACGAGAAGGAATAGGACCGGTGCACGCCCGTTCCGGGCACGGTCACGTTCACGTATTGACCGGGGAGGAACCCGATGGGCTTGGCCAGCTTGACGCGCAGGCCGAAGGAGGTTTCCGACAGGCGATCGACGCCCAGAACCTCGCCCTCGACCGCCTCGGGCGCGGTCTTGCACAGGGCAGACGAGGCCGGGACGCGCAGCACGCAATCGCTTTCGGGGATCATCTGGCAGGTCAGGACATAGCCCTGTTCCGCCTCCTCGTCCGACATGGACTCGTCCATGTAGAATTCCAGCTCGTACTCGCCCTTTTCGGCAAAGCACTTGCAGGTGCCACAGACGCCATCGCGGCAATCCATCGGCAGGTTGATCTTCTGGCGGAAGGCGGCATCGGTCACCTTTTCGTCGTCATCGCACTGGATGACACGGGTGACACCGTCTTCGAAGTTCAGGGCAACGTTGTAGGTCGTCATGGGCCAAGCTCCTCCCTTGGCCGCGCGCCATGAGCGGGCGCGCGGGGTCTGTTGCGATCCGGTTGAACAGGGATCAGACGTGGTAGACGTCGATCACGTGGTGGATGTGATCGTTCTTCAGGACCACCTTCTTCGACGTGATCAGCAGCTTCGGCCCGCTGGTGTCGATGGTGTAGAAGGACGTGCCCCAGTGCTGGTCGGTGTCGCCGTAGCGATAGCTCAGCGTGTGCCAGTTGAAGCGCAGCTTGAGTTGCGACCCCTCCTGGCTCAGCACCTCGATATTCGCGATGTTGTGGTTCGTCCGGGGTTCCGGCAGCGACGTGGCCGAGGACCGGTCGGTCTTGATCCGGAACACGCGGTCCTCGATGCCCTGCTTGTTGGGGTAGTACATCAGCGACATCTCGTTTGCCGGATCTTCCGTGAGCGTGTCGTAGTCGTCCCATGCCGGCATCCAGAACGGGCAGTCCTTGTGATAGAAGGTCAGCCAGGTGTCCCAATCGCGATCATCGAGCGCGCGGACCTCTGCATGAAGGAAGGCCTGGATCTCGGCGAAGCTCAGTTCCGTGTCGGTGGCGGGGCGTTCAAGCGTTGCGATGCTCATCTCTCTGTCTCCTCACTCGGCCGCGGTGCGGGCTGCGGACGCCGTGGCGCGTTCCTTGGCGATGGCCTCACCCATACGGTCGGACCAGTTGCTGTGCTGGATGACGAAGAGCCCTTCGTCCTCGGTGCGCGCGCCCGACAGGACAGCCTCGATCCCGAGCGCTTTGGCGTCCTCGTCGGCGCCCTTGATCCACTGGGTCGCGCCACGGGTCAGGTCGTTCCACTGGGCGTGGGCCGCCCCGGCATAGCCGCGCTGCGTGGCGCGGAATTCCTCGGTGTCATCCGGCGTCGCCATGCCGGAGGCGTTGAAGAAATCCTCGTATTGGCGGATGCGACGCGTGCGCGCTTCCTGGCTCTCACCCTTGGGGGCAATGCAGTAGATCGTGACCTCGGTCTTGTCGACGCTGATCGGGCGGAACACCCGGATCTGGCTGGAAAACTGGTCCATCAGGAAGACGTTGGGATAGAGGCAGAGGTTGCGCAGAACGCCCACCATCCAATCCGCCTTGGTCTTGCCGAAGCGCTCGGTCCATTCCTCAAGACGCGGATAACCCGGGCGGTTGGTCGGGTCGGCCCATTCCGTCCACAGCAGGATGTGACCGTTCTCATAGGCGTGGAACCCGCCGCGCTGCTTGGCCCATTTGGAGGCATCGGTCGCCTTGATATTGTCTTCCTTGCCGTCGTCGGTGCGGTGCGCCGTGGTGGCGACGTAGTTCCAGTGCACGGCGGACACGTGATAGCCATCGGCGCCGTTTTCGGCCTGAAGCTTCCAGTTGCCGTCATAGGTGTAGGTCGAAGACCCGCGCAGCACCTCCAGCCCGTCGTCGGCCTGATCGACGATCATGTCGATCATCTTGCGCGCTTCGCCGAGGTAATCCTCCAGCGGCTGCACGTCGGCGTTGAGCGAGCCGAAGAGGAAGCCGCGATAATTCTCGAACCTGGCCACCTTGGTCAGATCGTGGCTGCCGTCGGTGTTGAACTGCTCGGGATAGCCCGCGCCCTTGGGGTCCTTCACTTTCAGCAGCTTGCCGGTGTTCGAGAAGGTCCAGCCGTGGAACGGGCAGGTGAAGGTCTTCTGGTTGCGGCGCTTGAAGCGGCAGAGCTGCGCGCCCCGGTGCGAACAGGCGTTGACCAGCGCGTGCAGCTCACCATCCTTGTCGCGGGTGATGACCACGGGCGTGCGGCCCATGTGCAGCGTGAAATAGTCGCCCGGTTCCTGGATCTGGCTTTCATGCGCCATGTAGATCCAGTTGCCTTCGAAGATGTGCTTGATCTCCAGTTCGAACAGTTCTTCATCGGTGAAGATGTCCCGTCGGCAGCGGAAGACGCCGTTTTCGGGATCGTCCTGGATCGCACCGTCGAGGCGGGCCTCGAATTCATCGAGATTGGATTGGGTGAACATGTGTGGTCCTCCTCCTGACTGCCTTGGCACCCTGTTGCGCGCTTCGGCTGGTTTTGACGTGGTGTCGCGGGCCTATTCGCCGGCGACGGCTTTCATGGTCCGCCCGCCATCGCGGCGGAAGAAATCAACCTTGTCGGGATCAAGCGTTGCGCCGATGCCGGTGCCCTTGGGGATCTCGACGCAGAAGTCGCGGTAGACGATTGGGTCAGCCAGAATGTCCTCGGTCAGAAGAAGCGGGCCAAAAAGCTCGGTGCCCCAGGTCAGATCTTCGACGGTCGAAAACAACTGCAACGCGGCGGCGGTGCTCAGCCCGGTTTCCAGCATCGTGCCGCCATAGAGGCCAAGACCCGCCGCCTGCCCGATGGCAATGACTTCCGATGCACGCTTGAGACCGCCGGACTGCCCGATCTTTACGGCAAACACATCTGCCGCGCGCGCGGCCGCGACTTCCAAAGCGTCTTCGGGGCCATTCAGCGCCTCGTCCGCCATCACGGCGATCTCGTAGCCTCTGGTCAGCTCCGCCATTGCACGGCGATAGCGGGCGGGAACCGGTTGCTCGACCAGTTCGCAGCCTGCATCCTGAAGGCCCTTGAGACCCCAGCGCGCGTCCTGAAGGGACCATGCCGTGTTCACGTCGACGCGCACGCTTGCAGCGTCGCCAACAGCCTCCTTGATCCGCGCCACATGCGCCACGTCCTCGCGCACAGAGCGCTTGCCGATCTTCAGTTTGAAGATGTTGTGACGGCGGGTTTCGATCATTTCGTGGGCTTCGGCGATATCGGTGTCCGAATTGCCCGAAGCCAGGGTCCAGGCGACCGGCAGACGCTCGTGCACCGACCCGCCGAAGAGTTGCGACACCGGCACGCCCAACCGCTTGCCCAGCCCGTCCCAGAGGGCGATCTCGACCGCTGTCTTGGCGATGCGATTGGCCTTGACCAGCTTGTCGATCAGCTGGATCGCGCCATTCACATCATCCGCGTTCCGCCCGATCAGCGCTGGCGCGATATAGGTGTCTATCGCCGACAGGATGCCTTCGGGGCTTTCCGGTCCGTAGCTCAGCCCGCCGATCGTCGTGCCTTCGCCAATACCTTCGGAGCCGTCCGAGAACTTGACCCTGACCAGCACGGCGGTTTGCGTCCGCATCGTGGCCATGGACAGCACGTGACCGCGAATGGTCGGGATGTCGAGGATCATGGTCTCGATCTGGTCAATCTTGGTCACTGGGGCTCACCGCAACTGCAAGTTTCGATTGGATGCAGATTGCCTGCCCGGGCCGGATTCTGTCGATGATTGGGGGGGTCTTGGGTGATACCCTGACGAGATGCATGCCGGTTGCGACAGCTCGAATACCAAAACAGGCGCCACGAATTGTGACGCCTGATCTGGACCGTCAACATGGGTGGCGGCGGACGAGAACGCAATCTCTATAGCGACGCCGCGCTCAACGGCGAGGTTGACGACCGCGGCAGCGACAGCAAGGTCTTGCAGGCCGACACCCGCACCGGTGTTCGGCGGATATGCGCGCGATCCGGTCCTGCGCGGCAAGCATGTCGTCGTATGAAGGGATATAGATCACATGGCCCCCTGTGTTCTCAGAGCGGTAGAGGTGCCCAAAGATTCACCGCACGACCCGTTTACCGTGCGGGATTCCGAGACAGTTTCTGCCACCATCTCGGCCGTCACGGCGGACAAGGTCCAACCCAGATGTCCATGCCCGGTATTGTAGAACACCCGGTCCCGAACACCCTGCCCCACCTTGGGCATCATGTTCGGCATCATCGGGCGCAGGCCCGCCCAGGGAATGGCGTGTTCCGTGCTGACGCCCGGGAAGAAACGTTCGCACCACTTGACCAGCGGGCGGATGCGGTCATCCCGGATATCGAGGTTATAGCCATTGAACTCCGCCGTTCCGGCAATCCGGAACCGGTCCTTGCCAAGGCGGCTGGTGACCACCTTGGCCTCGTCATCAAGCAAGCTGATCCAGGGCGCCGCGCGCTGGCTTTCCTCGTCATCGAGGCGAACGGTGATGGAATAGCCCTTCACCGGGTAGACATTCACCCGGTCACCAAGCTGCGCTGCGATGGCCCGGCTTTCGACACCGGCACAGACTACAATGCCGTCAAAGGTCTCGACCTGGCTTTCGGTGTTCCGGCTCCAGGTGATGCGCACCTCTTTGTCATCGGCGCGGATATCTTCCACATCCGTTCCGAAACGCAACACCGCGCCGCTCGCTTCAATGGATTTGGCAAGACCCGTCGTGTAGCGGTGAATGTCGCCGGTGAAATCGCTTTCCGTGTAGTACCCGCCGTAGAACTCCCCGCTCAGCGCCGGTTCGATCTGGCGCATTTCTTCCGGGGCGACGGCGCGGCGCGTGAGCCCGCCTTCGGCCAGCAGCCTGTTGACCTCGGTGGCGTGGTCGAACTCGGCCTTGTCGGTGTAGATATGCAGGATGCCCCGGTTTTCGCAGTCGAAGTCGAAGCCGAACCGGTCGGCCTTTTCGCGCAGCAAACCCCTTGCGGCAATCGCCATGCGGGCGGTTTCCACGGTGTTGGCCCGGTATTGCGGGATCGCGGCGATGAATTCGGCCATCCAGCTGTACTTGTGCCAACTCGGGCGCGGGTTGATCAGAAGCGGCGCGCCCCGTGTCATCATCCACTTCATGCCCTTGAAGACGGTGGACAGCCGGTTCCAGGTTTCGGCATTCGACGCGGACAATTGCCCGCCATTGGCGAAGGACGTCTGCATCGCCGCATAACGGTTGCGGTCGAAAAGCGTCACCTCGTAGCCCCGGTCCATGAGGCTGGAAGCAGTCGTCACGCCGGTGATTCCGGCGCCAATTACGGCAATTCTGGTCATCATGTCCTCCGCGACCAAAGGTTAGGTTCCGCCGTTCGGCGGGCTCATCCCCTCTGTCGCGGGCGGCACCACGCTTCAGATTGCCTGTCCGATCACAGTCCTTTTGCCTGAGAGGTTCCGGGGGGTTGCTCCTTCGGCGCCGGCATGTTGGCCAGCCTCTCCTGTCTCGGCTTCGTTGGCAGAGTGGTGATAGTCGATATTTATTCTCATATCAAGACTATCTTTTCTTGATACCTATGTTGCACAGGCGTCGCGCAGAGAGTCCTTGTATTCCGGAGAGGTGACCCAACGCCCCAACCGCAGCAGCAGCCCGTTCAATTGCGCCATCTCATCCGCACTCAGCGGCTCGGTCAGAATTACCTCAAGCCGGTCCGACAGGTCCCTTGCGATCCGGCGCACCTGCTTTCCTTTTTCGGTCGTTCGGAGGAAGAAAACGCGTGCATCCTCGGGGGAGTTTTCGCGATAGATCAGGTCAGCACCCAGGAGGCTTTGGATAATCCTTGAGGTCAGGCTGCGTTCGAGTCCGGTTGACTTCAATATCTCTGCAAACGTCGTTCCCGGAGAATCGTCAACCAGACGCAAAACCCTCAGCTCCCGGATTCGGCAGCCGGTTTCTCGCAGGAAGATGGCATCGTTTGCCCGGATCGCCTCTTGCGCGACGATATCGAGACGGTAGGTCAACCGCTCGTTTTGAAAGGTTTTTTTCTCCAGCATTTTGGCCCTGCCCTTCCGTTCATACTCAAAAGGTATCGCACGATACCTGTTGGGTGGTCAATTTATTCTCAGCTTGAAACCTTTTTGGGATACAAGTCTCAACATGCAACCATCTCACCCTGAGAATCAAGGGAAAGCCGACATGTTCGACACCTGGTATGACACGCAGCGCGACACATCGCTGGCCTGGCTTCAGGACTTGCATGCCCACCCCGAGACCGGGTTCGAAGAGGTCCGTACCGCCGCCTTTGTTGCCGCGCGCCTGGCCGATTTCGGCTTCGAGGTCGCCACCGGCATCGGCGGAACAGGCGTTGTCGGCACGTTGTATGGCCGCGACGCCAGCCCCGAACGCCCTGGCCGCTGCATCGCCTTCCGGGCCGAACTGGACGCGCTGCCGATGGAAGAAAAGGCCGATGTCGCCTACCGCTCCACGGATGCGGCACGCTTTCACGGCTGCGGCCATGACGGGCACACGGTCACGTCGCTGACCGCCGCCGCCTACCTGGCACAGCACCGCGACTTCGACGGCACGATCCGTTTCATTTTCCAGCCCGCCGAAGAGCTTCTGACCGGGGCGCGCGCCATGCTGGCTGACGGGCTGTTCGGGCGCTTCCCATGTGACGAGATCTACGCCCTGCACAATCTGCCGGGCCTGCCGGAGGGGGCCGTCGCGGTTCCCGCATCGTCTGCGCTGGCATCGGCTGACAATATCGACGTGACGATCCGCGCGAACGGTGCCCATGGCGCGATGCCGCATACCGGCGAGGACGCGATGCTCGCCGCCGCCAGTTTCCTGACCTCTGTCCAGCAGGCCGCGACGCGCGCTTTCGATGCCCGCGACGCGGGCGTGATTTCCTTCGGCACTTTGCGCGGCGGCACCGCCCGCAACATCCTGCCCGAGGAAATCCGGCTCGAAGGCACCATGCGCACGACCGCAACCTCGGTCCGCGACCGCCTGGAAACGCTCCTGACCGACACCGCCCGCGCGACCGACGCGATCTTCGGCGTCACGACAACCGTTTCCGTGGAAAAGGTCGCGCCAGTGACCATGAACCACCCCGCCGCCGTGGCCGCCGTCGTGACGTCGGCCAGCCGCGTCATCGGCCCCGACAAGGTGATCGAGAACGCCCGCAGCCTGATGGCCTCCGAGGATTTCTCGGAATTCAGCGCGCGCGTTCCGGGTGCCTATTTCTTCGTCGGCCAGTCGGGCCGCGCGCCCCACCACCCCGAATATGTCTTCGACCCCGAGATCATCCCCGTCGGCGCGGCAATCTTTGCCGATCTCGCCCGAACGCGGACGAGCCGTTCGCTCAACGCGCAAGCGAACACCTGAAACACACCGTCATCAAAGGGAGGTTCCAGATGACCTACTTCACCACCAAAACCCTCAAGGCGTCGGTCGCCGCCATCGCGATTGTCGCAAGCACCCAGGCTGCAAGCGCCGAAGTGCTGACCATGTCGTCCTGGGTTCCGCCGACCCATTTCGTACACACCGACATCCTCGTGCCCTTCACCGAGCGCGTGGCCGAGGCCACCGAGGGCCGCGTCACCATCATGATCCTGCCCGCGCCGCTGGCCAGCCCGCCGCAACACTGGGAACTGGCGCGCAATGGCGTGGCCGACATCACCTGGGGCAACTTCACCTACGAGCCCGAGCGCTTCGTTTCGATGTGGTTCTCGGAATTCCCGAACTCCGGCACCAATGCCGAAGCGCAAAGCGTTGCCCTGTGGCGCACCTTTGACACCTATCTTGCCGACAACGCGGCGTTCGACGGCGTTGAAGTTCTGGGCGTCGGCCTCTTCGGTGGCGGTCAGCTTCACCACGGCTCCACCACCATTTCCGCGCCCGAGGACATGGAAGGGCAAAAGTTCCGCATGGGTGGCCCGATCCAGGAACAGCTGCTGACCGCGCTCGGATCGGTTCCCGTAGCCTCGCCCGCAACCCGCGCCTACGAGATGCTGGAAAGCGGCGTCATCGACGGCTCGCTGCACACGATGGAATCCGTGGTCAACTTTCGCCTCGACGAAAGCCTGACCCACCACACCGTGTTTCCGGGCGGCTTTTACGACGCGAGCTTCTTCATCGCCATGAACGGCGCCCGTTGGGACGGCCTGAGCGACGCAGACCGCGCCGCGATCGAAGAGATCTCGGGCGAGGCCCTGTCGGCGGCCTGGGGGGCGACCTTCGACATCCAGAACGCCGCCGCGTTCGAAACCCTGTCCGGCGAAGGCCACGAGATCGTGGAAGCCTCGCCCGAACTGGTCGCAGCGGTCGATGCCATCACCGACGACATGATCGCCGAATGGATCACCGCCGCCACCGCCGCCGGGGTCGAGGATCCGGCCGCCGTTCTGGAGTTCTACACCCGAACCTACACGGACCTCGTCAACGCAGAGGCCTCCGGCAGCTGA
Organism: Nioella sp. MMSF_3534; assembly: GCF_030732985.1. Lineage (GTDB taxonomy): Bacteria > Pseudomonadota > Alphaproteobacteria > Rhodobacterales > Rhodobacteraceae > Nioella. The sequence goes on from NZ_JASHJX010000038.1 coordinate 39,152, forward strand.
TCGGCAGGACCGGGGGCAGCCCGCCTGCCTCCGGCCACAAAAGGGGAGGAGAAAACATGCGAAACCTGACATGGAAGATCCGGCATGCCGTCGAAACGGTGATGGCCCTGTTCCTTCTGTCCATGGTGGCCCTGACCTTCGCAGACGTCATCGGCAGGCGCATCTTCGGCGCGCCGATCTACGGCTCGAACGACATCACCGAACACCTCATGGCGCTGGTCGTCTTTTCCGGCCTGCCGCTGGTGACCGCCGCCGGCGCCCACCTGACTATCGACTTGTTCGACAAGCTGATCTCCAGCCCCCGGATGGGCTGGTGGCGGGTGCTGATCTCGGTCCTTGTCACCGCCGTTCTGGCGATGATGGCCTGGCTCTTCGTCAAGCACGGGCTGAACGCCTCGCAGATTTCCGAGGTCAGCCAAGCCCTGCGGGTGCCGCGCGCACCGCTCTACTTCGTCATGTCCGCAAGCCTCGGCCTCTCGGCCCTCGCCGCGCTGATCATCGCCCTCGCCGGGCCGATGGTCGATCCCGAAGACACCCACCAGGAGGAAGCCCTATGATCGTCGGTTCCATCGCGATGGCCTCGGCCATCATCCTCGCCTTCCTGCGCGTTCCGCTTGCCTTCGCCCTTCTGGCGGTCTCGGTGGCCGGGATCGGCTTCGCCATCAACTGGAACATCGCCTTCCAGCTGATCCCGCTCACCATCGCCGACGCGGTTCTGTCCTATGACCTTGCCGTGGTGCCGATGTTCATCCTGATGGGCAACGTCATTTCCAAAACCGGTATCGCACAGGATCTGTTCCGCGCCGCCTACGCCTTCGTCGGCAATGTGCGCGGGGGGCTGGCGCTCTCGACCATGGTGGCCTGTTCCGGGTTCTCGGCGGTCTGCGGATCGAGCTACGCCACTGCCGCGACCATGGCCAAGGTCTCCTACCCCAGCATGAAGAAATACCGCTATTCCGATGAACTGGCGGCAGGCACCATCGCAGCGGGTGGCACCCTGGGCATTCTGATCCCACCGTCGATCATCATGGTGATCTACGGCATCCTGACCCAGACCAATATCGGCGACCTGTTCATCGCGGGCGTGGTGCCCGGCCTGCTCGGCCTCGCCATGTACATGCTGGCGATCCGCCTTGTCGCCGCGCGCAAGCCCGAACACGCCCCGCAGGGCGAACGCACCCCCTGGCCCGAGAAACTGCGCGCCCTGTCCGGTGTCTGGCCCTTCCTGCTGCTCTTTGGGCTCATCATCGGCGGGCTCTACGCCCGGCTCTTCACGCCCACGGAAGCGGCGGGCATGGGCGCGGGCCTTGCGATCCTGATCGCCACGCTGCACGGACGCCTGAACTGGGCCACTCTGCGCAGGATCATCGTCGACACCGCCTATACCTCGGTCTCGCTCTACACGGTGCTTTTCGGCGCGCTGATGCTGTCGAAACTGCTGACCCTGTCGGGCCTTGCGGCGGGCGTTCTGGGCCTCGTGCAATCGACCGGGCTGGAGGGCACGATGCTGATCCTCGCGATCATGCTGGTCTTCCTCGTGCTCGGCTGCGTGATGGACTCGATGGCGATCATCCTGATCTTCGTGCCGCTTTTTGCCCCGATCGTGGTGGCGCAGGGGTTCGACCTGGTCTGGTTCGGGATCATCGTCATCGTCGTGACCGAGATCGCGTTGATCACGCCACCGGTTGGCATGAACGTCTTCGTCCTGAAGGCGGTGCTGCCAGAGGTGCCCGTGGTGCGGATCTTCAAGGGGCTCGTGCCCTTCATCGCAGCGGATGTCCTGCGGCTGGCTGCTCTGATCGCCTTCCCCGCGATCACGCTTTGGCTGGGCAGTACGATCGGTTGACCAGGTGCAAAGCCTCTGCATCTGGCAGATCCGGTCGAGCAGGAATCGTTCCTGCTCTTCAGGACATGCTTGGGCTGATGCCGTGACTTGCCGAGCAAAGCCCCTGCCGTTTCGGTGGCCTGCCTGTCGATGTCGAGGCCCGCGGCCACCGCATGGCGCATGACGATGCGGCGCCCATTACTCCGGCCCCCTGCGCCCCGACCGACGGCGATCAAAACCGCGCGGCTGCTATTCCTCGAACCCGAACCGTTCCAGCAATTCTTCGCGCGTGAAGACCTCGGGCTGTTCCCAGGGCGGGCGGCGCCTGACGAGCTGATAGCGCCCGTCTGGCATCCGCTCATACCAGGCGATCCCGATGGTCCCAAGGTCCTGCAGATGCGCCAGATAGGCATCCAGCGTGGTGAATTCTCGACCCTCGGCATGGGGCAGCGCATCGCCAGCGCCTGTCCCGTTGCCAAATGAGCTGTCCGCGACCATCGTCAGGCCTCCTGCCATCAGAAGCCCGGCCAGATTTACCATGTGGCCAAGCTTGAATTTCATCCTAAATCTCCGTTAAGTATTCGTGGTGGTTGCGTTCTTTCGGGGGAGATGCCTGGCAGCCACCGCGTTTTGCCCGGTCTTGCAGCTTTCTTCGACGCGCTTTTGGCAGAACGTACCAGTCCCCGAAGACTATTCAAAGCGGCCTTTGGCTGTGCAAATGAATGATGTCCCGTCGGGGGTCCGCCGCCTCCTGCCCTTGGATGCAACAGCCGGGACGCAACATGGAGAGACCAGATATGTGTTTGACCTGCGCCATATTCAATCCTTTCAAAACCGATGGCGACTGGCTGCATGACACTGGCAGCGAAAACGCGCTGACCATCTCCGAAACCTCCGATGCAGCTGGAAATTCCAGCACTGTTTACGGCATGTCTTCGGGCGATTCCTTCGTTGGCACGCTTGGCTTTGACAACGATTGGGACTGGGTCGAAGTGAATCTCACGGCGGGCGTGACCTATACCTTCACGATGACCGCTGGCTCGATGACGGATCCGTATCTCTATCTCTATGACGGGGCCTCAAACCCGGTGCGGAGCAATGACGATATCGGGTCTGGCAACCTGAACTCCCAGATCGTCTACACCGCAGCATCGAGCGGCACCTACTACATCGCCGCTGACAGCTACTACAACAGCCCCGGCTATACCGGCAGCACGGTCGATACAGGCACCTACACCCTGACCATGAGCGGCGGAGGCACCAACCCGCCGCCGCCCTCCGGCAACGACCTGCTGGACTCGATCACCTGGGGCTATACGGCCCCCAGCTCCATCAATGTCTACTTCGTGCCCGGCGGCGTCAGCTTCGATGACCCCTTTGACACGCCACAGACCACCTCGACCTGGAGCACTTACGAACAGCAGCAGGCGATGCTGGCCTTCGAGACCTTCGAGAACGTGGCCAACGTGACTTTCAACGTGGTCACGAACCCCAACCAGGCCGATTTCTTCATGGTCGAATCCACCGACCCGGACTCCTCCCTCGGCTATTGGGGCGTTGGCGGCACCTCGGTGACGATCAACGGCACCTCCTACAACAACCTCGACGGCCACGGCGTGTTCTACAATGGCGGCCAGGGCTGGACGACTCTCGGCCAGGCTCAGGGTGGCTACGGGTTTATCACCATGATCCACGAGATCGGGCACGGCATGGGCCTGTCTCACCCCCATGACACCGGCGGCACGTCTTCCATCATGGACGGCGTGACCGGGCCTTTCGGCAGCCTGGGCGATTTCGACCTGAACCAGGGCATCTACACGACGATGTCCTATAACGATGGCTGGCAGACCGCCCCGCACGGGGCCAGCCCGTCGGACAATTACGGCTGGCAAGGCACGCCGATGGCCATGGATATCGCGGTTCTTCAGTCGCTCTACGGGGCAAACACCACCTTCAACAACGGCAACGACACCTACGAACTGTTCACGGTCAATCAGACAGCCTTTTCCCACGCCTACTACTCGACGATCTGGGATACCGGCGGCATTGACACGATCGTCAACCCCGGCCTGCTGTCCTCCATAATCGACCTGCGCGAGGCCCCGCTGACCTATTCGGCGAATGGCGGAGGCTATGTCTCTTATGTCACCGGGGTGCATGGCGGCTTCACCATCGCTGCCGGGGCCGTCATCGAGAATGCGACCGGCGGTCGGGGAAATGACACGATCATCGGCAATGACGTGGCCAACGTGCTCGATGGCAACCTCGGCAATGACACCCTGACCGGAGGTGCCGCGGTCGATACGTTCATCTATTCCGGCGGACAGGACGTCATCACGGACTTCAACGGGGACTTTATTCGGCTCAACCTGACCTCATGGTTTGGCGATGTCAGCTCGCTGCTGGCCTCGGCAGTCGTCCAAAGTGGCAATCTCGTGCTCGACTTCGGCGGCGGTTACACGCTGACACTCAACGGTGTGACCAGCACCGCAGGCCTCGCAGGGCGCATCCGTGTCGGCGACAGCGACCCCGAAAGCGACCTGACCGGCGATGGAACGTCGGACATTCTGTGGCGCAACGGCACGACGGGTCAGTACGGCATGTTCGACATGGCTGGCGGCACGCCCACCTGGAGCGTTCTGGGCGGCGAGAGCACCGCCTGGCAGATCGGCGGGCTCGGGGATTTCGACGGGGATGGGACCGACGACATTCTGTGGCGCAACGATACCTCCGGCGGCATCGGCTTCTCGGCCATGGGCACCGGCAGCCCGGTCTGGAACGCGCTCGGCACCGCCGGGGCGGAATGGCAGATCATGGGCGTCGGCGATTTCAACGGCGACGGTACCGACGATATCCTCTGGCAGAACAGCAACAATGGCGGCGTGGGCATGTTCGCCATGTCGGGCGGCACGGCGACCTGGCAGACGATCGGCGGTTCATCTGCGCCGTGGGAGATCGTGGCGACGGGCGACATCACCGGCGACGGCATCGACGACATCATCTGGCGGAACTCCACGACCGGCCAGGTGGGCCAGTTCGAGATGTCCGGCGCGGGTACACCAACCTGGAGCGTCGTGGCCAATGTCTCCAACGACTGGCGGTTGGTTGGGACCGGCGATCTGGACGGCGACGGGACGGATGACCTCTTGTGGCGGCACGAGAGCTCGGGCGCTGTGGGCTACTACGCCATGGGCTCCGGTTCGCCGGTCTGGCAGGGCCTCGGTCAGGCCAGCTTCGATTGGGATATCGTGGGCACCGGCGACTACAATGGCGACGGCACGGACGACATCCTGTGGCGGAACGTCAATACCGGCACGGTCGGCATGTACGACATGGATGGCGGGCCAAGCTGGCAGACCATCGGCCAGGCCGCACTGGCATGGGACGTCGAGGGGCAGTTCGTGGATGAGTTCGTGTTCTGACGGGGGCGGGCCAGCCGACACCGGCTTCAGGACCGGCGGATGACTGTATAATTGCTTCGCTGTGGGCGATTGCCGCTGAATTGTGGATACGTGAGACCCGAGATTGGGTAAGTATCATGCCGGGATTTCAGCCCATTGCCCGCAGCTTGTAGGATGGTCCCTGCCTCCGTCAGCACATGCCATTGAGCAAATGCGATCTTTGGAATGAACTGGCGTGGTCCAGCTTAGTAGGGCGTAGAAAGCGGTTCTGCAGACCATTTCGGAACGCGCTACAGCCCTCGATTGTCGCCTCGGGTGCTCTTCCGAAGGGACAAGCCGGGAAAGAATTTGGCAAAATGGTCAGGAAGGCTAACGCCTATATCGAGATGCTCAGGCCAGTTGCCATCTGCCGCAACCGCCATTCTATCAAGAACAGAGCAGGCAGATGACCATCCTGTCATCTGCCTGCTCCGAATCTCCATCCAGGCTTATTTCCGTTCAGAACACGAACTCGTCCACGAATTGCCCTTCGACGTCCCATGCCAGCGCGGCCTGGCCGATGGTCTGCCAGCTTGGCCCGCCATCCATGTCGTACATGCCGACAGTCCCGGTATTGACGTTCCGCCA
>NZ_JASHJX010000039.1 GCF_030732985.1 Nioella sp. MMSF_3534
TCCTCGGGCGGGTCCACCGGGCGGGAAGGGCCGGTGGTGCATCTGGCGGGCGTGGTGTCGTCGCGGGTCTCGGACTGGATCAAGGCCGACGGGATCACCGGGCGCGACCTGTTGGGCTGCGCGGTGGCGGCGGCGGTGTCGGCCAGTTTCAACGCGCCGATTGCGGGCGCGCTGTTCGCACTGGAGGTGGTGCTGCGCCATTTCGCGGTGCATGCCTTCGCCCCGATCGTGATTGCCTCGGTTGCGGGCACGGTCATCAACCGGCTGGAATTCGGTGACATGACAGAATTTCACCTGGGCACCGACAGCGCATTGGAGTTTTACGTGGAGCTGCCGGCTTTCATGCTGCTTGGCCTGCTGGCGGGGGTCATCGCCGCGGTTTTCATGCGCGGGGTGTTCTGGGCGGAGGACCTTGGCAACGGCATCCAGCGGCGCACCGGGCTGCCGCGCTGGCTGCGTCCGGCGATTGCGGGGGCGTTTCTGGGGGCGTTGGCCATTGCTTTCCCGCATATCATCGGGGTCGGGTATGAGACGACCTCGGCGGCGCTGACCGGCGAATTGCTGCTGCATGAGGCCATTGTCTTCGCCATTCTCAAGGTCATTGCCGTTGGCATCACCATCGGGGGCCGTATGGGCGGCGGGGTGTTCTCGCCCTCGCTGATGATCGGGGCGCTGACCGGGCTGGCCTTCGGCATGATCGCCACGGGCATCTTTCCCGATGTGTCGGGGTCCGAGACGCTTTATGCGCTGGCCGGAATGGGGGCTGTTGCGGCGGCTGTTCTGGGGGCGCCGATTTCCACCACGCTTATCGTTTTCGAGCTGACGGGCGACTGGCAAACGGGGCTTGCTGTGATGGTCTCGGTGTCACTGTCGACCGCCGTGGCCAGCCGGATGGTGGACCGGTCCTTCTTCCTCACACAGTTGGAGCGGCGCAATATCCACCTCGCCGCCGGGCCGCAGGCCTATCTGCTTGGCATGTTCCGAGTGGCAAAGGTGATGCGCCCGCTGGATCACGACCGGACCGGCGAGAGCGAGGCGTTGCTGACGCTGGTGGACCAGGGCATCTACCTGGAGATGAATGCGACGCTGGAACGGGCCATGCCGGTCTTTGAACGCACCGGGCTGGACATCATCCCGGTGGTGACGCTGGCCCCCGGCGACGCCCCGCCGGCGCTGGAGGGCGCGCTTTATCAGGTCGATGCGTTGAAGGCGTATAACCGGGCGCTGGCGGCGACAGCGGCAGAGGAGCATAGCTGACGACGGCATTCATACATGATAGGTTTCGGGGCCTTTCAAGAAGATCATTACTGGAGGCCCGCCATGATCCGTGCCCTTCTCATTGCCTTCCTCACCATTGCCTGCGTCACGAGCGCCACCGCGCAAGACCGTTCCGCGCCGATCCTTGCGCTTCTGGACCGTCTGCCCCTGCCGCCCGGTGACGGGAGTATCGAGGTTGACTACGGCAATCCCGTCCCGGTTCGCGCCGCTGCGATGATGGCGGCGGCGCTTGGGCAGATGGATGACGACCCGATGCTGGCGCCGATATTGCGGGCGGCGCCCGTGTCACTTGCGCAGCGCATTGTGCTGGACAATGACAGCCTCGGGCAGACGCATGGGATCGACCTCTTCCAGGTCGAGCAGTTCGCGATGATGATGCAAGGGCAGCGCCGCACCGTCCTTCTGGACTTGCCCGAGGGACAGGGGGCCGGCGTGGGCCCGGCGCTCAGCGCGGCGGGTTTCGGCTATCAGGAGCAGCCGTTCCAGGGCCAGACCGTGTTCTGGCGTGGCGTGGACATGGAGACAGACCTGAGCCGCCGGGACGATTTCTTCGGCTATGGGTTGGGCCTGTCGTCACGGCTATGGCTCGACGGGGATCGGTTGGTTCAGACCGCGACCTGGCCAACGATGGCGCAGGCCATTGCCACGCCAGAGGGCTCGGTCGGGCAGCAGTCTGACACGCGGGCTCTTGTTTCGGTGCTCGACACCGGGTTGGACGCGCCCGGAGAGGTGGTTGCGCTGCGGCTCTATCTCAACCTGGGCTGGTCCGACACGGGCGGTCCCCTCATGGTCGCTGACCTGATCCATGGGGCGCAGGAGGGGGCGATTTTCGCGTTTGTCACCAATACTCTGGCCGAGGCTGAGCGCTATGCCGATGCTGCGCGGGCAAACTGGGAAAGCCTGCCGAGCAGCGTCACGCGCCGCACGATGGCAGAGATGTTCGGCAACGCCATGCAGGCAACGGCATTGGAGATCGACGGTACGGCAGTTGCCGCAATCTCTGTCCATGGTCCCCGTGACCGCGACAGCCCGTTTTGGAGAAACAGTGCCTTTCACAGGTTCAATCAGGTGCTGTTGATGCGCGATCTTGCCTGGTTGACGGACTAGCGCTCAGACTTTCTCGATGGCCACGAGGTTCGGGTAGAAGGCCAGGTAGCCCGCGATCTCGGCGGCCTCTTCGGTCGGGGCCTCGTAGCTCCAGGCCGCGTTCTTGATCACGTTCGACTTGGTCACGATCGAGAAATAGGCCGCATCTCCCTTGAACGGGCAATGACTGGTCTGTTCCGAGGCGTCGAGGAATGCCATGCCGATATCTTCACGGGGGAAGTAGATGACGGGCGGATAGTCGCCCTCGGTCAGTTCCAGCGCGTTCTTGGATTCCCCCAGAACGGCCCCCCCGGCGCGCACAACCCAGGTGCCCGCCGCTTTGCGAATCTTGATATGGCTTGTCATCTTTGTCCCTCTCCCTCGTCCGTAAACGCGTTTATCCCGGCATGATCTGCCGCTTGCCTGTAACAGGATGATGTCACAGCGGTGCCGTGGCCCGATCCAGCCAGTCTGCCGTATCGGCTGGCAGGTGCGATCGAAGTTTTTCGGCGGTTCGCGCATGATAGGCGTCAATCCACGCGATTTCGTCCCTGTTCATCGCATCTGCGTCAATCAGACGCCGGTCAATGGGCGCCCAGGTTATGGTGTCGAATTCCAGCATGCCGCGCGGGTCGCCGCCGGGCAGGGCCGGGGCCTCGCGCACCACGATCAGGTTTTCGATGCGAATGCCGAAGGCACCTTCGCGGTAGTAGCCCGGCTCATTGGACAGGATCATGCCCGGCTGCAAGGGCAGGGTGGAGACACGGGAAATCCGCTGCGGGCCTTCATGGACCGACAGATAGACGCCGACGCCATGCCCGGTGCCGTGGTCGAAATCCCGGCCTGCCTGCCACAGCGGCATCCGTGCGAGCGAGTCGAGATCACGCCCGGCGATCCCCTTGGGAAAGCGCGCGCGGCTGACGGCGATCATCCCGCGCAGCACCTGGGTGAAGGCGCTACGCTCGTCTTCACCTGGCGCCCCCACGGCGATGGTGCGGGTGATGTCGGTGGTCCCGTCCTCGTACTGTGCGCCGCTGTCGACCAGATAGATCTGCCCCGGGGTGACCTGCGCATTCGACGCCTCGGACACCCGGTAATGGGGCAGGGCGGCATGGGGACCGGCGGCGGAGATCGTGTCGAAGGAGATGTCCTTCAGCACCCCGGTATCCGCCCGAAACGCCTCCAGCCTGCGGGCGCAGTCGATCTCGGTCAGCTCCCCCTTCGGGGCCTCCGTGTCGAACCAGTGCAGGAAACGGGCAAAGGCCACCCCGTCGCGGATATGGGCGGTGGTGGTGGCCTTGATCTCGGCGGCCGTCTTGCGCGCTTTTGGCAGGATGCAGGGATCTTGTCCGGTGGCGATCTCCACCCCTGCCGCGTCCAGCACCATGCGCAGCTTGTGGGGCGCGGTAGCGGGATCGACGCGAACGGGGCCAGAAAGCGTGGCAAGCGCCGCCTCGAACGCATCCCAGTGTTTCAGCGTGATGTTCGGATCGGGGCCGAGCGCCTCGAACTTGGCCGGGTCGCTGAACAGGGTCACGTGGCCGCGACTGTCGATGATGGCAAAGGCCTGGACCACGGGCAGATGCGGCAGGTCGCCGCCGCGGATGTTGAGCAGCCAGCAGATGGAATCGGGCAGGGTCAGAACGGCGGCGGCCTGTCCCGCCTTGGCGAGGGCATCCGCGATGTCCCCCCGTTTCTCACCGGATTTTTTCCCCGCAATCTCAACAGGAAACCCGATTGCAGGCGCATTGGGGCGGACCGGCTGGTCGGGCCAGATCGCGTCCACCGGGTTCGCAATGGGCCGCAGCGAGATTTGGGCAGGCGTCAGGGCGGCCTCCAGCCGGTCAATCTCCTGGCTGGTATGCAGCCAGGGATCGAAGCCGATGGTGCCGCCCTTGGGCAGATGATCCTTCAGCCAGTGCTCCAGCGCGGTGTCGGGCCAGTTGACCGGGGTGAAATCGGACAGCGCCACCTGCTCCTTGACCTGCACCCGGTAGCGGCCATCGACGAAGACGCCCGCCCTGTCAGGCAGAACCGCGCAGAACCCCGCCGACCCGGTGAACCCGGTCAGCCAGGCCAGTCTCTCGTCCCGCGCGGCCACATATTCGCCCTGATGGGCATCGGCGCGCGGCACCAGAAAGCCCGACAGGCCCTGCGTCGCCAATTCGGTTCGCAGCGCTGCCAGCCGGGGCGGCCCCTGTTCGGGGCGGGTCGCGGAAGAAAAGCTCTGGAAACGGGTGGGGCTGGTATCGGTCATGGCGCGGAGCCTGCACCGGGGCGCGGGATTTGTCCATTGCTGCCGTAGCTCCTCAGGCCCATCACCTCACCAAAGGCATTCCCGTGCAACTTTACTAAAATTGTCTTTCATCTTGGCCAAAATACCTCGGGGAGCGCGAGGGGCTGGCCCCTCGCTCCTGTCCCGTCCACAGGCTCTGCCGGTCGCATGGGCGTGCTCAGCTTACCTTCTTCAATCCAAGGAACCGCGCCCGCGCGCGGGGGTCGCTGTCGAAGAGCGAGGCCAGCTGTTCCGTCATCGCGCCCGCCAGCTGCTCCGCATCGGTGATGGTCACCGCGCGGTCATAATACCGGGTCACGTCATGGCCGATGCCGATGGCCAGCAGTTCCACCGCCTTGCGTTTCTCGACCATGGCGATCACGTCGCGCAGGTGTTTTTCCAGGTAGTTCGACGGGTTCACAGACAGGGTGGAATCATCGACCGGGGCCCCGTCCGAGATCACCATCAGGATCTTGCGCTGTTCGCGCCGTGCCAGCATCCGGCGATGCGCCCATTCCAGCGCCTCTCCGTCGATATTCTCTTTCAGCAAGCCCTCTTTCATCATCAGGCCCAGATTGTCCCGCGTCCGGCGCATCGGCGCGTCGGCCTGTTTATAGATGATGTGGCGCAGGTCATTGAGGCGTCCGGGCTGTTGCTTGCGGCCCTCTGCCAGCCATTCCTCGCGCGACCGCCCGCCTTTCCAGGCGCGGGTGGTAAAGCCCAGAATCTCCACCTTCACGGAACAGCGTTCCAGCGTGCGGGCCAGAACATCCGCGCAGATCGCGGCAATGGAAATCGGCCGCCCGCGCATGGAGCCGGAATTGTCCAGAAGCAGCGTCACCACCGTGTCGCGGAAATCCATGTCCTTTTCGACCTTGAAGCTGAGCGGCGTCGTCGGGTTCGCCACCACGCGCGCCAGACGGCCTGCGTCCAGCACACCCTCTTCCTTGTCAAACTCCCATGACCGGTTCTGCTGTGCCTGAAGGCGGCGTTGCAGCTTGTTGGCCAGCCGCGACACAGCGCCTTTCAGCGGCTCCAGCTGCTGGTCGAGATAGGCGCGCAGGCGTTCCAGTTCCTGCGGTTCGGCCAGTTCCTCGGCCATGATCTCTTCGTCATGTTCGGTCGTGTAGACCGTGTAATCCGGGTCGGCCTCGGAATGGGGGGCAGGAGGCGGCGGTTCCAGCGGGGCCTCGCCCTCGGGCAGCTCGGTTTCCTCGGCCTCTTCCATGTCGCCCTGGTCGTCCATCTCGACCGAGGCCTGGCTGGCATCCTGCTGTTCTTCCTGGCTCTGCTCGGGCGAGGCATCGGCCTGATCGTCCTGATCCTCGTCGGATTCGCCGGTGGAATCGGGGTTCTCGTCGTCGTCGGCTTCCGCCTCTTCCTCGTTATCCTCGTCCATCTCGTCGGGGTCTTCGCCCAACTGGTCGCCATATCCCAGATCCTCAATGAGCTGGCGGGAGAGCTTGGCAAAGGCGGTCTGGTCGGACAGCACCTCGTCAAGATTATCGAGCGTATCGGCGCAGCGATCCTCGATGAAGCCGCGCCACAGCTCCATGACATTGGCGGCCTCTGGCGGCAGCTCGCGGCCCGTGGCGAGATGGCGGATCAGGTAACCGGCGGCCACGGCCAGCGGCGCGTCGGCGGCCTCTCGGATCTCGCCATAGCCCTTGCGGCGGGCCTCGTTGCCGATCTTGGCGTCGATATTGCCTGCGGTCCCCGGCATATGCCGCGCGCCCATGGCTTCGCAGCGGGCGGTTTCCATCGCGTCCATCAGGTCGCGCGCCATCTGGCCTTGTGGGGCGTAACGGGCGGCGGTGCCGGTGTCATGAAACTTGTGCTTCAACGCGAAGGCGTCCGCCGTGCCACGCGCCAGCAGAACCTCGTCCCGCGTCATGCGGCGGCTGATCTGCGGCAGGCGCACAGAGTCGCCCGTCTGCCCCGGCGGATCGACGGAATAGGTGACCCCAAGCTCGGGGTCGTCGGCCATCACGCGGGTGGTTTCGGCGAGGGCCTTCTTGAAAGGATCGGCGGGGTTGTCCGAGGGCTTTTTCATGTCCCTGTTATGCACCCGCACCGCGCCCGCGAAAAGGGGGGATTTCAGGGATTCCGCAGGGTTGGAGACAGCGCGGTCAAACAGGATGTCGCCCTCGCCCATGCACGGTCGTAGCGGGCGATCAGGTCGGCAGGCAGAGTTGCGTGATCCTCCTGCTCCAACCCGCGGATGTTGAGGATGCGCGGGGCAAGCTCCGCTGCGCAGGTCTCGGTCTCACAGGCGCAGGCGCGCTCAGCGAGAGCTTCCATGTCTGCGATCCGGGCATCTTCACGGCAGCCAGTCAGCAGAGTGAGGATGAGAATGTCCGCAATGGTCTTCTTCACGGCAGGTTGTCGAAGAACAGCGTCTGAACCGTCTGGCAGGGCGCTGGCAGGGCGGCGAAAGCCCCATGATCGCTGAGCAGCGGGGCGGGGCTGTCCAGTGTGCCCCTTTGCGCCACCGATTGTTCCGCCTCGCTTTCGGGATCGACCCAGGTGGCCTCGGCCCTCCAGTCCCCGCTGTCATAATCCAGCGAGCAGCTATAGCCGCCGGATGTGAACCGGTCATAGCTGGAATAGCCGAAGCCCTGCACCCGAAACGCGTCCTCTTGCCAGCCGATGCGCAGGGTCTGGAACCAGGGATGGCGCCCGATGCCGGACTGTTCGGAACGGAGCAGAACGGTGCGCCCCTCGCCCTCCTCCAGCGAGGGCGACATGCCCCACATGGACCCGTTATAGGCGGCATCGCGCAGAACCAGCAGCGGCGCGCCGGGATCGTCCTGCAACCGCCGGTCCGACAGGATCACCAGATCGGCGCTGCTCTCATCGTCGCGACTGGTCAGCAGGATCACCTGTTCGCAGCCATTCAAAGGGTGGATATCGACGCACAGGCTGTCGATGAGACGGGGCAGGGTGTCGGTTTCTGTCAGGCTCAGATCCTGGGCCGTGGCAGGCGATGCGAGCAAGGCCGCGAAGAGGGCGAGAAAACGCATGGGAATATCCTTGGGTCTTGGTGCTGAAAACGAGGGCAGCATAGCGACGCGGCCCCCGGTTTGTCAGCCCGTTCCCGCGCGCCTCAATCCTCGCCGGTCATGACCGCCGTGCAATCCTCGTTATCGGCCAGGTAGACCGGATCGTCGGAAAAGGCGTTGCGGCCCGCCTCGGCATTGGCGTCGAACCGCTGGCGATAGGCGTCCGAGAGCGCTTCCACCTCGCTGACAACCGCATCGCGGGCAGCATCAGGCTCCAGCCCTTCCTGTTCCATCGCGTCCGCGGCCGTCATCATCAGTAGCGCCACGATATTGTTGACCTGATCCTGCATGTCCTCGCTGATCTGGTCGCCCAGATAGGCCGCAGACGACGCATAGAAGGCCGCGCAGCGGGTGCCGATATAGGACATGGGCGCGCCGTCTCCGACCTCGACGCGCAGGGGCTGCATCTCTTCCTGGGCGAGGGCTGGCAGGGGCATCAGCAGGGCCAGCAGGGTCAGGGCGCGGATGGTCAACGGGCATCTCCGGGGTTTGGACATTTGGGGGATCATGACGGCAAAGCCTGCCCGCCGCCACCCCCAAGCCGTGATGACGCTTGCCTTCGCGGCGAGAGACCCGCAGAAGGGCGCCATGACCGCGCAGCATGTCTCCACCTTGATCCTTGGCGCCGGGGCCGCGGGCCTCATGTGTGCCGCCCATGCCGGGCCGGATACGCTGGTGGTGGATCATGCCAAGGCGCCGGGCGAAAAAATCCGTATCTCGGGCGGCGGGCGCTGCAATTTTACCAATATCTATGCGGGGTCAGAGAACTTCCTCTCGCAGAACCCTCATTTCGCGAAATCTGCGCTCAGCCGGTATACGCAGTGGGATTTCCTCGATCTGGTGAACAAGCACGGCATCGCCTGGCATGAAAAGACGCTCGGGCAGCTGTTTTGCGATGGTTCCGCGAAAGAGATCATCACCATGCTGCTGGCGGAAATGCAGCCCGCCGATCTGTGGTTGCGCACCGAGATCGGCGAGATCACCCATGATGGCAGCCGGTTCCATGTGGACCTGACGCGGGAAGGCCGCGCGGTGACCGTCACCGCCCAGAACCTGGTGGTGGCGACGGGGGGCAAGTCGATCCCCAAGATGGGGGCGACCGGGATTGGTTACCGCATTGCGCAGCAGTTCGGGCATAGCCTGACCGAGACGCGGCCCGGCCTTGTGCCCCTGACCTTCAACGAGGATCAGAAGGCCGCCTTTCGCCCCCTTGCGGGTAGCGCCGTGCCGGTGGTGGCAGGCTGCAATGGCGGCAGCTTTGAAGAGGCGATGCTGTTCACCCACAGGGGCCTCTCCGGCCCGGCGATCCTGCAGATCTCGTCCTATTGGCGGGAAGGGGACAGCCTGTCGCTGCGGCTGTGTCCCGGCACCGATCTTTATGATGCCTTGCGGGCGCGCCGTCAGACCGACGGAGCCAAGGCGCTGACCACGGTTCTGGCGGATTATCTGCCGCGCGCCCTGTGTCAGTTTCTGGCGGAAAGCTGGGGACTGGCGGGCAATCTGGCGGACCAATCTGACAAGGCGTTGCGGGCGCTGGTGGACCGGCTGGAAAACTGGCACCTGACGCCCACCTCTTCCGAAGGCTACCGCACGGCGGAGGTGACGCTTGGCGGGGTCGCCACCGACGGGATGTCCTCGAAAACCATGGAATCGCGTCTGCAATCGGGGCTCTTCCTGATTGGCGAAGTGGTGGACGTGACCGGCTGGCTTGGCGGCTACAACTTCCAGTGGGCCTGGTCGTCGGCTGTGGCGGCGGGGCGTGCCATAGCAACGCGCCCGACCATTGGCTGAGCCAACGACCGGGCGCTTGCGGGCGACCCCGCTCGGACAGGCCGCCCCGTCCGGGGATGCGATGCCCCAAGGGACAGGGGCTTTTCACGACGCGGTCGGAAGCGGGACCGGTTTTCCTGCCGGGGACAGATCTGACAGGAACCGCGCGTTGCATCCGTCGGTAGAGGACCGTCCCGGCCATGGATGGGGGCTGGCCGGGACGGGACGTGACCTGTCAGGCGCCGGGCAACAGCACCGTGTCGATCACGTGGATCACTCCGTTCGACTGCACCACATCGGCCACGGTCACCGTTGCGGTGCGGTTTTGCTGGTCGGTCAGGGTGATCATGCCGTCCTGCATCCGCGCGGTCAGAACGCAGCCGCCCACGGTCTGCACGTCATGCGCGCCGCTGTCATCGGCGATCATGCCCATGATGGCATCGGACAGGGCATTGGTCGCGACCACGTGGCAGGTCAGGATTTCGCGCAGACGTCCCATGTTCTGGGGCTCCAGCAGCGCTTCGACCGATCCGGCGGGCAGGGCTGCGAAGGCGTCATTGGTCGGGGCGAAGACGGTGAAGGGGCCGTCGCCTGCCAGCGTATCGACAAGGCCCGCATGCTGCACAGCAGCCACGAGGGTGGTGTGATCGGCGGAATTCACCGCGTTTTCCACGATATTCATCGTGGGGAACATCGCCGCGCCGCCGACCATCGGATTGCCGGTGGACGCATGGGATTCGGCGAGTGCGGCGCCCGAGGTCAGGCCGAGGGCCAGGAGGGCGGCGGTCAGGGTCTTGGGGGTCATGTGGTGGTCTCCTCTGATGTTGGACACGTCCGTTCCGGGACGCTCATCAGAAACCACGAGACAGCGGGTCATTAAGTTTCACAGCGTGGCCAAAAAAAGCTGAAAGAGGGCTCAAGGCCCTGAAATCAAGCCTGAATTTCCTCGATCACGCCAATGGCCAGGACGTCCCCCGTGGGCGCGCCGGTCGGCGATCCGCCGGGCGGTTCATCCGATACGGCCAGCACAGCCCCGGCAAACAGAGCGCGCAGGGGTTCCGGCACGGCGACTTGCGTTTCGGCCTCTGCCGACAGCAGGCCAAGCGAGACCGGGGCCGCGTCGCCCGCGATCAGCCAAAGCTCCTGCGCGCGGCCATCGGCCACGGAACCGGATTGGCGGCTGACGCGAAGCTGTCCGCTGTCGAGATCGAGCGCCGCGGCCAGTTGCAGACTGCCGTCCTCGGCGGCGATGATCGCGGTGAAGTCCGGCTCGTCACGGCTGCCCGGACCGCCGGTAAAGACCAGCACCGCCACCGCGACCAATCCCGCCATGGCCAAGGCCGCGGCCCCGCGCCAAAGCCCCGACCATTGCCAGCGCGAGCGGGCGTCATCGCGGAAGAGATGGGTCACCAGACGTGCCTCGACCGATGCGGGCGGTGTCACCGGCGCGACTTCCTGCTCGGCCATGGTTGCGAAACGCCGTTCCCACGCAAGGACTTCGGCGCGCAACGCGGGCTCCGACGCCAGCCGGGCCCGCATCTCGCGCGCTTCCGCATCCGGCAGCAGTCCAAGGACGTATTCCGCCGCCTTGCCGCTGTCGTCAGGGGATATGGTTGGCCGGTCGCTCATCGGCTGAGACAATCCTTCAGGGTTAGCAGGCTGCGGCGCAGCCAGGTTCGCATGGTGTTCAGCGGCACGTCAAAGCGCGCCGCCAGATCGGCATAGGTTTCGCCCTCCAGATAGGCGCCCCGCACCGCCGCCGCGCGGGATTGGTCCAGTTCTCCCAGGCAATCGGCGATGCGCCGCGCCTCTCCGGCCGCAATGGCCTGCGCCTCGGGGCCGGGGGCGGGATCGGCCACGACCAGATCGGGCTCTGCCGTATCCCCGCCGCCTTTCCGGGCGCGCAGCCGGTCGATGGCATGGTTGCGCGCAATGGTGATCAGCCAGGTCATCGGGCTGTGACCCGTGACCTTGTAGCGGTCTGCGCGGTTCCAGATCTTGATGAACACCTCTTGCAAGGCATCCTCGGCCTCGGCCCGGTCGTTCAAGACACGCAGGCAGATGCCAAAAAGTTTCGCGGAGGTCGCGGAAAAAAGCGCGCGGAAGGCCGCCCTGTCCCTGAGGACAATGCGGGCCAGCAGGTCTTCCAGATCGGTCTGCGCGCTCATCCTTTTTCAGTTAGCGCGTTTCCCTGAAGCAGCAATGAAAAAATCGCGCCGCCGCGGCACGGGGTCTGGGGCCTTGCAGCCCCCCGGAATATCGTGCAACACCAAGCGGCGGAGCCGAAGATACAGCGAGAAGGCACAAGAGCGATGGACAAGATTGTCAAACCCACCGAAGAAATCTCTGTCCGCGATGTGTTCGGCATCGACAGTGACATGAAGGTCAAGGGATTCGAGGAACGCGGCGACCGCGTGCCGGAAATCGACCCCACCTACAAGTTCGACCCCGACACGACGCTGGCGATTCTCGCAGGTTTCAGCCACAACCGCCGCGTGATGATCCAGGGCTATCACGGCACCGGGAAATCCACCCATATCGAACAGGTCGCCGCCCGCCTGAACTGGCCCGCCGTCCGCGTGAACCTCGACAGCCATATCAGCCGGATCGACCTGATCGGCAAGGACGCGATCAAACTGCGCGACGGCAAGCAGGTGACCGAGTTTCACGAGGGCATCCTGCCCTGGGCGCTGCGCAATCCCGTGGCCATCGTCTTCGACGAATATGATGCGGGCCGCGCCGATGTGATGTTCGTGATCCAGCGGGTTCTGGAACATGACGGCAAGCTGACGCTGCTGGACCAGAACGAGATCATCACGCCGAACCCCTATTTCCGCCTGTTCGCCACCGCCAACACCGTGGGTCTGGGCGACACGACCGGCCTCTACCACGGCACGCAGCAGATCAACCAGGCGCAGATGGACCGCTGGAGCCTCGTGGCGACGCTGAACTACCTGAGCCACGACGCGGAAACGGCGATCGTCCTGTCTAAAAGCCCCCATTACAACACCGCCGCCGGGCGTCAGACCATCAGCCAGATGGTGACGGTCGCGGACCTGACCCGGACCGCTTTCATGAATGGTGAGCTGTCCACCGTGATGAGCCCCCGGACCGTGATCAACTGGGCCCAGAACGCCGAGATCTTCCGCTCGGTCGGTTACGCCTTCCGCCTGAGCTTCCTCAACAAATGCGATGAGCTGGAGCGCCAGACCGTGGCGGAATTCTACCAGCGCTGCTTTGACGAGGAACTGCCGGAGAGTGCGGCCAGCATGAGCCTCGGCTGACAAGCCCCTGACATGACATGAAAAAGGCGGCCCCGGTGGCCGCCCTTTTTGTATCTGAAGGCTGAGCGCCGCTTACTTGAAGTTGCGGCTTTCCTTGATCTGGTCCCAGGCCCAGACCACCTCTTGCAGCTGTTCTTCCTGGCTGCGGTCGCCGCCGTTCATATCGGGGTGCAGCACCTTGATCAGCGCCTTGTAGGACTTGCGCACCTCGGCCTTGGTCCAGTGATCCTTGGCCTCCAGGATTTCGATGGCGCGGCGTTCGGTGGGGGGCAGACGGCGGCTGCCGGTAATGGATTTGCCGGGATTGCGGGTGGCGTTGCCGCCCAGAACCTGGTGCGGATCATCGACACCAAGCCGCGACCAGGCGCGTTCCTCCACCGATTTCTTGAAGCTTTTCGTGGGCCGGTCCCAGACCCGGTCGCGTTCCATCTGGGCTTCCATTTCGGCCTCGGTCGTGCCTTCGAAGAAGTTCCATTTCAGGTTGTATTCGCGCACGTGATCCTTGCAGAACCACAGGTAATCATCCAGCACGTCGGGCGATTTCGGCGCGCGGTATTGGCCCGGTTCTTCGCAGCCGTCATGCTGGCAGACGCGCTGAGATGTCTCGAACGCACCGGACATGCCACGCCGTCCGCCCCTGCGTTTCTTCTTGTCGGTGGAGACGCGCAGATCGAAATTGAATGGATCTTTGTCGGCCATTGGACACACCTTCTCGACTCGGAACAGGCAGTCTAAGGTTTTTCGCAGGGGATTGAAGGGGGAGAGACCAGAAAAATGACGCGATCGGAGAAAATCCGCGACCGGCTGGCACGTGCCTTTGCGCCGCGCCATCTGGAGGTGATCGACGAGAGCGAGAGCCATCGCGGACATGCGGGATATCAGGACGGCGGCGAGAGCCATTTTCGCGTGGTGATCGGTGCGGATGCGCTACAGCCGCTGTCCCGGATTGCCCGCCATCGCGCGATTCACAACGCGCTTGGCAAGGATTTGCTGAATGAAATCCACGCCTTGGCGCTGGTCATCCGGGTCTGACCCTATTCGGCCGCCGCCTCGCGCCGGGGCTGTTCTTCGTTGTCGGTTTCGTCGTCGGACAGGGCTGTTTCTTGCGTGTCCACATGCTCCGGGTCCGCGGTGTCCTGCTCGGGCGCGGCAAGGGCCAGCGGCTCTTCAGCCTCTTCGAGGGCCGGGGAAGCGGGATCTTCTCTGGCCTCTTCCAGCACCCGGCGGAAGACCAGCATGTTGTGGTAAACGGTCTGTTTGGACGCGAGGCCGGAGCGTTCCTCGGTGGGCAGAATATCGGCGCGGACATAGTCCCAGCCTTCTGCCCCAAGCTCGTTCATCACCGTTGACAGTGCCAGCGCGAAGCGGTCTTCGGCGCGTTTCACGCCCTTGGCCTTGAGGCCCCGGTTGGGGGCCGGAACCACCTTGTACTCAAATCTGGTCATGCTGGACCCTGACCCCTGAAGGCATTTCGGACAAAAGATTAACGGCTAAACCCCCGGCTGTAAAAGGGGCTTTGGCCGGGGCGAAATCGCCCGGCGCCACCCGTACACCGGGCGTACACCCCCTGTACACCCCCCGTGCATACAAACGGGCGCACAGGACCGGACAAGAAACTGATTAAGGGTGCAGATCGGCAGAGGACGAGCCCGGTTGATCCCGTCCGGCTGCGCGGGCATTCTGACCTCATGAAACAGTATGCGCTTGCCGTAAGCCTCGCCCTTGTTGCCGTGCCCGCCGCCGCCGAAACCCGTTGCGGCTGGTTCACCAACCCGACACCCGCGAATGTCTTTCTCGAAGATGCCGATGGGGGCTGGACGCTGTCGGCGCAGGGGCGTGGCGGGGTGCCGGGGTTCGATGAGGCCTGGGCATCCGAGGGCAGCCCGCAGGAATGGGTGCAGATGCACCCGGCGGGCTATGGTTATGGCTGCGCCTGCGTGGAGGGGGATTTCGGTCCGGTGGGTAGTCAGGAGGTTCTGGACGTGCGGCGGTATTGGCATCGGCCGCTGGCGGCGTGCAATGGTGATCCGGCGCTGGAGGAGCGGGATCTGGTGCCGATGTGGGAAGGGGAATAGGGCGCGGAAGGTGGGCAAATTGCCCACCCTGCGCAGGATGTGACGGTCGGGCTTATTCAGCCAGCTTCTTCGCCACCAACTCGTTGACCGCCTTGGGGTTGGCCTTGCCGCCGGTGGCTTTCATGACCTGACCGACGAACCAGCCCGCAAGCTTGGGGTTTTCCTTGGCCTTGGCGACCTGCGCCGGATTGGCGGCGATGATCTCGTCCACCGCGGCCTCGATGGCGCCGGTGTCGGTGACCTGTTTCATGCCGCGCTCTTCCACGATCTGTTCGGGATCGCCGCCTTCGGTGAAGACGATTTCAAAGAGATCCTTGGCGATCTTGCCGGAGATGGCGTCGGACTTGATGAGCCGGATGATGCCCGCGAGCTGCGCGGGGCTGACGGGCGAGGCGGTGATGTCGAGATCGTCCTTCTTGAGGCGCCCGAAAAGCTCGTTGATGACCCAGTTGGCGGCGAGCTTGCCGTCGCCCGCCGCGCCTGCCACGGCCTCGAAATAGGCAGCGTCGGCGGTGTCGGCGGTGAGCACCGAGGCGTCGTAATCCGAGAGGCCGAAATCGGCGATGAAGCGGGCCTTTTTCTGGTCGGGCAGTTCCGGCAGGCTGGCCGCGATGTCGTCGACCCAGGCCTGTTCGATTTCCAGCGGCAGGAGGTCGGGGTCGGGGAAGTAGCGGTAATCATGCGCCTCTTCCTTCGACCGCATGGAGCGGGTTTCGTTCTTGTCGGGGTCGTAGAGCCGGGTTTCCTGGGTGACTTCGCCACCGCCCTCGACGATTTTGATCTGGCGGCGGGCCTCATACTCGATGGCGGCCTGGATGAAGCGCATGGAGTTCATGTTCTTGATCTCGCAGCGCGTGCCGAGATGGGAGAAATCGCCGGTTTCGCGGTATTTCTCATACGCCCCCGGCGTGCAGATCGAGACATTCACATCGGCGCGCAGGTTGCCGTTCTGCATATTGCCGTCGCAGGTGCCGAGATAGCGCAGGATCTGGCGCAGCTTGGTGACATAGGCGGCGGCCTCTTCGGGGCCTCTGATGTCGGGGCGGGAGACGATCTCCATCAACGCGACGCCGGTGCGGTTGAGATCGACGAAGGACATGGCCGGGTCCATGTCGTGAATGGATTTGCCCGCATCCTGTTCCAGGTGAATACGTTCGATGCGCACCAGCCGTGCTGTGCCGTCGCCCATTTCGACCAGCACTTCGCCCTCGCCCACAATGGGGTGGTAGAGCTGCGAAATCTGGTAGCCCTGCGGCAGGTCGGGATAGAAGTAGTTCTTGCGGTCGAAGGCCGAGGTCAGGTGGATTTCGGCCTTGAGCCCCAGCCCGGTGCGCACCGCCTGTGCGACGCAATATTCATTGATCACCGGCAGCATGCCGGGCATGCCCGCATCCACGAAGGCGACGTTCGAATTGGGTTCCGCCCCGAAGCGGGTGGAGGCACCGGAAAAGAGCTTGGCGTTCGAGGAGACCTGGGCATGCACCTCCATCCCGATGACGAGTTCCCAATCCTGTTTCGCGCCGGCGATGGTCTTGGGTTTCGGGGTTTCATAGGTCAGGTCGAGCATGGGGCGGTCTCCGTTTCAACGCATTGGGTTCTAGGGCAGGGGGAAGAGGGGAGCAAGGCCGTTTCGCCGCCTGCCGGCGTCGACCCGCGAGCGGCCCTCCTCAACCCCCCGCTAACGCGGGAGGCCTCGTCGGGCCGCGTTGCCACGGGAGATTGGGGAGGGCGGTGATCCGGTTCCGGCGGTGGCCTGGGCGGAGTGGGCGGAACGCCTCCGGCGGAGGTATTTGGGCCAAGATGAAAGGCAGGATCGGCGGGGCTTTGCCGGATTCGGGCGGGGATGGTTCGGGGGCTTTGCTTTGGTGCTGAGGAGGCGCAGAGACGGGCGGTCTGAAGCTTTGGATGAGTCTGGCCATGCGGCTGTCTTTCTGTACGCTCGGGTTTGCTGCCCTTGTTCTTCTGTCGGCTTGTGCCATGTCCGGCCCGGAGCCTGACCGCTTGCCCGTCACGCGCTGGGATCATCGGCCAGAGGCGGAGATGTGGACGCGTGCTTCGCTTGACATGCTGGAGGGGGACGCGGCGGCGCTGACCTCGGTTACACCGTCGGATGTGGAGGGCTGGTGCCCGGGCTACACAGAGGCGGGCGAGGCCGATCGCGCGGCCTTCTGGGTGGGGTTCGTCTCGGCCCTGGCGCGCTATGAGAGCACCTGGGAACCCGATGCCATCGGCGGCGGCGGGCGCTGGTTCGGGCTGATGCAGATCTCTCCCGCCACGGCGCGCTATCGGGGCTGCGAGGCAGGGTCGGGCGCGGCGTTGACCGATGGCGCGGCGAATCTGCGCTGTGCGCTTCGCATCATGGCCGTGACGGTGCCGCGTGACGGGGTGGTGAGCCAGGGAACGCGCGGTGTGGCCGCCGATTGGGGGCCGATGCGGCAGGATCATGTGCGGGCCGAGATGCGCGACTGGCTGCATCGGCAGAGCTATTGCCAGGGCTAGGCGCGTGTCTGCCGGGGGTGGGCCGGGGCGCATGGAAGCGGGAAGGATGTGCAAGATGCGTGGCCTGATACTCTGCCTCGTGCTTGGCCTGTCCGGCCCCGTGTGGTCACAGGAGCTGGCCCCGCTGGAGAGCCCCGCGCCGCTGCCCCGTCCCGGCTTTGCCCCGGAAACGAGCCCGGCACCCCTGCCGCGCCCGGCGCTGGCCGTTCCCCCCCTGCACTGGGACGAGATGCGCCCCGGCATGGAGGCGCCTGCGCGGCCTGCCTGGGGACCGGCGCTGTTTCGGGCGGTGCTGGCGCAGGAGGGGCTGCTAAATGTGGTGCCCGAGGATATCGAAGCCTGGTGCCCGGCCTATGCCGATGCTGGCCCCGATCAGCGGGCGGCGTTCTGGGCGGGGCTGGTTTCGGCGCTGAGCTGGTACGAGAGCACCCATCGGGCGGACGCGGTTGGAGGTGGCGGGCGCTGGTTCGGGCTGGTGCAGATCGCGCCGGCCACGGCGCGCTATCGGGGCTGTGCCGTCGGCAGCGGCGAGGCGCTGATGAACGGGGCCGCGAACCTGCGCTGCGCGGTGCGGATCATGGCGCAGAACGTGGAGCGTGATGGCGTTGTATCGCGGGGCATGCGGGGCGTGGCGGCGGAATGGGGGCCGTTTCACAGCAGCCAGCGGCGCGAAGGCATGCGCGCCTGGGTGTCGGAACAGGCCTATTGCAGCGGCTAGAGCGCGCGCACCGGGATGCCGCGATCCGTGGTTTCGCGGATCAGCGCAAGGGTGTTGCGCAGGGCCTGTTGGGGCAGCGCAATCTCTGCCCCCGAGCGCAGCACGATGACGGCGCGATCATCGGAAAGGCGCAGGTGATCGACGCGCGACAGCGGCAGGTTCTGGCGGGAAAAGCCGTTGAAGATCGAGAGGTTCCTCGCGCTGTAGCCGATGCCATAGGAGGGGCGCAGCGCGATCTGCAACACGCAAATCAGGATGCAGGGGGCCAGCAAGGCCCAGACCCAGAGCGGCGCGTCCCGTTGCGCGGCCGTGGCCAGCATCACCAGCCCCGAAACCAGCCCCATCCAGGCCAGCCCGGAGCGTTGATGTACCAGAAATGTATATCCGTTGCTCATGACGCCAGCATGACCGCGCATTCGGCCCTTTTCATGGCAAAGCCGGGGAAAGCGCGTGAAAACTCGGTCAGCCGGTCAGCATCCGCCCTGTCATCTCAGCCAGGTCGCGGCTAAGCCCGTCTGTTGCGGCGATACGGTCGAGTTGCTCGCGCATGAGGGCCTGCCGGTCGGCATCGTAGCGGCGCCAGGTCTCGAAGGCGGTGGACATGCGCGCGGCGGTCTGCGGGTTGGCCTTGTCGAGCCGGAGCAGCCAGTCGGTCAGGAAGGCATAGCCCGCGCCCGTTGGGTCGTGGAACCCTGCCGGGTTGGCAGCGGTCAGGCCACCGATGACGGAGCGGAACCTGTTGGGGTTTTTCCAATCGAAATCAGGGTGTTCCGTCAGGATCTTCGCGCGGATCACGGCCTCTTCGGGTGTGGCATGGGCAACCTGCATCATGAACCACTTGTCCATGACCAGCCGGTCGCCATGCCATTGTTCGTGGAAGCGCGCGGCGATGTCGGTGTCTCCGGCTTCCAGCAGGCAGGCGAAGGCGGCAAGCTGATCGGTCATGTTGGTGGCGGCGTCATATTGCGCACGGGCGCGAACCGGGCCTTCCAGCGGGGTCAGCAGGCGCAGGGCGGTGTTGCGCAGGGCGCGGCGGCCTGCGGGGCCTGCGTCGCTGCTGTAAGGTCCGTCCGTAACCATCTGGGTGTAAAGTATTTCCAGCGTTTCGCGGGCTGTCTCTGCGATGGCATTGGACAGCGCCTTGCGGGTGGCGTGGATCTGCGTCGGATCGGGCACGAGGCCCGCATCGACGCAGCCTTGGGCGATGTCATCCTCCGACGGCAGCGCCAGCGCCAGCGCGCGGAAGGCCGGGTCGAGCCTGTCGTCGCCCGCGACGGTGGCAAGCGCGCTGAGATAGGCCGCCTCCGGCGCGGTGCCGTCGCGCAGCATGGCCATCAGCGTTTCACGGCTGAGCGAGCGGCCCGCCTCCCATTTAGTGAACGGGTCGGTGTCATGGGCCAGCAGCAGGGCGCGGTCGGCAAAACTGGGGGTGTGATCGAGGATCACGGGGGCGGAGAAGCCGCGCAGGAGCGAGGGCACCGGGCGTGACGGAAGATTGTGGAACTGGAAGGCCTGGCGCGGTTCGGTCACTTCCAGAACGCGGGTGGGTTCCAGTTCGGTCCCGTCCTCGGCGATCAGGCCCATGGCCACGGGGATCACCAGCGGGAGCTTATCGGGCTGGCCGGGGGTTGGCTTTGTTTCCTGCGTGAATTCAATCCGGTATGTGCCGTTCTTGAAGTCATCCGTGACGCTCAGCCGGGGCGTGCCAGCCTGCGAATACCAGCGCTTGAACTGACCAAGGTCGCGGCCCGTGGCATCCTCGAAGACCTGTAGCCAATCCTCGATCGTGGCGGCCTCGCCGTCATGGCGGGTGAAGTAGAGGTCGAGCGCCTTGTAATAGGCCGCGTCGCCTACCAGCCGTTTCAGCATCCCGATCACCTCGGCGCCTTTTTCGTAGACGGTGGCGGTGTAGAAATTGTTGATCTCGACGAAGCTTTCAGGCCGCACCGGATGCGCCAATGGCCCCGCATCCTCTCGGAACTGGCGGGCGCGCAGGGACAGCACGTCGTCGATGCGCTTCACCGCATGGCCGCGCATGTCGCCGGAAAACTGCTGGTCGCGGAAGACGGTCAGCCCTTCCTTGAGGCAGAGCTGGAACCAGTCGCGGCAGGTGATGCGGTTGCCGGTCCAGTTGTGGAAATACTCATGCGCGATGATGCCCTCGATGAACTCGTAATCGCGGTCGGTGGCGGTTTCGGGGCTTGCGAGTACGTATTTGGAGTTGAAGACATTCAAGCCCTTGTTTTCCATCGCGCCCATGTTGAAATCATCGACGGCCACGATGTTGAACACGTCGAGATCGTATTCGCGCCCGTAAACCTGTTCGTCCCATGTCATCGAGCGTTTCAAAGCGCCCATGGCGTAGTGGGTCTTGTCCTCATCCCCGCGCCGCACCCAGATATTGAGCGCCACGGGGCGGCCCGACATGGTGACGAAATGATCGGAATAGGCCACCAGATCGCCCGCGACGAGGGCAAACAGGTAAGCGGGCTTGGGCCATGGGTCGTGCCATTCGGCAACCGGCCCGTGCCGGTCCACCGGGTTGCCGTTCGACAGCAGCACCGGCATCGGCGAATGGATGCGCACGGTGAAGGGGGCCATGACGTCGGGCCGGTCGGGGTAATAGGTGATCTTGCGAAAGCCCTCGGCCTCGCACTGGGTGCAATACATGCCGCCCGACATGTAGAGCCCTTCGAGGGCGGTGTTGTCGGCTGGGGCGATCTCCACCTCCGCCTCCCACAGAAAGCCGTCGTCCGGCAGCCGGTCGGCGGGCACAGTCAGCGCCGTTTCGGTCAGTTGGTATTCGTTTTCCGAGAGCGACTCGCCGTCGATCGCGGCGGAGATCAGCGTCAGCTTTTCGCCGTCAAGGTGCAGGTCGCCCCGCGGCACTGCCGGGTTTCGGGTGAAACGCACGCGGGACCGGACGCGCGTCGCCTTGGGATCGAGGGTAAAATCGAGCTCCACCAGGTCGATCAGCCAGTTGGGCGGGGTGTAATCGGCAAGGTGAATGGCCTGCGGGGCGGCGTCGCGCATATTTGAACTCCTGTTCGTCTGGCGACAGGGTTTCGCATGCGGCGGGCAGGCGCAAGGGGGATGCTGACAGAATGCTGTCAGCAGGGCTGTGACAGACAGGGTGCAGCAGATAATCTCATGTGAAAGGATACCGAGATGAGCTTTGCCCCTACCCATACCACTGTCTGGATCGAGATCCCGGTCAGCGACCTGAGCGCTGCGGTTGCGTTTTATGGCACGGTCACGGGCCTGACCCTGAACCGCGAACAGATGGGCCCGAATGAAACCGCGATTTTCCAGGCCGCCGAGTTTGCGACCGGGGTGGCGGGCCATCTCTATGAAGGCAAACCCGCAGGCGATGGCACTGGCCCAACCGTGCATCTGGCCGCCGAAGGCACGCTGGAAGAGGCGATGGACCGGGTCACCGCCGCCGGCGGCAAGGTGATTTCGCCTGCCATCGAAATCCCGGCGGGCCGCTTCTTCTATGCCACTGATCCCGATGGCAATTCCATCGGCCTTTTTGAGGCTGCCTGACCCATGCGCCGTGCCGACCGTCTGTTCCAGATCGTGCAATATCTGCGGGGCGGGCGGCTGGTGACGGCGCAGACCCTGGCCGAGCGGCTGGAGGTCTCGACCCGGACGATCTACCGGGACATTGCGGACCTTCAGTCGACCGGCGTGCCGATAGATGGCGAGGCCGGGGTGGGCTATGTGATGGAGGAGGGGTACGACCTGCCGCCGCTCATGTTCACCCGCGAGGAGGTGACGGCGCTGGTGGCTGGGGCCCGGCTGATCCGGGCCTTCGGTGGCGCCGGAATGGCGCGCGCGGCAGAGGAGGCGCTGGTCAAGATCGGCGCCGTTCTGCCGGATGAGGCGCGGCACAAGGCCGGGCAGGTGCAGGTCCATGCCATTGGCTGGCGCATGTCCGACGACTTGCGGGCACTGATCGACCGGTTGGAAGGGGCGGTGGACCGGTCCACCCGCCTGTCCTTCGCCTATACCGACCAGCATGGGGCCGCAACGCGCCGGACCGTGCGGCCTTTGGGGCTGTGGTTCTGGGGGGCAAGCTGGACCCTGGTGGGCTGGTGCGAGCTGCGCGATGATTTCCGCATGTTCCGGCTCGATCGCATGGACGCGCTGGAAGACGGCCTTAGCTTCAAGCCCGAGCGCGGAAAGCGGTTGCAGGATTTCTATCGCATGATGGAGGCGCGCGGCGACCGGCCCTGAGACCCCTTCCGCAGATGTTCACTTTATGTTCCAATTGGCGGCATGGGCACGATTCTCTGGTTCAAGCGGGATTTGCGGGTGCAGGATAACCCGGCACTGGCGGCGGCGGTCGGCAGGGGCCTCGTTCTGCCGCTTTATATCGTGGAACCGGACTATTGGGCGCTGCCCGACAGTTCCGCCCGGCAATGGCGTTTCGTGGCCGAAAGCCTTGAAGGCCTGCGGGCCGATCTGGCGCGATTGGGGGCGCCCCTGCTGGTGCGGATGGGCGATGCGGTGGAGGTTCTGGATGGCCTGCGCGCGGCCCATGGCGTGACGCGGCTGGTCAGTCACGAGGAGACCGGCAATCTGTGGACCTTTGCCCGCGACCGGCGGGTTGCCGCGTGGGCGCAGGCGCAGGGCGTGGTCTGGCAGGAACTGCCACAGCCCGGCATCACCCGCGGGCTGAGCCATCGGCGCGGCTGGCAGGGGCGGCGGGACAAGGCGATGCGCGGGGCGCTGGTCGCGATGCCGGAGGGGTTGGAACCACATGGGCTCGAGCACGGGGCCATTCCCGACGCGGCGGATCTGGGGTTGCGGTTCGACCCCTGTCCGGGGCGGCAGAAGGGCGGGCGCAGGCGCGGGCTTGACCTGATGGACAGCTTTCTGGATCGCCGCGCGGTCGGTTACCTGCGGGGCATGTCTTCACCCGTGACCGCGCCCGAGGCCTGTTCGCGCCTGTCACCGCATTTGGCCTTCGGCACGCTGTCCCCGCGCGAGGTGGTGCAGGCGCTGGAGGTGCGGCGGCGGCAGGTCGATGCGCCGAGACGGGCGCTGAAGGGGTTTTCCTCCCGCATGGCCTGGCGCGACCACTTCATGCAGAAACTGGAAAGCCAGCCCGATATCGAGACCCATTGCCTGCATCCCTTCTATGAAAACCTACGCCCTCGCACGCCCGATGCAGTGCGGCTGGAGGCCTGGCAATCCGGCGAAACCGGGCTGCCCTTCGTCGATGCCTGTATGCGGCAGCTGATCCATACCGGCTGGATCAATTTCCGCATGCGCGCGATGCTGATGGCGGTGGCGAGCTATCACCTGTGGCTCGGCTGGCGGATGACGGGGATGCATCTGGCGCGGCTTTTCACCGATTACGAGCCGGGCATTCACTGGCCGCAGGCGCAGATGCAATCGGGCACGACCGGCATGAACACGCCGCGCATCTATAACCCGGTGAAACAGGGGCTGGATCAGGACCCGGACGGGCGGTTCGTGCGCCAATGGGTGCCGGAACTGCGGCCCGTTCCCGATGCCCATTTGCACGCACCGTGGGACTGGGGCGGGGCCGGACGGTTCCTCGGGCGGGCCTATCCGGCGCCGGTGGTCGATCCGGTCAGGGCGGCGCGGGCGGCGCGGGCGCAGGTCTGGGCTGTGCGCGGCGAGCCGGGATTCCGCGACACGCGCGATACGCTGCTGGCCCGTCACGCCACGCCGCGCCCACCCAGGCCGAAACGGCAGGAGGACAGCGCGCGGCAACTGTCTTTGCCAATTTGAAAGTGTTTTTGGTTCGGAATTCTGACCGCGCTTGTTGCCCATAGGAAACTTTCGCACTAGGTCAGGGTCAACGGCATGCAACCGCATACGCAGCGATTTGATCAAGAGGGGCAGGGCCATGACTGCGCGCAGCGACAAACACGGACTTCAGGTGGATGACCGCCTTGTGGACTTCATCGAATCCCGCGCATTGCCCGGAACGGGTATCTCGGCAGAGGAGTTCTGGGCCGGGCTGAGCGGACTTGTGCACGATCTGGGGCCGAAGAACCGGGCCCTGCTGGAAAAGCGCGAGGAGATTCAGGCGCAGGTCGATGCCTGGCATATTGACCGGCGCGGGCAGGCCCATGACGCGGCGGCCTATACCGCTTTCCTTAAGGAGATCGGCTATCTGGTGCCCGAAGGCCCGGATTTCACGCTGGAAACCGGCCCAACCGACCCCGAAATCGCCCATGTGCCCGGTCCGCAACTGGTGGTGCCGATCATGAATGCGCGCTTTGCGCTCAATGCGGCGAATGCCCGGTGGGGCAGTCTCTACGATGCGCTCTATGGCACCGATGCCTTGGGCGACCTGCCTGCTGGCAAGAGTTATGACCCCGAGCGCGGCGCGCGGGTGATTGCCTGGGCCAAGGATTTTCTCGACGGGGCCGTGCCGGTCGAGGGGGGCTGGTCCTCCGTGACCGATATGGGCGCGCTGATCGCGCATCCGCAATACGTCGGGAGCTCCGAAGGTGGGTCAGAATACCTGTTCAAGAACAATGGCCTGCACATCATTGTCAAAGTAGATGCCAGCAGCCCGATCGGCGCATCCGACCCGGCTGGGATCGCCGATGTGATCCTTGAATCCGCCATGTCCACCATCATGGATTGCGAAGATTCCGTCGCCGCCGTCGATGCCGAGGACAAGGTGCTGGCCTATTCCAACTGGCTCGGCTTGATGAAAGGCGACCTGACCGAAGAGGTCAGCAAGGGTGGCAAGACTTTCACCCGCGCGCTCAATCCCGACCGCCAGTTCGTGACATCCTCGGGCGAGGCGCTGACCCTCAAGGGCCGCTCACTGATGCTGGTCCGCAACGTGGGCCACCTGATGACCAACCCCGCGATCCTCGACCGCGACGGGCTGGAAATCGGCGAGGGGCTGATGGACGCGATGGTGACCACGCTCATCGCCATGCATGACCTTGGCAAAGCCGGCGGCAATTCCGTCACCGGCTCGGTCTACGTGGTGAAGCCCAAGATGCACGGGCCGGAAGAGGTGGCGTTCGCGGACGAGATCTTCACCCGCGTCGAGGCCGCTTTGGGCCTGCCGCAATACACCGTCAAACTGGGGATCATGGACGAGGAGCGGCGCACCTCGGTCAACCTCAGGGAATGCATCCGGGCCGCGAAACATCGGGTGGCCTTCATCAACACGGGCTTCCTCGACCGCACCGGCGACGAGATCCACACCAGCATGGAAGCGGGGCCGATGCTGCCCAAGGGCGAGATGAAATCGACCCCCTGGATCGCGTCCTACGAAGATCGGAACGTCGATATCGGGCTGGCTTGCGGGCTGCAGGGCAAGGCACAGATCGGCAAGGGCATGTGGGCGATGCCCGACAGGATGCACGCGATGCTGGAGGCCAAGATCGGCCATCCGCAATCGGGCGCGAACTGTGCCTGGGTGCCGTCGCCCACGGCGGCCACGCTGCACGCCACCCATTACCACAAGGTCGATGTGCTGGCGCGTCAGGAGGAGATCAAGGCCGGTGGCGCGCGGGGCACGCTGGCGGACCTGCTGACCATCCCGGTGATGGAGGGGCGGAACCTCTCTGACGACGAGGTCGGCCAGGAGATTGAGAACAACGCGCAAGGCATTCTCGGCTATGTGGTCCGGTGGGTCGATCAGGGCGTCGGCTGTTCCAAGGTGCCGGATATTCATGACGTGGGCCTGATGGAGGACCGCGCGACCTGCCGGATTTCCAGCCAGGCGCTGGCCAACTGGCTGCATCATGGGATCGTCAGCGAGGCCCGCGTGATGGAGGCGATGAAGAAGATGGCCGAGGTGGTGGACCGCCAGAACGCGGGCGATCCGGCCTATCGGCCGATGGCGCCGGGGTTTGACGGGGTGGCGTTCAAAGCGGCCTGCGATCTGGTGTTCGAGGGGCGGGCGCAGCCTTCGGGCTATACGGAGCCGGTGCTGCACCGGCGCCGGTTGGAACTGAAGGCCTCTGCCTGAACGAGGCGCCCTTGGGCGGCTCAGGGGTTTTGAGTATTTTTGCCAAGAAGAAGGCGCATCCGGGGATCCCCTGACGGGGGCGGGCGCGCCGTTAACCTTAATGAGGCGTGGACATGATCACTCTGGACCAGGCGAAGACGATGGTACGCGTGGCGCGCGAAAAGGGCCGCGAGCTGGGGCTGAAGCCCCTGTCGGTGACGGTGCTGGATGCGGGCGGGCATCTGCTGGCGTTTGAGCGTGAGGATGGGGCCAGTCCGGGCCGGTTCGAGATCGCGCGCGGCAAGGCCTATGGCGCGGTGATGCTGGGCATGCCCGGCAGCGCGCAGATGGCGCGGGCCGAGGACCAGGCCTATTTCATGGCGGCGATGAACGGTGCCTTCGGTGGCAAGGTGGTGCCGGTTCCGGGCGGTGTGCTGGTCAAGGACGCATCGGGCGCCGTGATCGGGGCCGTGGGCGTGACGGGCGACACGTCCGACAACGACGCCAAGGCGGCGGTGGCTGGCATCATCGCGGCGGGGCTTAGCCCGGTTGCATGAGCGCCCAATTCGCAGGCAGCGCACAGTCTGCAGGTCGGTTGTGCGCTGACGCCGCTTTCCTCGCCGCGCGCGGCGGCGTATATGCTTGGGAAAGCGCTGAAATCAGAGGGCATCCATGCGGCGACCGGTCATCGGCATCATCGGCAACCATCACCTGATCAACGATCAGTACCCGACCCATGCGGGCGGCACGATGAATTCCGAGGCGATTGCCGAGGTCTGTGATTGTGTGCCGCTGCTGATCCCCGCCGATCCGCGCTATGCCGCGACGGGTGAATTGCTGGAGATTTTCGACGGGTTTCTCTTTACCGGCGGGCGGCCCAATGTCCACCCGGAGGAATATGGCGAGGACCCGACCGAGGCGCATGGGGCCTTCGACCGCTGCCGCGATGCGGTCAGCCTGCCTCTGATCCGGGCCTGTGTCGATCGGGGGCAGCCCATTCTGGGGGTCTGTCGCGGCTTTCAGGAGGTGAACGTGGCCATGGGCGGCACGCTCTACCCCGAGATTCGCGATCTGCCGGGGCGCATGAACCACCGGATGCCGCCCGATGGCACGCTGGAGGAGAAATTTGCCCTGCGCCACACGGTCAGCTTCACGGAAGGCGGCCCGTTCCACCGGTTGATGGGCGCGCGTGAGGTGATGACCAACACCCTGCACGGGCAGGGCATCAAACGCCCCGGCGCGCGGGTGGTGATCGACGGGCAGGCCGAGGATGGGACGCCCGAAGCGATCTATATCGCGGACGCGCCCGGATTTACCCTGTCGGTTCAGTGGCACCCGGAATATCGGGCCGCCGAAGACCCGGTCTCCCGGCCCTTGTTCGAGGCGTTCGGGCGGGCGGCACGGGCCTGGGCCGATGGCCGGCGCACGGTGCCGGTCAAGGGCGTGGCCTGAGCCGCGTCAGGTCGATTTCGGGCCGCGCAACTCCTTGATGTGACCGCGAATAGACCGCCATTTCTGCGCTTCCTCGACATTCCCGGCGTTTTCTTCCGCCAGTGCTTTCTGTGCTGCCTCCGCCTCGGCCTTGTCGCCATGGGCATTGTAGAGCGCATGGGCATATTGGATCAGATCGCTGGTTCCCATTCCGGTATCCTCCTTGGGTCAAGGGACTTTCAGGGTGGGGGGCCATGATGATCCCTGCGGCGCGTCCCGGTCAAGTGCGCGCTACTCCTCGTCCTCGATCAGGCGGATTTCGCCGCTATCGGCGAGGTCGCGGATGGCGGTGACCAGCTCTGCCATTGCGGCCTCGCCCTCGGCCCCGCGCACCTTGCCGCGCGCCTCTGCATCGTCGCGCAGCTGTTCGGCCATGCGTTTGGACATGTTTTCCAGCAGAAACTCGACGGCCACCGGCGCGGCCTCCATCGCGGCGGCAAGCGCCACGGTGGTGGTTTCCGCATCCAGCGCCCGCATGACCTTGGGCACGTCTTTCTGGTCCAGCCGCTTGGGGATGTGCTCGAAGGTGAAGATCGCCTTGCGCACCAGCCCGGCGAAATCCGCATCCGCCCCGTCGAGACCTTCCAGCACTTTGTCGCGGGTAGCCGCAGCGGCGGCGTTCAGGATCGCGCCGACGCGGTCCGCCGGGGCGCTGGCAAAGGCGGGGGTCGGTTGCGCCTGCAACTGGTCCAGCAGGGACCGCCCGACGCGGGCAATGGTGTCTTGCCCGATGGTGGAGGTCAGGGCGACCGCATGGGCGACCACATGGCCCCGATCCTCCGGCAGGTCAGACAGCAGCGCAGCGGCCTTGGCGACCGGCAGCTTGGACAGCAGGATGGCGCAGATCTCGGCGCTTTCGCGGGCCAGGATGGGTTTCAGCCGGTCCGGGTCAGTCGCGGCGATCCGGCGCCAGGGATCGGGCGGGCCGTCACCCTCTGCCAGTTCCGCGATCCGCTCGCGCGCCTCTTCCGACAGGTGGTCGCGCACCATGTCGAGCGCGCCTGCGACGCTGCCGGGAAAAGTCAGGCCAAGCTTGTCGAGCGCATGGGCGAATTCGCGCGCCACGGCAGAGAGCGTGTCCCGGTCCACCGGACCGAGCCCGGCCAGACGCCGCACCAGCGCCTCCTGCTGGCGCAGCGAGAGGCCCGTCAGCCGGGGCATCGCCCCTTCGGACAGAAGCAGCCGCACGATGACCGCTGCCTTGTCGGCATTCGACATCCGCAATGGCGGCGCAGGCGCGTCTACAAGTCGTTCCGTCAATTGCATGGTCTGCCCCACATCTGTTGTCACTCACCCGTCAGGCAGGATCGGAGAACAGGGGTTAAGGGCCGGTAACCCGCCACGGGGAAAACGCGGCAGGTTTTGCTAAAAATGGGACCGTTACAGACCCGCGTCTTCGGGCGCACCGATCATCAGGTTGAGGTTCTGCACGGCGGTGCCGGACGCCCCCTTACCCAGATTGTCGAGCGTGGCGGTGACGGTCATGATCCCGGTCTCGTCACTGCCGTGAACCGAGATTTCCATCCGGTTCGTACCGTTCATCGCCCGCGCATCCAGACGTGCGGGGGCAGGGACGATATCGACGAAGCGGGCAGAGGCGTAGAAGGCGCGGAACGCTTCCTCCAGCGCGGCCATATCAGGCGCGCCCGCCATCGCGTCACGATGCAGATGCAGTTGCACGATCATACCTTGCGCGTAATTGCCCACGGCGGGCTGGAAGGCGGGCTGCCGGGTCAGGCGGCCATAGCGCATGATTTCGGGCACATGTTTGTGGCTCTGGCCCGTGGCATAGAGGAAATAGGCAGGGGCGGTGCCCGCGTCATATTCCGCGATCAGCGCCTTGCCGCCGCCGGTATAGCCCGAGGTGCCGGTCAGCACGAGCGCATCGGTTTCGGACAGGAGGCCCGCATCCCGCAGGGGCCGGATCAGCGCGATCGACCCGGTGGCGTAGCAGCCCACATTGGCGACGCGGGAGGCGCCCGCGATGGCCTTTGCTTGGCCAGGCAGTTCGGGCATGCCGTAAACCCAGTCCTCGGCCACCCGATGCGCGGTCGAGGCGTCGATGATCCGGCAGTCACCGGCCAGCGAAACGGCCTCGATGGCGGCGGCATCGGGCAGGCACAGGATCGCCACGTCGGCCTCGGCAAAGGCCTCGGCGCGGGCGTCGGCATCCTTTCGGCGCTCATGCTCCACCTGGACAAGCGTGATATCCGCCCGGCCCTGAAGCCGTTCGAGAATCTGCAGGCCGGTCGTGCCGGCCTCACCGTCGATGAAGACCTTCGCCGTCATGGGCTGTTCCTTTGTGGTCAAGTGGTGGTGGGGAGGTAACGCGAAATGAAACAAGGCTCAACGCCAAAGCATTGTCCGGATCAAAGCACGGGGTATTTGGGGGTGATCAGCTGCTGACCGAGGTCTCGCAGCGGCCCGTTACCGGGTCCCAAGTCGTCCCATCCATGCAGCTCGCTCGTCGGTCGCCATGCTCGCAGCCCGATTGGGCCAGTGCCGCCACAGGCGACAGGGCGAGAGCTATGGCAACGATCAGAGCGGCGGGGCGCATTGGGGCCTCTTGATAAAGCGTAGCAGCGTAGGTTGCAGCTACAGCACCTAATAGCACGGATCGGGTCCTGAATAAAGCGAACACGGTGAACAGCAAAGGTTGATTGACTTAGGTCAATGTTCCGGTTCGGCCCTATTGATAGCGTGAAGGCAATAGGAGGAGGCTTGATATGTACAAAAACTTGCTGGTTCCAATCGCTCTCGATCATTCCCGGGATACATCTTCGGCGATCGACATCGCCCGTGCTCTGGCGTCGGAAGGGGCAACCATTACGGCTTTGACGGTGATCGAGGAGGTCCCCGCGCAGGTCGCGCACTATCTGCCGCCTGATCACGGAAAAACCCTGCTTGCAGAACTGACAACCGCCTTGAAAGCGGAACTGGGCGGGGTGCAGGACGTCAAGCCGGTTGTTGTTCGCGGACATGCCGGGCGGACCATCGTAGACTATGCCAAGGAGCATGATGTCGATTGTATCGTGATTGCTTCTCATCGGCCTGGCCTGTCCGACTATCTGATCGGTTCGACTGCCAATCGGGTTGTCAGGCATGCCCCTTGCGCAGTGCATGTCGTGAGATAGGCACCCGGGGCACTAAAAAGCCCGTCAGTCCGGTGACTGGCGGGCTTTTTTTCGCATCAATTGATTGGGCGGCAGCTCGGGCATGTTTGCGAGCTGCCGAGGTTGCCTTGCTCAATCTTCGCCGAACACCCGGGCGAAAATCGTGTCCACATGCTTGGTGTGATACCCGAGATCGAATTTCTCGTTGATCTCGTCTTCCGACAGTGCCGCGCGAACCTCGTCATCGGCCAGCAATTCCTCGCGGAAATCGGTGCGGTGGTCCCAGACCTTCATGGCGTTTCTCTGCACCAGCCGATAGGCGTCCTCGCGGGAAACACCGGCCTGGGTCAGCGCCAGCAGCACGCGCTGCGACATGACCAGACCGGGGAATTTGTTCATGTTGTCGAGCATGTTCTGCGGGTAGACCAGCAGCTTGTCGATCACACCGGTCAGGCGTGCCAGCGCGAAATCGAGCGTGATCGTGGCATCGGGGCCGATCATCCGTTCGACGGAGGAATGGGAGATGTCGCGTTCATGCCAGAGCGCCACGTTTTCCATCGCAGGGATGACCGCCATGCGCACCAGCCGGGCGAGGCCCGTCAGGTTCTCGGTCAGAACAGGGTTCTTCTTATGCGGCATGGCCGACGAGCCCTTCTGGCCCATCGAAAAGAATTCGGCCGCTTCAAGCACCTCGGTGCGCTGCATGTGGCGGATCTCGATGGCGATGTTCTCGATCGAGGAGGCCACGACGCCAAGCGTGGCAAAGAACATCGCATGACGGTCGCGCGGGATGACCTGGGTGCTGATCGGCTCCGGCACCAGCCCCATCTTGTCGCAGACATGCTCTTCAACGGCGGGGTCGATATTGGCGAAGGTGCCGACCGCGCCGGAAATGGCGCCGGTGGCGATCTCGGCGCGCGCGTCGCGCAGGCGGCTGAGGTTGCGGTCCATCTCGGCGTAGAAGCGCGCGAAGGTGAGCCCCATGGTGGTGGGCTCGGCGTGGATGCCGTGGCTGCGCCCGATGCGGATAGTGTCCTTGTGTTCATAGGCACGGCGCTTGAGCGCTGCCAGCAGCGCCTCCACATCCGCAACAAGGATATCGGCGGCACGCACGAGCTGCACGTTGAGCGTGGTGTCCAGCACATCCGAGGACGTCATGCCCTGATGCACGAAGCGTGCCTCGTCGCTGCCCACATGCTCAGCCAGATGGGTGAGGAAGGCGATGACGTCATGCTTGGTGACGGCCTCGATCTCATCAATACGGGCGACGTCGAACTCCACATCCTTGGCCTTCCAGACGGCTTCCGCATTCTCGCGTGGGATGACACCCAGATCGGCCTGCGCGTCGCAGGCATGGGCCTCGATCTCGTACCAGATGCGGAACTTGGTTTCCGGGCTCCAGATGGCGACCATTTCGGGGCGGGAATAACGGGGGATCATGGGGCGCAGCCTTGCCTTTGAGGAGGAGTTGGCGTCCTCTTAAGGGCAGAGGAACCTGACCACAAGCTAAGGGGTGTCGCAGGGATGGGGCTTTGCCTTGCCGATTTCGAAGGTCGCTGGCGTCTGAGCCGCCGGATCGACGATGCCCGCGCCGGGCTGACCGGGCGGTTGGAGGGCGACGCGCTGTTCGTGCCGGGGCAGGGCGGGCTGGTTCTGACCGAGACGGGCCGCCTTCACTACGGGGATGGCCCGCCCCTGAATGCCGAACGCCGCTACACATGGCGCGAAGAGGCAGGCGGGATCGCGGTGTTTTTCGAGGACGGGCGGCCCTTTCACTGGTTCTCGGCCAATGCGCTTGAGACCCGCCATGACTGCCCCCCGGATCTCTACCATGTGCGCTATGATTTCAGCGCCTGGCCAGGGTGGAGCGCTGTCTGGCAGGTCTCAGGCCCGCGCAAGGATTACGTGATGGAGAGCCATTATACGCGCGTCACCGGTTGCGGGGGCGTGCCGGAACGTTAATCTGCGGTAAGGAATAAGGGGGTTGGGTCATGCGTGTTTT
Source organism: Nioella sp. MMSF_3534 (assembly GCF_030732985.1). Classification (GTDB taxonomy): domain Bacteria; phylum Pseudomonadota; class Alphaproteobacteria; order Rhodobacterales; family Rhodobacteraceae; genus Nioella. Next base: position 32,614 of record NZ_JASHJX010000039.1, read on the forward strand.
GGGAATGAGCCTTTGTGTGGTGGTCGTTGGATGGGCAGGCCATGCTGCGGCGCAGGGGATGGAATGGGTCTATACCAGCTGGACGCCGGTGCCCGGCGAACCGCCGTCGATCTCACTCGACTATGGCGTGGCCCATACTGACATTGTCCAGTTCAGCCTGAACTGCAATGCCGGGTCCGCAGGGTCGACGGCGCATGTGGATTTCTTCTCCAATACCGGCGCAATGCCGCATGGCAGCCCTGTCACGGTGTCGGTTGCGTCCACCGGTCAGGCGCCGCTGCAAATTCCGGCACAGGTCTTTGCGTGGGAGACCGGCCACACAGGCGCGCGGGTCGAGTTGCCGATGTCGCATCCTTTCTTCTCGGTGCTTCAGAACGGGTCGGGCCTGTCCTTTCAGTTGGCGGGCCAGCAGGGGATCGCGCTGCCGACGGGGCCGGGCCGGGGCGATATCAGCCGGTTCGTCAGTGAGTGTTCGGCCCTGTCGCCCAATACGCCCCCGGCAAACCCCGCCGCGCCGCTTGGCTGCGACACCTATGGCAATGCACGGTCGATGTCCGGTGACGTGCCGCAGCAGGTTACCTTTTCCAACCCTGGCAATGTCGCGCGGGTGCTGTTCTGGATCGACTACGAGGGCCAGCCCACGCAGATCGCGATTGTGGAGCCGGGGCTTTGGGTGACGATCGACAGCTATCTGACCCATCCCTGGCTGATCACGGATATGGATGGCGTGTGTCAGGACGTGATGGTGCCGCAGGCCGGGCAGGATCGCTACGATATCCCCAACTGATGGCTGGCAAGTGCCGGATGACGCAACATTTCTCGAAATGTGTTAAAATAACACTATCTATCCGTTTGAAGCTGGTCTAGGGTGCGAGTCATTATCCAGACCTTCACAGCAGAAAGCCTTTCCATGACCCGTCTTCCCCTGATCCTCGCCAGCGCTGCCGTGGCGCTTTCCTCTGTTACCGCCCATGCTCAGCAGGGCTATCTCTGGCAGGATTATATCGACCTTGCCCAGAACCCGTTCGAGTCCCATGTCTCGCTGGTTTATGGCGTGCCCGAAACCGATGACCTGCAATTCTTCGCAAGCTGCCAGATCGGCGCGGGTGGCACCTATGCCTCTGTTCAGATCGTGGCCGATACGGCGGGTCTGCCCAATGGCGCGCCTGTCTCGCTCTCCTTCACCGATGGGGCCGGGGCGGGAACGATCCTGGACGGCACGATCATCGGTGTGAATGCCGAGTTTGGCGTGACCGGCGTCGAACTGGCGTTGGAGCTGGACGATGCCCTGTTCAACCTCATGCGCGCCCGCGATTTCCTGAGCTACGCCATTCCCGGCGGGCAGGGGATCGAAATACGCACCGCCGGCGTTGCCGGCCCGCTCGACAGCTTCCTCACGGCTTGCGCCGATCCGGTGGCGGGTACAACCGGAGGCGACCTGCCGCCGCCTGCCGACCATGCCCATGGCTGTGAAATGCTGGGGCAGGTCCTGTCGCATACCGGCGACATGCCGCAGCAGATTACCCTGACCAACATGACCGATGGCTATCGCGGCGTTGTCTGGATCGACTACAACGGCAACTTCGTCGATATGGGCGGGCTGAATGCCGGGGAATCGATGACCATCGACAGCTATGTCACCCATCCGTTCATGATCACCGATGGTCCGGGCAACTGCCTTGAGGTGATGGTGACGACCGGCGGGCAGCCCAGCTACTCGATCACCGCGCCGGGGCAGTTCTTCGGAAACGAGTGACCGGGCAGGGCGGCAGGTGTCACCTAACCCTTGTCGCCCTTCATCAGCCGGTCGGCCTTCTTGCGCACCAGCACGCTGCGCAGGTCGTGCATGGCCATCAGCAGCCGGTCGGTGACGTCTTCCAAAGCGGCGTCATCGGCGCGGCTTTGCGCCCATTGGGCGGTCAGGTTCAGGTGGTCGATGGTGCGGTGGATGTCATCGAGGTCGCGCCGGGCCAGCAGCGCCTCGCGCTCGGCCATCCAGTCGGCGATGACGCGGGTTTCCTCAGGCGTGAGAACATGGTCGCCATGGGGCTTCACCCGGCCATTCTTGATATTCACGACCGCGATCTCATTCATCTCGATACGCCGCTGGCGGTTCTGGGTGTCGACCCGATACACCGCCGCGCCGTTTTCGCGGACCCGGAAGTAGAACTCTGGTAACTCTGACATGAAACGCCCCGCCGGTCTGGCCAATGGTGGCCAATCTAGAAACGGGGCGCGACACTGTCAAAGCCTGTCAGCGCTTGCGGGCCACGAAATAGGGGCGCTTGGCGGAGTTGTTGAAATCCTGCACATCGGTGATCTCGAACCCGGCGGCCTCGATCCGCGCGCGCAGTTTGTCGGCGGTCAGGAAGAGCACATGCGGGGCCTTGTTGAACAGCTGCATGGCCGCGATGATCGGCCGGAATGGCGAGAACGCCCCGCCGATGCACACTGTCTTGGAAATCAGCAGCCCGCCTGGCGCCAGACGATCATGCATTTCCGCTAGCCCCGCATCGAGATCATCCAGCAGGTGCAAAGCATTGAAGGCCAGCACCGCGTCAAACGGCCCCTCCGGCAACACCCCCTGATCCGCCGCTGCGCGCTGGAAGCTGAGGTTTTGCAGGCCCGCGTCCCGGCATTTCTCCCGCCCGATTTCGACCATCTTGCCCGAGACATCCGTGGCCACGTAATCCGCGACGGCAGGGGCGAGGTCAATCGCGGTGCTGCCTGTGCCACAGCCGATCTCCAGCACCCGGTCGCCGGGTTTGAGATAGCTGCGCGTGTGATCGAGCGTTGCCTGGTAGGCGGCGATGTCTTTCACCGGTTGGGCGGCGTATTTCGGGGCGATCTTGTCCCAGAAGGCGGTGGCGGTGGCTGTCATGGCGTGTCTCCTTTGACGGCAGGAGGTATCGGGCAGGCAGTCTAAAAGAAATTGCAGAAATTCGCAGTCGGTTTATACGGATATGCATGAATTGGGCGGCGATCTCTTTCGACTGGAACCAGGTCCGCGCCTTCCTCGCCACGGTGGAGGAGGGCACGCTGTCAGGCGCGGCGCGGGCCCTGCGGCTGACGCAACCGACGCTCGGGCGGCAGGTTTCGGCGCTGGAGGAAAGCCTGAATATCACGCTGTTCGAGCGCGTCGGCAAAAGCCTGATCCTGACACAGGCCGGGATGGACCTGCTGGAACATGTGCGCGCCATGGGCGAGGCGGCGAACCGGATTTCGCTGTCGGCGGCGGGCCATGTGCAGGAGGTGCGGGGCGAAGTTCGCATCTCGGTCGCCGATGGCTATGCCGCCTATATCCTGCCCGATATCCTGAAGCGGCTGCGCCGTGAAGCCCCTGGGCTGACCATTGAAATCGTTGCGGAAAACCGGGTATCGGACCTGCGCAGGCGAGAGGCGGACATTGCCATCCGTCACATGCGGCCCGACGACCCGGAGCTGATCGGCAAACGCCTGCGTGACGGGACGGGCAGTTTCTACGCGTCAAAGGAATGGCTGGACCGGAACGGGCGGCCCTCGACCATGGCCGATCTGGAAAAACTTGAGATGATCGGTATCGACCGGCCCGAACGGATGGTCATGGAACTGAACAAGCGCGGTATCCCGGTCAGCCATTTGAACTTCCCCATCCGCACGCTGAATTCGGTCGTCGCCTGGGAAATGGTGCGGCGGGGCCTTGGTGTCGGCGTGGGATCGGACCTTGTGGCCGCAGGCACGCCAGAGGTGGAACGCCTGCAGATCGAGGGGCTTGCCCCCATCACCTTCCCGAACTGGCTGGTGACACACCGGGAATTGCGCAACAGCCGCCGCATTCGCGTGGTGTTCGACATGCTGGCGGAGGAGCTGGGATAGCGGCTCAGCTGTTGCGGCGACCGGAGAACAGGCTCGCTTCCTCGGCTGCTTTGCGCAGCGCGCGGGACTTGTTTACGGTTTCCTGGAACTCGGCCTCGGGGTCGCTGTCATAGACCACGCCGCCGCCCGCCTGGATATAGAGCTTTTCGTCCTTCAGAACCGCCGTGCGCAGCGCGATACACATGTCCATGTCGCCACCGGCGCTGAAATAGCCCACGCCGCCACCATAGACGCCGCGCTTTTCCGGCTCCAACTCGTCGATGATCTCCATTGCGCGGACCTTGGGGGCGCCGGACACGGTTCCGGCGGGCAGCCCCGCCAGCAGGGCAGACAGCGCGTCGTGATCATCGCTGAGTTCGCCCACCACGTTCGACACGATATGCATGACGTGGGAATAGCGTTCGATCACGAATTCCTCGGTCGGGCGGACGGTTCCGATCTTCGACACTTTCCCGGTGTCGTTGCGGCCCAGATCCAGCAGCATCAGGTGTTCGGCCAGTTCCTTCTGGTCGGCCAGCAGGTCCAGTTCCAGCGCCTTGTCTTCCTCGGGCGTCGCGCCACGGGGACGGGTGCCCGCGATCGGGCGAATGGTGACCTCGCCGCCGAAGACCCGCACGAGGATCTCGGGACTGGCCCCGATCACCTGGAAGCCGCCGAAATTGAAGAAGAACATGAAGGGCGAGGGATTCGTGCGGCGCAGCGCGCGGTAAAGCGCGAAGGGCGGTTCCGGGAAATCCTGCGTCCAGCGCTGTGAGGGCACGACCTGAAAGATATCGCCCGCACGGATGTAGTCCTTGGCCCTTTCAACGGCGGCGAAATAGTCTGCCTTCGCAAAATTCGATACAGGCTCCGCCACCGCATGGGCCTCGCCCATTTCGCGGGCGGCTGTGGTTGGGGCGCGTTCCAGATCGCGCACCGCGTCCATCACCCGTTCGGCGGCCTGCGCATAGGCCGCGCGTGCGGACAATCCGCCACCCACCCAGGCAGGCGACACCACGGTGACCTCGCCCTTGACGCCATCCAGTACCGCGATGACCGAAGGCCGGATCAGCACCGCGTCGGGCAGGCCCAGAGGGTCGGGGTTCACATTCGGCAGATGCTCCACCAGCCGGATCATGTCATAGCCGAGATAGCCGAACAGCCCCGCAGCGGCGGCGGGCAGATCGTCGGGAATGTCGATGGCGCTTTCCGCCAACAGCGACCGGATCGCCTTGAGCGGCGGTTCGCTGCACGGATCAAACGCATCCCGGTCATAGCGGGCTGAGCGGTTCAGACGGCTGTCCTCACCCCGGCATTCCCAGATCAGGTCGGGCTTCATGCCGATGATCGAGTAGCGCCCGCGCACCTCGCCCCCGGTCACGGATTCGAGGATGAAACTGTCGCGGCCGGCATCAGCGAGCTTCATCATCACCGACACGGGCGTATCCAGATCAGCGGCGAGGCGGGTATAGACCAGCTGGTTCTTGCCCTGCGACCAGCCTTGGTCGAATGCCTCGAAGGACGGGGTCAGTGCCATGGTGCCTCAGGGAAACTGTGCGTTGACGGCGTTGATGACGGCGGAATCGAGAGAGATGCCGATCTCGGTTTCCAGCGCCTGACCGAAGGCTTCGAACACATCCGCGGCGATGGAATTGGCGATCTGCGCCCCGAACAGCCCCTGCAACGCCGCCACTTCCGGCGTGCCACGGGTGCCCTGGTTGATGCTGTCGAGCCGGGCGATATAGGCCGCGCGGGCGCCGGGGATGACCACCATGTCGCCGGGCGCGTCCAGCTGGAACACCTGCGGCACGAGGGTGGGCGGCGCGTCGGGGATGAAATCCTGACGGCGGATCTGGTCCTCATTGGTCAGCGCAAGCCCCTGATCCTCAAGGCTGCCGGTCAGGGCGAGGTTTGCCAGGATCGCATTGGCGCGTTCCTCCAGCCGGATGCGCAACTGCGTGGCACGCCAGGCGGCGGCGACTTCGGCTTCGATCTCTTCCAGCGGCGGGATGGACGGCGGAACGACCGCGTCAAGGCGCAGGGCGAACTGGCCCCCGTCAGACAGCCCCAGAAGCTCGGGGAAATCGCCGTCCTGCGCGGCGGCGGCGGCCTCGGCAAAGCTGTCATAGGCGGCGATGCCCTGATCCATGCCGTCGAACCAGTCGATGGTGCCGAACTGCATGTCGGTTTCCTCGGCCAGCTCCTCCAGTGTCGCGCCCCCGGCCAGCAGGTCGTCAAGATCCTCCAGCATGTCGTCGATGGCGCGGCGGGCGGCATCTTCGGCCAGTTCGGCGCGCAGATGCTCGGCGGCGTCCTCATAGGGCACCTCGGTCGCGTCCAGCACCGCGTTGATGCGGAAGAGCGCCGGGCCGAAACGGCTTTCGAGCGGGCCGATGATCTCGCTTTCGGTATCGGCGAAGATCACCTCGGCGGCGGCGGCAGACAGGTCGCCCGGCGCGGTTTCGCCAAGGTCGACATCGTCGAGCGTCAGACCCCGGTCCTCGACCAGCGTGTCATAGTCCGTTTCCCCGGCATCCAGCGCGGCGCGGGCGGCATCGGCCTCTTCCTGGCTGGGGAAGACCAGCCGTTCCAGCAGGCGGCGTTCGGGCTGCACATATTCCGCGATGCGTTCGTCATAAAGCGCGCGGATCGCTGCGGGGTCGACCTCGACCTCATCCATGATCATGTCAGGGGTGATCCAGGCGTAGGAGATCGTCCGGCTTTCGGGCCGTTCGAAGCGCTGGCCGTTTTCGTCGTAATATTCCTGCAATTCCTCGGGCGTCGCGGCAGCCAGACCGGCGGTCAGGTCGGTTTCGGTGACGCGGGCGAGGGTAAAGCTGCGGGTTTCGGTCTGATAGGCGACCATGATCTCGGTAAAGCTGTCCGGGGTCGGAAGCCCGCTGATGACGGCGGCTTGCAAAATCGAACGGGACACATCCTCGCGGATGGTTTCCTCGAATTCTTCTACGTCATAGCCCGCTTGTGTCAGCGCCAGTTCATATCCGGAGCGGTCGAAATTGCCGTCGATGCCCTGAAAGGTGGAGGTCGTGGTGATCTGGCGCGCAACCTCTCCGTCGCCCACGGACAGCGACATTTCACCGGCTTCATGGGTCAGCGCGGCGCGGGCGACGAGGCCCTCCAGAATGGCACGGTCGAGGCCTGCGTTGCGCAGATCGGTGAGCGTCTGGTAAGGGCCGCCTTCCGCCGCCTGCGCACGCAGTTCCGCCTGGATGGCACGGGCATAGGCATTGGCCGAAATCGAGGCATTGCCGACCGAGCCGACCTGAACGGCGGAGTTGCCGAAATTGCCGATGCCGAAGCCTGCAAGCCCAAACATCAGAAGGGCGAGAATGGCCCAGACGAAATAGTCTGACAGCTTCCGTTTGCCTGCGCGTCGTGCCATGCCGGATATCTCCCTTGATCTGGCTCTGAAGCGCAGGTTTAGGGGGTCATGGCAGGGGGGGCAAGGGGCCTAGAGGGAAAGCTGGGAAAGTCTGTGCCCAACTTCGGCCAAACCGGCGGCATCCGCATTGGCAAAGGCGATGCGCAGGGTGGTTTCGGCCTGTCCCGATCCGCCTTCGTGCTTGAGGGGGCCGAACATGGTGCCGGGCAGGGTCAGAAGGCCCGCCTTCGACACCATCGCCTTGGCAACCTCATCCGAGCGCATGTCGAACGGGTGGCGCACATAGGCGAAATAGGCCCCGCAGCCGAGCAGTTCCCATCCCGACAGCCGCTGAAAGGCGGTTTCCATGGCGGCGCGGCGATTGAGGATCTCCAGCCGTTCGCCCGCCAGCCACTCACCAAGGTTCCGCATCCCCCAAAGCGCGCCGATCTGGCCCACCTGGCTGGGGCAGATGGCGACGGTGTCTAGGAATTTCTCCACCTCGAAAAGCCGCTCGGGGCTGGCCACGATGGCACCCACGCGGTGGCCCGTCAGGCGGTAGGACTTGGAGAAGGAATAAAGCTGGATCAGCGTGTCGTCCCAGTCGGGATCGGTGAACAGATCATGCGGCGCGCCCTCGACCGAATGGAAATCGCGATAGGTTTCATCGACGATCAGCGCAATCTTGCGGCGGCGGCAGAGGTCGCGGAAGGCGGCCATTGTTTCGGACGGGTACTCCACCCCGCCCGGATTGTTGGGCGAGATCAGCACGATGGCGCGGGTACGCTCGGTGATGAGCGCCTCTGCGGCGTCCGGGTCGGGGATCAGGCTTTCGCCGGTGGCCAGCAACTGCGCCTCGACCCCCGTCATATCCAGCCACATCTTGTGGTTGAAATAATAGGGGGTCGGCAGGATCACACCGTCACCTTCCCCCGCCAGCGTCGCCATGACCGCGCAAAACGCTTGATTGCAACCTGATGTGATCGCCACCTGATCGGGCCGCACCGTGCCGCCATAGCCGTCGCACCACTGCGCGGCCAATTCGGCGCGCAGTTCCTCGCGCCCCAGAACCGGACCATAGAGATGGCTGTCGGCCTGGGTCAGCAGCGCTTCGGCCATGGCCTGACGCAACCCTTCGGGCGGGGGATCGACGGGCGCGGCCTGGCTGAGGTTGATCAGCGGCCGGTCTGCGGGAAAGGTGACCCCATCCAGCCAGCGCCGCGCCTCCATCACCGGGGGTGGGAAAGTGGCCGCGAATCTGGGGTTCAGCACATGCATGGCGCGCCTCGTCGTCTGTCTTGTGGCTTAGAACGGGATCTCGTCATCCATATCGTTCGAGCGGCCACCGCCACCCTGGCTGCCGCCACCGCCGCCATAGCCGCCGTCACGGTCATCGGGATAGCCGCCACCCCCGCCATAGCCGCCACCCTGTCCGCCGCCGCCGTAGCCGCCGCCACCGCCGCTATCGCTGCGGCTGTCCAGCAGGGTCAGTTCCCCGCGATAGGGGCGCAGCACGACCTCGGTCGAATAGCGGTCCTGGCCGGACTGATCCTGCCATTTGCGGGTTTCAAGCTGCCCCTCGATATAGACCTTGGAGCCCTTGCGCAGATATTGCTCGGCAATCCGCGCGAGGGGCTCGGAAAAGATGGCGACGGAGTGCCATTCGGTCCGCTCGCGCCGTTCGCCGGTGTTTCGGTCCTTCCAGGTTTCACTGGTGGCGATGCGCAGGTTGCAGACCTTGCCGCCATTCTGGAACGACCGAACCTCGGGATCGCGTCCCAGATTGCCTATCAGAATGACCTTGTTGACGGACCCAGCCATGATCTCTCCCCGTAGTTTTCGAATCTCACGTTGTGACGCAGCTTAGATCACCGCAACATGCTTAAGAAAACCCAAATGCGCGGGGGATTGCCAAGCGGGCAGGGGCAAGCTGGAAATGCCGCGTCTTTTCCGTATATTGCGGCGAGTTGCAAAGGAAGCGAGGGCGCATGGTGCCTGCGAAAGCCTGTCTTTATGTATTTGCCATGATCTGCGGGACCGCAGGAGGGGCGCTGGCGCAAGGCCTGAGTTCCGACCGCCTGAGCCGGTTCAGCGAACAGTTGGACCTGCTCGACAGCCGCGCGGCCACCCAGTACGAGTTTTCCGACCGGCTGCGCCCCGACAGCGAGGCCGAGGAGACCATTCCCTATTACAATGGCAGCTACAATGGCCCCTGGCTGGAGGTCGCCCGGTCCGCCGCGCGCCGTCATGGCATCCCCGAGGATCTGTTCCTGCGGCTCGTGCAGCAGGAAAGCGGGTGGGATCTGGATGCGCTGAGCCACGCGGGAGCCATCGGTCTGGCGCAATTGATGCCGGATACGGCAGCGCTGCTTGGGGTCGATCCGCATGACGCCAATGAAAATCTCGACGGTGGCGCACGCTACCTGGCGCAGCAATATCGCCGCTTCGGCAATTGGCGTCTGGCTCTGGCGGCCTACAATGCGGGGCCAGAGGCGGTCGAGGCCCATGATGGCGTGCCGCCCTATGCCGAGACGCAGGAATATGTCCGTGCGATCCTGGGCGCCTGACCATCGCGCCAGAACAGCCTGCCGCGTCAGTCCCCGGGCAGGCAGACACCGTCATAGCCGCGCCCGGTGGTGCGGGTCATGCGTGACGGGCGGTGTGGCGGGCGGCAGGCCACCAGCGTGTAGCCATTGGGATTTCCGGGCACCGACGACAACTGTGTAGCTGCGCGATCGAGCGAGGCGGAGCCGCCGGGGGCCAGAACGATGGATTGTGCGCAGGGGCTGGGGTTTTCTTCGCCGGGCAGGCACAGGCCCACGACGATCTCGTGATCGCAGAGATTGGTGGCATCCAGATTGTCCTCGGCCCCCGGCGTATAGCGTACGCAGCCGTTCACATCGGCCCTGAGCGAGGGGCGCTGATACGCGCCGGTAAGACTGTCCAGCAGGACGGGAACCGCGAAGGCCATGCAGATGGCGAACAGCAGTCCGGCCCAGATCGGCACCCTGCGGGGCTGGCCCTTTCGTTCGAACAGGGTCAGCGCCGCAAGCGCGAACCACGCGCCCAGAAACGCCATGCCCCCGGTGATCTCGGGCAGCCAGGGCGATGCCCGCCAATAGGGTTGGACCCACGCAAGGAGGTGGGGCAGCACATAGGCCGAGGCAAGCGCGACAAGCAGCACCCGCCGAAACGAGATGCCGCCGCGCCCATGCGCCACGATGATGGCAAACAGCCCCCCAAGGAGGCCGAAGAAAACGGAACCGTCAGAAAAGCCGGGCATGGATCCTCGGGAATGGGGCAAGGACTGCGAACGCGGCGCGCCGCAATTGGCGCAGTCTGGCGTGCAATGCAATGATTTGCCAAGTCGATTCCGTCACTAAGCCGTCGCCGGCCTTGAGGCTGTACGGACGCGTCAGGCTGCGCCACAATCGTCGCTATGCTACGCCTGACCGCGCCCCTTCTGTTGCTTGCCCTCCTGACCGGCCCGCTCAGGGCCGATCCCCCGCCGCCGGATCTGGGCGCTTTGCTGGATATCGCGCAAGCCCCCTTTCAGCAGCGCGATGCGGTCGAACGGCAACTGGCAGGAGCCTTGCCGCTGTTCATTCCGATGCCAGAGCCCGCGCAGCCCGGCCCCAGCATCGGGGATTTGTACTACTGGTCACTCGAAGGTCGTTTCGGTCTGCACATCGCAGGCACAAACGCCCATGGCGGATTTGTGACCTGCGCCCGCTACGGGCGGATCACGCTGGAGCGATTGCAGGAGCTGCCAAGCTCTGACCCGCGTGTCTTTCCGCTGATGCGGCAGGCGGCGATCCTGCATGACGATGCCAGCGCCTGGCCGGAACAGGCAGTGGCCCGGCTGGTCTGCCAGGTGACCTGGGACGATGGCCGCCGGGTCGCGCCGCTGGAACGCGATACGGTCGAGGAGCAGCTGTCGGACAGGTTCGCAACGGTCCTCAGTCGCCCGGACCCGGCCGAACGCCCCAATTCGGTGCGGGTCTTCGGGCCGGGGGGCTACGTGATCGAAGGGCAGGGCGGGCCTGCGGACATGATCCGGGTGGTGGATCGCGCAGAGGTCCGGCAGCTGGCCACGCACCAGTTGATCCTGCTGCGCGGCTTTCTGTTGGGCGGGGG
>NZ_JASHJX010000003.1 GCF_030732985.1 Nioella sp. MMSF_3534
ACGCCTGAGGGCGCATCGCATGAAAAACCCCGCCGGATGAGGGCGGGGTTTCTTGTGTCTGCTCGATTGTTTGGGGATCAGCGAGAGGCGATCTGGATCGCGGGCCGTCCGATCGGGCCATCGGAATTCAGCAGGCCCGCATAGGTGCCGTCCATCAGCAGATCCTGCAAGTCGACGGCGCGGCCATTCACGAAAGCGGTGCGGCTGACCAGTCGGATGCCGTGACTGTAATCGGCATATTCGGCGCCATGCACGGTAGACAGCGGCTGGATCGGGTTGCCGCCGGGGCGGTGCCAGCCATAGATCGCCACGCGGCCCGGCGCGCTGGACAGGCGGTTGGTCAGCACGAGGTCCTTCTTGTGACCCGACACCAGCATCCCAAGCCGACCGCCCGCATTCTGGCGCTGGCCTTCCACGGTGGCGTTGTGGCGCATGAAATAGGTGGTCGAGGACATCTGCGAGCCCGGCGTCATCGGCGAGGGCGACAGGCGCAGGTCGGCCTGCGCATAGATCGCGTCCACCATGCGGGTGGTGGGCAGCATCATGTTGAACTCTTCCGCGATGCGCGCGGCGGCGGTCAGGCCAAGCGGCACGCGAACAAAGTCGCTGTCGCTGCCGACAGCCAGATAGTCAGGCGTCACGCAGATGGTGACCTGGGCGCTGCGGCCATTGGGCAGGACACCGGTGAAGGTGACGGGGGCCAGATCGCGCAGGAAGGCGGGGACATTGCCGCGCAGCACTTCGCGGGCAATCGCCGCGTCGCGGGTGGTGCCAGAGACGTTTTCAAGCGAGGCGATGAAGGCCTGTCCGCCGGCAGCACTGCCCGCCCGGCGCGGAATCTCGCGCGACAGGCGGCGGGTGCAGGCATTGGCGCTGCGGTCGAAGGCGGGGCCAAGCGCGGTGGGTTCGTCCGGGGTCAGCGCGGCGAGGGTCACGGTCTCGGTCGGATCGGTCGCGCGGGCCACAAAGGTCGGGCTTGGCGTTACATCCAGATCGGCGGGGCGCGCCGCAGGGCGCGGGCTGATGCTGGTGGCAAGCGGGGAGGCAACGGCCAGTTCGATGACGGGTTCCTCAGGAGCCGGATCGAAGGGGCGTTGTTCCGGGCGCAGCGAGGCCACGTTGGCGGGGTCGGTGAAACTGCGGGCAGCGGCGGCCAGCGCCACGATATGGGCGGGGCGCGGCACGGCCTCGACCGGCGGGCGGCCCGCGATGATGGTGGGGACGGGGTCCTGCGGGCGCGGCTCGATCACCGGATCGGCCAACACGTAGTCGCGGCCGGGTGCCATCGGCGGCAGCGCGGTCGGCATCAACCGTTCCGGTCCCTGATCGGCCCCGGCGATGGAGGCCCCCATGGTGTCGGTCACAGGCAGAGCGCCGAGGCTTGCCTGCGGGATCTCCACGCGCGCCGGTTCCACGCCCAAAGTGGCGAGCCGGACCGCAGGTGCGATCTTGGTGACCGTGAGTGTCAGGATCGTCGCGCAGACAAGCGCAGAGGCCGCAAGCGTCGCAATGACGGCTGCGGGCGATTCCATGAACTCGGGTTTTCTGTCAACGGCCCGCTGTCCCAGCAGGTCAAAATATCTGTCCCTCATGGCAAAAGGGATACACTCACCCCCTTAACGAAACAAGAATGCCAGAGTGAATAAGGCAGGCCCGCCACATTTGCGGCGGAAATCTGCCGTTTTGCTGCGGGTGCGAGCGAATTTCTGCGCGTGCGAAATGGGCCGGTGATTGCCGTTCAGATGCTGGTCTTCTTGAAAACCATCTCGGGCACTGCGCAGATGATCGACATCACGAGCCACCAGATCGGCCGTACATATATGATATTACGTTGTTTTTTTACGGCCTTTACAATGGCGCCGGCGACTTCGTCGGGCTCTGCCGTCAGCTTTGCGGGAAGGTCCAGATGGGCGGTCATGGCGGTGTTCACGAAGCCCGGTTTCACCGTCACCACATGCACGTTTTTCTGGGCCAGCCGGTTGCGAAGCCCCGACAGGAAGGCGGTGAAGCCCGCCTTGGCCGATCCGTAGACATAGTTCGATGCGCGCCCACGGTCACCCGCGACGGAACTGATTCCCACCAATGTGCCCGAACCCCGGTTAACAAACCGTTCCGCCAGCACCCCGAAGAGGATCGCGGGGCCTTCGAAATTCGACCGCAGAACCGCAACTGCCCTGGCCGGGTCCTTCTCGTTCTCTTCCTGCTCACCCATTGTGCCCACAGCGCAAATGGCGATGCCGGGCAGGGCGGGCAGACCGTCGATGAACGCCGCGTGCCCCGCCACATCCAGCGCGTTGAATTCATGCAAGGTGACCTCGACCGAATAGCGGGTTTCGAGATCGGCCTTGTCCGGGCCAAGGCTGTCGGCATCGCGGGCGGCCAACTGAATGGGGTGACCAAGCGCGGCAAAAGCGCGGGCGGTGGCGCGGGCCATATCGGACCGGGCGCCGAGGATCAGGACGGGCAAATTCACAGGTGAAGCCTTTCGGATTGGGCCGAGGCAAAGGCATCGGCAAGGCCGTTTTCCCTGCGCCATTGTGCAAATGCTGCGGCGCGGGGGTCGGCGGTGGTAAAGGTGTCAGCAGGAACGCGGCTGTCCTTGGCGAGGTAGAAGCGCCCGCCGTGATCCAGCGTGATCGCGTCCAGTTCCGGCATCAGGGCGATGGCGCGGGCATGGCGCGGGAAGTCGAGCGCCAGCGTGTAGCCCTCCATCGGGAAGGAAAAGGGGCTGTCCTGCGGGCCGAAGCGTTTCAGGACCGACAGGAAGGACGCTTGCCCGGACTCGGAAATCGCCGACATGAGCCGGTGCAGCCCCTCGCGGGCGCTGTCCTGCGGCAGCACGCACTGGAACTGCATGAACCCCTTGCGGCCATAAAGCCGGTTCCACTTCAGGATCGCGTCGAGCGGGTAGAAATACCCGTCCCAATCGACGATCTGCTGGCCCTCCTGCCGCGATCCGTTCCAGAAATAGAGCGCGTTGAAGGCCCGCACAGAAAGCGGATTGAGCGCAAAGCCCGGCGCGTTCATCGGGAAGGTCTTCTTGCGGCGTCGGGGGGCTTTGAACGGCGTGGCGCGGTAGCGCGGGGGCACCTCGCCCGGTTCCGCATGTTCCCCCAGCATCACCAGCGACCGGCCAAGCGCCGCGCCCTTGGCGGCGCAGTCGATCCAGGCGACGGAATAGGTGGCGGCCATGCTGTCTTCAAATGCTGTGATCGCCTCATCAAGATTTGCCGCCGGGATCATCGTCTGACGGATCCAGCCGGATTTCACCGATCTTAGACGGATCGCACAGCGCAGGATAATGCCGGTCAGGCCCATGCCGCCGATGGTCCAGCCAAAAAGCTCGGCGTTTTCATCGTGCGAGCAGCGGGTCACCGCCCCGTCCGGCCCCATCAGGTCGATCCAGTCCACACAGGCGCGAAAGCTGCCCTCGACATGGTGGTTCTTGCCATGAACATCCGCCGCAATGGCGCCGCCCAGGGTGATCAGCTTGGTGCCCGGCGTGACCATGGGAAACCAGCCGCGCGGAAGGAAGCTGTCGATCACGTCAGAGAGCATCACACCCGCCTCTGCCACCAATTGCCCGGTGGCGGCGTTGAAAGACAGCATCCGGTCAAAGCCGCGCATGTCGAGCGTCCGGGCCGCGCCGATGGCGCTGTCGCCATAGGACCGCCCGTTGCCCCGCGCGACGGCGCGGCCCTCGGCGATCTGCGCGGCCACCTCTGCCTCCGTTCGCGGGGCGGTCAGTTGTGTCGTGCGTTTCGGAAAGTTGCCCCAACCGGAAAGCTGCATTACACCCCCTAAGCCTGCAACCGGTCGTCGGTGAAGACGAAGCGCCGGTCGAGCATGTATTTGGTCACGTAGCCCACCATAAGCCCCAGGATGGCCCCCAGTTCGCGCATCAGGTCGGTGCCCCAGATCAGCCAGAAGGCGGTTTCGGACCCCCAGAAGATACAGGTCGTGACCAGCCCCATGGCGGTATAGAGCGCGAATTTGCGGCTATGGGCTTTTACTCCGGTGGACTGGTCGAAGAAGATCCAGCGCTTGTCGAGCACGTATTTCACCACCAGCCCGACCAGCGTTCCCGCGGCGACGGCCATGGCGAACACGGGCCCGCTGTCACCGAAGGACAGAACGATCCGCTGCGTGCCCAGATTGGTCACGGTTGCGATCACGGCAAAAAGGCCGTAGCGCAGGGCCAGGGTGGTCGGGCTCATAGGAACAGCGCCCCCGCCGCCAGCGCCAGCATGGCCAGGAATGTCGCCTGGCTGGTGCGGTCCGTTACCGCGAAGACCATGGGGTCATCATCCATCTTGCCCCTGTGGGTGACGAACACCATTCGCGTGACCCAGAAGAGCAGCAGCCCGCACACCCCCCACAAATAGGTGGGCGACATGTAGTTTTCCCGGATATCGGGCGTGTTGATATAAAGTGCCAGAACCAGCACCGACAAAAGGCCCGAGCTGGTGGCGATCTGGGTGATGATCGGCAGATCCTCCAGCCCATAGCCCCGGCCCGCGGCCTTTTCCTGCCCGGTCGATTTCAGATGCACCAGTTCCGCCTGCCGTTTGACGGCAGCGAGCGAGAAGAAGAAGAACATCGAAAAGGCCAGCAGCCACAGGGAAAGCGGAATGCCGGTGGCGACGCCGCCTGCCACGATGCGCAACGTATAAAGGCCCGCCAGTACGCAGATATCGACGATCACCTTGCGTTTGAGCCAGAGCGAATAGCTCATCGTCATCAGGAAGTAGAAGGCAATCACACCCAGGAAGGTCGCACTCAATGTCGCGGCGGTGCCAAGACCCAACAGCAGTAAGACGGGGAACAGCACAGTCCCGTGTGGCACCTGCAACCGGCCAGAGGCCATCGGGCGGCGACGCTTCCGGGCATGCGCCCGGTCCGGGCCAAGGTCCAGCAGGTCGTTCAGCACATAGCCGGAAGAGGCCACAAACCCGAAAGCGACGAAGGCCAGCAGGCATTGCAGAAAGCTTGCCAGCCCAAGCGACTGGCTGGCCATGACCGGAATGAAGACAAGAACGTTCTTCAGCCACTGATGCAGGCGCATGGCCTTGAGGATCGGGATGATAAAGGGCTCGGGCGGGCTCAGATGGGTGACATCGGCGTTCACCTCGGCCACCTTGGCGCGGAAACCGCCCGTCGCGCCCACTGTCACGGCGGCCTTGGCGCGCGACCAGACTTTCAAATCCGCATGACTGTCGCCGACATAGATATATCCGCCGGGGCCATAGTGGTTGTCCAGGAACTCGGCCTTGCGCTCGGCCTTCAGGTTGTTGCCCGGCTCGGTCCCGAAGACCTCGTCAAAAAGGCCCAGATGCGCGGCGATCTTGTCAGCGAGGATCTGGTCGGAGGCCGTCACCAGCGCAGTCTTTCCCCCCTCGGCCCGCCACGCTTCGATATGGGCGATGACCTCGGCATTATAGGGCAGGCGGGCGATGTCAGGGCTTGCGGTTTCGGCCAGCGCGCGTTTCAGCTCGGGGATGCCTTGCGACAGGGCGCTGGCGGCGATCAGCGGAGTACGCCAGTTGCGCGCGGCACTGGCCCAGAAACATTCGAACAGCATGTCGGACCGCAAAAGGGTCCCGTCCAGGTCGACGACCAGAACGCTGTCTTTGGTGCCGGAATCGCGCATCTTCCCGTTCATCTTCCCGGCTTGGGGCCTGCCTTTAAGTCCCCGTGCCGTGCTGCTCTGCGTTTCGTTGAATTTTATAAGGCTTGCAAAAGCTTGCATAGGGTTAAGGCATTGGCCAGCCGTTTCTGTGGTTTTCTTTGGAAAGCTTGGGGCAAGACGGTCGACAGCCGGGGGGCGAATTGGCTAGGGTTTGACCTGTATTTCAATCATAAACCGGTCTGCTGCCATGAAAATTCCGTTTTTGTCTTCGCTGCCCGGGGTTGCCATGACCCTGGCACTGTCTGTCAGCCCGCTGGCGCTTGCCGCTCAAACTGCGCCGGAAAATGCCGCCGCGCTGTGCGCCGAGACGGCTGGAGTGCCAAATGCCGGGGTGCCGGTCAGCCCTGAAGCACAGGACGTGCTGGAGGCCGCCCTGGCCGAAGCCACGCCTCATTGCGAGCAGGCACTGTCCGAAGGCAGCGAGGATCCGGTCGTTTTGTTCCATATCGGCGCGATCCGGCAGGCCGATGGCGATCATGAAGAGGCGGTTGCAGCCTTTGAAGCCGCCGCCGCCGCCGGTCTGGCCGCCGCGAATACCAAGCTTGGCGACTATCATCTCTTCGGGATCGGCCCGTTGCGGCGCGATGCCGATACGGCGGCGGAATATTTCGCTGCTGCCGCCGAAGGGGGCGATCCGGCGGGACAAATGACACTTGGCCTCTTGCACCGGATCGGGGCAGGTGTGCCCCGCGATACGGGCCGTATGGTGGAACTGATGCGCACCGCGGCGGATGGGGGCTATCACTTCGCCCAGTACCGGCTTGGCCAGACCTATCTGACCGGCGACGGCATTCCGGGCGGCGAGGATGCCTCGCTTGGCATCCCCGACAGGGACGAGGCAGCGCGTTACCTGTCCATGGCCGCCGAGCAGGGCAATATCGAGGCGGTGCTGGATCTGGCGCGGATCTATTCCGAGCTTGACGGTCCCGGCACCGGCGACGCAGACCAGCAATTCCGCTGGACTGAACGCGCGGTCGAAGCCGGTCTGCCCGATGCCATCGCGGCGCTTGGCTTCCTCTATGAACGCGGGCGCGGGGTCGAGGCCGACCCGGAACAGGCGGCGGCGCTATACGTACAGGCGCTGGAAACCGGCGATGTGGACATGGACGATCTGCGCGGGCGGATCGGCGGCTATGAACCGCCCTGGGACCGGGCCACTGCCATTGCCTTCCAGGTGATCCTGCAGGAACGCGGTCTGTATCGGGGCGCGCTGGATGGCATCATCGGCCCGATGTCGCGGGCCGCTGCGGCTGCATTGGACGACTAGCGGCTGATCTCGACGCTTTGACGCAATTCACCGCTCTCCCGGTCGAAAATCAGGATGCGGTCGTCATCTGTCACGACGGCAAACCAGCCCTCGCCCATGGTGATGGCACTGGCTCTGACACCCTCGGGCAACGTCACCTGATCGGGCAGGGTCACACCATCGCCGCCCGGGAAACGGGTGACAAAGGTGATCACGACCGCTATCAGCCCGACAATCATCACCACCGTCAGGACCGTCACGAGGATGCGCAGCACCCTCAGGTTCAGCGGGTCCTTGTCGTCTTCTGTCATCGGAGCGTCCTGCATGTCCGGCCTTTCGTCCAAGATCGTCTCGGTCCGTATCGGCCCGGACCCTGCGCCGCGCCTTGATAAGGCACTGGCCCGCGATGTGCCAGAGGACGCGTCGCTCAGCCGGTCGCGGCTGGCGAAACTGATTGCGGACGGCATGGTGCGGGTGAATGGCACGGTGGTGACGGATGCGAAGGCGAAGCTGGTCGAGGATGATCTGGTCGAGATCACGGTCGAAGAGGCCGCCGATGTGGCGACTATGCCAGAGGATATCCCGCTGGAGATACTCTATGAGGACGACGATCTGATCGTGGTGAACAAGCCTGTTGGCATGGTGGTCCATCCCGCCCCCGGTACGCCATCGGGCACGCTGGTTAATGCTCTGTTGCATCATTTCGGCGGCAACCTCTCTGGCGTGGGCGGCGAAAAGCGGCCCGGTATCGTGCACCGGATCGACAAGGACACGTCGGGCCTGCTGGTCGTGGCGAAATCCGACCGCGCCCATCACGGGCTGGCGGCGCAATTCGAGAAACACACGGTCGACCGGCATTATCTGGCGATCTGCCACGGGGAACCTGACGCGTCCGACCCCCGACTGCGCGGCGTGCGGGGCACCAGTTTCGAGCCGGGTGGTATCCTGAAGATCACCACGCAACTCGCCCGCCACAAGACCGACAGGCAACGGCAGGCGGTGCTGTTTTCCGGTGGCCGCCACGCGGTGACGCGGGCGCGGGTCGAGGAAGGGTTCGGCGCTGTGGCTCTGATCAACTGCTGGCTGGAAACCGGCCGCACCCACCAGATTCGCGTGCATCTTGCCCATGCCGGCCACGCCCTGATCGGGGACCAGACCTATGGCGGGCGGCGCAAGGTGGCCCCGAAGGTGATGGGCGAGGCGCTGGCAGCAGAGCTGAACAGCTTTCCCCGACAGGCCCTGCACGCCGCAACGCTTGGCTTTGTGCATCCGGTCAGCGGGGAATACCTCAGCTTCGAGGCACCACTGCCAGAGGATATGGCGACAATCCTCGAGAAATGCCGCGAAACTGCCGGTTAAACTGTGCGCAATTGCACGTGAGATCACTGTAACATGCATTGCGGTGCGTGATCGTGGTGCGATATGGTCTTCAAGAAATCAATGGCGGGCCTCTTGAAACGGTCCGTTAACGCTCCCATCTCTAGCTAAGTTAATCAGATTTACATCTGAGGATGTCGAACAGGGGATCCGAAAACGTGAGCAGCTATGCAAATCTCCCGGCGCCGTCGCCGGAACAGGGCCTGAACCGCTACCTGCAGGAAATCCGCAAGTTTCCGATGCTGGAGCCGGAGCAGGAATACATGCTGGCAAAACGGTGGGTGGACCACGAAGACACCGAGGCCGCCCATCAGATGGTGACGTCGCATCTGCGGCTCGCCGCCAAGATCGCCATGGGCTATCGCGGCTATGGTCTGCCGCAGGCCGAGGTGATTTCCGAGGCGAATGTGGGCCTTATGCAGGCCGTAAAGCGGTTTGACCCCGAAAAGGGCTTCCGCCTGGCGACCTATGCCATGTGGTGGATTCGCGCCTCGATCCAGGAATATATCCTGCGGTCCTGGTCGCTGGTGAAGCTTGGTACGACGAGCGCCCAGAAGAAGCTGTTCTTCAACCTGCGCAAGGCCAAGGCCCGCATCGGCGCGCTGGAAGATGGCGACCTGCGGCCCGAAAACGTGGCGCAGATCGCCCATGACCTTGGCGTGACCGAAGACGAAGTGGTGTCGATGAACCGGCGCCTGTCGGGGGGCGATGCCTCGCTCAATGCCATGATCGGCACCGAGGGCGACAGCGCGACCCAGTGGCAGGACTGGCTGGAGGACGAAGACGCCGACCAGGCCGGTGACTATGCCGAACGTGATGAGATGCAGCATCGCCTTGCCCTGATGGAAGAGGCGATGGAGGTCCTGAACGAACGCGAGCGGGATATCCTGACGCAACGCCGCCTGCAGGACCAGCCGGTGACGCTGGAGGATCTGTCGGGTGTCTACGATGTCAGCCGCGAGCGCATTCGTCAGATCGAAGTGCGCGCGTTCGAGAAACTGCAAAAGCGCATGCGTGAACTGGCGCGCGAACAGGGTGTCTTGCCCGCCGCGTAAGCGACATTCCAGGTGACTCATGACGGCCCGCCTTTTCGGCGGGCCTTTTTTGTGGTCTTGTTCGCGCTAACAAGGAGACAACCGATATGACCGATCCGATCCGTTGGGGCGTGCTTGGCGCCGCGAATTTCGCCCGGACCACCATGGCGCCTGCCATCCACGATGCCGAAAACGCGGTTCTGGCCGCGCTGGCGACGTCGAGCCCGGACAAGGCTGCGAGTTTTGCAGCACTGGCACCGGGGTTGCGGGTGCATGACAGCTATGAGGCATTGCTGGCCGACCCCGAGATTGACGCGGTTTATGTCCCGCTGCCCAATGCCCTGCATGTGGACTGGACCGAAAAGGCCGCCCGCGCGGGAAAGCATGTGCTGACGGAAAAGCCCATTGCGATGAAGCTGGATGAAATCGACCGCCTGATCGCGCTGCGCGAGCAAACCGGTCTGCTGATCGCCGAGGCCTATATGATCCCCCACCACCCGCAATGGCAGATGGTGCGCGATATGGTGCAGGGCGGCGAGATCGGGGACCTTCTGCATATCGACGGGTATTTCACCTTCCGCCTGACCGATACCGGCAATATCCGCATGCGCCCTGAAACCGGCGGCGGCGTGACCCGCGATATCGGGGTCTATACGCTCGGATCGGCCCGGCTGGTCACGGGGGCGGAGCCGGAAAACGTGCAATCCCGCTTCGGCTGGCAGAACGGTGTCGATGTGTCGGCCCGGATCTGGGCCTATTTCGGCGGTGCGACCTGTTCGATCTACATGAGCATGGAGGCCCCCAATCGGCAGGTGGTCACCTATCACGGCACCGGTGGGTTTATTGAGCTTGTGGCTCCGTTCAATCCTGTCGTGCATCGGGAAGCCTCGGTCCGCGTCGTGCGTGCGGACGGAGAGGAGCGCCTGCATCGTTTCCCAACGGCACGTCAGTATGTGAACCAGGTGGAAGCCTTCGGGCGCACGATCCTAGAGGGCGCAGCCTACCCGGTTCCGCTGGAGTTTTCGCGGGGCACACAAGCCGCACTAGAGGCTGCTTTTGCTGGTGAGATGGCGTAGGATCTCGACCTCCGCGATGGTTGTTTTGGACTCAAACGAAATTTCCCCCTAGTCTTTTGGCGAATTCAGACCACTTTGGGGGAGTTCGTTTTGTCTGAACCGATTCAATCCATAACCATTGTCGGCGGCGGTACAGCGGGTTGGATGGCCGCGCTGATCCTGCAAAGCAATTTCGGCGACCTGACCCGGCCCGACGCGAAGATGAGGATCACCCTGATCGAGTCGCCCAATGTCCCGACCGTGGGCGTGGGCGAAGCGACCGTCCCCAACATGCTGCGTACCCTGCGCATGGCGGGCATTTCAGAACAGGATTTCTTCAAGACCTGCAATGCGTCCTTCAAGCTCGGGGTGCTGTTCGCGAACTGGAATGTCGACCGGAACGGCAAGCAGATCGACTACGTCAATCCCTTTGCCCATCCGCAGGCGATCGCGGGGGTCGATCTTGCCGATTACTATCTGACATATGGCGCGGGCAATCGGGATTTCATTCAGTGCTTCTCGCCCTCCGTCGCGCTTGGCCAGGCATTCAAAGGCCCGCGCCCCCTGGGCGAGAAGCCCTATGCAATGCCGGTCGGGCACGCCTATCACCTTGATGCCGGGCGCTTCGCCAATATGATCCGCGACCTCTGCAAGTCCCGCGGTGTGCAGCATATCGAGGAGGATGTGGTGCATGTGGAACAGGATGAAAACGGCTATGTCAGCGCGCTGCAACTGGCCGAGACCGGGCGGCACGAGACCGAGCTTGTGATCGACTGCACCGGCTTCAAGGGGCTGATCATCAACGAGGTGATGAAAGAGCCCTTCATCTCCTATTCGAACTTCCTCGCCAATGACCGGGCGATGGCGGTACAGATCCCGCATCCAGACCCGACCAAGATCCCGTCGCTGACGCGCAGCTATGCGCTTGGCGCCGGGTGGGTCTGGCGGGTGCCGCTCTATAACCGGATCGGGACGGGTTATGTCTATTCCTCGGCGCATCGCACCGATGAAGAGGCGCGGGACGAGTTCATCGCGCATCTGGGCGACACCTGGAACGGGGTGGAGCCGCGCGTGATCCCGATGCGGGTCGGGCGCAACCGCAATGCCTGGGTCAAGAACGTGGTGGCCGTGGGCCTGTCGGGCGGCTTTATCGAACCGCTGGAATCAACCGCCATTCACATGATCGACATGTCGATCCGCTGGCTGGCGAGCTACTTCCCCGACAAAAGCTACCCGGACCCCCTGCGGGATCGCTACAACAAGCTGACCAGCAAGCTCTATGATGAGGTGCGCGACTTCATCTGCCTGCACTACGCGCTCGGGAACCGGACCGACAGCCAGTACTGGATCGACGCGCGCGAAGAGTTGGAGGTGCCCGACCGGCTGGCCGAGAACCTGGAGCTTTGGCGCCATGCCGTGCCCGGGCCGCTCGACCTGGAAACCGAGGTTCTGTTCAGCTACGCGACCTATCAGGCGGTTCTGCTCGGCAAGCAGGTCTACAACACCGATTACCCGGCGCCGTCGTTCCGCAGGAATGGAAACTTGCCGGCCAATTTGTGGCAGGGCTATCTGCAAAAGGCCGAGGCGACCTTCGGGCAGGTCGTGACCAAGATGGCGGACCATCACACGCTGATCCGGGAATTGCGTGGCGAGCTGCCAAAGCCGAAACCGGCCCCGCAGTTTGTGCTGAACCAGCCGACCGTCGGCCTTCCCGGTGCGCCGCCGCCGCGCGTGCCGATTGGCAACCCAAAGCCGGCACCCGCCCCGGCCCGGGCCGCGAAAGAGGACGAGGATGGATCGGTCAGCCTGCTCTAGCGGCACATGGGCGGTCTCTGATATCCTCTGCCTGTCTCAGTCAGGAATGGACCAAGGTCATGGCCGGAGGATGGGCGCGCGACGGCGCGGTGTCGGAACAGATCGAAGCCTCGATCGAGGATGAACTGAAACGCATGCAGGCCCGCGCGCAACCGCAGGGCGAAAGCCTGATCTATTGTGCGGAATGCGAAGAAGAAATCCCGGAGAAGCGTCGCATGGCCATTCCGGGCGTCAAGCTCTGCATCGACTGTCAGCAGGAGCGGGACGGGGCCTATAGGGCGCGCGGCGGGATCAACCGGCGGGGATCGAAAGACAGCCAGTTGAAATAGGCGGTGGAAGGATCTTGGAAGATCCTTAAAAAAGTTCTTGCAAGAATTTTCCCGCCGCCCGGCCCACCCGTTTGCGATCGGTGTAGACGGGCGCGGCAGCTGCACGGACAGGGGCTGGCTCGGTCTCGAATGTGCAGGGCATCCCTACCGGCGGTGCGTCAGCGCCTGCCAGAGCGGCTTGATATCAAGTGCCGCCACCGCAATCCCAAGCGGGATCATCCAGAACCCGAGCACCGGCAGGAAGCCGAACACGCCCCCGACGATCAGCAGCAGACCAAGCACCAACCGCAACCCAGGCGGCACATTGGCGCGGATCCAGACCAGCCCCCGCTTCATCCGCATACGGATCGCAGCCCATTTGTCCTTTGCGGTCATGACAGATCTAGGCGCAGGATGTTCTGCGGTCCCGCGCGGCCCTTGAGGTAGAGCCCGCCCGAATCCGTCCAGCCGCCGGCAAGATAGGCGTCATAGGCACGTGCGTTCCGGCAATTCACGGTCAGGTAATAGAGCCGTTGCCCCGGATAGCGCGCGCTCAGATAGGCAGGCAGAGCCGCCAGCAGCGCGCGTCCCAATCCCCGGCCCTGATACTGCGCGCCGATCAGCAGCCCGCGCAGCCCCCAGCCATGGGGCTCGGCGAAGTCGTGACTTGGCGCATAGTCCCGGTCGATCTTGAAAAAGCCGACCACCTCTGCCCCTTCCCGCGCCACATGAAAATCACGACAGGGCAGGGCGTCAGTCACCATCTCGTCGATGGTCCCCACGAAATCCTCCTGTCCGGGACCGAGGGTAAGGTGAAGAACCTCTTCCACCCGGTCCCGCGGCAGGTCGGCGATGGTGATCACCCCTCCATCGCCTCCAGTTCGTCGATGAAGCCTTCGATCATGGACAGGCCCTTGTCCCAGAACGCCGGGTCGCTGGCATCGAGCCCGAAGGGCGCCAGCAGCTCCTTGTGATGCTTCGATCCGCCCGCCTTCAGCATGTCGAAATACTTTTCCTGGAAGTCGTCGCCGCCTTCCTCGTAAACCGCGTAAAGCGCGTTCACCAGGCCATCGCCGAAGGCATAGGCATAGACGTAGAAGGGCGAATGCACGAAATGGGGGATATAGGCCCAGAAGGTCTCATACCCCTCCATGAAGTTGAAGACCGGCCCGAGGCTTTCGGCCTGCACGCTCATCCACAACGCGTTGATGTCGTCGGGGGTCAACTCGCCCTCGGCGCGGGCGGCGTGCAGTTTGCACTCGAAATCGTAAAACGCGATCTGGCGCACGACCGTGTTGATCATGTCCTCGACCTTGCCCGCCAGCATCACCTTGCGCTCGGCATCCGATTTGGCCTGCCCCAGCATTTTGCGGAAGGTCAGCATCTCGCCAAAGACGGACGCGGTTTCCGCCAGCGTCAGCGGGGTGGAGGACAGCAGTTCCCCCTGACCGGCGGCCAACCGCTGATGCACGCCATGGCCAAGCTCGTGCGCAAGCGTCATCACATCGCGGGGTTTGCCGAGGTAGTTCAGCATCACGTAAGGGTGGGCGTCGGCCACGGTCGGGTGGGCGAAGGCGCCAGGCGCTTTGCCTTCTTTCACGGCGGCATCAATCCAGCCATCGGTGAAGAAAGGTTCGGCCAGCTCCGCCATGCGCGGATCGAAATCGGCATATGCCTCGGACACGACCTTGCGCGCGTCGTCCCAATGGACCAGCCGGTCATCTTCCATCGGCAGAGGCGCGTTGCGGTCCCAGACTTCCAGCGTGTCGAGGCCGAGCCACTTGGCCTTCAGCGCATAATAGCGATGCGACAGGCGCGGGTAGGCGGCAACCACGGCGTTTCGCAACGCCTCCACCACCTCGGGTTCCACATGGTTGGCCAGGTGTCGGCCCATCTGGGGCGAGGGCAGATTGCGCCAGCGGTCCTCGATTTCCTTTTCCTTGGCCAGCGTGTTGTGGACGCGGGCAAAGAGCCCGATCCGTTCACCAAAGGTTGCGGCCAGCGCCCGCGCGCCCGCCTCCCGCTTGTCGCGGTTCTGGTCGGTCAGCAGGTTCAGCGTGGCCTCGATGCCAAGCTCCTCGCCGTCGACCTCGAAACTCAGCCCTGCGATGGTCTCGTCAAACAGCTTGTTCCACGCGGCCGCCCCTACCATCGACTGATCGTGCAGGAATTTCTCCAGTTCGTCCGACAGCTGGTAAGGCTTCATCGCGCGCATCCGGTCGAAGATCGGGCGGTAGCGAGCCAGATCGGCATTGGCGGCCATCAGGCCCTCGAAATGCGCATCCTCCAGCCGGTTGAACTCCAGCCCCCAGAATACCAGCGAGGTGGTTGCGATCGTAATCGCCTCCTGCATGTTCGACATGAACTGCGCGCGTTCCGGATCGGTCGTATGCTGGTAATAGCGCAGCCCCGCGAAGGACATGAGCCGCCCGGCAATCAGGTCGATCTTTTCATAGCGTTGTACGGCCTCCAGCATCTGGTCAGCAGACAGATCGGCCAGCTTACCCTCGTAATCCGCAGCAAAAGCGGCGCATTCCCCGGCCAGCCAGTCCTTGTCTCGTGCAATTTCGGGTGCGTCGGTGGCGGGGTAGAGGTCGCTCAGGTCCCATTCCGGCAGATCGCCCAGATTCTCGGCTCCTCCGGCGGCATTGGCGTCGCGGACGGGCAGGGGCATCGGGATGGTGGAGAACTGCATTGGAAACCTCTCTTGCATTGCACGGGCTACAGATAGGCAGCCCCATGGGGAAAGTGCAATGGAGGCCGCGCATCGGGTGGGGAATTTGCCGCTTACAGGTCGACCGGGTCGTCCACCGGATCGAGCTCTTCGCCGGTTTCAGGGTCCAGTGGCACGCGGCGGCGGATGATGATGTCGCCATTGGGCAGCCGTTCGGGCAGCTCATACATGGCCACGTCGTCAATCAGCGCGCCAAGCTCTGCGATCATGGGCAGCAGGTGCTCGTCCACGAAGGGCCGCATCTCCTCGGCCAGCCCTTCGAGGATCAGGCGAGAGCCTTCCGATAACAGACCCCAGCCTTCGCGAAGGTTGCTGTCTTCATCGCTGTCCTGAGCGGCGGCGGGGCTCGCAAGCGATACGAGCAAAGCGAGGGTGATAGCGTGTTTCATGACCCACAAGATATGCGCGTTTTGGCCGGTTTTGAAGGGGTCAGCCACCGACCGGACCGGGGAATGGGCCGTTCAGTTCCATGGTAACCGGGAAATGGTCCGACGCAGTCAACAACGCCCGTTGCAGGGTTTCATCCCGCCAGCAGGCCGGGTCTTCGAAGGGATGCCAGATGCGCCAGCCATTGCAGAAGGGGCGCAGCACCGGGCTGACCATGATGTAATCCAGCAGCGCCGTCAGGTAGCGGTCCTCGTCGCGGATGTAAAAGCGCGCGGTGGTGGGCTGCGCCCCAAATCGCGATTGCAGCGCCTGTTCCGCGTGCGGATCGAACAGCTGGTCCTGCGGGTCCAGATCGGTGCCCAGGACAATCTCCAGCCCCGACCGGCCAAACAGACGCTCAAACTCATCCAGCCCGGGACCGTCGTTGAAATCGCCTGCGACGATCAGCGGATCGCCCATGTCGAGGTGATGGTCCACCCTTTCGCGCAGCCAGATGCATTGCGCCAGTTGCTTGCGCCTGTTGGCGATAGCCAGCCGCATCATCTCATCGCGGTTCCGCGCGCCGTGGGGCGCCTTGGACTTGGCGTGCACCCCGATCAGCCGGAACGTGCCTTCGTCGCTGTCGATCAGCGCCTCCAGCGGCGGTTTGGAGAAGGTCACCAGATCCTCGGTGGCGTCGATATCCAGGTCGATGCGGTAGGTTCCGTCAAAGCGGGGGGCGACGCGAGAGCCTTTCTTGCCCGTTTCTTCACCGATCGGATCATGGACGGCGCTCAGGGCATCAGGATCGTAAAGCAGCATGATTTCCTGCTGCGTATGGTTCTCGAACCCGATCAGCGCCTTGCGCGCGCGGATGTCAGCGTAGGCGGCGAAGTTC
Source organism: Nioella sp. MMSF_3534 (assembly GCF_030732985.1). Lineage (GTDB taxonomy): Bacteria > Pseudomonadota > Alphaproteobacteria > Rhodobacterales > Rhodobacteraceae > Nioella. The sequence goes on from NZ_JASHJX010000003.1 coordinate 16,523, forward strand.
TCAAGGGCGAGGCTGCCATTGCGCTGGCGCGAGCTGTCGGGCGCTTCGACGACCAGAACGGCATCGGCATCCAGACGTTTGAACACGAAGGCCAGGGCGGCAAGCTGCTCGCCCCGCGTCACATCCTGACGGCCGGACCACTGTCCGTCTTCCAGCAATTTCCCCTCGTCATCGAAGAGATTGGAGAACCATTCCACGTTATAGGTGGCGATGCGCATCGGCGTCAGGTCCCGTGGTGGGATTCGATCTCTTCCCAGGCCCTGTTGATGGCAATCAGCCGGGTCTGGGCCAGTTGCACGGCCTCTTCCGGCACCCCGCGCGCCATCATCCGGTCGGGATGGGTTTCGACCACCAGCCGCCGCCAGACCTTGCGAATCTCTGCCAGCGACATGGCCGGGTCTACCCCCAGAACCGTGTAGGGGTCGGGGTCGGCATCTGGCACGTTGCGGGCACGCAGGGCGGCGAAGTCGCGCTTGGACATGCCGAAGATCTCGGCCACCCTTTCAAGGAAAGCATCCTCGGCGGGGTGATATTCGCCATCGGCCACGGCGATATGAAACAACCCGTCGAGAAGGTCCATCAGAACCGCGCTATCTGCCTCGAACATGGTGGCGATCTTGCGGGCGTAGTCCTCGAACCCGGCCACATCCTCTCGTGCCAGATTAAACACGCGCGCTGCCGATCTTTCATCGGCCTGCGGAATGGCGAAGACCTCGCGGAAAGCGGTCACCTCGTTGCGGGTGACCAGGCCATCGGCCTTTGCCATCTTCGCGCCGAGGGCAATCACGGCAATCGCGAAGCCGACGGTCAGTTCCGGCGGTTTGCGCAGCTTGTCGAACATGGCGCCAAGCCCTTCACCGGAGGCAAGGGCTGCAAGCGCGTCACTGATACGGGACCATAGGGACATGGGGGCTTTTACCCCGACGGGCCGGGAATGTCAGAGGAATTTCTGCATCAGCACAAGATCGTGCCATCGGTCGAATTTTCGTCCCACCTGCGGCAGCCGGGCGGTGTGCGCATAGCCAAGCGCTGCGTGGAAGGCGAGACCGGCACTGTTCTCACCCGAGATGCCCGCAAAAAGCGAATGCACCCCGGCCTTGCGGGCATGGTCCTCCAAAGCGGCCATAAGATCGCGCCCCAGCCCCCGGCCCTGGGCCGAGGGCGTGATATGGACGGAATGTTCCATCGTATGGACGTATCCCGACCCGCCCCGGAACTGGAAATAGGTGGCAAATCCCACAACGGTGCCCGCGTCTTCGGCCACCCAATAGGGCTGTGAAGCCATGGCTCCGGCAATTGCCGAGGGTTGCTTTTCTTCAGTGGTAAAGGTGGCCACCGTATCGCGAATGATATGGTTCCAGATCGCCGCTATGGCTGGCGCGTCAGCAGGTCGGGCGGTGCGGATCACAGGCGGATGGTTCCCTTTGGACCGGTCAACTCAACCGAAAGTGCCGGGGAGGCGCCGTTCAGGATCGTCAGACGCGGGTCTGTGATCATCGGGGCGAGCTCAGCGCGCAAAGCTGCGGCCTCGGGGTGGGTCAGGAAAATCCCGGTCATGCGAATCCCGTGATCGGGCAGGCGCGGGGCCGGATGGGCGCTGCCCTGCCATTCGATCATCGCGGGAAAGCAGTTGCTGAAGGGCAGCTTGCCATCGGTCGGCACCGCCATGCGCCATTTCAGGTCACCCCGTTCCAGATCCCACGGAATGCCCGCGCCCGCAGACGCAGCGGCCAGCGCGGCCTCCAGATCGGGGCAGCGGCAAATCCAGTTGGTCATTCGGGGCGTGCCCGCGAAATTGTCGATGTCGAACCAGCGCGGCTGGTCAGGGCCGGGGGCGGCGGGGTTGATCGCGATGACCTCCAGATATTCCTCCGGCCCGAGCGAGAGCAGCCGGTTATGCGTGCCCATGGCGGCGTGTTCGCCCCCCGGTGCAAGCTCCACCCCCAAAGCGGCCTCGACATGGGCAACGCCTTCGGCAAGGCTGTCGCAGGAAATGGCCAGATGGTCGAATGTCAGCATGAGTTTTTCCGTCCAGCGCCTATTTTGCGACACAGGAAACCCCGCCTGTGGGCGAAGTGCAAGAGAAACACCGCGATGGACCTGTCCGCCCAGAAAACCGCCCTCCGCAAGAAAGCCTTCACAGCCCGCGCCGAAGCCTTCGAGCGCGCCTCGGTCTCTGACGCCAATGCCGCGCTGCTGGCCGAAATCGGCCCGGTCGAGGGCAAGGTGATCGCCGCCTATATGGCGATGCGGACCGAGCTGGACCCGACGCCTGCCATGCGCGCGCTGGCCGAGGCGAACCGGATCTGCGTGCCGGTGATCGAGGCCAAGGCACAACCGCTGAAGTTCCGCGAATGGCGGCCCGGCTGCCAGATGGTCGATGGCCCCTTCGGGGCGCGGGTGCCGGAAGGCGGCGACTGGCTGGAACCCGAGATCGTCATCGCGCCGCTGGTGGCTTTTGACAGGGGTTGCAACCGGTTGGGCTATGGCGGCGGGTTCTATGACCGGACGCTGGAACAGCTGCGCGCCAAGCGTCCCACACGGGCCATCGGCTTCGCCTATGCAGCGCAAGAGCTGGAGGGGCTGGTGGTGGAACCCACGGATCAGTTGCTTGATGCGGTGGTGACCGAGACGGGCGTGTTCCGGCCGTGACAGGGGATGCGCGGCCCCCCGTCCCGCGCTAGGCTGCGCGCAAACGGAGGGCAACGATGGCCAATCACGACTACACCGCGCGGATCGTCTGGACGGGGAACCGGGGGCAGGGGACAGCCAGCTATCGCGGCTACGACCGGACGTGGAATGTCGAGACGCCGGGCAAGCCGGTGATCCCCTGTTCCAACGATCCGCTGCTTGGCGGCGACTCGACCCTGCACAGCCCCGAGGATATGCTGATCGCGGCCCTTTCGGCCTGTCACATGCTGTGGTTCCTGCATCTGGCCAGCGATGCCGGGATCGTGGTGGAAGGCTATGAGGACGACCCGCTGGCCAAGGGCGAAAGCCTGCCCTCTGGCGCGGGTCGGTTCCTGTCGGCCACATTGCGGCCCCGGATCACGCTGGCGCCGGGGTCGGACCCTGATGTGGCGGACCAGATACACGCCCGGATTCACAAGGTCTGCTACATCGCCCGATCGGTCAATTTCCCCGTCACCTATGACGCGAGCTACACCGTTCGGCCCTCGCCCTGAGAGGTAACCGCACCCGACCTCTTGCCGCCTCGGGCCGAACCGCCTAAGCCTTGGGCATGAGATTGCTTTTCCTTGGCGATATAATGGGGCGTGCGGGGCGCGCGGCCGTTGCGACCACCCTTCCCCGGCTGAAAACCGACTGGCGGCTCGACTTCGTCGTGGTCAATGGCGAGAACGCGACCTCGGGCCATGGCCTGTCGCAAAGCCATGCGGAAACCATGCTGGCCGCCGGTGTCGATTGCCTGACCCTGGGCGATCACGCTTTCGATCAGCGCGACATGCTGCAATTCATCGACAGGGAACCGCGCATCGTGCGGCCGATGAACTACGCCAAGACCGCGCCGGGCCGGGGCTTTCAGCTGTTCGAGGCCAGGGGCGGGCGCAAGGTGCTGGTGATGCAGGCGCTTGGACAGGTCTTTATGAAGCGGCCCTTCTCGGACCCGTTCTCGGCGGTGGAGGGCATCCTGCGCAGCCATCCCCTCGGCGGGCTGGCCAGTGCCATTATCGTCGATATTCATTGCGAGGCGACATCAGAGAAGATGGCTGTCGGTCATTTCTGCGACGGGCGTGCGAGCCTTGTGGTCGGCACCCACACCCATGTGCCCACGGGCGACGCACAGATCCTGCCGGGCGGCACCGCCTTCATGACCGATGCGGGCATGTGCGGCGACTACAACAGTGTCATCGGCATGGAAAAGACCGAGCCCCTGCGCCGCTTCATCACCGGCATGCCGAAGGACCGGTTCACGCCGGCAGCGGGCGAGGCGACCCTGTCGGGTGTCTTCGTCGAAACCGATGACAAGACTGGTAAGGCGCTGCGCGTGGCCCCGATCCGCATTGGTGGGCGATTGCAACAGGCGGGGCCGGATGGCGCGCTCTGAAAAACTGTGGCTGGTGGCGGTGCTGCTGGTTTGCTCGCTCGGCTGGGGCATTTCCATCCCCATGAGCAAGATCGCGGTCAGCGAAGGCTATCGCCATATCGGCATCATCTTCTGGCAGTTCGTGCTTGGGGCGGTGGTTCTGGGCGGTATCAACCGGGCCATGGGCCGGGGATTGCCAACCGATCCGCGCGCCTTGCGGTTTTACCTGATCATCGCGCTTATCGGCACGCTTCTGCCCAATACCGCCAGTTACACGGCGGCCATTCATCTGCCCGGTGGCATCCTTGCGCTGTGCATTGCCATGGTGCCGATGCTGGCCTTCCCGATCGCTCTGGCCTGGGGCAATGACCGGTTTTCGCCTGCGCGGCTTGTGGGCCTCTGCCTTGGCCTTGCCGCCATAGCGATGATCATGCTGCCGGACACCAGCCTGCCCGACCCTGCCATGTTGGTCTGGGTGCCCGTGGGGTTGATTGCCCCGGCCTTCTACGCCTTCGAAGGCAACTATGTCGCCCGCCACCAGCCCGCGGATCTGGATGCAGTGCAGGCGCTTTTGGGTGCGTCGCTTGTGGGAATCGTGATCTCTCTGCCCATTGCGCTTGTGTCGGGGGAATGGATTTCCCCGCTGCCGCCCTATGGGTTGCCCGATCTGGCGGTGGTGATTTCGTCCGTCGCCCATGCGCTCAGCTATGCGGGATATGTCTGGCTGGTGGGGCGGGGCGGGCCGGTCTTTGCTGTGCAGATCTCCTACCTCGTGACCGGGTTCAGCGTTGGCTGGTCGTGGCTGTTGCTTGGCGAAACCTATTCGCCTTGGGTCTGGGGCGCCTTCGCGCTGATGTTGATGGGGGTGGCCTTGGTGCAGCCGCGTGCGAATGAAGCCCTTGCCGTTCCTCTGCCCGTCAACAATGATGGCCCCTGATCAATCGGGACGGGATCGCCGATGCTTGCTGAGTTCCTATCGCCAACCATGCAAGGGGTTCTGACCCTGGGCGTCGTGGCCGTGATGTTCATTCTGTTCGTGCGAGAGACCTTCCCGGCAGAGGTTGTCGCCATCGCGGGGGCCGCCGCGCTGCTGGCCGCCGGGTTCCTGCCCTATTCCGACGCCCTGTCTGTCCTGTCGAACCCCGCGCCTTGGACAATCGCCGCAATGTTCATCGTGATGGGGGCCTTGGTGCGCACCGGGGCGCTGGCCAGTTTCACGCATCTGGCAGAGGCCAAGGCCAAGACCCAGCCCAAGACGGCGCTGGCGGCTTTGCTCGGCTTCGTGGTCATCGCCTCGGCCTTCGTGTCGAACACGCCCGTGGTCGTGGTCATGATCCCCGTTTTTGTTCAAATCGCCCGGTCGCTCGGTCGTCCCGCGTCGAAACTGCTGATCCCGCTCTCTTACGGCGCGATCATGGGGGGTACGCTGACGCTGATCGGGACCTCTACGAACCTGCTGGTAGATGGTGTCGCCCGCGCGCAGGGGCTGGACCCGTTTTCGATTTTCGAGGTCACGCCCGTGGGCATCGTCGTGGTGATCTGGGGAATGCTCTACATGTCCCTGATCGGCCCGCGCTTGCTGCCCGACCGCAGTTCGATGGCCGACATGCTGACGGGGCGCAAGAAGATGAAGTTCTTCACCGAAGTGGCCCTGCCAGAGGACAGCGCCCTTATCGGCCAGAACGTGAACGAGGTAGACCTGTTCAAACGCGAGGGCGTGCGGCTCATTGACGTTCTGCGCGGCGATGCCTCGCTCCGCCGCAATATGGCGGGCGTTGTGCTGGAGGCCGGGGACCGGGTGGTTCTGCGCACCGATATGGCCGAGGTTCTGGGGCTTCAGCAAAGCAAGGACCTGCGCACGGTGGACAAGCTGTCATCGGTGCAGACCACGACGGTCGAGGTGCTGATCTCCCCCGGCTGCCGCATGGTGGGCCGTTCGCTTGGCTCGCTGCGTCTGCGGCGGCGCTACGGTGTCTATCCGCTGGCCGTGCATCGGCGGAACCAGAATATCGGGCGGCAGCTGGATGAGCTGATCGTGCAGGTGGGCGATACGCTGCTGCTGGAAGGTGACCCCGCCGACATCCAGCGCCTTGCCGCCGATATGGACCTTGTCGACATCACCGCCCCCACCGAACGCGCCTATCGCCGCCGCCACGCGCCGATTGCCTTTGCCGCCATGGTGGGGATCGTGGCCTTCGCGGGGCTTGGCGTGGCCCCCATCTTCCTGCTGTCGGTGCTGGCCGTGGCTGTGGTGCTGATCACCCGCTGCATCGACGCGGAAGAGGCGTTTTCCTTCGTCGACGGGCGTCTGTTGGCGCTGATCTTCGCCATGCTCGCCATCGGGGCCGCTTTGGAACACACCGGCGCGGTGGAGCTGATCGTGACCACGCTGGCCCCATGGCTTGGCAACCTGCCGCCCTTCGTGCTGGTCTGGGTGATCTACCTGATCACCTCGATCCTGACCGAGCTTGTATCGAACAATGCGGTGGCCGTGGTGATCACGCCCGTCGCCATCGGGCTTGGCACTGCCATCGGGGTCGATCCGCGCCCTCTGGTCATCGCGGTGATGATCGCGGCCTCGGCCAGTTTCGCCACGCCGATTGGCTACCAGACCAACATGCTGGTCTATGGCCCCGGCGGCTATCGCTTCACCGATTTCATGAAGATAGGCATCCCGCTGAACCTGAGCCTTGGCATTGTCGTCAGCCTCGTCATCCCGCTGATCTGGGCATTGTGAGGGCACTGCGATGAGCGACTACGCCAAGGGCCTGTGGCTCACCCTGACCGGTGTGCTGATCCTGTCGCCCGATGTGCTGCTGATCCGGCTGGCGGGGCTGCCGGAATGGACGCTGATGTTCTGGCGCGGGGCGGGTATGGGCGGTGTGATCGCGCTGTGGCTGCTGGTCACGCAGGGGCGCGGGGCGATTGCAGCATTCAAGGGTGTAGGTCTGGCCGGGCTGGCGATTGGCCTCAGCTACACCCTTGGAAATGTGAGCTTTCTCTACTCCGTTGGCCACAAACTCGCGGCCAACACGCTCTTCATCCTCGCCACGATGCCGGTGTTTTCCGCCCTCATCGCGCGGTTTGTCCTGGGCCAGCCGGTGCCGGGCCGGACTTGGGTTACTATCGCGGCGGTACTGTTCGGGATCGGGATTATCGCAATGGGCAGCGCCGGGGGTGGGCAGGGGGACCTGATGGGAGACCTCGCCGCCGTGGTCACGGCGCTCTCCTGGGCGGTGATCTTTGCCATCGCGGGGCAGAAGAAGACGCTGTCCATGGTGCCCGCCATGTCCATTGCCGGGTTCTTCGCCATGTTTGTTTCGCTGTTGCTTGCGCCCGGCCTGTCAATGTCCGCTGCGTCGGTGCCCTTCGTGGCCTTGATCGCGCTGATCGTTACGCCGGGAGCTACAGCGCTGCTCAGCCTTGGGCCGCGTTACCTGCCGCCTGCGGATGTGTCGCTGATCATGCTTTTGGAGGCCGTCTTTGGCCCGATCCTCGTCTGGCTGGTGCTGGCGGAGTTTCCCGGCCTCTGGACGCTGGCGGGGGGCGCCGTGGTTCTGGGCGCGCTGACGCTGAACAACCTCGCGGCGTTGCGGGTGCAGAACAGAGGGTAACAACTCAAGGCCCACTTTGCTCAGGGTCCCTTATTGTTGCAATCGTCAACCTTAGTTTCTCAGTAGCGGAAAGAGTAGCTTCATGACCCTTCCGATGAGCGTAGTGCAGAGTTTGGAGTGTCGTTGAATGCGGCAAGGCCCTTCGAATTTCTTTCTTAAAAGCGTGGGTCTTGGTTCCCGAAAGAATGACCACATTCGGTTCTAACGCAACTAGTGCGCGAAGTGTGTGCCGTTCGAAACAGCTTCGTAGCATAGATCGTGGATACTCGTTCTGTTCCGATGCACACCATGCGATATTCATCAAAGCGACACCGTCAATGTCGATATTCGAAAGTCGCAGGAACTTCATCAGGCGGCCATTCCCCCATTTGGGAATGTCTGAGCGTTGATGCTGCATGATCTGATCCAGCATGTCCTCCCCTGTTTCATATCGATGCAACAGATTGCGCAGGGATTCGTCTGCTCCGTCTTGACGGCCTCCACCGCTGCCCGGGTTTAGCAACATAAAGACTATTCGAGGTGACGTCGCTGCATATCCTGAGCCAATCCAACGTGGCTGCGCCTTGTCCACTAGCGGTCGCTTCAATCCGCCACCTTCAAAGCATTTGTTGCACTGAACCGCTTCCTGGCAGATGTGGCGGAATCCCTGCGGGTAACAGCTAGCGTTTTCCATTGGTCCCCTCTCCTTGAGAAGCTCTTTCGTGACATGTCGAGGCGCGCTCAACTATTTCAGAGCGGCCAGACCAGCAGGATCGTGGGGATCGAGACGCCGATCACGATGATCTCCAAGGGCAGGCCCATGCGCCAGTAATCGCCGAAGCCGTAGCCGCCGGGGCCGAGCACCAGTGTGTTGTTCTTGTGCCCGATGGGGGTGAGGAAGGCCGCCGAGGCTGCCACGGCGACCGCCATCAGGAACGGGTCGGGGTTGACCTCCAGCGCCTCTGCCATGCGGATGCCGACGGGGGCCGCGACGATGGCCGTGGCCGTGTTGTTCAGAACGTCGCTCAACGTCATGGTGACGACCATGAGCAGCGTCAGCGTTCCCCATGCGGGCCAGCCCGCGCTGATCGAGACAAGCCCCTGCGCCAGCAGTTCCGTCCCGCCGGAGGCCTCCAACGCCGCGCCGAGCGGGATCATCGAGCCGAGCAGTACCACCACCGGCCATTCGATATGGTCGTAGATTTCCGCCAGCGGCAGGATCTTGAACAGCACATAGGCCACGACCACCATCCCAAGCGCAATCGGCAGGTAGACCAACCCGAGCGACGCCGCGATCACGGCCCCCGCGAAGAATCCGATGGCGGCCCAGGTCTTGCTGTCTCGCGTCACGGCCAGGCCCCGGTCGGCCAGCACCAGCCCGCCGAGCCAGTCCACCACATCCTCTCCCGTATCCGACGGCGTCAGCAAAAGCAGGATGTCGCCCGGTTGAATGACCGTCTGGCGCAGCCGCTTGGTCATGCGTTGACCCTTGCGCGAGATGCCCATCAGCACGGTGCGCTTGCGCCAGCCCAAGCCAATCGCCTGCGCGGTTCGGCCCGCAATGCGGCTGCTGTCGGTCACGACCATCTCGATCAGGCTGACGCCTTCGCCCACGGCGTCCTCGATCGGATGCCCCTCTGGCGCGAAGTCGAGCTTCAGCGCGGTGCGGAATTCATCGAGCGCTTCGGGCACCGCCTCCAGCACCAGGATATCGCCCGCCTGAAGCACCAGGTTACGCCCCATGCCGAAGCGCCGCTTACCATCGCGCACAAGGCCCAGGATCGCCACATCGGCCTTTTCCGCAGGTTCCAGCAGGTCGCGCAGGCGGGTGCCGACGATCTTGTTCTCCTCGGGGATGGTCAGCTCGGAAATATAGGGCTCCAGCTCTCCGAGCGCGTCGCCACCAACGCCGGAATCGCGGATCGGGATGAAGCGCCAGCCGATGAACGCCACAAAGGCGAGGCCCGCAATGGCAGCCGCGCCGCCCACGGGGGCGAAGTCGAACATGCCGAAAGACTCGCCTAGCGATTCCTCCCGGATCGCGGCGATGATGATGTTGGGGGGTGTGCCGATCAGCGTGGCCATGCCGCCCAGGATCGTCGCGAAAGACAGCGGCATCAGCGACAGGCCGGGGCTGCGGCCCGCCTTGCGGGCGGTGGCGATATCGACCGGCATCAGCAGCGCCAGCGCCGCCACGTTGTTCATGAAGGCCGACAGCACGCCCCCCACGCCCCCCATGATCGCGATATGGGCGCCGAGCGAGCGGCTGGCATCCACCAGCGTGCGGGTGATCAGGAAGACCGCCCCGGACCGCACAAGCCCGGCAGAGACGACCAGCACCAGCGCCACGACCAGCGTGGCCGGGTGGCCAAAGCCTGCAAACGCCTCGCTTGCCGGGACCAGCCCCAGGACAACCGCCACCATCAGCGCCCCGAAGGCCACGAGGTCATAGCGGAAGCGGCCCCACAGAAGCAGGCCGAAGACGATACCGAAAAGCGAAAACAGAAGGATCTGGTCAGTGGTCATGGCGCAGTCTTAGCGCGCCATGACCGGGGCGTCACGGGGTCAGATGAACTCTGCCGTCGGGCCGGGGCGGGCATTGGCGACAGCCAGCGCATCGCTGAGCTCGATGCTCTTGTCGAAGAGCGCCCGCCCAATGATCGCGCCCGAGATATGAGGCACGTATTTCAACCGTGCGATATCGTCCAAGCTGCGCGACAGGCCACGGGCGATGACGGGCGCGCGCGCGCCGTCGGCCAGTTGCGAGATCACCCCGAGCGAGCCGTCGCTGTCCTCGATATCAGAATCGATATCGGTGACGATGAAGGCGGCCAGCGGATCGTCATCGAAGGCGGACATGAAGTCGGCGGGGGTGATCGCAGCCGTGTCGCGCCAGCCATTGGTCATCAGCTGACCCTGGAACACATCGACGGCCACAACGATCTGGTCGGGGAAACGCTTGGCGGCCTGCTTGACGATATCGGGGTTCTGCGCGGCAAGCGAGCTGACGACGATGCGGCCCGCGCCCTTGTCGATCCATTTGGCGATGGACTCGAGGCTGCGGAAGCCGCCGCCCAGTTGCACGGGAATGCCGGAATGAAGAATGATCTCTTCGATGATGCTGGCATTGCCATCACCGCCGATGACCCAATCGAGATCGGTCACATGCATCCATTCCGCCCCGTCGGCGGCAAAGCCCTTGGCCTTGGCGATCGGGTCGACATGCCAGATCTGCGGTTCTTCGATGCGGCCACGATGCAAGGACACGCAGCGGCCGTTTTGCAGTTCGATTGTGGGGTAGATCATCATGGGTCAGGTCCTCCCGGTGGGTCTGGGCAACACATAGCCGACTCGGGTGCTGGACGTGGTGTTTGAAAACGGCATTCGCGCGATCCATGGCGTCGCGAAACCCTGCTTGCGTGTCCCCTCTGGCTTGCAGTAGAACCGCGCCGATCAAGTATTTCAGGAGAAGCGTGATGGCAGGCCATTCAAAATGGGCGAACATCCAGCATCGCAAGGGCCGTCAGGATGCGTTGCGGTCCAAGCTGTTTTCCAAGCTGGCCAAGGAAATCACCGTGGCCGCCAAGATGGGCGACCCCGACCCGGACAAGAACCCGCGCCTGCGGCTGGCGGTGAAAGAGGCCAAGTCGCAATCCGTGCCCAAGGACGTGATCCAGCGCGCGATTGACAAATCCCAGGCCGCGGGCGGGGATGATTACGAGGAAATCCGCTACGAGGGCTATGGCCCCGGTGGCGTTGCGGTGATCGTCGAGGCAATGACCGACAACCGCAACCGCACCGCCTCCACCGTGCGCTCGACCTTCGGCAAGCATGGCGGGAACCTGGGTGAAACCGGCTCCGTGTCCTTCATGTTCGAACGCAAGGGCGAGATCATCTATCCTCTGTCCGCCGGCGATGAAGACGCGGTTATGGAGGCCGCGATCGAAGCGGGGGCCGAGAACGTGGAGACCAACGAGGAAAACCACGTGATCACCTGCGCCGATACCGATCTGAACGAGGTCTCGACCGCGCTGGAGGAAACCTTGGGTGAATCGGAGACCGCCAAGCTGATCTGGCAACCCACCACCACGACCGAGCTCGATCTCGACGGCGCGCAGAAGCTGATGAAGCTGATCGAGATCCTGGAAGACGATGACGACATCCAGCGCGTCACCGCGAATTTCGAGATCTCCGACGCGGTGATGGAACAGCTGGCGGGCTAGAAAAACAGGGGGGCGCCTCCCGTACACCCCCCGTACACGAGGCGTGCATACAAAATCCGAAAAGCCCGGGCCACGCGCCCGGGCTTTGCTCTGTCGGTGGAAGGCCGTTCGAACGGCCTTGGAAGCGCCTTGCAAGGCGCTTGGCGCGCCCAGTGAATACGCTTCGCGCTACTCTGCCGGAACTGCTGATGGGCGGCGGTTTATCGTGGCCAGCCAGCGGCGATAGGTTTTCAGGGGGCGCTCGAACAGGGCGGCAAAGCCGAAGCACACGGCCAGTGTGATCCCGAGCAGCCACAGGTCATATAGCGGTAGGCTCTCGGGCAGGCTTGCGTCCAGCAGCTGCAAAGTCGGGTAATGCATCACGTAGAGTGAGAAGCTGCCGCCCGCCAGCCAGCGGATCGCCTTTGCCAGTCGTTCGGACTCGCGCCAGTTGCTTGCGGCCATAAGGGGGGCAACCCCGATCAGGTGCAGCGCCATAAGGATTGCCAGCAGACTGTTCCACAGGACCTCGTCGGAATAGAGAAGGACGGCATTGTAATCGGCGGGCGCAAAGACCCGTGCGGTCAACGCGGCGAGCGCATCGGCCACGCCCGCCCATTTGAGGGCCACCATGGCCAGGGGCGCCCCGATGGCGAGGGTCCAGGCCACGGGCCGAGACAGCGACGCGGCCCCGGGGTCTGACACGCGTCGCCAGACCAGTACGCCAAGCAGCCAGGCGGGCATCAGCGCCAAAATCGGCACGCCCGCCAGAAATGCGACCACCGCGATCAGCACCAGTCGCCGCGCGCCCGACAAGAACACGGCAAAGCCGAAGATCATGTAGTAAGCGACCTCGTAGGACAGTGACCAGATCGGGCCGTTCGAGCCGAGACGTACCGGATCCATCACGCCGAGCCATTGCGGGGTGAGGGTCAGACCACGGAACAGAAACTCCGACCAGCTGAGGTGCTGGTAGTAGCCAAGGGGATAGGCGTCCATCGTGATCCGCGTGCCGATGGCATCGAAGAGCAGCGTAAGGATCAGTGCCGGCACCATCACCGTAAAGATCCGCGTGGCGCGGTTATAGCTGTAGGTCCGCAGATCGCCGTCGCGCTCGGCGGCGAAGGCGATGACCAGACCGGAAATGACGAAGAACACGACCACGGCATCCGAGGCGATGTTCCAGTCCCGCAAGAAGTAGTAGTCGCCACCGGTAAAGCGGATATGGGCCATATGCCCGAACAGAACCGCAAAGGCCGCAAGCGCCCGGATCGTATCGAGCCAGAGGGAGAAGCCACGGGTCATGCGCCTTACTCCGCCGGGTGCTGCGACGGCGCGGGGTCGGCGGGCGCGTCGGGTTTGGCCCCGAACCGCTCCCTCAATGCCTGCCAGCTTTCCACGAAGGGCAGCACCATGGCCGCGCGCAGGGTGGGGTGGGGCTGGTCCTTGAGGTTGCCCTGCCGGTCGGCAACGCCATAGGTCAGATCCTCGTAGCTTTCGGGAATGTAGAGCGTGCCGAACATCCAGTCCCACAGGGCAAAGATCGAGCCGTAATTCTTGTTGAAATGTTTCTTCGCCGCCGAATGGTGGATCTGGTGTTGCGCGGGCGAGATCAGGATATGCTCCATCACCCGGCCATAGCTGACCCAGATATGGCTGTGACGGAAGTTCGATCCGAGCGCGTTGAACGCCACGTAGAACACATTCGCCCCGCCAATCGTCACAAGATTTGCCTGACCGACAAGCGCATAGAGCGCGAGGCCCTGCACGACGCCGACGATGACGCTGGCCATGATGTTGCGGATCAGCACCTCGACCGGGTGGACGCGGGCGACGGTGACGGGCGTCAGCACGTCGGCGGAATGGTGCACCGCGTGGAAGGGCCAGAGCGATTGCCATTCATGGCAGATGCGGTGCGTCCAGTATTTGGAGAAATCGTTCACCACCACGATGATGAGGGTCAGCAGCGCGGTGCGCCCGATGGTCACCGGCGGCAGGGCGTAGCCTTCACCGGAAAATGCCGCCAGCGTCACCACGACCTTGAAGGCCACGAAGGGAATGAAGACCACGGCCCCGAAGAACCCCACAGCACCGAGGATGTGATTGGCAAGGAACAGCTTGATGTCCACCCAGTTCGATTTGTGGGTATAGACCGCTTTGGGCACCAGCCAGGACAGGAATGGCGCGGGCCGTCCGCGCGCCAGCCAGATGATGAAGGCCAGTGCGATCGTCGGCGCGATATAGATCAGCGCGAAGCGGATGCCGGGGTCGATGGGTGCCCGGAAGACAGCCGTCACAATATCGGTAAACCAGTCCATTTTTTCTTGCCTTGCCCATTGGTCTTTGGATCACGCTAAAAGAGAAAAATGGCGACAACGCGGCACCAATCGGAAGAATCAGGGCTGATTGTTCAGGATTGCGCCGAGATAAGCAGCGTCGCAGCATGCTGTTTCAGGGCGCGGGTCAGGTCGCGCAGGGCCGGGGTGGCCTGACGGCTGACCTGCCAGAACAGGGGCGTGGAAAACCGGCGGCCGGGGATCAGCTCTACAAGGTCGCCACTGTCAAGAAACGGCTGGAACAGCGCCACCGGGTTTGCCCCCCAGCCAAGACCAAGCCGGATCGCCTCGGTGATGCCATGGGTGGTTGGCAGGTAATGCGTGGGCACGGCAAGCCGCGTGCCCGCCACGTCATCGGCCCAGTCCCGTTGCAGCCGGTCCTTGCGATTGAAGGTCAGACATGGGGCGTCCGAGAGCGCCTTCGCCGTGACTCCATCCGCAAACCATTGGGCCGCGAAGCTGGGTGTGCAGGTGACCGCATAGTCAAGTGCGCCGAGCGGATGCATGTCACACCCCGAAATGGCCCGTCCATGCGAGGTGATGGCCCCCGTGACCTCGCCCGCGCGTATCAGGTCCGCCGAATGGTCCTGGTCGTCGACGGTGATATCGAACAGAAAACCTTTCGCCGCGGCCAGAGCGGGCAGAGCCCAGGTGGCGAGGCTGTCGGCATTCACGGCGATCCGCAGGGGGCGGTCGGGGTCGGGGCCAAACCCTGCCAGATCCTGTACGAGTGTCTTTTCCAGCAGGCCCACCTCTTCCGCATGGCGCAGCAGGCGCGCACCGGCCTCGGTCGCCGTGCAGGGGCGTCCGCGGCGTATGAGGATGGTGCCGACCCGGTCCTCCAGCTGCTTGATGCGCTGCGTGATGGCCGGTTGGGTCAGGCCGAGCTGTCGTGCTGCCCCGGCGAAACTGCCGGTGTTCAGGATGGCCGCAAGGGCCTTGAGGGCATCGTAGTCGAGAATCATAAGTAACGTTTATCACGCAGTAGAATAAGTAAGTCGAATTTATTGATTGAACGCGCTAGCAGGGGGCGTCATCAAAGGGGATTTCCATGTTTCACGCCGCGTCTGCCGGGTTCTATCTGGGCTTCAGCCTGATCCTTGCCATCGGGGCGCAGAACGCTTTCGTCCTGCGACAAGGGCTTCGCAGGGCCCATGTGTTGCCAGTGGTGCTGACCTGCGCGATATCAGACGCGGTGCTGATCGCGCTTGGCGTTGGCGGGTTTTCCGTCATGATTGACCTGATACCCTGGATCGCACCCGCCCTGCGTTTTGGCGGGGCAGCGTTCCTGATCTGGTACGGCGCGCGCAGTTTCCATGCTATGTGGCGCGGGGGCGAAGCGTTGCGAGCGGCGGACACCGGCGCGGGGTCTCTGCGTGGGGCGCTGCTGACCTGCCTGGCGCTGACATGGCTCAATCCGCATGTCTATCTGGATACGGTCCTGCTGATCGGGTCCATCGCCACCCAATATGACGAGAATGCCCGTTGGTTCGGTGCAGGGGCGGTCACCTCCAGCTTTGTCTTTTTCTTCTCGCTCGGTTTTGGGGCGCGGCTGTTGGCGCCGGTCTTTGCCCGTCCGCGGGCGTGGCAGGTGCTGGATGGGGTCATCGGGCTGGTGATGTGGGCGATTGCGGCAAAGCTATTGCTGGGGACGTGACGTATCGCCTTGCTGTTCCCGGCGCTTTGAGGTTCCTTGCTGCACATGGCAAGCAATTCATCCCCCATGCGCCCGCCCGGCCAGAACCCCGCAATGGGGGTGTTCTGGATGGTGGTGACGGGGGCCTGTTTCGTGGCCGTGACAGCTGTGGTGAAGATCATCGGCTCAACCGTGCCGCCTGCGCAATCGGCCTTCCTGCGCTACGCGCTCGGGCTGGTTTTCGTGCTGCCGATGATCCGGCCGATCCTGAATGCGCAGCTGTCGCGCCGGGCAATCAAGCTGTTTGCCCTGCGCGGTTTCGTCCATACGTTTGGCGTGATCAGCTGGTTCTACGCGATGACCCAGATCTCGATCGCCGAGGTCACGGCGATGAACTATCTCAACCCGATCTACGTGACGATCCTTGCGGCCATCTTCCTGGGCGAGCGTCTGGCGATGCGGCGGATCATGGCGGTGGTCGTGGCCTTCTGCGGGGCGTTGATCATCCTGCGCCCCGGCTTTCGGGAAATCAGCCCGGGCCATATCGCGATGCTGTTCACGGCAGCGGCGTTTTCCGTCGGCTATCTGGTGGCCAAGATCATGGCGGATGAAACCTCGCCCGCCGTGGTGGTGGGGATGCTGTCCTTGACGGTGACGGTCGGGCTTGCCCCCTTTGCCTGGGCGGTCTGGGTGCCGCCGACATGGGAACAGATTGGCTGGCTGTTCCTCGTCGCCTGTTTCGCCACGGCGGGGCATTTCACCATGACCATGGCCTTCAAGGCCGCGCCATTGACGGTGACGCAGCCAGTGACCTTCCTGCAATTGATCTGGGCCACGCTGCTTGGCGCGGTCGCCTTCGGCGAGCCCGCCGATATCTTCGTGATCATCGGAGGCGCGATGATCATTGCGGCGATCAGCTATATCACCCTGCGCGAAGCGATGCTGCGCCGCAAACAGGTGACGCCAGCGGTTGCGCAGACCAAGCTGTAGAGGTCGGCGTTCGTTTGTTGCCACCCGAATAGGCATCAGGTGCAGAACTTGCCTAGCGGCGATCCAACGCGGTGCAGGCGATGGTTCCGGCGTGTCGCGTGCGCTTGTCGCCGCGCCGGGCGGGCGTATTCCTGATCCCGTGGAGGATCACGAATGGCTTTGGAAGCGATCTTGTTTGGTGGGATCGGTGCGATCTCGGAATGTGCCGATCTGGACCGGGCGGCATGGAATGGCGCGTTTCGCGCGCAAGGGCTGGACTGGGACTGGAGCTGGGACATGTACCAGCGGTTGCTGGCCACCCGTGACGACCGTTCACCCGTGGCGCGCTACGCGGTTCAGCAGGGGTGCGCGGTGGATGTCGCCGCTGTGGAACGCACCCAATCGCATCTCTTCGCGGCGATGCTGGCCGAGGGGTTGCCACTGCGCCCGGGCGTGGCGGCGGTGATCATGGCAGCGGCGGGACGCGGGCTCAAACTGGGGCTGGTCAGCCGCTCCGCGACGGAACCGGTTCGGGCCATGCTGAAGGCGACGGCACGGGCGCGCGGCGGCGTCGGGTTCGACGTGGCGATCCTGCGCGACGACCTGCTCCACCTGCCGCCGCATCCCGAGGCCTATCAGCTCGCGTTGGCGCAGGTCGGCGTGTTGCCCTCTGCCGCCCTTGCCGTGGTCGACAGCGCCGCGGCACTGCAAGCCGCAGCCGCTGCGGGGATCGGCACTTTGGGCTTTCCCGGTGCCCTTGCGCGGTCTGGCGGGCTCGGCGTGCCGGGGCAGGGCGGCGAGGTGGCGGTGCTGTCCATGGCCGAGGTCGATGCCGCGTGGCGGCGCAGCCTGCGGCAGGCGGCGGAGTAAGCCTTTTTTCCGAATCCGCCGCCGCGATTGACCTCGGTCAAAGTCGGGCTTTCGTGCGCCCTGCTATCCATGCTGACGGAACACGACAATAAGAGGAGCGCGACATGTCCCATACCCCCCATGAACTGGCCGAGGAATTTCCCGACAAGGTCGAGAAGATCCACGAGCTGAAGACCTCGAACGCCCATTTCGCCAAGCTGATGGACGAGTATCACGAGGTGAACCGCGCCGTGCATCGCGCCGAGACCGGGATCGAGCCGAAAGAGGAACTGGCCGAGGTCGAGATGCGCAAGAAACGCATGCATTTGAAGGATGAGATCGCGTCGATGCTGGCCAAGGCCTGAGCAGCTTTAGCTCTCGGATTGAACGCGGTCGGGGCTATGCCTCGGCCGCGTCTTCATGTCCGGTGCGGCCTTCCACATGGGCCTGGAAGCGTTCGAAGAACTGGTCGGCCATCTTGCGCGCGAACCCGTCGATCAGGCGCGAGCCAAGCTGTGCGATCTTGCCGCCCACCTTGGCCTCGACATCGTAGAACAACTCCGTGCCGCCCTCTGCATCCTCCAGCCGCACCTTGGCCTCGCCCTTGGCAAAGCCCGCGACGCCGCCCTTGCCTTCGCCCGAGATCGTGTAGCTTTCGTTCTCGACGACATCCGACAGGGTCACCTCGCCCTTGAAGGTGGCCTTCACCGGCCCGACCTTCTGCTTGACGGTGGCGGCAAAACCCTCCTCGGTGGACCCCGTCAGTTCCTCACAGCCCGGAATGCATTCCTTCAGAACCTCGGCAGAGTTCAAAGCCGCCCAGACCGTCGCCCGATCCGCCGCGATCACCCGGCTTGAATGCATTTCCATGGTGGTCCTCCCGATTGCGTGTCGTGACAATTTGGCCGGGGTCGGCGGCCTGCGTCAACGTCCGATCTCATAGGGCAGCGTGCCGCGCTGATCCGGGTCGATGCGCAATTGGCGTTCCAAGGGCGGCACGGATCGCTGATGGCAATTCGTCCGTTCGCAGATGCGGCAGGAAATGCCAATCGGTTGATAGGCACTGGCGGTTCCGATATCCATGCCGTCTGCATAGACCACGGCGCTGGCATGCTGCACCTCGCAACCCAGCCCGATAGCAAACCGCCTTGTGGGGGCGTGGAACGATCCGCCCGATTTCGACACGTCGCGCGCGAGGCACAGATAGCGTACCCCGTCGGGGGTTTCGGCCAATTGACGCAGGAAGCGGCCCGGCGTCTCGAACGCCTGATGCACGTTCCACAGCGGGCAGGCGCCGCCGAAGCGGGCGAATTGCAGCCGGGTGGCGCTGTGTCGCTTGGTGATCGTGCCCGCCTGGTCGACGCGCACGAAGAAGAAGGGAATGCCCTTGGCTCCGGGGCGTTGCATCGTGGACAGGCGATGCGCAACCTGCTCGATCGAGGCCCCGAAGCGCACGGCCAGTTCCTCTAGGTCGTGGCGGGTTTCGCCCGCGGCCTCCATGAAGCGCCCGTAGGGCATCAGCACAGCGCCTGCGAAGTAGTTGGCCATACCCACCTTGGCGATGGAGCGGGCGGTGTCGGTCTGGAACCGGGCGAGGTCGAGCGTCGCCTCCAGCAGTCGGCCCTGCGCGATCAGGGCGTATTGATGCAAGAGCTGGAAGCGCTGCGTTTCGGGGGCGGTGCGCGGCGACAGCGTCAGTTCTTTCCGGGCCGGGTCATAGCGGCGAATACCGGCGTCGTCGGCGTAGCGCACGGCAATCCCCTGATCGTCGAACGCCGCGCGGATATGGGCATCCAGATCGCTGCCCGCCTTTTCCGCAAACCGTTCAGCGGCGTGGTCCACCGCGTCGATATAGTTGTCGCAATAGTGGAAGAAATCGCGCACCTCTTCCCACGGGCTGGCGGCGACGCGGGCGCCTTCGCGGCCAAGCGCTTCGTCCAGCGAGGCCAGCCGTTCGTGGGTTTGCCGGTAGGCGCGGTGCAGGTCGAGGAAGGCGCGGGCCAATGCGGGGGCGTTGGAGGCGGTCAGGCGCAGGTCGGGCAGCGGCGGCGCGGCCTCTGTAAAGACCGGGTCGGCCAGTGCTTCACGCATGTCCGACACCAGCCGTTCGGTGTCGCCCGAGGCCAGTTCGGTCACGTCATAGCCGAACTCCTGCACCAGCCCGAGCATCACCGTGGACGACACGGGCCGGTTGTTGTTTTCCATCTGGTTGAGATAGGGCAGCGAGACGCCGAGCTTGCTGGCGAATTCCTTTTGCGTCAGGCCCATGCGTCCACGCAGTTCCCGCAGCTTGGCCCCGGCATAGAGTTTCTGGATCGCCATGTTCGCCCCTTGGTTTGCAAAGTTACTATGGGCTTTGCAAACCCGTGCCGCAAGGGGTCAGCCCGCGCCGACAAATCGTTCGCGGCGGATCGTGTAGACAATGGCAGCGATGGACAGGGCCGAGCTGCCAAGCATAATGGCGACAAGCGGCATCGCGGTTGCGCTGCCGGCAAGCGACGACCCGGCCAGATCCGCCAGCAATGCGCCCCCGGCGAGCATCACGGCTCCACCGACGCCCGAGGCCGATCCGGCCAGGTGTGGGCGCACGGACAGCATGCCGGAATTGCCGTTGGCCATGGTCATGCCATTGCCAAGACCCACAAGGGTGACGGAGCCAAAGAAGGTCTGTGCAGAACTCAGCCCCATGAAATGCAGGGTAACGGGGATGAGCAGCCCCGCCGTGGAGATCGTGGTGCCGTAGAGGATCATACGATTGATGCCCAACCGCACCGAAAGGCGTGCCGCAACGAAGTTTCCGCAGAAATAGCCAAGCGCCGGGGCGCCGAAATAGAACCCGACCTGCGACGGGGTGAGATGGTAGATCTCTGATCCCACATAGGGCGCGCCGCCCAGATAGGCGAAGAAGGCACCGGAGGCGAAGGTCGTGGCCCCGCAATAGCCCCAGAAGCGGCGCGAGGTGAACAGCTCGGGGTATTCGCGAATCTGCTCGCGGAAGCTACCGGTGCTGGCGCGCGCTGTCTCGCCCAGGTCAAACCAGGTCAGCGCCAGAACCGCCAACCCGGTTGCCAATAGCAACACGAAATTCGCCTGCCAGCCGAAGGTCTCTCCCAATATGCCGCCCACCACGGGCCCGATCATCGGCACCAGCGCCATGCCCATGGTCACGTAGCCGATCATCGCCGCGGCCTGCGGGCCCGGTACGATATCGCGCACCACGGCACGGCCAAGCACAAGCCCGGCAACGACAACGGCCTGCGCCATTCGGAACGCCAGAAAGATCTCGGCCGTGGGCGCGAAGATGCAGCCGATGGTGGCGAGGGAAAACAGGATGAAGCTGCCAAGCAGCACCGGCCTGCGCCCGAACCTGTCCGAAATCGGACCGATCCCCAGTTGCAGGATCGCATTGATCAACAGGTAGAGCGTGACCGAGCGCTGCATCAGCGCATAGTCGGCCTGAAAATACTCTGCCATCTGCGGCAGGGTCGGCAGGAAGATATTCATCGACATCGCGCCAAGCGCCGTCGCCGCGATCAGGGTCGAGATGTGAGGGGGCGTGGACCGGTCTAGGTACCGGACCTCGGGGACTGAACTCATTGGTTTACTTAACGCCGCAATGATCCTCTTGTCCATGTGCGTTCTCGCACATTGTTCACGATCATTTGCTAGTTAGCATTTGCAAATTTGGCAAATTCACCAAATTTGCAAATATGCCGGATTCAACTGGCTTTTCCCCGGAGACTCGCTAGGTTCCCCTCGAATTCGCAAAGCCGGACGGGTCGCTCCCGCTCCGCTACGGGAGGAAGGGGACCCCATGAAAGACATCCTGCAGGAATTGGAACATCGCCGGGAAGAGGCCCGGTTGGGTGGCGGCCAGACGCGCATCGACAGCCAGCACGCCAAGGGCAAGCTGACGGCGCGGGAACGGATCGACCTGCTGCTGGATGAGGACTCCTTCGAAGAGTTCGACATGTTCAAGACGCATCGCTGCACCGATTTCGGCATGGAGAAATCCAAGCCGCGCGGCGATGGCGTGGTGACCGGTTGGGGCACGATCAACGGCCGCATGGTCTATGTGTTCAGCCAGGATTTCACCGTCTTCGGCGGCTCGCTGTCCGAAACGCATGCCGAAAAGATCTGCAAGATCATGGATATGGCGATGCAGAACGGCGCGCCCGTGATCGGCATCAACGATTCAGGCGGGGCTCGTATCCAGGAAGGCGTGGCCTCTCTCGCCGGTTACGCGGAAGTCTTCCAGCGCAACATCATGGCCTCGGGCGTGGTGCCGCAGATTTCCGTCATCATGGGGCCCTGTGCCGGTGGCGCTGTCTATTCGCCCGCGATGACCGACTTCATCTTTATGGTGAAGGACAGCTCCTACATGTTCGTGACCGGCCCCGACGTGGTGAAAACGGTGACGAACGAGGTTGTGACCGCCGAGGAACTTGGCGGCGCATCGACCCATACCAAGAAATCCTCCGTCGCCGATGGCGCGTTTGAAAATGATGTGGAGGCGATGGCCGAGGTGCGCCGCCTGGTCGACTTCCTGCCGCTGAACAACCGCGAAAAGCCCCCGGTGCGCCCCTTCTTCGACGATGTGGCGCGGGTGGAAGACAGCCTCGACACCCTGATCCCCGACAATCCCAACAGCCCCTATGACATGAAGGAACTGATCCAGAAACTGGGGGATGAGGGCGACTTCTACGAAATCCAGGAAGATTACGCCAAGAACATCATCACCGGGTTCATGCGGCTGGAAGGCCAGACCGTGGGCGTGGTGGCGAACCAGCCGATGGTGCTGGCGGGATGTCTCGATATCGACAGCAGCCGCAAGGCCGCGCGCTTCGTGCGCTTCTGCGATGCGTTCGAGATCCCGATCCTGACGCTGGTGGATGTGCCCGGCTTCCTGCCCGGCACCAGCCAGGAATATGGCGGCGTCATCAAGCATGGCGCGAAGCTGCTCTTTGCCTATGGCGAAGCGACGGTGCCGAAAGTGACCGTGATCACCCGCAAGGCCTATGGCGGCGCCTATGACGTGATGGCGTCCAAGCATCTGCGCGGCGATTTCAACTACGCCTGGCCGACCGCGGAAATCGCGGTGATGGGCGCCAAGGGCGCGACCGAGATCATCCATCGCGCCGATCTGGGCGATGCCGAAAAGATCGCGGCCCATACGAAGGACTACGAAGACCGCTTCGCCAACCCCTTCGTGGCGGCGGAACGTGGGTTCATCGACGAGGTCATCCAACCCCGCAGCACCCGCAAGCGCATTTGCCGTGCCTTTGCCTCGCTGCGCGGCAAGAAACTTCAGAATCCGTGGAAGAAGCACGACAACATTCCCCTTTGAGCTTCTTTCTCGGGTCTATCCCCCACCCGTTGTCCGGCCGGCGGCACGGGCGGGGGAACCCCTAATTCAAGGAACCGATATGCGCAGGATCATGCACCGGATGTTGCAGCGAGAGGGTGGGCAATGACCGCCCGCCGCTGGCATATCCTGCGTGAGGGCGCATCGCTGACGCTGGCGCGGCACCTGCCCGCGCGGTTCGATATCGGTGTGGTGGCCGAATTTCCGAAGATGGGAAAGCTGCGTCTGGCGCAACAGGTCCGGCAGGACATGTGGCGCGCGTTGAGGGACGTGCGTGGCTTTTCCCCCGTGGTTCATGTGGAGGAGCAGGATCACGGGCTGAGGCTGCGCGCGGGTGGGCGGGTCGAGGGCCCCGCCCCCCGCGCGGGCCTCGAAACCCGGATCGCGGGCGTGCTGGCCTGCCCCCGCAACCGCGCCCGTTGGGCGGCCTTCGCAGGGCGTCGGGCATGAGGGCGCTGGCGGTGATCCTGGCGCTGACCGCGCTCGCAGGCTGCCGGGAAGAGGCGCTGGAGCTGCCCTCGGGCCTTGCCGTAGAGCTTGCGGGGACCGTGATGGAGTCGCAGCCCGATGGCGAAACCTGGCTGATCCTTCAGGTGCTGGCCCCATCTTTGGCTGGTCGGCGTATCGGGGCCGAAGAGATGGCCGAGGATACCGGCGTGATCTGCGACACATGGGGGCTTGCGGCGGCTGCCGAAGCCGACCAAACCCCCGACCAGATCGTGGTGCAGGTCATGAGCGAGAGGGTCGAACGTGGCCAGCCCGCCCCCGGCGTCACGCAGGTCTTTGCCGGATACCGCCTGCAAGACGGATCCTGCATCTGGGAGGATTTCTGATGACCCTACAACATGTTGCGAGACGTTCCTGCTGTGGATATCTTTCTGATGCAGCGCGGACACAGGACACATTCCTGCCATCATTTGGCTGCTTTTCCGCCCTCCTTTCGGGTATGATCAAATTTGGCCATGTGTGTACGGCCATTCCCGGGAACCCGGTCCGCCCCCAAGCGACCGGGACAAAAAACGATAGGAGAGCAGGATGTCCAACCGCATCAAAGCGCTTCTCGCTTTGGGCCTTCTTGTCGGCGCCGCAGCGTGTGCGCCGGCCCCAGAGCCGGAAGAAATCATCATCATCGACCCCGCGCCCATTCAGGCCGAGCCGGTGTATAGCAACAAATACGACTGACGCAGACCGGACCGGGCGGGGCATTCCCGTCCGGCCCTTCCGCGCCCCGGAAATCGGGGGGGCGTGGGCATGATCAAGCATCGTGGCTTTCCGGGCCGAATGCCCGGCACCGATTACCAGTTCACCATCCGGCGCGAGAACAAGAAGGGGGCGACGCCCCTGATTGCCCGCGAACGCTATGCCGACCGGCGCCCGGCCGACCGCCGCGCCGATGCGGCCTTTGTCGAGGCGCTGTGGCTCTATTTCGGCGATCAACCCTTCGAGCGCGGCAACCTGGATGCCGGGCGGCTGTCCTGGCTTTTGGGGCGCGAGGTGATTGCGCTGGATGATCCTTTCGATCCAGAGGATTACGAGGCGCTGTTGCAGCTTGACGTGGCCCGCGCGCGGGCCTCCTTCCCCGAGGCCTTTGACGGATCGGGCCATTGGGAGGGGTCGGCATGAACCTGCCTATGGCTTGCAGAATTGCGCAGAAACGCGCCCAAAAATCGGACCGCGTTTTTTCCGTCTCGCACCGCGAAAATCCTCGTGCAATCGTCACTTTGCCGGCCTTAGTCCCCAGCTTCAAACGGGCCGGTGGTAATGTGACGTGTTACCCTTCCCCTTCAGAGCGGCCCGTCGGCATTGACGGCGGGCCGTCTTTTTTCAAAGGTGGGTCACGCCACTCAAGAAAAGAACGGGAAGAGGCACGAGCAACATGCAGAAAATCAAACTTATTGCGGTGTGCGCGATCGCGGCAACGCTTCTGTCGGGCTGTTTTGCACGAACGGATCTCGATCGCGCGGCCGTCGGGGCCGCAGCGGGCGGCGTCGGTGCGGCGGTGCTTGGTGGCAGCGTGGCAACCGGCGCGGTTGTCGGCGCGGCTGCTGGCGCGCTTTGCGACGACGTCAATCTCTGCTGACACAACAGACATAACACCTGCGCATCTCGCGCAGATCGGCAATTCAATGGGACCATCCGGGGCTGACCGCCCGGGATGGTCCTTTTTCGTTTCCACGCCTGCCGTGACGGCCCCGGCGTAAGAGGAGGACAAGGGACCATGTTCAACAAGATCCTGATCGCGAACCGGGGCGAAATCGCCTGCCGCGTGATGAAAACAGCCAAGAAGATGGGGATCACGACGGTCGCCATTTATTCCGATGCCGACAAGCATGCGCTGCATGTGCAGATGGCGGACGAGGCTATACATATCGGACCTCCGCCGGCGAACCAGTCCTATATCGTCATCGACAAGGTGATGGAGGCGATCAAGGCCTCGGGCGCTGAAGCTGTTCATCCGGGCTATGGGTTCCTGTCTGAAAACAGCAAGTTCGCGGAAGCTCTTGAAGCGGCTGGCGTGGCGTTTGTTGGTCCGCCGGTCGGCGCGATCGAGGCCATGGGCGACAAGATCACCTCCAAGAAGATTGCACAGGACGCACAAGTATCCACAGTGCCCGGTTACATGGGCCTGATCGAGGATGCCGAGGAAGCGGTGAAGATTTCCAACGAGATCGGCTACCCCGTCATGATCAAGGCCAGCGCCGGGGGCGGTGGCAAGGGGATGCGGATCGCATGGAACGACGAGGAGGCGCGCGAAGGCTTCCAGTCGTCCAAGAACGAGGCGGCGAACAGCTTTGGCGATGACCGGATCTTCATCGAGAAATTCGTCACGCAGCCGCGTCATATCGAGATTCAGGTTCTCTGTGATGCGCATGGCAACGGGATTTACCTGGGCGAGCGCGAATGCTCGATCCAGCGGCGCAACCAGAAGGTGGTGGAAGAGGCGCCCTCGCCCTTCCTCGACGAGGCGACCCGCAAGGCCATGGGCGAACAGGCCGTCGCGCTGGCCAAGGCCGTGGGCTATGCGAGCGCGGGCACGGTGGAATTCATCGTGGATGGGCAGAAGAATTTCTACTTCCTCGAAATGAACACCCGCCTGCAGGTGGAACATCCGGTGACGGAACTGATCACTGGTGTGGACCTCGTGGAACAGATGATCCGCGTGGCCGCGGGTGAACCGCTGTCGATCACCCAGGACGATGTGACGCTGACCGGGTGGGCGATTGAAAACCGTCTTTATGCGGAAGACCCCTATCGCGGCTTCCTGCCCTCTATCGGTCGTCTGACCCGCTATCGCCCGCCGGCGGAAACCGCGTCGGGGCCGATGCTGGTGAACGGCAAATGGCAGGGCGATGCGCCGGAAGGGCCGACCGCTGTGCGCAACGATACCGGCGTCTACGAGGGCGGCGAGATCAGCATGTATTACGACCCGATGATTGCCAAGCTCTGCACCTGGGCGCCGACGCGGGCCGAGGCGATCGAGGCGATGCGGATTGCGCTCGACAGTTTCGAGGTGGAGGGCATCGGCCACAACCTGCCCTTCCTGTCGGCGGTGATGGATCACCCCAAATTCATCTCGGGCGACATGACCACCGCCTTCATTGCCGAGGAATATCCCGAGGGCTTTGAGGGCGTGACGCTGCCAGAGGAGGAGCTGCGCCGGGTTGCGGCCTCTGCCGCTGCCATGCACCGGGTGGCCGAGATCCGCCGTGCCCGCGTGTCTGGCCGGATGGACAACCATGAACGCCGCGTGGCGACCGATTGGGTCGTGGCGCTGCAGGGCGAAAGCTTCCCCGTGCATATCGACGCCGATCACGAAGGGTCGACCGTGACCTTCCCGGATGGGCAGGTGCTGCGGGTGGCCAGCGACTGGACGCCGGGCGACCAGCTGGCAGTGCTGGATGTGAACGGCAGCCCGCTGGTGCTGAAGGTGGGCAAGATCACCCAGGGCTTCCGTATCCGGACGCGCGGGGCCGATCTGGCCGTGAAGGTGCGCAGCCCGCGTCAGGCGGAACTGGCGGCGCTGATGCCCGAAAAGGTCGCGCCCGACACCTCGAAACTGCTGCTCTGCCCGATGCCGGGCCTCATCGTGAAGGTGAATGTCGAGGTCGGTCAGGAAGTGCAGGAGGGCCAGGCGCTGTGCACCGTTGAGGCGATGAAGATGGAGAACATCCTGCGGGCCGAGAAGAAAGGCATCGTGTCCAAGATCAACGCAGCGGCGGGCGACAGCCTTGCCGTTGATGACGTGATCATGGAATTCGAGTGATGACATCCCGCCCGCCATATGCCCCTGCCCGGATCTGGGTGGTGCACGGGCTCGGCTTTCTGGCCGGGCTCGGGGTGATGGCGGGTGTGTTCTGGCTGCTGCTGGCCGATTTCCTGGACGATCAGGTGAAGACCGGGCCTCTGGTGGCCGCGATGCTGCTGGCGATTGTCGCCGGTGCGGGCATTTGGGCCGGGGCGCTGAAGCTGTGGCTTGGGCGTCGGTGGTTGCTCTTGGCGGCCGTGGCCGCTTTGGCGCTGCTGCTGGCGGGAGGTGGCATGATGGGCGCGGTGATCGGGCTTCAGACCGATCCGGCAACCTCGGGGCTGGTGGCGCTTGGCGCGTTGTTCCTGGCTGGGGGCGTGATCCTGGGCGGCATGGGAGGCGAGGCATGACCAAAACGGCCTATTGCGACAGCCCCATCTCCTCGATCCGCATCGGCAGGTTGTCGATGGCGCGCATGATTTCGCGTACATCCCACGGGTTGGGCTTGCGCAAGGCGACATGCCCGTCGCGCTGGATGATCACCATCGAAAACCCACGCGGGCGCAGTGCCTGCCGGACCGGGCTTTCGGCGTCGGGGTCGGAATCAATGACCACCACGACATCACGCTCCAGCAAAGGGCCGGGCCGTTCCAGCAGCAGGTCGATCTGGTCCTGGAAGCGGGGGTCGCGGTCGGTATCGGCAAAGACCACGATGGGCCGCGAGACCCACATGAGCTCGTCCAGCGTGATACCGCTTTCAACCGCGTCGATGACTTGCAGCACCGGCACGGCAACTTCCGCCTCAACCGGGGCGTCGGCCTGTTGTGCAACGCCCGGCAGGGCGAGCGTCAGGGCCAGCAAAAGGAACAGGACTGCGCGCATGAAACCTCCGTATGTCAAAGATATAGGCGCGCGTTCCGTGAAAGCGAAGAGGCATAACCGCATGGGCGCAAGAAAGCGTCCCTGCATGGCGCGGGGCAGGGGCGATTGCCCCCCGGCGCGGGATTGAGAAGAGGACCGAGAAGATGAGCGACAAGACCCAAGCCTGGCAGGACATGGCCGCAAAGGAACTCCGGGGCCGTGCGCTGGATGATCTGACCTGGAACACGCTGGAAGGCATCGCCGTAAAACCCCTCTATACCGAGGAGGATACCGCCGATCTGCCGCATATGGGCAGCGTGCCGGGGCAGGAGCCGTTCACGCGCGGCGTCAAGGCCACCATGTATGCGGGCCGCCCCTGGACGATCCGGCAGTATGCGGGGTTCTCCACGGCTGAGGAGTCGAACGCCTTCTACCGCAAGGCGCTGGCTGCCGGGCAACAGGGCGTGTCGGTCGCCTTCGACCTGGCCACGCATCGCGGCTATGACAGCGACCACCCCCGCGTTGAGGGCGACGTGGGCAAGGCCGGTGTGGCCATCGACAGCGTCGAGGATATGAAGATCCTCTTCGATGGCATCCCGCTGGACAAGATTTCCGTGTCGATGACCATGAACGGCGCGGTGATCCCGATCCTCGCGAATTTCATCGTGACGGGGGAAGAACAGGGCCATGACAAGGCGTTGCTCGCAGGGACCATTCAGAACGACATTTTGAAGGAGTTCATGGTCCGCAACACCTATATCTATCCGCCTGAGCCGAGCATGCGGATCATCTCGGACATCATCGAATACACCTCGAACGAGATGCCGAAGTTCAACTCGATCTCTATCTCCGGCTACCACATGCAGGAGGCGGGCGCGAACCTGGTGCAGGAGCTGGCCTATACGCTGGCGGACGGGCGCGAATATGTGCGCGCCGCGATCAACGCGGGCATGGATGTGGACAAGTTCGCCGGGCGGCTGTCTTTCTTCTTTGCCATCGGCATGAACTTCTTCATGGAGGCCGCCAAGCTGCGCGCCGCGCGGCTCCTGTGGCACCGCATCATGGATGAATTCGGTGCGAAAAACCCCCGCTCCAAGATGCTGCGCACCCATTGCCAGACCTCTGGCGTGTCCTTGCAGGAACAGGACCCCTATAACAACGTGATCCGCACGGCGTATGAGGCGATGGCGGCGGCGCTTGGCGGCACGCAGTCGCTGCACACAAACGCGCTCGATGAGGCGATTGCCCTGCCGACCGAGTTTAGCGCGCGGATTGCCCGCAACACCCAGCTGATCCTTCAGGAAGAAACCGGCATCACCAACGTGGTCGATCCGCTGGCGGGCTCCTACTACGTCGAGGCGCTGACGGCGGAACTGGCAGACAAGGCTTGGGCGCTGATCGAGGAAGTCGAGGAAATGGGCGGCATGACCAAGGCCGTGGCCTCCGGCATGCCCAAGCTGCGCATCGAGGAAACGGCAGCGCGCAGGCAGGCGATGATTGACCGGGGCGACGAGGTGATCGTCGGCGTGAACAAGTACCGCAAGGATCACGAAGACCCGATCGACATTCTCGACGTGGACAATGTGAAAGTCCGCGACAGCCAGATTGCCCGACTGGAGAAGATCCGTACGTCGCGCGACGAAGCCGCTTGCCAGGGCGCGCTCGATGAACTCACCCGCCGCGCCGAAGAGGGCGGCAACCTGCTGGAGGCGGCCGTCGAAGCGGCCCGCGCCCGCGCATCTGTCGGAGAAATCAGCATGGCTATGGAAAAGCAGTTCGGCCGCCACCGGGCCGAGGTCAAGACGCTGGCCGGGGTCTATGGCGCGGCCTATGAGGGCGATGAAGGCTTTGCCGCGATCCAGGCGGATGTGGAAAAATTCGCCGAAGAGGAAGGCCGCCGCCCGCGCATGCTGGTCGTCAAGATGGGCCAGGACGGGCATGACCGGGGTGCCAAGGTCATCGCCACGGCCTTCGCCGATATCGGGTTCGATGTGGATGTCGGGCCCCTGTTCCAGACCCCGGAAGAGGCCGCGCAGGATGCCATCGACAATGACGTGCATATCATCGGCATCAGTTCCCAGGCGGCAGGGCACAAGACGCTGGCGCCCAAGCTGATCGAGGCGCTGAAGGCGGAAGGGGCCGGGGATATCATCGTCATCTGCGGCGGGGTCATCCCGCAGCAGGATTACGATTTCCTCTACAAGGCCGGGGTGAAGGCGATCTTCGGGCCGGGAACGAACATCCCCGAAGCGGCCAAGAAGATCCTCGACATCGTGCGCGAAACGCGCGGCTGATCCCTGAAACGAGACACTGAAAGGCCCCGTCCAAGGCGGGGTCTTTTTCCATGGGTACCCTTCTGCCAGCGGGGGCGGACCGGCCGGGGCACCCGTGACACGCAGCGCCCGAGGCTCAGCCAATCTCTCGCGTTCGTGCCATGATCAGCGAATTTGCCAGCTTCGGCTTGAAAACCCCGCCCGTCAGGGGCAGCTTGGGACAACTGACCGCCGTTCCTGGAAGGATGATCGCCCCATGGCCCTGCCCGTGAAACAGCAAGCGACCTATTGGGGAATCGCGGCGGCTGTCTTTCTGTTGCTCATGTGGTTTCTGGGGCAGGTGCTGTTGCCCTTCGTGGTGGGCGGGGCGATTGCCTATTGCCTCGATCCGCTGGCCGACCGGCTGGAAGATCGCGGCTTTTCAAGGGCCTGGGCAACGGTTGTGATCTTTGCCTTCTCGGTCTTGCTGTTCCTTCTGGCGCTGCTTCTGGTGCTGCCGATGCTGATCGGGCAGGTGATCGCCCTCGTGCAGGCCGCGCCCGAGCTTTACGAAACCGTGCGCGATGTGCTGGTGGAGCGGTTCCCGACGCTGATTCAGGAAGACAGTGCCGCGCGCCAGACCATCGCCGACGTGCTGGCCTCGGCCCGCAGCCAGATCGGCACCGTCGTCTCCTCGGTCCTGTCCTCGGCAGGCGCGGCCATCAACAGCGTCGTGGTTCTGGTGATCGCGCCGGTGGTGGCCTTCTACCTGCTGCTCGACTGGGACCGGATGATTGCTGGCATCGACGACCTGCTGCCCCGCGATCATGCGCCGGTGATCCGGCAATTGGCGTCCGAGATTGACCGGACGCTGGCCAGTTTCGTGCGCGGTCAGGGGACGGTGTGCCTGATCCTCGGCATCTTCTACGCCATCGCTTTGATGTCCGTGGGGCTGAACTTTGGCCTGATTGTCGGGCTGATCGCCGGGGCGCTGACCTTCATTCCTTACGTGGGCGCTTTGGTGGGCGGTGTGCTGGCCATCGGCCTCGCCCTGTTTCAGTACTGGGGGTACAGCGAAGTGGTGGATGGCGAGACCGTGCGCCACGCCACCGACTGGCTGCGGATCGGCATCGTCGCGGTGATCTTCGCCATAGGTCAGGTGGCAGAGGGCAATGTGCTGACCCCCAACCTTGTTGGCAGCTCGGTCGGGTTGCACCCGGTCTGGCTGCTTTTCGCGCTTGCCGCGTTCGGGTCCATCTTCGGCTTCGTCGGCATGCTGGTCGCGGTGCCCGTTGCCGCGATGATCGGGGTTCTGGTGCGCTACGGCATGGCGCAGTATCGAGAGGGGCGGCTTTACAAAGGTCTTGAAGGCCGCGCCGAAGACGACGACATGTAAGCCATGGCCGAACAGCTTCTTCTTGACCTTCCCGTGCGCACCGCCCTCGGGCGCGATGAATTCTATGTGTCCGATGCCAATGCCGCTGCCGTGGCCGGAATCGAAGCGTGGGAGAGCTGGCCGCATGGCAAAATGGTGCTGGTCGGGCCGGAGGCGTCGGGCAAAACCCATCTGGCGCATGTCTGGGCCGCAATGACGGGCGCGAGAGTGATCGACGCCGGGGCGCTGGCAGACCTGTCGCCCGAGCATGTTGGCACCGCGCTTGTGGTCGAGGATGCCGAAAGGATCACCGAAAACGCCGCCGAAACCGCGCTCTTTCACCTGCACAACGCGGTGCTCGGACAGGGCGGGCGGCTGTTGCTGACGGCACGGACGGACCCCGCGCGGTGGCCCGTCACCCTGCCGGACCTGAAAAGCCGCATGCAGCAGGCAGGCGTGCTGAAACTGCAAGGCCCCGACGATGCGCTGCTCTCTGCGGTCATGGTCAAGCTTGCGGCGGACCGTCAGCTTGCGCTCGGCCCCGAGCTGATATCCTATGCGGTTCTGCGGATGGAGCGGTCCTTCGTTGCGGCCCGACAGCTGGTCGAGGCCATCGACGCCCGCGCCCTGCGCGACAAGACGCGACCCACGAAGCCCATGATTGCCACGCTTCTCGCGGAGTTGGCGGAATGAGTGTCACGCGGGTGTCACACCTCAAGCCTATGGCAGCCACATGATCAACGCCGATTTCCTGCACGAACCCATCCCCGCCCCGGTCGACCTGCCCGAAGCGCAGCGCAGCGGACCGCAGCGGTTTTTCAACCGTGAACTCAGCTGGCTGGCCTTCAACTGGCGGGTGCTGGAAGAGGCGGAAAACCCCCGCGTACCGCTGCTGGAACGGGTGCGTTTCGTGTCGATCTCGGCGGCCAACCTGGACGAGTTCTACACGGTCCGTGTCGCGGGCCTGCGCGAGCTTGCGAATGAGGGCAACACGACGCCTTCCGATGATGGGCGATCCCCGACGGAACAGCTGCGCCTGATCAATGCGGATGCGCGCAAGCTGATGCAGTCTCAGCAGGCGGCGTGGAATGCGCTGAAATCCGAGATGGAGGCGGAGAAGATCACCGTCGTGACGCGCTCGGCCCTCAAATCCGCCGATAAGACCGCGCTTGACGATATCTTCCTGTCCAACGTCTTCCCGGTCCTGTCGCCGCTCGCCATCGACCCGGCCCATCCCTTCCCCTTCATCCCGAATGAAGGTGTGTCTTTGGCCCTGCAGATGAAGAGGGAACGCGACGGGCGCCCCTTGCAGGCGCTGTTGCCGATCCCCGGCCAGATCGACCGCTTCGTGCGCCTGCCCGCGCCGGAAGGTGCCGCGCGGTTCCTGCCGTTGGAGGAATTGCTGTTGCTGAAGATCGGCACGCTGTTCCCCGGCTACAAGCTGACCGGATCGTGCATGTTCCGGGTGCTGCGCGACAGCGATCTGGAAGTGGAGGAAGAGGCCGAAGACCTCGTGCGCGAGTTCGAGACCGCGCTGAAGCGTCGCCGCCGTGGCCATGTGGTGCGCCTGCAGGTGTCCGCCGGGGCACCACCCGCGCTGAAAGAGGAAATCTGTGAGCAGCTTGGCGTTATCGGCGACGAGGTGGTCGAGGTGCGCGGCATGATCGGCCTCGCGCGGCTCAAGGAGCTGGTACTTGATGAGCGACCCGATCTGCTTTGGCCCAGCTTCACCCCGCGGGTGCCCGAACGGGTGCAGGACCATGAGGGCGACATGTTCTCGGCCATCCGGCAAAAGGACATGCTGCTGCACCACCCCTATGAAACCTTCGACATGGTGATCCGGTTCCTGGCGCAGGCGGCGCGTGATCCCAACGTGGTGGCGATCAAGCAGACGCTTTACCGGACGTCCAACGAGTCCCCCATCGTCGATGCGCTGTGCGAAGCGGCGGAGAACGGCAAATCTGTCACCGCATTGGTGGAGCTGAAAGCCCGCTTCGACGAGGCCGCCAATATCCGCCAGTCGCGCAAGCTGGAACGGGCAGGCGCGCATGTGGTCTATGGCTTCATCAACTACAAGACCCACGCCAAGATCAGCGCCGTTGTCCGGCGTGAAGGCGACCGGCTGGTGACCTATACCCATTTCGGGACCGGGAATTACCACCCGATCACCGCGCGGATCTATACGGACCTGAGCCTCTTTACCTGTGACGACGCGCTTGGCCGCGATGCAACCAAGGTGTTCAACTATGTGGGCGGCTATGCGGAACCCGAGAAGCTGGACAATCTGCGCATCTCGCCGCTTAATCTCAAATCGACGATCATCGATAACCTGAAGGCCGAAGCGGACCATGCCCGCGGGGGCAAACCGGCAATGGTCTGGGCCAAGATGAACAGCCTGATCGAGCCTGATGTGATCGACGCGCTTTATGAGGCCAGCCAGGCGGGGGTGAAGATCGACCT
Source organism: Nioella sp. MMSF_3534 (assembly GCF_030732985.1). Lineage (GTDB taxonomy): Bacteria > Pseudomonadota > Alphaproteobacteria > Rhodobacterales > Rhodobacteraceae > Nioella. The sequence goes on from NZ_JASHJX010000003.1 coordinate 50,712, forward strand.
TGTGATCCGGGGCATCTGCGGGTTGCGTCCGGGTGTGAAGGGGCTGTCGGAAAACATCCGCGTGAAATCGGTCGTGGGCCGGTTCCTGGAACACAGCCGGATCGTCTGTTTCGGCAATGGTCATGGACTGCCCGCCAAGAAGGCGCGGGTCTATATCAGTTCCGCCGACTGGATGGGGCGCAACCTCAACCGCCGGGTGGAAACGCTGGTGGAATGCACCAACCCCACGGTGAAAGCGCAGATCGTCAGCCAGATCATGGCGGCGAACCTGGCGGATGTGGCGCAAAGCTGGGTCTTGCAGGCAGATGGCAGTTTCGTGCGCCCTGACCTCGATCAGATCGACAAGCCCTTTTCCTGCCACCGGTTTTTCATGCAGAATCCGTCGCTTTCGGGACGCGGATCGGCGGGGGCGGCGGATGTGCCTGAATTGACGCATTCGCATGATTGACCAAAGCGCTTTTCCCGTGCCATGACCAAGCCATGATGGGACAAGCCGAATTGGCGGATCCGCGTATCGCAGGGTCCGGAACGGTGGCCGACGGGGGGCTTTTCGGGACGCCACTTTTCCAGGATCCGCACGCGCGGAACCTGGCGCGTGTGGGCGTGATCGACATTGGCTCGAACTCGGTCAGGATGGTGGTGTTTGACGGCGCGGCGCGCTCACCTGCCTATTTTTACAACGAGAAAATCCTCTGTGGCCTTGGGGCGGGCTTTGCCCAGACAGGGCGACTGTCGGAAACGGGCCGGCCCCGCGCATTGGCGGCGTTGAAACGCTTCGCGGCACTGGCCAAAGGGATGAACGTGACCTCACTGGTCACCGTCGCCACCGCCGCGATGCGAGAGGCCGAGGACGGCCCCGAGTTCAAGGCCGAGGCGGAACGTGAAACCGGCCTGACCATTCACGTGATCGACGGGCAGGAAGAGGCGCGGCTGTCCGCTCAGGGGGTGCTGCTTGGCTGGCCCGGCGCGTTCGGCATGATTTGCGATATCGGCGGTTCCTCCATGGAACTGGCGGAACTGCTTGGCGACGGGCAGGTCGGGGTGCGCGAAACCTCTGATCTGGGTCCGCTGAAGTTGCAGGGGATCAAGGGCGGCAAGAAGGCGATCAAGGCCCATATCAAGGATCGCATTGCCGTGCTGAGGGAACAGTTCACGGAACCAGCGGGGCGCCTCTTCCTTGTGGGCGGGTCGTGGCGGGCGATTGCCCGGATCGACATGGAGCGTCAGGGCTATCCGCTGAAGGTGCTGCATGAATACCGGATGTCGCGCAAGGATATCCGCGCCACGATTGCCTATATCCAGAAGGCGGATATGGAAGACCTGCGCGCCCGTACCGGCACCAGTGCCGAACGGATGGCGCTTGTGCCGCTGGCCTCGCTGGTGCTGAAAGAGCTGGTGCGCAGCTTCAAGCCCGATGAGGTGGCAATCTCGTCTTACGGTATCCGTGAAGGGCTGCTTTACGAGCAGATGTCGGACGAACAGCGCCAGCGTGATCCGCTGATCGAAGCCGCCTATCAGATGGAACTCGCCAATGCCCGGATGCCCGGTTTCGGACGGGCGCTCTACCGCTTCATTGAGCCGCTCTTCGGCAGTATTCGTCCCGAGATGAAACGCGTGATGCGGGCGGCGTGCCTGTTGCATGACGTCAGCTGGCGGGCGCATCCCGACTACCGCGCCGAGGTCTGTTTCGACAATGCCACGCGCGCCAACCTGGGCGGCCTGACCCATGAGGAACGGGTCTATCTGGGTCTTGCATTGCTGCACCGCTACAAGTCCAGCCGCAAGGACACCGGCTTTGATCCCTTGCTGGAGCTGTTGACAGAGAAGCAGGTCCAACAGGCCGAGATCATGGGCCGCGCCATGCGGTTCGGGGCGATGTTCACGCTGGAAAAGCCATTGGATCACGGCAAGCTCAAGCTCTACCCGAAAAAGGGCATTCTGGAGCTGACCCTGAAGACCGATACCGCCCGCGATCTCTTCGGTGAAGTGGCGCAGGCCCGGTTCAAGGCGCTTGCGGCTGCCATCGGGGCCGAGCCGGTGGTGAAGGGGCTGCGGTAAGACAATGTTCACCCTGCATGGTCAGGCGTACCGGTCATGATGTAAATCGTCCTGTGGTTGTGCTAGGGTCGGGTCACTTTTATTAGTTCTGACCCGAGGTGACACATGTCAGACCCATATTCAGACTTGGGATCACAGAATAAAAAGGTTCAGGCACAGATCGCAGATGCCTTGGACTCCCGCTGTCTCGACCCCAGCCAGGTTGCCATCCGTGCAGCCTATCTGAGCGGGCTACAGCTTCCCGCTGATGCATTGGCGGTAGAGTTCGGCTCTGGAACGGGCCATGTCACCAAGGATCTGCTGACCATGGCCGGGGCGGCCAGGGCAGTTGGAATCGAGCCTTCTCCGATCCTTGCACAGCGCGCCATTGAAAGATTTTCCGATGATGACCGTTTAAGCTTCGAGATTGGCGATGCGAAACGGACCGGGCTTCCGACGGGGTCGGTTGACCTCGTCCTGATGCACACGCTTCTGTGTCACGTCCCAGGTCCGGAAGATGTCCTGAAAGAAGCTTTCCGTGTACTGAAACCCGGGGGTGTTTTGGCAATCTGCGATGGAGACTACGACACGGCCACCGCCCAGATTGCCGATTTCGATCCGCTTGATCAGCTTGTCCGCTTCATGATCAACCAGAATGTCACGAACCTCTGGATCATGCGTCAGATCGGCGGAATGCTGACTGAATGCGGTTTCAACATGGGTGCGCGTCAGGGGCATGGCTATGTCGCTGATGGCGATGCGGCCTATTTCATGACCGTCATTGCACGCGGGGCAGAACGTATGGTGGAGACCGGGTTGCTGCTCTCCGAGACCGCTGAGGCGCTGAAGGCTGAAGCCGTGGCGCGCCTCAAAGAGAACCGTTTCTTCGGCTTCATGTCCTATGTCAGCCAGATCGCGACAAAGCCCGTCTAGTGTGGTGCCTCACACCCTGCGGCGCAGGAATTTCAGGGCCGACCAGTCCTGATCCACGGCGCAGACCTTCACATCGACCCATCCCGTCGGCAACATCACCTCGCGCAACCCGTCTTCAGTGAGGTCCCTGAACAGGGGCGAGGATTTCTTGGGCCAGCTGATCCAGAGCATCCCCTTCTCCGCCACCAGATCGAGCGCGGCGGGGCCCTGTGCATCCAGCGTTTCACGGTCGGAACAGAACAGGAGGACAATATCGGCCTTGTCCGGCGCACATAGCCTCTTAACTCCCTCGGCCCCGGTCAGCAGATCATCCAGATGCGCGGGCGGGTTCAGGGCGAGGTAGCTTAGCCCGGGTTTCAGGCCGAGCTTCTGATAAAGCGGTTTCCCGGAATAGCCTGTCGCTTTGCTCTTCGGATTGCGGGGCATGGGGACACTCCTGCCGTTTAGTTCACTCTCTTACAAACGCGACACAGATGCGCGCGTGCCGTTTGTCCTTAAAACCATCGGTCGACATGGCTCAGCGGGCGGATTCCGCCGCGATCCAGTCTCGAAAGGTCTTCACTCCCGGCGTGTTCCAGCGGTCTGCCGCGCCGATCAGCGCATAGCGGCCATGGGGCGTGGCGCAGGCCATGTCGGGGAAGGGCAGCAAAAGCGCACCGCGCTCCAGCTCTTCGCGGCAGAGGGAGAGATCGGCCATGACGACGCCGGCCCCCATCACCGCCGCCTTTGCCGCCATGTCGAGATTTGGGAAGGCTTCCCCCTGACCGGGATCGAGCCCGTCGACGCCGAAATGCTGGACCCAAGTGCGCCAGTCCTCTCGCGCCGCGCTTTCGTGCAATAATGTGAAACGCCCAAGATCGGCAGGGGAGGCAAGCGGAGGGCCATCCTCCAGCAGCGCGGGCGCGCAGGCAGGGGACAGGCGCATCGGGAACACCGGCTGGATCTGTATGTCCGGCGACCGACCCGGCCAGAATTCCAGCGAAACACCAAGATCATAGCGCGTCGCATCGAACCCGGATTGCCCGTAGAAGTCGGTTGTCAGGCGGACCGGGGTTTCGGGGTGCGCCTGCCGGAACTGCGCCAGTTTCGGGAAAAGCCAGCGGATCGACAGGGTGGGCGGGCAGATGATGCGCAGTGCTGTTGCCTGATCGGTCATCCGGTCGGTCTGTGCTGCGATCTTGCCGAACGCATCCGTCAGCACCGGCAGCAGGTCCCGGCCCGCCTCGGTCAGTGTCACGCCGTTATGGCCACGATGGAACAGCTGCACGTCCAGATGCTCCTCCAACAGTTTCACCTGCCGGCTGATGGCCCCGCGCGTGACGTGCAGCTCTTCGGCAGCGGCGATGTAGCCATCGTGCCGGGCCGCCGCCTCGAAGGCGCGCAGGGCGTTGAGAGGGGGGAGGCGCATAGGGTGCCTTTGGATCAGATTTACTCACTCATGATGCGAGGAATTGTGGTTTGCAGCAAGGCCAAAGTCCAACTTAATCTGGCATCAAGCGGCAATGATTGGAGCGTGTAGATGGCATTCGTTCAGGAAATATCACCCTTAGCCACTCATGAACGCTCAGGGGCTTTGTTCCGTATCCTGCGTGGAATGTCGGCTTTCGGGCGGCGCGTGTTGGGGCACGGTCAATGCGCCAGCCGCGACGCGGAGTTGCTGCGGCTTGCGGAGTTGTCCCCGCATCTTCTGGCGGATATCGGTTTTCGGAAGGATGAGCACGGGACCAACGATGCCCATCAGGTCTGGCGCAAGGGTCACATCGTGCTGGAGGTTCCCGCGCCTGAATGAGTGCCCTCTCAGCCGCGGGGCCGCCTAGTGGATGCGCACGCCCTGCCGGGTCAGCTCCGCCTGAGCGGCGGACAGGTCCACATCCGCCAGACCCCGGTTCGATTTGAGCGACAGTGCCGCCGCCACGCCCGCGCCTTGCCCCGCGACCGCACAGCAGGCCATGTTGCGCACCGCTGCATGGGATACCTTGTCGCCGCCGATGGCGCGGCCCGTGACCAGCAGGTTGTCGATCCCCTTGGGCAGCATCGACCGGTAGGGGATCTGCATGTATCGCCCCGTCGTGGGCAGGATAAGGATGCCATAGCCGTCGATGAATTCGGGGTAGATGCCAATCGTGTCCTCGAACCGGCCCTGATGGCGGACATCCGCCTCGGTCATGTTGTAGACCGCGTCGATCTTGCGGCTGTCGCGGATGCCGATGGACATGCCGAAATTGCGCAGCCGCACGCCCTCGCAGCCAGGCGTGTAGCGGCGCAGCGCCTCGATGGCCAGCATCGCCTGTTTGCGGCCCTCGATCTCGAACTTCGTCAGGCTGTCGGGATCGACCCCGTCGCAGCCCGCGAGGTGGACGAGGTTCATGTAGGTCATCTCGCCACTGTCATGCACCGCGCCCCAGGTGCCGCCGATGGTATTGAGATGCGCGGGGATCACCCCGTCGCGGATCGCCTGCGCGAAGGGTTTGGCGAGGAAAGGCGAGAACATCTCGTCTTCCTTGCCGTCCGTTTCCACCTGCCATTCGCCGGTGGACCAGTTGGCATAGGTCTGCGGGTCGGCCTTGACGCCCTCCATGAACCGTTGCTTGTCGACGCCCGCAACGTGGAACATGACCGATGCGGCCTGCGTTTCCTCCAGCGGGGTCTTGCGGGTGGGGGCACCGGCGCGATGCGCAACGTCCGCGTCGCCGGTGGCGTCGATCACGCGCTTGGCCAGCACCGCCTCGCGCCCGGCTTTGCTTTCGACGATCACGCCCTTGATCACGTTGCCCTCCATGATCGGAGCCACGAAGACCCGGTGCAGCATCGGGTGAATACCCGCCTCCTCGACCAGCCGATCCGCGACCAGCTTGAAGCCTTCGCTGTCGAGCTCATAGGACAGCGACTGGCTTTCGGGCACCGCCGCGCCCATGGCCTTGGCGCGCTCCTCGAATTCCCAGCCGATGCCGCCAGCCTCGACGGTCTGTTCATGCCGGTACCAGGCGAAGCCTTCGACGCCGACCACCGTGATATTGCCCCCGAAACAGCCGAACCGGTCGAGCAGCGTCACCTCCGCCCCCGCCCGTGCAGCGGCCAATGCGGCGGCCAGCCCGCCAGGGCCGGAGCCCACGACCAGCACATCGGTCTGGTGCACGACGGGAACTTCGCGGGCCGGTTCTGTGATGGTCAGCATTTGGGGCGCTCCGCCTGTGGTGTCATCAAACGGTTACAATCACCATCCGCGCGGCGGGGTCAATCGACTTGACAGTTCCGGGCTGCTTGGCCCTGATGCGATCCAGCAGAAAGGACCCTAAATGCGCACAGACTTCGACGCCGAACTGGAGGACCGGTTGGTCCGCTACGCCGCCATCGACACCCAGAGCGATGAGGCTTCTCCGACCTCTCCCAGCACCGCGATCCAGCTGGATCTGGCGCGCGTCCTGAAGGCGGAGCTGGAGGAGATCGGGGCAAAGGACGTGACGCTGACCGAGTACGGCGCGGTTCTGGCGACGATCCCCGCTACGGTAGACGGCGCGCCGGTTATCGGGTTCTGCGCCCATATGGATACCGCGCCCGCCTTCAACGCGACCGGGGTGAAACCCGTGGTGCATCGCCATTACAACGGCGGCGACATCACCTTCGCCGATGCGCCGGGGCTGAAACTGTCCCCCGACAACGCGCCCTACCTGGCCGAGAAAGTGGGCGAGGACATTATAACCGCCAGCGGCACAACGCTGCTTGGGGCCGATGACAAAGCGGGCATCGCGATCATCATGACGATGGCGCGCAAGCTGCTGTCTGACCCGGATCGGAAACACGGAAAAGTCCGCATCGCCTTCACCCCGGACGAGGAAATCGGGCGTGGGGTGGACGCGCGCCTGCCCGCCGATCTGGGGGCCGATTTCGCCTATACGCTCGACGGGTCGATGCCCGGCGAGCTGGAATATGAAAGCTTTTCCGCCGATGGCGCGCTTGTGACCGTGAAAGGCGTCGCTGCGCATCCCGGTTGGGCGAAGGACAAGCTGGTCAACGCGCTGCATCTGGCGGCCAAGATCGTGCAGACCCTGCCGCATGTGACGATGACGCCCGAAACGACCGAGGGGCGCGACGGGTTCATTCACCTCTATGCCATGTCGGGCACCGCAGCCGAGGCCGAACTCAGCTTCATCCTGCGCGATTTCGAACTCGACGGCCTCGCCGCGAAAGGCGCGCTTCTGCAACAGGTCTGCGATACCGTCGCCGCCACAGAGCCCCGCGCAGAAATCTCCTGTGCGATCCGGCCCCAATACCGCAACATGCGCTACTGGTTGGAAAAGGATATGTCGCCCGTGGACCTCGCGCGCGAGGCATACAGGGAACACGGGATGGACCCGGACAGCACCGCCATTCGCGGCGGCACCGATGGCTCTCGCCTGACCGAGCTTGGCGTGCCATGCCCCAACATCTTCTGCGGGATGCAGGAAATCCACGGGCCGCTGGAATGGGTCAGCGTGCAGGATATGGCGCTGGCCACCAAGGTCTGTCTCAGCCTTGCCGCCCGCGCCGCGCAAGCCTGATTGCCCCCGCGCGCCCTTTCCCCTAATCAGGGGCCAAACGAACCTATAGGTCTGCCCACATGCGTCTGTCCCGCTACTTCCTGCCCGTTCTGAAAGAAACCCCGTCCGAGGCCCAGATCGTCAGCCACCGCTACATGCTGCGCGCCGGCATGATCAAGCAGCAGGCCGCCGGCATCTATTCCTGGCTGCCGCTCGGCTTCAAGGTGCTGCGCAAGATCGAGAATATCGTGCACGAGGAACAGGCCCGCGCCGGTCACATCGCGATCCAGATGCCGATCCTGCAACCGGCGGACCTGTGGCGCGAATCCGGGCGGTATGACGACTACGGTCAGGAAATGCTGCGCATGCAGGACCGGCACGAACGTGACCTGCTCTATACGCCGACCGCCGAGGAAATGGTGACGGATATCTTCCGCAGCCATGTCAGCAGCTACAAGGATCTGCCGCTGACGCTATACCAGATCCAGTGGAAGTTCCGCGACGAGATCCGCCCACGTTTCGGCGTGATGCGGGGGCGCGAGTTCTACATGAAGGACGGCTACAATTTCGACCTCACCAAAGAGGACGCGCTGCACGCCTATAACCGCCACCTCGTCAGCTACCTGCGCACCTATGAACGGATGGGGTTGCAGGCCATCCCGATGCGCGCTGACTCTGGCCCGATTGGCGGCGACGATACCCACGAGTTCCTTGTGCTGGCCGAAACGGGCGAGTCGGAAGTGTTCTATGACAGCGCCGTGACCGATCTGACCTTTGGCGACCGCGAGATCGACTACGACAGCGTCGAACAGTGTCAGGGCGTGCTGGAGGAGTTCACCTCGAAATACGCCCGCACCGACGAGACCCATGACGAAGCCCTGTTCAACCAGATCCCCGAAGAGCGCCGCCGCGTGGCGCGCGGGATCGAGGTGGGGCAGATCTTCTATTTCGGCACCAAGTATTCCGAGACCATGGGCGCCGAGGTGCAGGGGCCGGATGGGAAGAAGGTTCCTGTCCACATGGGCAGCCACGGCATCGGCGTCAGCCGCCTGCTTGGCGCCATCATCGAAGCGAGCCATGACGACAAGGGCATCATCTGGCCCGAGGGTGTGACTCCCTTCCATGTGGGGATCGTGAACCTGCGGCAGGGAGACGAGGCCACGGATGCCGCCTGTGAACAGCTTTACAAGGCGCTGACCGCTGCCGGTCTGGAACCGCTCTATGACGACACCAACGAACGGGCCGGGGGCAAATTCGCCACCATGGACCTGATCGGCCTGCCCTGGCGGATCACCGTGGGACCGCGTGGGTTGAAGAACGGCGTGGTGGAACTGACCAGCCGCCGGACGGGCGAGAGCGAAGAGATGAGCCCGGAGGCCGCAATTGCCCGTGTGCAGGAGATCTACGCGCCGCATATGGGCTGACAGCCGGACCAGTCCCACAAAGAAGAACCGCGCCCCGAGAGACTGGGGCGCGGTTTTTTACTTTCTGGGGGTAGAGGGCTCAGCGGATGTAGACATTCGCCGTGCTGTTGTGACGGCAGGTGAAGGTGTTGCCCTGCGCCCGGTGGTTGCCCCGCCACTGGCCGCTGCCATTGGTGGTGCGGTAACGGACGCGCAGCAGCGTGTCGGCGTTTTCCACGTCTTCGAGGTTCCGGGTGAAGCTGAAGTAGTAGCCATCCTGGATTACGCGGTTCTCGAACGGCTCGGACCGCCAGATGCCCTGGCCGTAATCGTAGTAGTCCACGTCGTAGATCTGGATCGCGGCACCGGTGTTGTTGTGGAAGCGCATGGTGACGTCTTCACAGATGTCGAAGCCCCAGGCGCTGGCGGTCGTGGCGGTAGCGGCGAGGGCAGCGGCGGCGAGGGCGGCTTTAGCGAAGGTCTTGATGGTCATTGGTCTAGTCTCCTTGGTGTCGGTGTTTTCCGTGTTTCGATGATCCTGTTGTGCCGGATGGGGGCCGCGCGGGGCATGGGGTCGATCCCCCAATATGCGCGCCTGATCTGTTAATTTCGGTGCAAGCCCCTGACGCCAAAGAAAAACCGCGCCCCGGTTTCCCAAGGCGCGGCGCATGACGGAAGGAGGGGTCTTCAGCGAACGCTGACGGTGACAGACCGGTTGTGGCGGCAGGTGAAGGTATTGCTCTGCGCGACATAGCCGCTTTCCCACCGGCCCTGGCTGTTCGTCGCGCGGTAGCGGAAGCGCAGCATGGTCTGGGCATTTTCCACGTCTTCGAGGTTGCGGGTGAAGGAGAAGCTGCCGCCGTTCTGAATGACGCGGTCGGGCAGCGGCTCGGACCGCCAGATGCTCTGGCCGAAATCGTAGTAGTCGAGGTCATAGATCTCGATCGCCTGACCGGAATTGTTGTTGAGGCGCATGGTGACATCCTCGCAGATGTCAAAGCCCCAGGCGCTGGCGGTCGTGGCGGTGGCGGCGAAGGCAGCGGCGGCGAGGGCGGCTTTGGTGAAGGTCTTGAAGGTCATCTTGGTGTCTCCTGAAGGATGCTGTGTTTCGATGACCCAGTTGTGCCGGATGAGGGCCGCGCAGGGCATGAGGTCGATCCCCCAATATGCAGGCGGCAGGGTTTTGCCGGGGCCGGGCAGGGGCCTCAACAGATGGGGACGTCCTGTGCTATGCTGGCCGAAAAGCAGAGAACAGGCAGACCCATGAGACTATTGGCACTGGCAGCCGGACTGGCAGGCGCGGGCGCTATGGCGCAGTTTCCTGAGGCGTCGCAGCATTACGTGCAGCGGCTGGCGGGCGCGGTGGATGAGCTGTCGGTCGTGGTGGCCGACTTCGACCGCTCCGCGCAATCCGCGGGCCTGACGCGGGAGGAGGCGCTGGCAGAGCTGTCCGGGTCAGCCTTCCTGGCTGCCCGCAATGCCGACATGACCCGGACGATCACACGATACGAGGCGCTGTCCTCTGACCTGACGCTGCTGCGCGCGGCGGGGCCGGTGGAACGCGCCCTGTTGCTGCCCGCCCGGCTGGACAGCGAAATCGGTCGCCGCGCGCTGGAGGATTTCCACCCCGCCCTGCCCCTGACCGCCAGCGGCGCGGGCTTCGCCGGGGTGGGGTTTGTGGGTGGCTATGGCCTGCTGGCTCTGATCCTGTCCGGTTTGGGGCGTTTGATGCGGCGGCGGCCTGTCGCCGAAACGTGAAACGGGCATGTGAAAGGGCGGTTCCCGCTGCCCGCGCCTTGCGCTAACCTGCGTCCCAAGCGCCCGAGCCATCAGCGGCGCAAGACAGGAGCAGCCATGCCAACCCCGCCCAAGCCCTTTGCCCGGTTCGAGTTCATGATCGCCTGGCGCTATATCCGTGCCAAGCGCGCCGAAGGTGGGGTCAGCGTCATGACCTGGATCAGCTTTCTGGGCATCATGCTGGCGGTCATGGCGCTGATTGCCACGCTCTCGGTGCGCGCCGGGTTCCGGCATGAATTCGTCGGCACCATCCTGGGCGCGAACCCCCATGCCAGCGTCATCCCCGTGGGCCGTCAGGTCGAGGGCGGGCGCAGTCTTAGGGTGCTGTCGGACTATGACGCCATCGCCGAGCGCCTGCGCGACGTGGAGGGAGTGACCAGCGCCTTCCCGGTCATTCGCGGGCAGGTCATGGCCACTGCAAACGGGCGCAATGCGGGTGTGGAAGTCATTGGAATTACGCCGGAAAATCTGGCTGAGGTGCCTCTGGTCGCCAACCCGGAACTGGCCTATGGTGCGCTCGGCGACTTTCCCTATGGCGTGGCGTTGGGCATCGGCGTAGCGCGGGAACTGGGCGTCAGCGTGGGCGACCGCATTCGCCTGATTTCCCCTGATGGCGCACGTACGGCCTTTGGCACCAGCCCAAGGATCAGCGCCTATGAAGTAACCTATATCTTTCAGGTTGGGCGTTACGACATAGATCGCATTCGCATCTATATGCCCTTTGGTGAGGCGCAGACCTATTTCAACCGCGACGAGGTGGCCGATGAGATCGAGGTCAGCGTGGCGGACCCCGATACCGTCCTGAACATGGTCATCCCCCTGACCCGAGCGGCTGAGGCAGACGTGATCATCTGGACCTGGCGAGACAGTTCCGGCGCGTTTCTGAGGGCCTTGCAGATGGAGGATAACGTGATGTTCATCATCCTGTCGGTCCTCGTCCTGATCGCCACGATGAACATCGTTTCGGGCTTGATCATGCTGGTGAAGAACAAGAGCCGAGACATCGGAATCCTGCGCACCATGGGGCTGTCAGAGGGCTCGATTCTAAGGGTTTTCTTCATCTGCGGGTCCTCCATTGGTGTCGCCGGGACGCTGGCGGGCGTCGCCCTTGGCTGCGCCTTCGCGATCTGGATCGACCCCATCTTCGCCGCCGTGAACTGGATGGCGGGGGGCGGGGTCTGGGACCCGTCGGTGCGGTTCCTCTCGACGCTTCCGGCGCGGCTGGAACTTGGCGACGTGTTGTCGGCGGTGACGCTGTCGCTTGGGCTGTCTTTCGTGATCACCATTTTCCCGGCCCGGCGCGCGGCGCGGATGAACCCGGTGGAGGCGCTGCGTTATGAGTGATCCGGTGCTGGCGCTCGACGGGATCGAGAAGGGCTACAAGCTTGGAAAGCCTGGGGAAATTCGGGTATTGCGGGGTGCGTCCGTGGCCATTCAGCCGGGCGAAGTGGTGGCGTTGGTGGCGCCCTCTGGCGCGGGGAAGTCGACGCTGCTGCATATTGCCGGGCTGCTCGATACGGCGGATGCCGGAACTGTGCGGATCGGGGGCGATGATCTGACCCGCGCAAGGGACCGGGCACGCACGACGGCGCGGCGGCAAGGTGTTGGATTCATTTATCAATTTCACCATCTGCTACCAGAATTCACCGCCGCCGAGAACGTCATCCTGCCGCAGCTGGCCAATGGCGTTCCCCGCACGGAGGCCGAGGCGCGCGCGGCGGAACTTCTGGCGCGCGTGGGGCTGGGAAACCGCGCCGATCACCGGCCCGCGGCGCTGTCTGGCGGCGAACAGCAGCGCGTGGCCTTCTGCCGGGCACTGGCCAATAAGCCTTTGGTTTTGCTGGCAGATGAGCCGACAGGCAACCTCGACCCCGGCACCGCCGACGTGGTCTTTGACGCGCTTTTGACACTGGTCAGGGAAACCGGGATGGGGGCGCTCATTGCCACCCATAACCTGGACCTGGCCGCCCGGATGGACCGGGTTTTGCACCTGCAGGACGGGGTTCTGGTGGCGCAGCCCGAGGGCTGAAAACAGGGGGGTGCCATGTGTACACCCCCTGTGCACCCCCCGTACACCCCCCGTGCAGACAGATGGCGGGTACAGGCACGGTCCTTTGCGGGCAGACGGCCTAGCCGGTCTTGCGTTTGACGGTCAGAACCTCGGCGCACCAGTCGGCGATCATCTTCACCACCGGGCCGCGCATCGCGTCGCCCTCCATCAGGATCTCGTGCCGCCCGCCGTCGATCTGCTGCAACCGGCTGCCCGGCCAGCTTGCGGCGCGGGTGTGGATGGCGGGTGTCTCGACGATACGCTCATCGCTGCCCAGAAACACCATCATCGGCAGATCGGGCGGGTCCATCTCCATCAGCGCGGCGGTTTCTTCCAGCGCCGCATTGACCCACCGGATCGAGGGGCCGCCAAGGGCCAGTTCCGGGTGTTTGGCGACCTGGCCTTCCATGTAGTTGAACATGTCGCGGTCATTGGTCAGCGGATTGTCGTTGTATTCCATCGCGGTGGCGGGGCCGGTGGTGGGGGCAAAGTTCTTGTCCAGCCCGAGCGGTTTGGACAGGCCCATGACCACGCCGGAAATCGCCTTGAGGAAGCCCGACATGCGGATGCCCCACATCGGCGAGGAAAAGATCACGCCCGACACCGGCAGCCCGTCATAGATCGCCCGCAGGCCAATCGCCCCGCCCATGGAATGGCCCAGAAGGAACCAGGGTTTTGGCAGGTCGAGTTTGTCGAGTACGGAGCGCAGGGCATCCACGTCTTCGCGGTATTCGTCGAAGCTGACCACATGGCCCATGTCGCGGCGATGCGCGGGCCGGTCGGACAGGCCCTGACCGCGCCAGTCCATCGCCAGCATGCCATAGCCGTGATCCGCCAGCTCGCGGGCGAGGCGGCCGTATTTCTCGATATATTCGGTCCGGCCCGGAAACATCAGGATGGTGCCCTTGGGCCCCGCCGGCCAGACGCCCACGCGCAGGCGCGTGCCGTCCCTGGCGCGCAGCCAGTAGGCATTGGCCCCTTCGGGACCTTCGGCGATATCCTGAAGAAACGGGGCCGGTTCCATCGTCGCTTATCCCAGAAGGCCACCCAGACGCATGGCGGTGCCCATGTCGCCGTCAAGGCGCAGGCGTCCGCCCATGAAGGCGGAGGTCGGGTTCAGCTCGCCCGACAGAATCTCCTGAAAGGTGTCGGCGTCGGCAGACAGGGTCACGTCGGCCTCGTCGCTGTCATCGGCGGCACGCACGCCGCTGCCGTCGACCATGATCGCGCCTTCGCCGTCGATGGAGAATTTCGCGGTTCCGTCAAAGCCGCCCGACAGTTTTTCGGAAAGTGCGGCCACGGCTGCTGTGATGATCTCGCTCATGTGATGCGTCCTTCGTCAGGTTCAGGCCGGAAATCACTGGAATGACCGGCCCCAGATGCTAAGTTCGGGAATGACCATGCGGAATATGCGTTCAACATACAACAGTGTCGTGACGGCATCCATTGCCTTGTGTCTGTGTCTGTGGCTGCTGCCGGGGCAGGGGCTTGCCGATCAGCTGGACGAACTGTTTCGGCAATTGGCCGACCCCGGCACCACCAATTGGCAGACGGTGGAACGCGATATCGAGATCCAGTTGAGTCTGTCGGGCTCGGCCTCTGCCGATCTGCTGCTGCGACGTGGGCAGGACGCGCTTGAGGAACAGGATTTCGAGGCGGCGATTGACCATCTGACCGCCCTGACCGATCACGCGCCGGAGTTCGCAGAGGGCTATAACAGCCGCGCGATTGCCTATTTCCTGGCCGGGCTGATCGGGCCTGCTCTGGAGGATCTGCGCCATGTGCTGGTGCTGGAGCCGCGCCATTACGGGGCGCTGGCCGGGATCGGGGCGATTTTGGAAGAAGTCGGTGATCAGGAGGCCGCACTTGCCGCTTATCGTGCCGCCTTCGCTATACATCCGCACCGCGCCGACCTACATGGTGCGATAGCCCGGCTGGAACGGGCGACCGAGGGCACCGCCCTTTAACGTTACGCGATCCCGGATAAAGGGCGACAGAGCAGAACCATGCAACGCCAGGGGCGCATCACGGCCGTTCTCGGGCCGACCAATACCGGCAAGACCCATTACGCCATCGAGCGGATGCTGGCGCATCGCACGGGGGTGATCGGCCTGCCGTTGCGGCTGCTGGCGCGCGAGGTCTATGACCGGATCGTTGCGCTGCGCGGGCCGCGCGTGGTGGCGCTGATCACCGGGGAAGAACGGATCGTGCCGGATAGTGCCCAATACTGGGTCTGCACGGTCGAGGCGATGCCTGCGGGGATGGGCTGCGATTTTCTGGCGGTCGATGAAATCCAGCTTTGCGCGGACCCCGAGCGGGGGCATGTCTTTACCGACCGGCTGCTGAACGCGCGGGGGCTGCATGAGACGCTGTTCCTCGGCTCTGACACCATGCGCAGCGCGATTGCGGCGTTGGTGCCGGGTGCGCAGTTCATGCGGCGGGAGCGGTTTTCGGAGCTGACCTATACCGGGTCGAAGAAACTGTCCCGCATGGTGACGCGGGCAGCGATTGTCGGGTTCTCGGTCGAGAATGTTTACGCGATTGCTGAATTGCTGCGCCGCCAGCGGGGTGGGGCCGCCGTTGTGATGGGGGCGCTTAGCCCACGCACGCGGAATGCGCAGGTGGAGCTCTATCAGAACGGCGATGTGGATTACCTGGTGGCGACGGATGCCATTGGGATGGGACTGAACCTAGATATCCGGCATGTGGCCTTTTCGGGCCTGCGCAAGTTCGACGGGCGCAAGATGCGGATGCTTGCCCCGAATGAGCTTGCCCAGATCGCGGGCCGTGCCGGGCGACACACGCAGCCGGGGACGTTCGGGGTGACGGGCGAGGCCAGCCCGCTGGAGGATGAGGTGGTGCAGGCGATCACCAATCATTCCTTCCGGCCCGTGGGCAAGCTCTTCTGGCGCAATGAGCGGATGGCGTTCGGCACCGTGGACCGGCTGATTGCCTCGCTGGAGGCCCCGGCAGAGGATGAATGGCTTACGCGCGCGCGCGAGGCCGACGATATCCGCGCGCTCAAGACCATCGCGGCGATGCCGGAAATGGCCGACCGGATCAGCGGTGCCAAGGATGTGCGCCTGCTCTGGGATATCTGCTGTATCCCCGATTTCCGGGGCATCAGCCACGCCGAACACGCGGCCCTGCTGGCGCGGATCTACGAATTCCTGCACGGGGTGGGCAGGGTGCCCGATGACTGGATGGCCCGTCAGGTCAAACGGCTGGACCGGACAGATGGCGATATTGACACGCTCTCGAAACGATTGGCGTATATCCGCACATGGACCTATGTGGCGCAACGTTCCGGCTGGGTTGATGACGAAAGCCATTGGCGCGGGGCCACGCGTGCCGTAGAAGACCGCCTGTCAGATGCTTTGCATGAACGTCTGACCCAAAGATTTGTTGACCGGCGCACCAGCGTATTGCTGCGCCGGTTGAAGCAGAAGGAGGGCCTTGTGGCCGACGTGAACGAAAAGGGTGAAGTGACGGTAGAAGGCGAATTCGTCGGCCGTCTGGAAGGGTTCCGCTTCCGGCAGGATGCCAGCGCAACCCCCGATGAGGCAAAGACGCTGCGCCAGGCGGCGGTTGCGGCTTTGCGGCCCGAATTCCACCTGCGCGCCGACCGGTTCTACAACGCCCCAGATACGGAGTTCGATTTCACCGAACAGGGCGGCCTGATGTGGGGCGACCAGGCGATCGGCAAGCTGGTGAAGGGTGCCGAGCCTCTGAAGCCCGTGGCCGAAGCCTTCGTGGATGAGGAAGCCGGCCCCGAGGTGATGCAGAAGGTGCAGCGCCGGTTGCAGCATTTCATCGACCGCAAAGTGGCGACCCTCTTTGAACCGCTGCTGGCGATGAGCCGGGATGAGGCGATCACCGGGCTTGCCCGTGGCTTTGCCTTCCGGCTGGTCGAGGCGCTTGGCGTGCTGCCGCGTGCCGAGGTGGCCGAGGACGTGAAGGCGCTCGATCAGGACGCACGCGGGCTGCTGCGCAAGCATGGTGTCCGCTTCGGTCAGTTCACGATCTTCCAGCAATTACTGCTGAAACCCGCGCCCACGCGCCTGCGCCTGGTGCTGTGGGGTCTGGCCAATGACCATGACGAGTTCCACGAAAGCCCGCCGCCGGGTCTGGTGACGATCCCCGCTGTAGAGGGCGCGCCGCGCGAGTATTATACCAATTCGGGCTATCGCCTGGCTGGCACCCGCGCGATCCGCATCGACATGCTGGAACGTCTGGCCGACATGCTGCGCCAGCAGGACAGCCGGTCGGGTTTTGAGGCCACCGCCGATATGCTGTCGATCACCGGCATGACGCTGGACCAGTTCGCCGATCTGATGGGCGGGCTTGGCTATGCCGCCGAGAAGGGCGAACGCGCCAAGGTGAAAGCCGCGCCTGCCGCCGGTGGCGAGCCCGAGGCCCCCGTCGAAGTGCCGGGCGACGCGCCTGCGGAAGCGCCCGAAGCGCCTGCCGAGACCCCGGCGGAAACGCCTGTCGAAGCACCGGTCGAGGCCCCGGTCGAACTGCCCGAGGAGGGCAGCGCCGAGGCCGCCGAGCCGGAGATGGAGACCTACTACACCTTCACCTGGGCACCCCGCCGCCGGTCCGGCCCGCAAGGCCCGCGCCGGGATGGTGGCAAACAGGGCGGCAAGCCCCGTGGCAAAGGTGGCCCGAAAGGCAAGGGCGGACCCAAGGGGCCCCGCAACGACAAGCCCAAGTCCTATTCCGCCAAGCCCGAGCGGCGTGAAAAGAAGATCGACCCCGACAACCCGTTCGCGCAGGCGCTGGCGGGGCTGAAGGGCAACTCCTGACCCAGGGGGCACCCCCTCGGCTGCGGCTTGACAAGTGGCTGTGGCATGCGCGGTTCTTCAAGACCCGCACCCTGGCCGCGCGCGTGGTTGCGGGCGGTCATGTGCGGGTGAATGCCCAGAAGGTCCACAAGCCTGCCGCGACCGTTAGCCCCGGCGATGTGCTGACCTTCGCGCAGGGGCGCGAGGTGCGGGTGGTGCGCGTGGCGGCGATCGGGGAAAGGCGCGGTCCGGCCCCTGAGGCGCAACAACTCTACGACGATTTGACACCGGTCAAGGAAACCGTCCCGCAAAACCCGTCATACGAGGGAAAGGGGCGGCCCTCTGGCAAGGATCGCCGGGCGCTTGGTTCTTTACGCCGCAGCCCGCTTGAATGATGCCCCGGCCCGGATTAAACCGGCCCAGGAGTTGCTGAACGGAAGTGCCATGACCTACGCCGTGATCGAAAACTGCATCAACTGCAAATACACCGACTGCGTCGAGGTATGCCCGGTGGATTGCTTCTACGAGGGGGAGAACTTCCTCGTCATTCATCCCGATGAATGCATCGATTGCGGCGTCTGCGAACCGGAATGTCCGGCGGACGCGATTCGGCCCGATACCGAGCCGGACATGGAAAAATGGGTGGAGCTGAACCGGAAATATTCCGAGATGTGGCCGGTTATTGTTTCCAAGAAGGATCCGCTGCCGACGGCAGAGGAATTTGACGGCAAGGACGGCAAGCTGCCGCTGCTGTCGGAAGCCCCGGGCGAGGGCGGCTGACCGATTCGCCCCGGCGCCGGCGGTGTTGCTGGTGCCAAATGTGATGTTGCACTGCGGCAAAACCCTGTGAAAACAGGGCTTTTGGCGATAGTTGCATTGCGAATCTTTGAAATGGTCGAATTTTGTGCTATATTCCTGTTACAAAGGATGTCTCGTGAACGCACAAGACGCGGTCGTGCCACACCGCGCATGAAATCAAAGAATGACAGCCCGTAGTGGAAAGTCCCGCTTTCCTCGCGGTGTTTTTGTCGCCCGTGACCGGGCTGTAAAAGGAAAACCATATGAGCAAATCGCGCAAATCGCAGGACTTTCGCCCGAACGACTATGTCGTCTACCCCGCGCATGGGGTCGGGCAGATCGTGTCCATCGAGGAACAGGAAATCGCCGGGCTGTCGCTCGAACTTTTCGTGATTTCCTTCGAGAAGGACAAGATGACCCTGCGGGTGCCAACGGCAAAAGCCACCGAGGTCGGGATGCGCTCGCTGTCCAGCCCCGATGTGGTGAAGAAGGCCATGGATACGCTCAAGGGCAAGGCCCGGGTGAAGCGCGCCATGTGGTCGCGCCGGGCGCAGGAATATGAACAGAAGATCAATTCGGGCGACCTGATTTCGATCGCCGAGGTGGTCCGCGACCTGCACCGCGCCGATGACCAGCGAGAACAGTCCTATTCCGAGCGTCAGCTGTATGAAGCGGCGCTGGAGCGTCTGACCCGCGAACTGGCTGCCGTGAACGGCATGGATGAGGCCGGGGCGCAGAAGCGCGTCGACGAAGTGCTGACCGCCCGCGCCGCCTGATCCGTCCCTTCGGTTGAACAGATTGACCCCGTTGCATTTTATGCGGCGGGGTTTTTTCTGGGCGGGGAAGGGCCTTCGAAGGCCCTTGAAAGCGGTTTCGAAACCGCTTCCCCAAAGGCGCTTGCAAGCGCCTTGTCACCCGGATCAAAGCGTTGTGGCCAGAATGGCGAGCGCCGCGATTTCGGCAAGCTGTTGGCTGGCACCCAGGATATCGCCGGTCTGCCCGCCGATCTTGGCCCGTGCCAGCGCACCGGTGCCGAGCGCCACGAGCGACACTGCCAGCGCCGCCCAGATCGCGGCCCCACCGGTCAGGATCAAGGCCAGCAGGAGCGCCACGCCTGCGCCGATCGCGGCCGACTCCAGAGGGGGGCGTCCCACCGCCCGAGACAATCCGCCCGCGCGGGCGGGTGGCATCCAGGCCATCAGCGCCACCATCGGCACACGTGACAGCATCGCGGTGGCCATCAGTGCGGGCAAAGCCTGCCCCGCCGCAATCAGCCCTGCCAGCAGCGACCAGCGCGCCAGCAGCGACAGGACCAGCGCCAGCACGCCATATGTGCCGATATGGCTGTCCTTCATGATCTCCAGCCGTCGCTCTGCCGTCCAGCCGCCCCAGAGCCCGTCCACCGTATCGGCCAGACCGTCCTCATGCATGGCACCGGTGACCATGGCCATGATCGCAAGCGCCAGGGCTGCCGACAGCCCGGCCCCGAGCCCGGAGCTCAGCCAGATCGTCAGACCGGCCAGCAGGGCAGGGGCCAGCCCCGCCAGAGGCCAGGCCCAGGCCGCTGCGGCGCCACGGGTCATATCCGGCTCACCCGGCAGGGGTAGGCGGGTCAGCAGCCCGAGAGCGAGGCGCAGATCGCCGGTAATCTGTTGCAGAATGTCGCGCGGGGCCATGATCCCGGATCCTTTCGGTCGCATTCCATTGGACAATCCGGCATATCCGCCCAAACGCCCCTTTGGCAATGACAGAGAGACCGACGCCGATGACCACGCCCTTCACCAGCCTTGCCGAGTTCCGCGCCCTTCTGGCGGAGGCCCCCGGCCCGGACAACGCCGCCGTTTCGGGTGCACAGGACCGCAACGGGCAGCTGACCAAGCCGCCGGGGGCGCTCGGTCGGCTGGAGGATCTGGCGATCTGGTATGCGGGTTGGCGCGGCGATGCGCGGCCGTCGCTCACCGCGCCGCAGGTGCTGATTTTCGCGGGCAACCACGGGGTGACGGCGCGCGGTGTCTCGGCCTTTCCGGCAGAGGTCACGGTGCAGATGGTCGCCAATTTCGAGGCGGGCGGCGCGGCGATCAACCAGCTGTCGAAAGCGGCGGGGGCCTCCATGCAGGTTCATGCGCTGGATCTGGATCGGCCCACGGCGGATTTCTCGGCCGGCCCGGCGATGAGCGAGGCGGAGGTATTGGCGGCACTGGTGACCGGCTGGACTGCGGTCGACCCTGCGGCGGACTTGCTGGTCACCGGCGAGATGGGCATTGGCAACACCACCTCCGCCGCTGCCATCGCGCTGGCGCTCTTTGGCGGGGAGGCCGCCGACTGGACAGGCCGGGGCACGGGCGTCGATGACGCGGGCCTGGCGCTGAAGGCGCAGGTCGTGGCCGAGGGGCTGGCGGCGAACCCGCAGGCGGGCGAGGACGCGCTGGAGGCGCTGCGCTGCCTTGGCGGGCGAGAGCTTGCGGCAATGGCGGGCGCGATTGCCCGCGCGCGTGTCCTGCGCATTCCTGTCATCCTCGACGGGTTCATCTGCACGGCGGCAGCGGCCACGCTGGAACAGGCCGTTCCGGGCGCGCTGGATCACGCGGTGGCGGGGCACCTGTCGGCGGAAACCGCCCATGGCGCCGTGCTCAAACGGCTTGGCAAAGAGCCGCTGCTGGCGCTGAACATGCGGCTTGGCGAAGGGTCGGGCGCGGCGCTGGCGATCAACGTGCTGAAAGGTGCGATTGCCTGCCATTCGGGCATGGCGACCTTTGCAGAGGCCGGTGTGTCGGACGGCTAAACGCCGTCCCGAGAGGACTCTTCGTCCTCAACCGGCTCCGGCAACTCGGCCTCGTCCAGATGCGTGGCGATGGCGGTTTCCAGATTGGCGTTCAACTCGCGCGAGCGGGCCACATAGGCGTCATTCTCGGCCAGAGGGATGCCGGGCTGCCACAGCTCGGCCAGTTCGCGCAGCACATGGCGGTCGTGGCGGTAGAAGGCCATCTCCATTTCATGCGCCTCGTATTCGGACAGCCCCATGTTTTCGAGCACGTAGCGCCCGGCGCGCAGCGAGCTGTCGAACATCTCGCGCACGATGTCGTTTGCGCCCGCTTGATACAGTTCATAGGTGTGCACCCGGTCATAGGCGCGGGCGACGATATGGATATCGGGGCGACGGCGGCGGGCGTAGCGTACCAGTTTCAGCACGTCTTCCTTGCCGTCCATGGCCACCACAAGCACCTTGGCATGGTCTAGCCCCGCCGCATGCAGCAGTTCGGGCCGCGTAGGGTCGCCGAAATAGCCGTGAATACCGAAGCGGCGCAAAAGCTGGATCGTGGCAAGATCCGCGTCCAGCACCACGGTCTTGAAGCCTGACAATTGCAGCATCCGGTTCACGACCTGCCCGAACCGGCCTGTGCCCGCGATGATGATGCTTTCGGGGTTGTCGATCTCATCGTGGGCGGGGCCTTCCTCGGCGGTGTCTTTCACCAGCTTTGACAGGAGCTCGTAGAGGATGAAGAAAAGTGGCGTCAGCAGCATCGACAGGGCGACGACCAGAAGCAGGATTTCAGAGATGTGATTGGGCAGAACGTGACTGCCGACCGCGTAGGAGATCAGCACGAAGCCGAACTCGCCCGCCTGCGCGAGGCTGAGGGTGAACAGCCATTGGTCGCGGCCCCGCAGGCCCGCTGCAAGGCCGATCCCGTAGAGGATGAGCCCCTTGGAGATCATCACTGCCAGCGTCAGGCCGATGATCGTGAAAAGATGCGTCCAGAGCACATCGAAATGAATGCCCGCGCCCACGGTGATGAAGAAAAGCCCCAGAAGAAGGCCCTTGAAGGGCTCGATATTCGCCTCAAGCTCGTGCTTGAACTCGGAATTGGCCAGCACCACGCCCGCGATGAAGGCCCCAAGCGCGGGGGAGAGGCCGACCAGCACCATCAGAAACGCGATGCCTACGACGATGACCAGCGCGACGGCGGTATACATCTCGCGTAGCCGCGCCATGTGGATGAACTGGAACAGCGGGCGTGTCAGGAAGCGGCCCCCGATAATGACGGCGGCGACGGCGGCGATGGTGATCAGCGTCACGCCCCAGGCGGGCAGGCCCTCGACCAGCGACAGGCCGGTCTCGGCGGCGGCCTCCATGCCGGGGCGCTGGATCGAGCCATCGGGGGAAAATTGCGCCGCCGGAACGGTGGCCAGCAGCGGCAGCAGCGCCAGCATCGGAATGACGGCGATATCCTGCGTCAGAAGGACGGAAAAGGCAGATCGCCCGCCACCGGTGCGCAGCAGCTTCTTTTCGGTCAGGGTTTGCAGGACGATCGCGGTTGACGACAGCGCGAAGATCAGCCCGACGGCCAGCGCCTGTTGCCAGGGCAGGCCGAGGATGAAGGCTCCGCCCCCCAGAACCGCCGTAGACAGGCCGATCTGTGCGCCGCCAAGCCCCACCAGCTTGTCGCGCATTTCCCACAGGCCCTTGGGGTTCAGTTCCAGCCCGATCAGGAACAGCATCATGACGACACCGAACTCCGCCACATGTTGCAGCCCGTGCGGATCGGCCCCCACCTGATAGAGGATCGGGGCCAGCGCGATGCCCGCGATGAGATAGCCCAACACGGACCCCAGCCCGAGCCGCACCGAAAGCGGCACCGCGATCACCATCGCGGCGAGGTAGAGCGTGGCCTCGAAAAGGATGCTGTCCATGGGGCGGGTCGTCCTGAAAATGTTCGCAGGTGCAGCATCGCGGGTCTGCGGCGGTTTGGCAACAGGACAGGCTGTCAGGTGGGCAGCGGCGCGTCGGGTTTCTGCTGGTCCATGACGATCTGGCTTTGCACCCGCGCGACGGCGGGGGTGGGCAGGATGACCTCGTGAATCAGCCGGTGCAGCGCGCCCAGATCGGTGCAGAAGACCCTGAGCAGGTAGTCGGCCTCGCCGGTCAGGGTCCAGGCCGAGATGATTTCGGGCCGCGTGTCGACGATCCGGGTGAAGGCGCGGACCTGCGCGGGATCATGGGTGGCCATCTGCACCTGCACGAAGGCCTGAACGGTGAGCCCGAGCGCTTCGGGCGAGACCACGGCGCGGGAGCCGGTGACAATGCCCGCCTGCTCCAGCCGCTGGCGGCGGCGGCCTGCCTGGCTGGCCGACAGGTTCAGCCGGTCGCCCAATTCCTGCGCGGTCAGTCCCGCATTGTGCTGAATCGCTTTCAGAAGGCGGCGGTCGATGTCGTCGATCATATGCGCTTATCTCGCGTGATGTTCCATCATCACGCTAGTTCATCGCACAGAATTCAGAAATGGCAATGAATTTCGCGCATTTCATGCGGAGTGTATGCGGTAATCTCTGCCCAAGCGAACACCAGACAGGAGGAAACGCCCATGGGCCCGTTCCCGCATGACGCCCCCCGCGCCACCATTTCCGAAGAGAACCCCGCCGGTACCGACGGGTTCGAATTCGTCGAATTTGCCCATCCCGAGCCGCAGGAATTGCGCGATCTTTTCGCCAAGATGGGCTTCGTGCACACCGCCAACCACAAGACCAAGGCGGTGGAGCTGTGGCAGCAGGGCGATATCTCTTACCTCCTGAACGCCGAGCCGGGCAGCTTTGCCGCCAAGTTCGTGGAAGAACACGGGCCTTGCGCGCCTGCCATGGCCTGGCGCGTCGTCGATGCGCAGCACGCCTATGAGCACGCGATTTCCAAGGGTGCAGAGGCCTATGAGGGCACGGACAAGACGCTCGACTGGCCCGCGATCAAGGGGATCGGCGGCAGCCTGATCTACTTCACCGACCGGTATTTCGATACCTCGCCCTATAACGAGGAATTCGACTGGATCAGCAGTGCCCACCCGCAGGGCGCGGGCTTCTACTACCTCGACCACCTGACCCACAATGTCCACAAGGGCAATATGGACGTCTGGTTCAACTTCTATGGCGACCTCTTCAACTTCCGCGAAATCCGCTTCTTCGATATCGAGGGCAAGTTTACCGGGCTTTATTCCCGTGCACTGACCTCGCCCTGCGGGCGCATCCGCATCCCGATCAACGAGGACCGGGGCGAGAAGGGGCAGATCGTCGAATACCTGCGCCGCTACAAGGGCGAGGGCATTCAGCATATCGCCGTGGGGACCGAGAATATCTATGCCTCGACCGACCTGATCTCGAACGCTGGCATCAAGTTCATGCCCGGCCCGAACGAGGCCTATTACGATCTGTCCTATGAGCGGGTCAAAGGCCATGACGAGCCGAAAGAGAAGATGATGAAGCACGGCATCCTGATCGACGGCGAAGGCGTGGTCGATGGGGGCGAAACGAAGATCCTGTTGCAGATCTTCTCCAAGACCGTGATCGGGCCGATCTTCTTCGAGTTCATCCAGCGCAAGGGCGATGACGGGTTCGGCGAGGGCAACTTCAAGGCGCTCTTCGAATCGATCGAGGCCGAACAGATCGAACGCGGGCTGTTCACGGACGAAGAAAAGGGTGACGCGGCCTGATCAGGGCAACGTGTCAAAGACCCGGGGAGGGACCCCCGTCCGGTGATCCGGGCGGGGGTTTTCATTTGCCGGAACAGGTTTCGGAGGGCAGAAGGGGACGCAAATAGCGGATGGGAGGCCCCTCAAGTGAAACGCTCCGAGATCAACGACATCATGGCCGAGGCAGATGCCTTCATCCGGTCCTTCGGCTTTGCCCTGCCGCCTTTCGCCTATTGGACCCCCGAAGAGATGCAGGCGCGCCGGGGCGAGATTGACGGGATCGTGCAGGGCCGAATGGGCTGGGATATCACCGATTATGGCGCTGGCCGGTTCGCGGATATGGGGCTGTTTCTGTTTACGCTCAGGAACGGGCGGCAGGCGGATCTGAAGCGGGGCGGCGGCATGTGCTATGCCGAGAAACTGCTGATTTCCCGCA
Organism: Nioella sp. MMSF_3534; assembly: GCF_030732985.1. GTDB lineage: Bacteria > Pseudomonadota > Alphaproteobacteria > Rhodobacterales > Rhodobacteraceae > Nioella. Next base: position 75,922 of record NZ_JASHJX010000003.1, read on the forward strand.
AGGATCAGCTGAGCCCCATGCACCGGCACTACCTGAAGGCAGAGGATATCATCAACCGGGGCGGGGCGGTCATGGCGATCGAGCTTTTTGGCTCGGCCCCGGATGGCAGTCTCGACGAGAGGGCGGGCGGCACGGTTCTGTGCGACGGGATCGCGCGGGACTATGCGCCCGGTGAGGTGCTGCGGTTCCAGCCGGGAGAGAGCATCACCCTGATGCCCGGCGACTGGCATGCCTTCTGGGGCGAAGGAGGAGATGTGCTGATCGGCGAGGTGTCGACGGTGAATGACGACGAGACGGATAACTGGTTTCGGGACCCCATCGGGCGGTTTGCCAAGATCGAAGAGGATGTCGCGCCGGATCATCTGCTGGTGGCGGATTACGGGCGCTGGTTGGGCTGACCCTGAGGGGTTTCGCCGTGCCTTCGGCACGTCGACCCGCGCGCCCCTTCGGGGCGCGTTTGAGGCTGCGACAGGTTTCGAGCGGGGATGGGGGCGCTGCCCCCGTCGCCTGTCGGCGACTCCCCCGAGGTATTTTTGCCAAGATGAAAGGCGCATGTCGGGAGATATTGGATCTGCCGTTGGGGGCGATATGCGGGGGCGACTGGATGGCGCGTTAACCTTAACGAAAGCATTGATGTCGCAGGCTGATTGCCGCCGGAGTGTCGGGCGCGGCTTCCCAAGGGCGGGTGGGGCCGCTAAAACGCGCCGGACAGGTTACCAGAAGGTTCCGAAACATGACCCAGATCCGCCCGCAACCCGGCATTATGGAGATCGCGCTCTACCAGGGCGGGGGGGCCTCCATCGCGGGGCAGGAAAAGCCGCTCAAGCTCAGCTCGAACGAGAATCCGTTCGGGCCGGGGCCGAAGGCGGTGGCTGCCGTTCAGGCTGCGGCGGGGGCGATGCATCTTTACCCGTCCACCGATCATGCCGCGTTGCGAAACGCCATTGGCGAGGTGCATGGGCTGGACCCCGACCGGATCATCTGTGGCGTGGGATCGGACGAGATCATCACCTTCCTGTGTCAGGCCTATGCCGGGCCGGGCGACGAGGTGCTGTATACGGAACACGGGTTCCTGATGTACAAGATCTCCGCCCTTGCGGCGGGGGCAACGCCCGTGGTCGCGCCGGAACGGGAGCGGACGGTCGATGTCGACGCGATTCTTGACAAGGTGACCAGCCGCACGCGGCTTGTCTTCATTGCCAACCCCAACAATCCCACCGGCACCATGATCGGCGGAAACGAGGTGGCGCGGTTGGCCGCCGGGCTGCCGGACAATTGCCTGCTGGTGCTCGACGGGGCCTATGCGGAATATGTGGATGAGTTCGATGGCGGCGCGGGCCTTGTGGATGCGCGTGACAACGTGGTGATGACCCGGACCTTTTCCAAGATCTACGGGCTTGGCGGGCTGCGGGTCGGTTGGGGCTATGCCCCCCGCGCCGTGATCGACGTGTTGAACCGGGTGCGCGGGCCGTTCAACCTGTCCACGCTGGCGCTGGCGGGGGCCGAGGCTGCCGTGCGCGATACCGGATATGTGGATCATTGCCGGGCCGTGAACACCGTGCAGCGCCAGCGGCTGGCGGAGGGCATGGCGGCGCTTGGCTTTCCCTCCGATCCGTCCGAGGGCAATTTCATCCTCTGCCGGATGGGGGATGCTGCGACGGCAGAGGCGGCTGACGCGCATCTGAAGGCCAGGGGCATCATCGTGCGGCTGGTGGCGGGCTATGGCCTGCCCGACTGCATCCGCATCACGGTCGGGTCCGAGGCGGATGTGACCCGCGTTCTGGATGCGATGGCGGATTTCGGAGGCACGGCATGAGCGTGATTTACCAGAAGGTGGCGCTGATCGGCCTGGGACTTATTGCAGGCTCGATGGCCCATGCCATGCGGCGCGACGGGCTGGCTGGTGAGATCGTGGGCACCGCGCGGTCGGCGGAAACGCGCGCCGTGGCGAGGGATATCGGGCTTTGTGATAGGGTCGTGGACAGCGCTTCCGAGGCCGTGGAAGGCGCCGATCTGGTGGTTCTGGCGGTACCCGTGGGCGCCATGGGCCGCGTGGCCGGGGAAATCGCTCCGCACCTGGCCCCCGGCGCGACCGTGACCGATGTGGGATCGGTCAAGAAGGACGTGGTCGATCAGGTCGGCCACCATCTGCCCGAGGGCGTGCATTTCATCCCCGGCCACCCGCTGGCCGGGACGGAGCATTCCGGCCCCCGCTCTGGCTTCGCGGAGCTGTTCGAGAACCGCTACACCCTGTTGACCCCGGTCGAGGGCAGCGATCCGGAGGCGGTGGCGAGGCTGCGCGCGCTATGGGAGGGGATGGGCGCCAATGTCGAAGAAATGGACGCGGAACACCATGATCTGGTGCTCGCCGTCACGTCCCACACCCCGCACCTGATTGCCTACACCATGGTGGGCGTCGCCGATCACCTGCGCCGGGTGACGGAAAGCGAGGTCATCAAGTATTCCGCCGCCGGGTTCCGCGATTTCACCCGGATTGCCGCCAGCGACCCGACCATGTGGCGCGATGTGTTCCTGACCAACAAGGAGGCGGTGCTGGATATCCTCGGCCGCTTCACCGAGGAACTGTTTGTGCTGCAACGGGCGATCCGCATGGGCGATGGCGATGCGCTGCACGACTATTTCACCCGCACACGGGCGATCCGGCGCGGCATTATCGAGGCCGGGCAGGACACCGACGCGCCCGACTTTGGCCGGGTCAAGCCGCGCAAGGGCGGGGATGCGGGATGAAACTGGCGCGGGCGGCATTGGTGGCAGCATTGGGCTTTGCCCTGCCTGCCCTGGCCTATGCGCCCGCGCAATCCCTGCGGCCCTTGCCGCGCCCTGTCTTGGCTCCGGCGCCGCAAAGCCCGGCCGACCGGGTGATCGGCCCCTCCGATCCGCTTGTGGTGACGATCCGGGCCACCGATCTGGCGCCGTCGGCGTCCCTGCGGCCGATCTACAGGCCCGGACGGGCCGAGCAGGTGACGGAGATCCGCCCGGATCAGACCATCGTGGCGGAACTGCCCCCGGAAGAGACCGAGGAACGGGGGCCGCCGCGCGGGTTGCTGGCGCTTCTGACGGGACAAAACCGGCTCAACCCGCCGGGTATGACGGCGGTTCGCGTGTCCTTGCGCCCGGTTGAGCGGCCCGCGGGGCTGGCAGCGGCCATTCGCGCGGCGGAAACGCGGGGCACGCCGGGGCGGGTGACGCAGCCGGGCCTGCGCGGGGCGCTCTGCGGGCAGCGCGGTATCATCGGCGACCGGCTGGAGCGGATTCCGGGGCGGATCAACGGCTGCGGCATTGCGGACCCCGTAAGGGTGCGAGAGATCGACGGCATCACCCTGGCGCAGCCCGCCACGATCAACTGCGATACGGCTTTGGCGGTGCAGGAGTGGCTGAACGACGCGGTCATCCCCACGGTGGGGCGCTATGGGGGCGGGGTGGCGTCGCTGCGCGTCGTCGCCTCTTATTCCTGCCGGACGCGCAACAACCAGCCCGGCGCGCGGCTGTCGGAACATGCCACCGGAAACGCCATTGATATCGCCGGGATCGGACTGGTGGACGGGTCCGAGATTTCGGTTCTGGATGACTGGGACGGCGGGCGAGAGGGGCGCATCCTGAGACAGTTGCACGAAGCCGCCTGCGGCACGTTCGGCACGGTTCTGGGTCCGGGGTCGGACCGCTATCACCGCGACCATTTTCATCTGGATGTCGCCGCCTATCGCGGCGGGGCTTACTGCCGGTAGCGTTTGGCGGCTGAGACCCTGTTCCCAGACCGAATTCGAGTCGCACTCATTTGCTCGAACAATGGCGCGAGGGTTAGCAGTGCGGGATGAATACACCAGTGCAGGTCCGGGGACGAGCCGCGCATCGTCGACGCGCGCGGGGGCGATCCGACGTTGGAAGCAGGCAGTTTATGTCAGCCAAATCCGAGCAAATTCAATGCAGCGCGCCTGTGTCAGCCAAATCGCCTCCGCGTGGGGGCGCGTCGGCGATGCGCGGCGGCCTTCGGCCTTGATTCCGCGCCGGCAATGCCGAGGTTGGGCTCTCGGCTGACTTTCTCCGCTTCCCCTGGGAGTGCCGAACCAACCTCCAGCATCAATCATAGAGAAAATGTTTCTTTAGGTGCGAGGGTTAGCGCAGCACCAAGCGCGGGGCGGGGCCGAGGGGGATGGGGCCGAAATAGACCTGCCCGTCGGAGAAGCTGAGTGTTGTGTCCAGGTCTTCGGGCCTGCCTGACAAGCCCGCCAGCAGGCCAAGCCCGGTTTCCAGCGTGCCGCGGAACCCTGCGGGTATGGCCCCCGCATTCACCCCGATCTCGATCATCTGGCGCCAGTTCTGCGCCCGGACCGACAGGTCGCCCGTTGGCAGCCCCTCGGCATTCACATCCAGATCGCCCGAAAGGCGCAGCGCCAGGTCGCCCCAATCCGCACGCAGCTCGGCCAGTTCCACGCGGGTGATCGCCGGGCGGCTGCTTTCCAGCGCCGTAAGGTCCCAGGCGCGGGCGAAGCCCATGACGGCCTCGAAACGGACGGTCTCGATCTCTTGCGGCAGCAGCCCGGCGGGATCGAGCAGCGCCAGAACCTCGCCCGCTGGCGTCACGCCGCTGGCGTCGATACGGATGTCGTAGCGATGCCCCGGCTCGTCGCGTTCCACTACCATCGCCAGGGCCTGATCCACCCGGCTGGACCAGCCCAGGTCGCTCTCCATCTCCAGCGCCGCGATGCGGGTTTCGGACTGCACCGGCGCCAGATAGTCCAGCGGGCGGATATGCAGCATCGCCTCCAGTTGCTCGGCGCGGATGGTGATGCGTTCAAAGGGGGTGGAGAGGGTGTGTTCGGCGGGCCAGATCGCGCGGATCGCCTGCGGCTGGTAGCTGTCCTGTTCCAGGCGGAACCCGTCCGCCTCCAGCGCCCACCCGCTGAACGGATCGGCCAGCATCAGGCCGGGCAGTGTGGTGACGAAGCGGAACGGATAGCCCGAGGTCTGCACACTGTCATGGGAAACGACCCACCCGGCGGCCTCGCGGTCGTTCAGCCAATAGCTCACCAGCCGTTCCGTGGCGATGGACCCGGCCAGCCACACGACCGACCAGATCGCGACAAGCGCGCCGATCACCCAGGCCCAGACCTTCATGGCGCTCATCTCCTGTTTCATCCCGCCCGTGCTCTGCATATACGGGGTCGGGCACAGGTGACCATAGGACAAGGTGGTAAAGTCATGAGCACGGCGGATCTTTGGGTATTCGGATACGGATCGCTGATCTGGAACCCCGGTTTTGACGTGGCCGAGACCCGGATCGCACGGCTGCCGGGCTGGCACCGGTCCTTCTGCATGAGCTCGATCCACCATCGTGGCACGGTCGAGAGCCCCGGTCTGGTGCTGGCGCTGGATGCGGCGGAAGGGGCGCATTGCGATGGCGTCGCCTTTCGGGTGGAGGCCGCAAAGGCGTCGGCGACCATCGACTACCTGCGCGAGCGGGAGCTCATTTCCTCGGCCTATCTGGAACGCGAATTGCCGATTGTTTTCCATGACGGGGGAGAGGCCGTGGCCGTCACATATGTGATCGACCCAGAACATGAGCAATACGTGGCGGGGATGAGCCTTGAAAAACAGGCGCAGATCATTGCCCATGCGGTCGGCGGGCGCGGGCCGAATGATGAATACCTGTACAATACCGCCGCCCATCTGGCCGAGCTTGATCTGGCCGATGAGGATCTCGATTGGCTGGTTCACCGGGTTCGGGCGCTGAAACAGGGGTGACCTTGCGCCGCGTCACGCGCGACGGCCCCGCAACGCTTGGCAGATTGCTGCGGGCGGGGTAGGGTGTGCCCGAGAAAAACGGGATGGCCAGAACACCGTGACGAGCAGACCAGACGCGCCGCGCTTTACGCAACCGATCCGCCAGATCGCGATCATGCTGATGATCTGCGGGCTGGTCGGTTTCGGAACCTTCCTGGTCTGGGGCAGCATCCAGCCGGTCGTGACCGCCAATACCTATCTTAATGGGACCATCGCGCTTGTGTTCTTCGCGGGCGTACTGGCCTGTTTCTGGCAGGTTGTGCAGTTGTTCTCGTCGATTTCCTGGATCGAGGGGATCGCCAATGGCGCGGGTGAGGATCAGGGCAAACCGCCGCTTCTGCTGGCGGCGCTGTCGGGCATCTTTCAGGCACGTGGTTCGCGGCTGCAACTGACCTCGGCCTCGTCGCGCTCGGTGCTGGATTCCGTGGGCGCGCGGATGGAAGAAGCACGCGACATCACGCGCTACATTACCAGCCTGCTGATTTTCCTTGGGCTTCTGGGCACGTTCTACGGGTTGGCCGTGACGGTGCCGGCGGTGGTGGAAACGATCCGCTCGCTGCAACCCTCTGCCGACGAGTCCGGGATCGAAGTGTTTTCGCGCCTGATGGGCGGGCTGGAGGATCAACTGGGCGGCATGGGCACGGCCTTCGCCTCCTCGCTGCTCGGCCTCGCCGGGTCGCTGGTCGTGGGGTTGCTGGAACTGTTCGCGGGCCATGGCCAGAACCGGTTCTACCGCGAAATGGAAGAATGGCTGTCCACGATCACCCGCGTCAGTTTTTCGTCGGGAGAGGGCGAAGGCGGCGGGCTGGACCGGGCCGCGATTGCCACGGTGCTGGATCACATGGTCGATCAGATCGACACGCTGCAGGGGCTGTTCACCCAATCCGAGGCGCGCCATCAGGAAACCGAGGCACGGCTTGGCGAGATGACCGGCGTGCTGGCGGACCTTGCGGAACGGCTCGGACCCGGACAGGTTGCCGCGACCGAACGTCTGTCGGCCGCGCAGGACCGGCTGGCCGAGGTGCTGTCGGCCACGTCCGGCGAGGGCGGCATTGATGCGGAAAGCCGGATGCGGCTGCGGTCCATCGACGTGCAGTTGCTTAAGATCTTCGAAGAAATGGGCAGTTCGCGGCAGGAAGAGATTGGCGCCCTGCGCGCCGATATCGGCGAGCTGACCGGTGCGATCCGGGAACTGACGCGCTCGGCCTCGCAGCCCCGCCAACGCCCCGCTCCGCAACGTCGCGCGCCCCCCGAAGACCCGGCCCCGGAGGGCTGATCCATGGCCTTCCACCGGCGTTCCGGCACGCGATTTACCGCCTCGATCTGGCCCGGTTTCGTGGATGCCATCACCGCGCTCTTGATGGTGATGATCTTCGTCCTGACGATCTTCATGATCGTACAGTTCGTGCTGTCGGAAACGATCAACAACCAGGATGACGAACTGAACGTTCTCAACGCGCAGCTCAATGAACTGGCCGACGCGCTTGGGCTGGCGCAAAGCCGGTCGGCACAGCTTGAACAACGGGTGGCGACGCTTGGTGCCAGCCTGTCCGAGGCCGAGGGCGAATTGCAGATGCAGGCGGCGTTGATCGCCTCGCTGACGGCTGAAACCGAAGGGCAGGCCGCGCGGATTGCCGATTTCGAGACGCAGGTGGCCTCGCTCATCGCGGCCAACACGGATCTGACCGAGGAACGCGATGCAGTTCAGGCGGATCTGGAGGCGCGGGTGTCAGAGGTTGACGCGCTGACCCTGGCGTTGGCCACAGCGCGGGACGAGATCGACGCCGCCGCCGAACAGGCGCGCCTGGCCGCTGCCGAACGCGAGGCGCTGGAGGCGCTGATCGCCGATCTGGAAACCGAGGCCGCCGCGCAGGAGGCGACGCTCGCTGACACGCTGGCCGCCTTGCAGGCGCAGGAGGAGACATCGGCAGGGTTGCAGACCGACCTGACCACGGCGCTGGCCGCGCTGGCAGGCGAGGAAGCCCTGACCGCATCGCTCGAAGCGCAGATTGCCGAGTTGGAGCAGGAGCTGACCGCAGAGGAAGCGGCGCTGTTGGCGGAACAGGCGGCGGCTGCTGCGCTGCGCGAACGGCTCTCGGTCCTGGAAACCGATCTCGACAGCGAAGAGGCCGCGCGTCTGGCCGAAGCCGCCGCCGCTGCCGCCCTGCGCGACCGGCTGGCGGACACGGAGGCGCAGCTGTCTGACGAAGAGGCCGCGCGTCTGGCCGAAGCCGCCGCCGCCGAGGCCCTGCGCGCCCGCCTGCAGGAGGCCGATGCCGAGCTGACCGCCATGGCGTTGGCGTTGGAACAACGGCGGCAGGAGGCAGAGAACACGCTGACCCTGCTGGCCGCAGCCGATCAGGCGCGGGAGAACTTTGCAGCCCGTCTGGCCGCGGCGCTGGCTGACAACACCGCGCAGGGAGACCGGATCGAAGAACTGGAGACGAGCCTCGCCGCAGCCAGCGAGGAAGCGGGACGCTTGTCGGATCTGGAGGGTCAACTGGCGTTGGCGCTTGCCGCCCGCGCGCAGGACGCCGCCGCTCTGGCCGAGACACAGGCCGCTCTGGAAGCCGCGCAATCGGTGGCGGAGGATCGCGCTGGCGAGATGTCCTCGCTGGAGGAGGAACTGGCGCGCGCACTGGCCCGGTTGACGGCACAAGCCACGCAAAGCCGCACGCGGATCGCCGCGCTCGAAGAGGATATTGCAGCGGCCAATGCCAATGCCGCCGCGACAGCGGCCGCCCTGACGGCAAGCGAAGAAACGGTCGCCGGGTTGGAAACACAGCTTGCCACGGCCCTGCAACAGGCCGACCAGCGCGCGGAAGCGGATGCCGGGCGGCTCGCGGAGCTGGAGGCAGACGTGGCCGCCGCCGAGGGCACTGCCGCCGCGGCTCAGGCGGAACTGACCGAAAGCCGGGCCTCATTGACCCGACTGGAGGCCGAGCTGGCCGCAGCCCTTGTCCGCGCCGCACGCGACGCCGAACGGATCACGGCGCTGGAACAGGATCTGGGCACTGCGCGGGCCGAAGCCGCCGCCGCGCAATCGGATCTCGACAACAGCTCCGAAAGCCTCAATGCGCTGCAAACGCAACTGGCCGCAGCGCTTCAGTCGGCACAGGCGCAGGCTGGCGAGGATGCGGCGCGCATTGCCGCGCTGGAAACCGATCTGGTCGCCGCGCAGGCCGAAACCCAGGCCGCCGAAGAGGGGCTGGCCCGGCGCGGTGCGGAACTGACGGCGCTGGAGGCGGATCTGGCCGCGGCGCTTGCGCGGGCCACGCTGGCAGCGGCCCGGGTGGAGGAGGCTGAGGCCGATCTCTCTGCCGCACAGGCCGAAAGCGCTGTCCTCCGCGAAGAACAGGCCGCCAACCAGACGGCCCTGACCGCAATGGAGGCGGAGCTAACGCAGGCCCTGCTGGATCTGGCGCGGGCCGAGCAGTCGGCGGAATCGCGCATCGCGGCGCTTGAGGCGGAACTGGCCGCATCCGAGGCCGCGCGGGAATCGGCGGGAGCAGAAGCCGCAGGCGCCCTGTCCGACCTGGAGGAGCAACTGGCCGCCGCGCTGACCGCGCAGATGCTGGCCGAGACCACCGCCGAAGACCGGTTGAGCGAGGCCGAGCAGCAGTCGGCCTTGCTGGCGCAGGCCAATCTGGAACTGGAAACGGCAGAGGCGGCCTCGGCGGAAAGCCAGCGCCAGATCGCGGCGTTGAACGAACAGGTGGCGGCGCTGCGCACGCAGCTTGGCGAGTTGCAGGGTCTGCTCGATGCCTCGCAGGCGGCGGATGCGGCGGCTCAGGTGCAGGTGGAAACGCTCGGGGCCGATCTGAACGCGGCGCTGGCGCGGCTGGCTGCCGAAAGCGATGCGTTGGCCGCATCAGAGGCCGCCCGCGCCGAGGCCGAGGCCGAGGCCCGGCGCCTGGCGGAAGCCGAAGCCGAACGGCTGGCCGCCGAGGCGCAGGAGCTGGAGCGCTACCGGTCGGAATTCTTCGGTCGCCTGCGCGAATTGCTGGAAGGCCGCGACGGCGTGCGGATCGAGGGGGATCGCTTCGTCTTCGCCTCCGAGGTGCTGTTCGAGGTCGGGTCTGCCGATCTTTCCCCCGAAGGGGAGGCGCAGATTGCCAATGTGGCGGAATTGCTGTTCGACGTTGCAGGGGAAATCCCCCTGTCGGTGGATTGGATCGTGCGGGTCGATGGCCATACCGATGACCAGCAGCTGCGCCCGACCGCTGAATACGCCAATAACTGGGAGCTGAGCCAGGCCCGCGCCCTGTCGGTGGTGCTGTTCATGAGCGACGAGCTCGGCTTTCCACCCGCACGGCTGGCGGCGACGGGGTTCGGCGAGTACCGCCCGATTGCGTCCAACGACACGCCCGAGGGGCAGGCCCAGAACCGCCGGATCGAGCTGAAGCTGACCGAGCGATGAGCGCGCTTCTGGACGACTTGCTGGCCTGTGAAACCCGTGTGTGGGAGGCCCTGGTCACGGGCGACGCCGCAGCGGATGCCGCCGCCTTGTCAGCGGATTTTCTGGGCGTCTACCCGGACGGATTCGCCGGGAAGGGGGACCATGCCGGGCAGTTGGCGGATGGACCGACCGTGGCGCGGTTTCATCTGACCGATGTGCAGGTGAAACCGCTTGGCGCGGACCACGCGCTGCTGGCCTATCGCGCGCGCTATTTGCGGGTTGGACGGGCAGAGGAAGAGGAGATGTATGTCTCCTCCATCTGGCGTCGCAGCGGAGAGGGCTGGGTCAATATCTTCAGCCAGGATACACCCGCAACCGGTATTCCGCTTCCCTGAGAAAAAGGCGCCCCGGAGGGCGCCTTCTTTCGTTCCTATTCCGCCGTCAGAAGCGGTGGTTTCTTTGACGTGATCCGCCGCGCGCCCGGTTCTTCGATGCGCAGGTCGATCTCGCCATCCTTGACGCCAACCTTGACGTTGCCGCCCTTGGCGAGCTTGCCGAACAGCAGTTCCTCGGCCAGCGGTTTCTTGATGTGTTCCTGGATCACGCGGCCAAGCGGGCGGGCACCCATCTTGTCGTCATAGCCCTTGTCGGCCAGCCATTCGGCGGCGGGGCGCGTCAGTTCGATGGTCACGTTGCGGTCCAGAAGCTGCGCCTCCAGTTGCAGCACGAATTTCTCGACCACCTGCAGGATCACCTCTTTCGGCAGCGCGCCGAAGGAAATGACCGCGTCCAGACGGTTGCGGAATTCGGGCGTGAAGGTGCGCTCGATGGCGGCGGTATCTTCGCCTTCGCGCCGGTCGCGGCCAAAGCCGATGGCGGATTTCGCCTGTTCCGCCGCGCCCGCGTTCGAGGTCATGATCAGCACCACGTTGCGGAAATCGACCGACCGGCCGTTATGATCGGTCAGCGTGCCGTGGTCCATCACCTGCAGCAGGATGTTGAACACGTCCGGGTGCGCCTTCTCGATCTCATCGAGCAGCAGCACGCAATGCGGGTGCTGGTCGATGCCGTCGGTCAGCAACCCGCCCTGGTCGAAGCCCACATAGCCCGGAGGCGCGCCGATCAGGCGGGAAACGGCGTGTTTTTCCATGTATTCCGACATGTCGAAACGCAGCAGTTCCACCCCGAGCGTATCGGCCAGTTGCTTGGCCACCTCGGTCTTGCCGACACCGGTGGGTCCTGCGAACAGGTAGTTACCAATCGGCTTTTCCGGCTCGCGCAGGCCCGCGCGGGCCAGTTTGATGGCGCTTGCGAGCGCCTCGATGGCCTTGTCCTGTCCGAAGACCACGCGCTTGAGGCTGCGTTCGAGATCCTTCAGCACCTCGGCATCGTCTTTCGAGACGTTCTTGGGCGGGATGCGCGCAATCTTGGCCACGACGGCCTCGATCTCTTTCGCGCCGATGGTCTTGCGGCGCTTGGATTCGGCCACCAGATGCTGCGCGGCCCCGGCCTCGTCGATTACGTCGATGGCCTTGTCGGGCAGCTTCCGGTCATTGATGTAGCGCGCCGACAGTTCCACCGCCGCCTTGATGGCGTCATTTGTGTATTTGATGTCGTGGTGATCCTCGAAATAGGGTTTGAGGCCCTTGAGGATCTTCACGGTGTCTTCCACCGACGGCTCATTCACGTCGATCTTCTGGAACCGGCGGGACAGCGCGCGGTCCTTTTCGAAATGCTGGCGGAATTCCTTGTAGGTGGTGGACCCCATGCAACGCAGTTTGCCGCCCTGCAGCGCGGGTTTCAGCAGGTTCGAGGCGTCCATCGCCCCGCCCGAGGTGGCGCCCGCGCCGATCACGGTGTGAATCTCGTCGATGAACAGCACCGCGTCGGGGTGATCTTCCAGCTCGCTGACCACGGCCTTCAGACGTTCCTCGAAATCGCCGCGATAGCGGGTGCCCGCCAGAAGCGCGCCCATGTCGAGCGAGTAGATCGTGGCGCCCTGAAGTACCTCGGGCGTCTGACCCTCGACGATCTTCTTGGCGAGGCCTTCCGCGATGGCGGTCTTGCCCACGCCGGGATCGCCCACCAGCAGCGGGTTGTTCTTGCGGCGGCGGCAGAGCACCTGAATGCAGCGTTCCACCTCGTGCTCGCGGCCGATCAGCGGGTCGATATCCCCCTTCACGGATTTGGCGTTCAGGTCGACACAGTATTTCGCCAGCGCCGATTCCTTGCCGTCGCCCTCAGAGGCGGTTTCAGCATTGCCGTGAATGCTGTCCTCTTCATTGGCCCCGCTTACGGGACGGGATTCGCCGAAGGACGGGTCCTTGGCGACGCCATGGGCAATGAAATTCACCGCGTCATAGCGGGTCATGTCCTGTTCCTGCAGGAAATAGGCGGCATTCGATTCGCGCTCGGCGAAGATGGCGACCAGCACATTCGCGCCGGTCACTTCGGTCCGGCCAGAGCTTTGCACATGAATCGCGGCGCGCTGGATCACGCGCTGGAAGGCGGCGGTCGGCACCGCCTCGGAGCCTTCCACATCGGTGACAAGCGTCGACAGCTCTTCGTCGATGAATTCCACAAGGGTCTGGCGCAGCTCTTCAAGATCTACGGAACAGGCCTGCATGACCTTCATCGCGTCAGGCTCTTCCAGAAGGGCGAGCAGCAGATGTTCCAGAGTTGCGAGTTCATGACGGCGCGCATTGGCGTTCGCCAGTGCGGCGTGGATGGCCTGCTCAAGGGTGTTCGAAAACGACGGCACTGCCTGTGCTCCTTTCGTTGCGCCGGACGGGCGTGGGGGCGCTCGCGTCCGACAGTGGCCTCATACTGTTAAGGTTCGGTTTTTGTCCGTGCAGTTCAAGGCATTTCTCTTCAATTTTTCTTTGCGCCCCTGCCATTTTTCGTGATGTCGCCTAATCGGGTGGCAAATGGGGGCGAATGCGCGCCGCTCAGAATCGGTCCTTGCGGGCACGGATTTCAGTGAAGACGGCCACATCGTCGGCTGTCTCCAGTCCAAGCTGCGCGCGGATGGCAGGGTCATGGGCGCGCAGGAAGGGGTTGGTGTCGAGTTCTTCCTGCAGGGTCGAGGGCACCGTGGGCCGCCCTTCGGCGCGGGCGGTTTCGATGGCCTTGCTACGAGAGATAAGCGCCGGATTGCCGGGATCAATGGTCAGAGCGAATTTCGCGTTGCTGGCGGTGTATTCATGGCCGGAACAGACCAGCGTGTCGGGGGGCAGGGCGGCAAGGCGGGCAAGGCTTGCGTGCATCACCTCGGGGCTGCCCTCGAACAGCCGCCCGCAGCCAAGCGCCATCAGGCTGTCGGCGGTGAAGACGGCTTTGCTGTCCGGGAAGTGAAAGGCGATATGGCCGACGGTATGGCCGGAGACCTCGATCACCGTGCCGCTTTCGCTGCCAATGGCCACTGTGTCGTCGGGATTGATGGCGTGATCCAGCGGCGGCAGGCGGCCCGCGTCGGCGGCGTTGCCCCAGGTCTTTGCGCCAGTGGCCGCAACCAAGGGCGCGACCCCGTCGATATGGTCCCAGTGATGGTGGGTGATCAGGATATCGGTCAGCGTCCAGCCGCGCGCCTCCAGCTCCTTCTGAATCGGCTCGGGGTCCGGCACATCGACAACCGCCGTGGCCCCGGTCGCCGCGTCATGCAGCAGGAAGGCATAGTTGTCCGCAAGGCAGGGAACGGTGACGATCTGCAAGGGCATGGCAATTTCCTTCTTCCCGGTTAAGCTGCCCCCCGACCGTCGCCCAAACCCGAGGGGGTTGCAATGCATCTCGACGTGCTGGACCTGCGCCAGTTCTACTACCGGACCCGGCTAGGCCGCATTGCGCAAAAGGCGGTGCGCGATCAGGTCACCGCGTTCTGGCCCGAGGCGCGGGGGCAGACGGTGGTGGGATTCGGTTTCGCGGTGCCGCTGTTGCGCCCCTATCTGGGCGAGGCGGAGCGGGTCATCGGCCTGATGCCGGGCGCGCAGGGGGTGATGCCCTGGCCCGCCGGGCAGGACAATGTCAGTGTCCTGTGCCACGAAACCCGCTGGCCGCTGCCTGCGGGGCTTGTCGACAGGCTTGTCTGCCTACACGGGCTGGAAACCTCTCAGCATCCCGCGGCGGTGCTGGAGGAATGCCACCGCGTTCTGGCGCCGGGCGGCAAGGCGCTGTTCATCGTGCCCAATCGGGGTGGGCTTTGGGCGCGGCGCGATGCGACGCCCTTCGGCTTTGGCCGGCCCTATTCGCTTGGCCAGCTGGAGGAGCAGATCCGCAACCACGGGTTCGAGCCAGAACGCCATCGCGCCGCCCTGTTCGCGCCGCCCAGTCACGGGCGATTCTGGCTGAAAAGCTCTGAACTGGTCGAGAACATGGGTCGGAAACTGTCGAATTACTATGCGGGTGGCGTCATCATGCTGGAGGCCAGAAAGCACACATTCGCCCCCACGCGGCCCGGTTTGGCAGAACGCGTCAAACGTCCCCTGCGCATCCTCGATTCTGCGCCCCAGCCTGCCCGCGTGAGGGATAATGACGCCGCGCAGGGGCTTGTTCAGCTCTCACGGGACGGGTGAATCGAGCGCATACCGTGGTGTGCCAAGGCATACAGTTGCACCTGACTCGCGCCTTATCCACAGAAAAAGCTTGAAAATTCGTTAGCTTCAAAGCGTCGCAGGACAGCAAAATGCGTCAAAACCCCGGAAAAACAGGGGGTTCAGCGGATTCGTGCCAATTGCCGAGGCTGTTGCAGGCTGCAGAACCCTCTGATACATCCAGCGCGATTTCAGGTGGGCGGGGACAGATACCGCCTTTAGACAGAACCGCCGGGCACATCGCAGGATGTGGTCCCGGCCACTGTATCGGAAGGGTGGACGTGTCGGAAACAGCTTCGATCTCGACCGGCATTGCCTCGCGCTACGCGACGGCGGTGTTCGATCTTGCCACAGAGGATAAGGCGCTCGATGCGCTGGAGGCCGATCTGGCCACGCTGGAAGGCGCATTGGCCGACAGCGAAGACCTGCGGGATCTGATCGCGTCGCCGATCTATTCGCGCGAAGACATGCAGGCCGGTATTGCGGCCGTTGCCTCGGCCATGGGCCTGGGTGCGATCATGTCCAACACGCTGAAACTGATGGCCACCAAGCGCCGTCTGTTCGTGGTGCCGCAGATGGCCGCCGCGCTGCGTGGGATGATTGCGGATCACAAAGGCGAAGTGACCGCCGATGTCGTGTCGGCCAAGGCGCTGACCAAAACCCAGTCCGACAAGCTGGCAAAGGCCCTCAAGGCCGCCGTTGGCAAGGACGTGAAACTGAATGCGACCGTCGATGAAGGTATCATTGGCGGTCTTGTCGTTAAGGTGGGCTCGAAGATGATCGACACGTCGATCCGCTCCAAGCTCAACACCCTCCAGAACACTATGAAAGAGGTCGGATAAATGACTATCCAAGCAGCCGAGATCTCTGCGATCCTCAAGGAGCAGATCAAGAGCTTTGGCCAGGAGGCCGAAGTCGCCGAGGTGGGCCGTGTGCTCTCCGTTGGTGACGGTATCGCCCGTGTTTACGGTCTGGACAATGTCCAGGCAGGTGAGATGGTCGAATTCCCCGGCGGCATCATGGGGATGGCGCTGAACCTCGAAGCCGACAACGTCGGTGTCGTGATCTTCGGCTCCGACCGGGACATCAAGGAAGGCGACACCGTCAAGCGCACCAACTCGATCGTGGACGTGCCCGCGGGCGACGGTCTGCTGGGTCGCGTTGTCGATGGTCTGGGCAACCCGATCGACGGCAAGGGCCCGATCGACGCCTCCGAGCGTCGCGTTGCAGACAGCAAGGCACCGGGCATCATCCCGCGTAAGTCGGTGCACGAGCCGATGGCAACCGGCCTCAAGTCCGTTGACGCCATGATCCCGATCGGCCGTGGCCAGCGGGAACTGATCATCGGCGACCGTCAGACCGGTAAGACCGCCGTGGCGCTCGACGCGATCCTGAACCAGAAATCCTATAACGACGCCGCTGGCGACGACGAGAGCAAGAAGCTCTACTGCGTCTATGTGGCCGTTGGCCAGAAGCGCTCCACCGTTGCGCAGCTGGTGAAGAAGCTGGAAGAAACCGGCGCGATCGACTACTCGATCGTTGTGGCCGCCACCGCATCCGACCCCGCGCCGATGCAGTTCCTGGCGCCTTATGCCGCAACCGCCATGGCGGAATACTTCCGCGACAATGGCCGCCACGCGCTGATCATCTATGATGACCTGTCCAAGCAGGCCGTGTCCTATCGTCAGATGTCGCTGCTGCTGCGCCGCCCGCCGGGCCGTGAAGCTTACCCCGGTGACGTTTTCTACCTCCACTCCCGCCTGCTGGAGCGTTCCGCGAAGCTGAACGAAGACCACGGCGCTGGCTCGCTGACCGCTCTGCCGATCATCGAAACCCAGGGCGGCGACGTGTCGGCCTTTATTCCGACCAACGTGATCTCGATTACCGACGGCCAGATCTTCCTCGAAACCGAGCTGTTCTACCAGGGCATCCGCCCCGCCGTGAACACCGGTCTGTCGGTGTCTCGTGTGGGTTCGTCCGCTCAGACAAAGGCAATGTCCTCGGTTGCCGGTCCGGTGAAACTGTCGCTCGCTCAGTACCGCGAAATGGCGGCCTTCGCCCAGTTCGGCTCCGACCTCGACGCCGCAACTCAGCGCCTGCTGAACCGTGGTGCCCGTCTGACCAAGCTGATGAAGCAGCCCCAGTACTCGCCGCTGACCAATGCCGAAATCGTCTGCGTGATCTACGCGGGCACCAACGGTTACCTGGACAACGTTGCAATGTCCGACGTCGGTCGCTTCGAGGCCGGTCTGTTGGCACATTTGCGTGGCAAGAACCAGGATCTGCTGGACGACATCACCAACAATGACCGTAAGGTCAAAGGTGAGCTCGAAGACAAGGTCAAGGCAGCACTCGACGACTTCGCCGCCGATTTCGCATAAGGAGGTCAGGCAATGCCAAACCTCAAGGACCTAAAAAACAGGATCGAGTCGGTCAAATCGACCCGCAAGATCACCAAGGCGATGCAGATGGTCGCCGCCGCGAAACTGCGCCGCGCGCAGGATGCGGCGGAGGCCGGTCGCCCCTATGCCGAACGGATGCAGGCCGTCATGGGCGGTCTCGCCGCCTCGGTCGGCAATTCCGACGGTGCCCCGCGTCTTCTGGCGGGCACCGGGTCCGATCAGACCCACCTGCTGGTGGTGATGACGGCGGAGCGGGGGCTGTGCGGTGGCTTCAACTCGACGATCGTGCGTCTCGTGCGCAGCCGGATCGCCGATCTGCAAGCCCATGGCAAGACCGTCAAGCTGCTGACCGTTGGCAAGAAGGGCCGCGAACAGCTGAAGCGCGATTACGCCGATCTGATGGTGGGTCATGTCGACCTGTCGGATGTGAAGCGCGTGGGCTACGCCAACGCTGCCGAGATCGCCGGTGACATCCTCGCGCGTTTCGACGCCGGGGAATTCGACGTCGCCTCGATCTACTTCAACACCTTCCAATCGGTGATCAGCCAGATCCCGACCGAAACCCAGATCATTCCGGCCAAGTTCGATGCGCCCGAGGCGGACGATGCCTCGACGCTCTACGACTATGAACCGTCGGAAGAAGCCATTCTGGAAGACCTGCTGCCGCGCGGTGTCGCAACGCAGATCTTCTCGGCCCTGCTGGAAAACGGGGCGTCCGAACAGGGCGCACGGATGTCGGCGATGGACAACGCAACGCGGAACGCTGGCGAGATGATCGACAAGCTGACGATCGAGTTCAACCGCTCGCGTCAGGCCGTCATCACCAACGAGCTGATCGAAATCATTTCGGGCGCCGAGGCGCTCTGACGAAATCTGGAGAAACGACATGGCACAAGCAGTCGGCAAAATCACGCAGGTCATCGGCGCTGTCGTTGACGTGCAGTTCGAGGATCATCTGCCCGAGATCCTCAACGCGCTGAACACCGAGAACAACGGCAAAGCCCTTGTTCTGGAAGTGGCACAGCACCTGGGCGAGAACACCGTGCGGACCATCGCTATGGACGCCACCGAAGGTCTGGTGCGTGGCGCGACCGTCACCGACACCGGCGCCCCCATCTCGGTTCCGGTCGGCAACGCCACCCTGGGCCGCATCCTGAACGTGATCGGCGAGCCCGTTGACGAAAAGGGCCCGGTGAACGCGTCGGAAACCCGCGCCATCCACCAGCCCGCACCGGAATTCGAAGAGCAGTCCACTGCCTCTGAAATCCTCGTCACCGGCATCAAGGTGGTCGACCTTCTGGCCCCCTACTCCAAGGGTGGTAAGATCGGCCTCTTCGGCGGTGCCGGCGTGGGCAAGACCGTTCTCATCATGGAACTGATCAACAACATCGCAAAGGTGCACTCGGGTTACTCCGTGTTCGCCGGTGTGGGTGAACGGACCCGTGAAGGGAACGACCTTTACCACGAGATGATCGAATCCAACGTGATCAAGCCCGACAACCTGGAAGAATCCCAGGTGGCGCTTGTTTACGGTCAGATGAACGAGCCTCCGGGGGCCCGTGCCCGTGTTGCGCTGACCGGCCTGACCCTGGCCGAGCAGTTCCGCGACCAGTCCGGGACCGACGTTCTGTTCTTCGTCGACAACATCTTCCGCTTCACCCAGGCAGGCTCCGAGGTGTCGGCACTTCTCGGCCGTATCCCGTCCGCTGTGGGCTACCAGCCGACGCTGGCCACCGACATGGGCGCGATGCAGGAACGCATTACCTCGACCAAGTCCGGCTCGATCACCTCGATCCAGGCCGTCTACGTTCCCGCGGACGACCTTACCGACCCGGCTCCGGCCACCACCTTCGCCCACCTCGATGCAACCACCGTTCTGTCGCGCGCCATCTCGGAACTGGGGATTTACCCGGCTGTGGACCCGCTCGACAGCTCCAGCCGGATCCTCGATCCGCAGGTTGTCGGTGAAGAGCACTACAACGTTGCCCGCGACGTTCAGGGGATCCTCCAGCGCTACAAGTCGCTGCAGGACATCATCGCCATTCTCGGCATGGACGAACTGTCGGAAGAGGACAAGCTGACCGTGGCCCGCGCCCGGAAGATCCAGCGTTTCCTCTCGCAGCCCTTCGACGTGGCGAAAGTGTTCACCGGTTCCGACGGTGTGCAGGTTCCGCTGGAAGACACCATTGCCTCGTTCAAGGCGGTTGTGGCCGGCGAATATGACCACCTGCCCGAAGCGGCCTTCTACATGGTTGGCGGCATCGACGAAGTGATCGCAAAAGCCGAGCGCCTGGCCGCAGAAGCAGCCTAAGGAGTAACCGATGGCCGATATGATGCAGTTCGACCTTGTGTCGCCGGAAAAGAGGCTGGCCTCTTTCGAAGCGTCCTCGGTCCAGATTCCGGGTGCCGACGGCGACCTGACGGCGATGCCGGGGCACAGCCCCGTTATCACCACCCTGCGTCCGGGCGTGGTCCGGGTGCAGTCGGCCGACGGCGATAAAAGCTATGTCGTGACTTCCGGCTTTGTCGAGGTCACCGCAGGCTCCGTCTCGGTGATCGCCGAGCGCGCCCATGCCGGGGATGAGGTCCGCAAGGACGATCTCTCCGATCTTCTGGAAGAGGCCCGTGCAATGGCCGCTTCCGCCGAAGCCGACCAGAAAGACGGGGCCGAGAAGTTCGTCGCCGATCTGGTCCAGCTTCTGGAAGACATGGACTAAGCCCGTTGCCCGGCGGCATGACAGACAGGAACGCCCCGCGCCGGACCGGTTGCGGGGCGCTTCTTTTTCTACCATTTTGTGAACGGCTTTTTTCCCATTCCTGCCGTATTTTTCCTGCAAAAGCGGGTCGGCCATAGCGATTGAGCAGATGAAAAAGATCAGAAACAACCTCGTTGGCGTCGATCAGGGCAGTCATGTGCTGTTCGAGGATTACGATGTCGGCGGCGAAATGTGGACCGGTTCGGGCAACCGGGAGGTCTGGCATCCTGTGCGCTTTGCTCAACCCTTCAAGACACCGCCCGCGGTGCATGTTTCCGTCACCATGTGGGACATGTCGACCGAGGCGAACCAGCGCGCCGATATCCGCGCCGCCAATATCCGCAGCGACGGGTTCGAACTGGTGTTCACCACCTGGGAAGACACCAAGATCGCCCGCGTCCGTGCCGACTGGATGGCGATTGGCGAACTGCCTTACGAGGATGACTGGGATCTCTACTGATCCGGCCCGTCGGGAACCTCGATAGCCCTTGGCTTGGCCTTGTGCTCTGGCTCCACATGGATGGTGATATTGGCGTCAGACACCGCCGCCCTCAGCGCCGCCTCGACCCGGTCGCAGATTTCATGTGATGCTGTCACCGTCGTTTCCCCCGGCATCACCAGATGAAAGTCGATGAAGGTCATCCTGCCCGCGTGCCGCGTGCGCAAATCATGGGCCTGCACCGCGCCCGTGGCGTGGGAGGCGATGACATCGCGGATGACCTGAAGGGTCTCTTCCGGAACCGCCTCATCTAACAGACCATTGAGCGAATCCTTGATGACCTTGGACCCGGACCAGAGGATATTCACCGCCACGATCGCAGCCATGATCGGATCAAGCAGCCAGAACCCCGTGGCCCAGGCCAGCAGGATGCCCGCAGCAACGCCCGCAGATGTCACCACATCCGCCAGCAGGTGCTTGCCGTCGGCCACCAGGGCCGGGGACCGTTCCCGCCGCCCCCAGGTCAGCAGAATCCAGCACCAGACACCATTCAGCCCCGTTGCCAGCCCGTTGATCAGCAGACCCTCCAGCGGGGCGTCAATGGCACGGGGGGCAAGGACGCCCTCATAGGCTTCGCGCAGGATCAGCAGGGCCGCGATGACGATCATCACGCCTTCCAGCACCGCACTGAAGAACTCCGCCTTGTGATGGCCATAGGGATGGTTGGCGTCAGCGGGCAGGGCCGCGACCCGAACCGCGATCAGCGCGGCAATGGCGGTGACCACATTGACCGTACTTTCCAGCGCGTCCGACAGCAGCGCCACCGACCCGGTGATCCAATAGGCCAGCCCTTTCAGGGCCAGCACCACGAAGCCCAGGATCAGGCTGCCAATGGCGAGTTTGATGGTCGTCGACATGGGCCATGCCCCCCGACTAGGCATTTGAAACGTCAGGCCAGATCTCTGCCGAAGCCGATATCCGCGAGGTCAGATGCGCGAATACATGCCCTCATAGATCGGTGCGAGCGTCTCGTCCTGGAATAACGAAGATACAGACGTGCCCGACCAGGTGTTCAAGATGGCCTGCGCGAACATCGGGGCGGTCGGCACGATGCGGATATTGGGCGCGGATTTGGTGGCCTCTGTCGCCTCGATGGAATCCGTCACGACCAGCGATTTCATGACCGACTTGCTGACCCGTTCGATCGCGGGGCCGGACAGGACACCATGGGTGATATAGGAATGCACTTCCTTCGCGCCATGTTCCATCAGCACTTCGGCGGCTTTGCACAGCGTCCCGGCGGTGTCGCAGATATCGTCCACGATGATGCATTTCTTGCCGGTCACATCACCGATCACGGTCATTTCCGCCACTTCGCCCGGCTTCTCGCGGCGCTTGTCGACGATGGACAGTGGCGCATTGATCCGCTTGGCCAGCTCGCGGGCGCGGGCCACGCCGCCCACATCGGGCGAGATCACCATGATATCCTCCATCTGTCCCTTGAAGTGGTGCAGGATATCCAGCGCGAAAATCGGCGCGGCATAGAGGTTGTCGACGGGAATATCGAAAAAGCCCTGGATCTGGGTGGCATGCAGGTCGAGCGTGAGGATGCGTTCGATCCCCGCACCGACCAGCATATTGGCCACCAGCTTGGCGCTGATCGGCGTGCGGGCCTTGGTGCGGCGGTCCTGCCTTGCATAGCCGAAATAGGGGATCACGGCGGTGATCCGGCTGGCCGAGGACCGGCGCAGCGCATCGGCCATGATCAGCAGTTCCATCAGGTTGTCATTGGCGGGGTTCGAGGTGCTCTGGATGATGAACATGTCCTCGCCGCGCACGTTCTCGAACACCTCGACGAAAATCTCGCCATCGTTGAACCGTTCAACGCGGGCATCGACCAGACCCACGGACATGCCGCGATGAAGCGACATCCGGCGGGCGATGGCCTGGGCCAGAGGGCGGTTGGAATTGCCGGAAATGAGCTTGGGATCGGATGCGGACATGGCAGCTGTCTCTCGGTGTGCTTATGTAACAGGGCGTTGACACCCCCTAGCATCCGGCTACCAATCGCGAAAGACCAAAGGAAGACGCAGCATGGCTAACATCGACTACTATTTCTCCACCCTTTCGCCCTTCACCTATCTCGCCGGGACGCGGTTGGAGGAGATCGCTGCGAAACACGGGGCTTCGATCACCTACAAGCCGATGGATATCGCCACGCTCTTCACCCGCACCGGTGGTGTTGCGTTGCCCGACCGGCACCCGGCGCGAAAGGCCTACCGGCTGCAGGAATTGCGGCGGGGTGCGAAGAAAGCGGGGCTGGAGATCAACGAACAGCCCTTTTTCTTCCCGACCAACCCCGCGCCCTCCTCCTACGCGATCATTTCGGCGCAGAAGGCGGGGGGCGGCAATCTGGGCGGGCTGGTGCATGGCATCTTGGCCGCAGTGTGGGCAGGCAGCAAGGACATCGCCGATAACGAGGTGATCCGCGCGGTTCTGTCGGAAAACGGGTTTGATCCGGACCTGGCGGACAAGGGCATGCTGACGGCGGCCGAAGAATACGCCCGCAACCTCGAAGACGCGGTCAGCGCCAATGTCTTCGGCTCCCCCTTCTACATCGTGGACGAGGCCGAGTGCTTCTGGGGCCATGACCGGCTAGACGATCTGGATGCATATCTCGCGGGCGATCTGTGAGCGGATTTGCCCGAAGATGGGGGGACGGCCCGCGCGAGGTTCTGGCGCTGCATTGTTCGCTGGCCCATTCCGGCGCGTGGGAGGGTGTGGTTCGGGCGCTCGGGCCGGGTCTGCGGGTGACGGCACCTGACATCCTCGGCCACGGCAAGGCCCCCGATATCGACCCGGCGCGCGACCTGCATGACCAGTGCCATGAGGCCGTGCTGCCGCATCTGCCGGAGGGGCGCTTCGATGCCGTGGGGCACAGCTTCGGGGCGACGCTGGCACTGCGGCTGGCCGAGGAGATGCCGGATCGTATCCGCAGCTTGACGCTGATTGAACCCGTGCTCTTTGCGGCGGCGAAAGGCAGCGGGGAATTCCGCCCCTACCGCGAAACCATCTCGCACTACGATTGGCTGCTGGCGGAAGGGGCGCGTGAGGCAGCGGCGCGGGAATTTCTGCGCCTATGGGGAGCTGCGGGTGGGCTTGACGACATGCCAGAGGGCCAGCGGCGCTACATGGTCGACCGGATCCATTTCATCAAGGCATCGGATGATGCCCTGTTTCATGACAGCGCCGATCTGGTCTCGCGACTGGCACAGGTCCGGGCTCCGACCTTGCTTGTGCAGGGGGGGGAATGCCTGCCGATTACCGCCGCCGTCCTCGACCGGATGGAGCAGGACATCCCAGACACCACCCGCGTCAGCGTACCCGGCGCGGGCCATATGGTGCCCATCACCCATCCGGTGCCGGTGGCCGGGGCGATTGCCGATCTCTTCGCGCGGTCGGGGTAGGGCGCGGGAAGGCGCTTCGAAGCGCCTTGGCAAGAGTTTTCGAAAACTCTTGGCCCGCGCCACTGGCAACGCGATCACGCAACAAGAGGTTGTCCCGCGTTGTGAGGGTCAGCCGCGAAAGAGGGTCAGCAGACGTTCCACCGTTTCGCGCTCGCAGGACCAGTCGCAGACGAAGCGGCAGCGGATCGGCTCGTCCTCTGGCCCCTCCAGCGAGGCATTGAAGGGGAAGAGATAGTATTTCGCCCCCGCTGCCATCGCCCGTTTGTGCGCGCCGCGTGGGATATGGGCGAAGATCATGTTGCCGGCGGGTTCCGCCTCCAGCGAGGCGCCGGGCAGGGCCTTGATCCCCGCCGCGAGCTGTGCCGCCGCCGCATTGGCCTGCTCGGCCAGCCGCAGCCACAGCCCGTCGCTCACATAGGCGTCCATCTGCGCCGACAGGAACCGGTGCTTCGAGAAGAGATGCGCGCCCCGCTTGCGGCGCAACTCCAGCTCCCACGCCTGCGCGGGGTCGAAGAACACAACGGCCTCTACCCCCATGCAGCCGTTCTTGGTGCCGCCGAAGCTCACTGCATCGACCCCGGCTTTCCACGTCATTTCAGCGGGCGTGCAGCCAAGCGCCGCGCAGGCATTGGCGAAGCGCGCGCCGTCGAGATGCACCTTCAGCCCGTAGGATTTCGCCACATCCGTCACGGCGCGGATTTCATCGAGCGAATAGGCGGTGCCGATCTCGGTGATGTTGGTGATCGAGACCGGACCGCGCTGCACGCCATGCACCCCCTTGTCGCCCGTCGCCCTGATCGCGGCATCGAGCCGCGCCGGGTCCATCTTGCCGTCAGGCCCGTCGACCAGCACCAGCTTGGCACCGTTCGTATAGAACTCGGGCGCGCCGCATTCATCTTCCTCGGCATGGGCAATGCGATGCACGAAGACCCCGTCCCAGGGGTTGGCCAGCGTCGCCAGCGCCAGCGCATTCGCCGCCGTGCCGGTTGCCACCAGATGCACCGAGGCCTCGGGCGCCTCGAAGAGATCGCGGATCTTCTGCGTCACATCCGGCATGATGTCGTCATTGCCATAGGGCATCTGGTAGCCCTCGTTCGCGCGCAGCACGGCGTCCATGATTTCCGGCGCGGCGGGGCCGGTGTTGTCGGAGGCAAAAATCATGTGCCGGGCTCCTCGATGATGTAGTCTTCCCACTCCTCCTCCGGCACCTCGAACTCGGGCACCGTCAGCCCGCGCATCGACACGCCGGCGGAATGGACGCTTTCGGGGTCACCAGACACCAGCGGGTGCCAGTGGTAAAGGGGTTTGCCCTCGTGCCGCAGCCGGTAGGCGCAGGTTTCGGGCATGAAATAAGCCACGTCGCCCATGGTCTCGGGCGTCAGCTGGATGCATTCGGGCACCAGCGTCTTGCGGATCTCGTACTGCCCACAGCGGCAGGTCTGGTCGTCGAGCAACCGGCAGGCCACGCGGGTCAGGGCGACCTCGCCTGTCTCCTCATCTTCCAGCTTGTTCAGGCAGCACTTCCCGCAGCCATCGCAGAGCGCCTCCCACTCAGCAGGCGTGAGCTTTGCCAGCGGCAGCGTCCAGAACTCACGCCGCAAACGGCTCATTCCAGCGCCTTCAGGATCGCGCGGGCCGAGTCGCTGTCGGCATCCATCTGGGTGATCAGCGCGTCGAGCCCGTCGAATTTCAGCTCGGGCCGCAGATAGTCGATCAGCGCAATGGACAGGTCCGTGCCGTAGAGATCACCCTTGAAATCAAACAGGAAGGTCTCAAGGTTCGGCACATCGCCGTTGAACATCGGCCTTACCCCAAGCGAGGCAACGCCGTGGTAGTGGCCCGCATGGGGGCCGTCGAGCACATCGACCAGCACCGCGTAGACCCCAAGTTTCGGCAGGTGCAACCCGTCGAGATTCATATTGGCCGTGGGATAGCCCAGTTGCCGGCCCCGCTTTTCGCCATGCACGATCTGGCCCTCTATCCGGTGCCAATGCCCCAGCATCGCGGCGGCATCGCGCGGGCGGCCATCGGAGAGCGCATTGCGGATATTGGTGGAGCTGATGGCCCCGAGATCGCCATGCAGAATGGGTACGATATCGACGTCGAACCCGAAGCGTCTGCCGAACTCGGTCAGCATCTCGGTGTTGCCGACACGGCCCCTGCCAAAGCAGAAATCGGCCCCCACGATGACGCGTTTCAGGCCCAGACCCTCGGCCAGAACATCGCGGGCGAATTGTTCCGCCGTCAGGTGGGAGAGGGCGGTGTTGAAGGGCAGTTCATAGAGAATATCGACGCCGAGCTTTTCCAGCCGGTGCGCCTTTGCCTCGGCATTCATCAGCCGGAAGGGCGGGGCATCGGGGGCGAAGAACTGGCGCGGATGCGGCTCAAAGGTCAGGATGCCAAGCGGCAGATCCTCGACGCGGGCCCGGTCGATCACATGCTGGTGGCCCAGGTGAACGCCGTCGAAATTGCCGATGGCGGCAGAGGCACCGCGGTCTTCGGCCAGGGCATATTGATGGTCGCGCAGTATTCTCATGGCACCGGCTTAGCGGGCCTGATGGGCGAGGGCAAGCGGGGGCTGACCGGGAATTGCCTTGCTGGTCATGGGTGGCCCTTCCGCGCCTTCATGCAGGCCGGTTTCGCCGCCTTCGGCGTCGATCCGCGGGGGGCTAGCCCCCCGGACCCCCCAAGGTATTTTCGCCAAGATGAAAGGGTTAGTCGAACTTGCGGGACGGGGCGAGCACCATGGCCTCTCCCTTGAGAACCGGCTTGCCGCCGATGGTGCATTGGGTTTTCAGCGTCACGCGGCGCTTGGCGATGTCCATGTCCATCACCTCGACCTCGGCGCGGACCCAGTCGCCGGGGCGCACGGGGGCGAGGAATTTCAGGCTCTGGCCCAGATAGACCGTGCCATGGCCGGGCAGTTGTTCGCCGATCACGGCAGAGATCAGCCCGGCGGTCAGCATGCCGTGGGCGATGCGGCCTTCGAAGATCGTGTCCTGGGCATAGTCGTCATCCAGATGCACCGGGTTGCGGTCGGTGGAGACCTCGGCAAAGAGCTCGATATCGCGGTCTGTCACCTGTTTCATCAGGTGGCGGGTCATGCCGATCTCGATATCTTCGATACAGATCGTTCCACGGGGGAAGTTGTCGAGCATATCTGGGGCCTCGCGAGTCATCTTGACCCGTCTCATAGCGGAAACAGGCGAATGCTGCAATGCAGAAGTAACAATGTTCTTCAATAAGCCCCTTATGTCGCAACTATGTTGCTTGAAGCCTAGCGCAGAAAGCCGATGGACCAGGTGGCCTCGACCTGCGCCGCGACCAGGGCGCGGTCCAGTTTCACCGGGTCCGGCTGGTCGGTGGTGCCGGTGTCCTCGCGGCTGAGGCCGCCGGAAATGAACAGGGAATCAATGGGTTCGCCCTGTGCCCCCAGGATATCGGTTTTCAGCCCGTCGCCTACGGCAAGGATGCGCTCGGGCGGGCAATCGACCCCCGCCTGCGCCAGCCGCATCCGCGCCAGTTCGTAAATCGGCGCGTGGGGTTTGCCGAAATAGAGGCTCTCGCCGCCCATCTCGGTATAAAGCTGCGCCAGCGCGCCCGCGCACCATTCGCGGGTCTCTCCACGATCGACAACGATATCGGGATTCGCGCAGAGGAGTTTGAGGTTTTTCTGTTTTGCATACAGGAACTTAGGGCGCATAATCTCGGGATCGGCGGAGGGGTCTTCGGGGCCGGTGCAGACAATGCCCTCGGCCTCTTCCAGCGGCACCTGGGTGATCTCGACCGCGTCGCTGACGACCTCCATTGGGGCGAAAAAGCTCTGGTCATGGGGCTGGCCGATGAACCAGACCTTGCGGCCCACCAGACCGCGCAGCATGGCCGCGCGGGCGCTGTCGCCGGAGCTGGCGATCGCATCCCAGCAATCGCGGGGAACGCCGATCTTTTCCAATTGTTTCTCGACACTTGCACGCGGGCGCGGGGAGTTCGTCAGAAGCAGGACATAGCCGCCCTTGGCCTTGAAGGCGCGCAGCGCCTCGACCGCCTCGGCAAAGGGGGTGTAGCCATTGTGCAGGCAGCCCCAGAGGTCGCAATAGAGCACGTCGTAGCGGTCGGAAATCTCGGATAGCGAGCGGATGATGGTGGTCATTTTTGCCGGGCTCCTTCTGGGTCGGTGCCTGATTACGGGAGCGGTCCGTGGAAGGGAAGGGGCGGCGAAATCGGGGGGTGCCGGGCGTACACCGGGCGTACACCCCCTGTACACCCCCCGTGCAGACGCGAAGCTGTTTTCGCAAGGTGGCCGCCTAGCGGAACACGCAGACCGTGCCGGACCACATATGGCTGACGATGCCTTCCCTGTCGGACAGAAGGCCGGAGATTTCACCGGCCTGGAATTCCCATCCCAGCGTGGATTCCATGACCTCCAGCGTTGCGAAACCGCCAAGCCCGGCCAGCGGCGTGCCAAGGCCGACCCCCGATTGCGTGGTCAGGGTCGAGCCGGGGCGCAGCATCCAGCCCGCCAATCGGTCCTCTTGATAGATCAGGTCGATCTGGCGGGTGAAGCTGGCGACGACAACGGGGCCCGCGGGGCAGTCTTCCGGCAGGTAGACCGAGAAATCATGGCCCATGATCATGGTCAGGGTCCGCAGGCTGTCATGAAAGGGCGTGCCGAAGGGCAGGGTGGCGGTGGCGGTCGCATCGGCAGATGACAGGCCAAGCCCGCCCTGGCCTATGGTCACGATATCGCCGGGGGCCGGGCTGTAGCTGTCGGCCAGCACGGGCGCGGCCAGCAGAAGGGTGAAGACAGCGGGCAGGATGGGTCGCATGAGGCACCTCTGGTTGGGCGCCTTCAGTTTCTGCCGGGGGCGCAGACGCAACAAGGGGCAGCCAATGGCCGCCCCTTGCATAAGCCGAAACTGGCCGATCCGGGATCAGAGCGCGAGGTTCGGGATGATCTGCTTTTTGCGGCTGACGACGCCGGGCAGGACCACGGTATCGGCATCGCCCACGACGGTGGCGAAGCTCTTCTCGGCCACGGTCTTCACCAGATCGTTGGGAACCAGCAGGGTGGATTCCTCGTTCAGGATATCGACGACGAACAGAAGCACCTGATCGACGCCGTCTTCCTCGGCCACCTGCGGCATGGTGGCGACAAGGCTGTCTTTGCGGGACAGGACGGTGCCGGGCGAGGTGGTTTCCAGAACCGAGACGCGGAACTTGGTGCCGGAAACCTCGTAGGCCTTGGAATCCATGCGCAGCAGTTCGGCATCCGAGAAGGCGGAGACGTCGGATTTGGCGGCGAACATCTCGGCGGCATAGGCGGCGGTGTCGATGCCCAGATCGGCGGCCAGCGCCTCGACCACTTCGCGGTCACGCTCGGTGGTGGTGGGGCTGCGGAATTCCAGCGTGTCGGACAGGATGCAGGACAGCATCGCGCCCTTGATCGCCTCGGGCATCTTGGCGGCGTCCTCGCCCATCAGGTCATGCATGATGGTGGCGGTGCAGGCCACGGGGCGGATGGTGATGTCGATCGGGCCCTTGGTCTCGATCCCGCCGACCAGCTTGTGGTGGTCGATGATCGCCTGAATATCGGCGTCGTTGATGGCGTCGGGCAATTCGGCGGGGTTGTTGGTGTCGACGATGACGACCGGCGCGCCGGCGTCCACGGCGTCGATGGTGCGCGGCTTGGGCAGGTCCCATTTCTGCAGCACGAAGGCGGCTTCGGTATTGGGCTCGCCCAGAAGGACGGCTTCGGCGTCGGTGCCTTTCACTTCGTTCAGATACCAGGCCCAGATGATGGGAGAGCCGGTGGAATCGGTGTCGGGGGATTTGTGGCCGAATACGAGCGTGGTCATGGGGAGGTTCCGTTTATCTTGCGTTTGCGCGCGTCATACAGAAGCCGGGCAGGCTTGTCAGGTGGAAGTTGTGCCGCAGGACTGGGGGCGGTCAGCGGGACGGCGCGGCGCGGTCCTTCAGCCGACGGGCGATCCGGGCGGCGAGTCGTTTGAGGCCGATACCGGTGCGGAACTCGAACTCCTCGTAATGGATGTCGCGGGCGCTGATGCCGTGGCGGGCAAGGCCCGAGTGCAGCGCCCGGCGCAGACCGGCGGGGCCGCAGAACCAGAGCTTCAGCGGCCCATTGGCAGCGGCGGCGATCCGGTCGGCGGTCAGCCGGTCGCCCGTGTCGGAGGCGAGGATATGGAGCGTCAGGTTGTCCACGCGGTTGGCGGCGGCCTCGACCCGGTCCAGCTGAGGGGCATCAGAGCGAGACCGGACGCACCAGAACAGCGTGACCGGGGCGGGCAGCGTGTCGGGCAGCGCCTCGGCCCAGGCCAGGAAGGGGGTGATGCCGATGCCGCCTGCGACCCAGACTTCAGCGGCCCTTGAAGGCGCGCGTCGCTGGAACCGCCCGAACGGCCCCTGAACGCGCAGCGGGGTGCCCGGTGTCAGATCGCGGCCAAGACGCTGGGTGAAATCGCCAAGCGCCTTGACGGTGATCTGGAGCGAGCCGTCCGCCACCGGAGGGGCCGAGAGGGAAAACGGGTGCGGTTCCGTCAGGCCGCGCGACCCGAAGGTGAAGACGGCGAACTGGCCGGGTGCAAAGCGCAGCGGGCGGCCGGTCGGGGTCATGGTGATCTCGGTCGCGCCGCCGGTCTTGCGGATGCCGCTGACCTGATAGCCAGCCGACCGGCGCAGGGCAGGGGGCAGCAGCGTGACCGCATAGGCCAGCACCCCCGCGGCGCAGATCGCACCGACATAAAGCCCAAGCGCGGAGCCATTGGCGAAGGGCTTGAGGATGAACAGGTAGTGGATGGCCCCGGCGATGAAGAAGCCACCCATGGCCTTATGGGTCCAGCGCCACAGGTGGTAGGGGACGAAGGTGGCGATGGAGATCACCACCAGAACCAGCAGCCCATAAAGGCTCAGCTCCCCAAGTGTTTCGGCGATTTCGGTCAGCGCGGTTTCCCGCCCGATCCCGTCCATATCGGCGTCAATCGTATCATGCAGCAGGATCGCGGTCATCGCGACGATGCCGGACCATTTATGCAGCACATAGACCCGGTCCATCGGCCCCATCAGCGTCTCGATGCCCGGCGCACGCGTTGCCATGATCTGCGCCCAGGCCATGAGGATCAGCGCAAGCGTGCCAAGATACTGGCTGAACAGCGCCACGGGGTCGGCAATATCGGGCAGCATGGCGAAGAGATAGGCGGGGATCAGGCAGGAGAGGACAATGGTGACAAGCCCGGCGGCGCGCATGGCTGTGGCCCTTTTGTTGTGCGGATCGGATCGTTGCGACGGGCTAGCGGGCCGGGAGCGATTTGTCAGGCCGGCATGCAACCCTGGCGCGACTCGGCGAGGGGGTGGTGCCCGAATGCCACGTCCCGGGCACGATTTCGGGCCACGGGTCTCTGCGCAGCTGCGATGCTATTCGGCGGCGATCTGTCCCTCGTCGCCAAGGGCAGAGACCACGCGGTTGCGGCCCTGGTCCTTGGCCCGGTAAAGCGCGAGATCCGCATGTTTCAGCATGTCGGCCACGTGATCTCCGCAGGCCGGGTAGCTGGTCACGCCCGCCGAGGCGGTGATGCGGGGCAGCTTGCCATCGCCATAGGCCAGTTCCAACTCGCTTAGCGCAATGCGGAAGCGCTCCGCGATCTCCAGCGCGGCGGCGTGATCGAGGCCGGGCAGCAGCGCGACGAATTCCTCCCCCCCGAGGCGGCAGGGGGCGAGCGGCGGTGTAAACACCTCTCGCATAAGGGCACCGACCTCTCGCAGCACGATATCGCCCGCGTCATGGCCGTGATGATCGTTGAACTTCTTGAAGTGGTCCACGTCGAGCGAAATCAGAGACAAGGGACTGCCCTGACGCCGGGCGCGGCCGATCTCCTTATGGGCGGCATCGAGGAACCAGCGGCGGTTCCACAGGCTGGTCAGCGGGTCGCGCACGGATTGGTCCATCAACTCCTGCCTCAGCTGGACATTGGCCACCGCAAGGCTGATCTGCTCGGCGCAAAGAAGGCCCAGTTCCCATCGTTGCTGCAGGAAGGTTTCCACCATCTCGCGGGACATGATCGACCGGTCGAAGGCGGAAAAGGCCAGGTGCAGCAGGCCGATGGTTTCGCCATGGGCGATGATCGGCAGACAGAAATAGGGGGTATCTTCGCCCTCGACATGGGTGCAGGGAAATTCGATGGCGCGGGTGCCATAGGAATAGGCCCGACCGCGGCGCAGGGCCCAGCAATCCTCTGCATCTATGTGTTTGTGAGGCTCGTGATCGCCCCAGCAGGTTTCCAGATCCAGCGTGTCGCGGGAATTGGAATAGATATAAAGCTGCCCCTCTGATTCCGGGATCAGGGTATACATGGATTTCTGCACGACCTTCAGAAGCTCCTCCAGCGATTTGGCGGAATAGAGCCATTCGCTGACCTGGCTGAGCAGCTTGCGTTCATGCTGGCGCTGTTCTTCGTTGGCCATCACCTCGCGCGTCTTTTCCTCCATCTTGCGGCGCTTGGAGATGTCGCGGTTGATCGACATGTGATGGGTGTGATTGCCGTTCTCGTCGAAAATGGGCGTCAGGGTCTTGTCGACCCAGATCGGGTCGCCACTGGCGGAATAGTGCAGGATATCGACCGTCAGGGTTTCGCGCCCTTCAATGGCGCGCAGGACCTTGTCGCGCGCGGCGGGGTCCGTATCGGGGCCGTCCAGCAAGCCGCGCGCAGGCTGGCCGATGATGTTTTCCAGCCGGTGGCCGAACATCCGTTCGAACCCGGTATTCACCCAGACGATGTCATTGGCCAGATCGGTCACCAGCACCGCGTCGAGAATATGGCGCAGGGTCAGTTCCGCATATCTGCGGTAATCCTCGGACTGGTCCGGTTTGTCGTCTTGGGTCTGTGTCACATGCATGTCCTGCAGGATGCGGGTATCGCGCCCGACGCTATGGCCAAAGCGTGAAGAAAGTCCTGACAGCCCCGGCTTTTCCGGGTGCATTTTAGGCAAATCGCGGATCAGGCGGTGGTCAGGCCCGTCGCTTCCGGGTCTTGTCGGCCTCGGGTCCGCGCCCCAGCAGATGATCGCGATATCGTTGCAGATGCTTGCGCAGCAGCAATGGGCGGGCCCGTTCCGACATCGGGCGGCTGGACGGGTGGCGCAGCAGCAGGCGCAGCACCGGGTCGGCACGCAGGGCCTGGACCCCGGTAAAGACGCTTTCGGTCCAGACCCCTTCGGCGCAGATCAGCTGGTGCCGGTCGAACAGCAGGTGGAAATAGGTCAGCCCCCGAATGGGGCAGGGTGCATGGCTGGCCTTGCCCAGTTCCTCGGCGATGTGGCGGGCGCGGATCAGCACCTCGCCCTTGCCGCTGGGCCGCGGATCATGGGCCAGGAACGCATGTTGACGCGACACGAGAAGCGGACGGAGCGGCAGCCCCCCGCCGAACGCCCCTGCCTCGATCAGGATCGGCCGCAGGGCGGGATCGGCGCGCTGGGCGGCGGCGGGCACATGGCGGTGCAGATTGGCGCGCAGCGGTTGCAGGCCCGCATCGCGGGTCAACACCAGATCGCCGGGGCGCAGCGCCTCGACCGGGCGGGGGCCGGTGGCGGTGGCAATCATGGCACCTGTCGTCAGGCAGATCGGCGGGCCATAGGGATCTTCGGGCATTGGCCCGTCGTCATCGGTCAGGATACGGTCGAGCAGGTCGGCCTCGTCGATGCCACTGTTCCAGTGATAGGTGAAATCGAGCGTCAGGCTGGCGCCCGGCACCCCGTCCAGCGTCAGAACCCAGATCCTGGGATCGCCGGTCGCGGTCAGGATCACATCCTCGGGCGCGGCGCCGCCGATATGGATGTGGTCGCTGTCGGGGCTGAAGCCTGAGGCGGTGTCATGGCCGCTGCCCGGCCCGAAGGCGATGGTGTCGCTGCCCCCGGAATAGCCGCCCATGGAAATCTGGTCGTCGCCCGCGCCGCCATCGACCACGTCGCCGCCGATGGCATGGATGGTGTCATTGCCCGCGCCGCCGAACAGGGTGTCCGCCCCCCATCCGCCATCGAGCGAGTCGTCGCCATCGCCGCCGGACAGCAGGTCGTCGCCGCTTTGGCCTTCCAGCGTGTCAGCGCCGTCGCCCCCCGACAATGTGTCGTGACCGGAGCCGCCATCGAGTGCGTCCTGACCGTCGCCGCCAAGCAGCACGTCCTGACCCGACGCGCCCGACAGCGTGTCATTGCCAGCGCCCCCGTCCAGAGTGTCATGGCCGGACTGGCCGTTGATCTGATCGTCACCGGTGGTGCCCGTCAGGCTATCGTCGATCCAGCTTCCGTTGATGGTGGTCGGCATCCGCTGCTCACAGGTTCCCGCTTGCCCGGCCGAGGCCTCGGGTTATTCGTTACTCCGCAAGGATAGCACGAAGAATGCTTGCTGTTGAGTGAATCGAGGCATGCCGAATTTTTTGTCGATCGGGCGTGTTGACTCGCCCATGGCCCCCCCTTATCTACGCCTCGTTATCACTCTCCTACGGTGAGTGCTAACATGGGAGAAACAACGAACCTAAGGAGTGTTCGAGAGATGGCATTCAAACCGCTGCATGACCGCGTGCTGGTGCGCCGCATCGAAAGCGACGAGAAGACCAAGGGCGGTCTGATCATCCCCGACAGCGCCAAGGAAAAACCGTCCGAAGGCGAAATCGTCGCCTGCGGCGAAGGCGCGCGCAAGGATTCGGGCGAGCTGATCGCAATGGCCGTGTCGGCCGGCGACCGCGTCCTGTTCGGCAAATGGTCGGGCACCGAAGTGACGGTCGAGGGCGAAGAGCTTTTGATCATGAAAGAGTCGGACATCCTCGGCATCATCGCCTGAGCCGTCCCTTTTTCGACTGAAACCAAGACATTCCAAGGAAGGAGCCACCGATGGCTGCTAAGGACGTCAAGTTCAACACCGATGCCCGCAACCGTATGCTCAAAGGCGTCAACATCCTCGCCGACGCGGTGAAGGTGACCCTCGGCCCCAAAGGCCGCAACGTCGTGATCGACAAATCCTTCGGCGCTCCGCGCATCACCAAGGACGGCGTGTCCGTGGCGAAGGAAATCGAACTGGAAGACAAGTTCGAGAACATGGGCGCTCAGATGGTGAAGGAAGTCGCTTCCCGCACCAATGACGAAGCCGGCGACGGCACCACCACCGCGACCGTGCTGGCCCAGGCCATCGTGAAAGAAGGCATGAAGCAGGTTGCCGCGGGCCTGAACCCGATGGATCTGAAGCGCGGCATCGACCTCGCCGTGTCCAACGTGATCGAGTCGATCAAAGCCTCTGCCCGCCCCGTGAACGACTCCGCTGAGGTCGCTCAGGTCGGCACCATTTCCGCCAATGGCGAAGCCGAGATTGGCCGCCAGATCGCCGACGCGATGCAGAAAGTGGGCAATGACGGCGTCATCACCGTCGAGGAAAACAAGGGTCTGGAAACCGAGACCGATGTCGTGGAAGGCATGCAGTTCGACCGCGGTTACCTGTCGCCCTACTTCGTCACCAACCCCGACAAGATGGTTGCCGAACTCGACGACTGCATGATCCTGCTGCACGAGAAGAAGCTCTCGTCGCTGCAGCCGATGGTTCCGCTGCTCGAGTCCGTGATCCAGAGCCAGAAGCCGCTCCTGATCATCGCGGAAGACGTCGAAGGCGAAGCGCTGGCGACCCTCGTGGTCAACAAGCTGCGCGGCGGCCTGAAAATCGCGGCCGTCAAGGCACCGGGCTTCGGCGACCGCCGCAAGGCCATGCTGCAGGACATCGCGATCCTGACCGGCGGCCAGGTGATTTCCGAAGATCTCGGCATGAAGCTCGAGTCCGTGACCATGGACATGCTTGGCACCGCCAAGAAGATCTCGATCACCAAGGACGAAACCACCATCGTTGACGGTGCCGGTGAGAAAGCGGAAATCGAAGCGCGCGTCGCCCAGATCCGTGGCCAGATCGAGGAAACCACCTCTGACTACGACCGCGAGAAGCTGCAGGAACGTGTTGCCAAGCTGGCGGGCGGCGTTGCCGTCATCCGCGTCGGCGGCATGACCGAAGTGGAAGTGAAAGAGCGCAAGGACCGCGTCGATGACGCCCTGAACGCAACCCGCGCGGCCGTTCAGGAAGGTATCGTTGTGGGCGGCGGTGTTGCCCTGGTTCAGGGCGCCAAGGTGCTCGAAGGTCTGGAAGGCGTGAACTCCGACCAGAACGCCGGTATCGCCATCGTGCGCCGTGCACTGGAAGCCCCGCTGCGCCAGATCGCTGAAAACGCAGGTGTTGACGGTGCCGTTGTCGCCGGCAAGATCCGCGAAAGCGAAGACAAGGCCTTCGGCTTCAACGCCCAGACCGAAGAATATGGCGACATGTTCAAGTTCGGCGTGATCGACCCGGCCAAGGTTGTGCGCACCGCCCTGCAGGACGCCGCGTCCATCGCAGGTCTGCTGATCACCACCGAAGCGATGGTGGCCGACAAGCCGCAGAAAGAAGGCGCAGCCGGCGCAGGCATGCCCGACATGGGCGGCATGGGCGGCATGGGCGGCATGATGTAATCTGCCGATCCGTCAGGAACAGGGAAGGGGCTCGCCATTGGCGGGCCCCTTTCTGTTTCTGCCCGACCTTGGCGATCCGGGCCGAGGGGACGCGCCGTGCCAGGGCGTTGCCCTCAGTGATGTCAGTCCGTGCCATCCGCCCGCGGGTTCAGCTCCTGCTGCCACTGGTCCACGGCCTCGATGGGCCAGATCAGGCTGAGCGTGGACAGGCTCAGGCTGTCGCGCGCGATCAGGGATGCGGTCAGCTCCAGCACCACGATCAGCAGGACCGACCAGAGCGGGCGGATGGCAGAGGCCAGCGCGAAGCCCCCCATCATGAAGACGTAATCCGCGACCGCATTCAGCACGCTGTCGCCCAGATAGCCTTGGTTGATGGTCGTGGCGCGGAAGGCATCGAGCACCCAGGTCGTGTGCTCGATGATCTCCCATCCCACGCCGGTCAAAATGGCCAGTGCGTAGGTCCAGCCAAAGGGCAGGCGGCCCGCCAGCGCCCATCCCAGAAGGCCGATCAGCAGCCCATGGATGATGTGGGACAGCGTGTACCAGTCCGCGATATGCTGGGAATTGCCACTGTCCCAGATCGACCCGACCCAAAGCTGAACATAACCGCAGGTGCAGATCAGCGGCTGGCCCCAGGCCCAGAGTGTCAGGCCGATGGCAGGCAGTCCCAGCACGGCCAGGATGGTCAGCGCGGGATGGTGTGTCATGCGTGGTCTTTCTTCGCCCGGTTTCAGCACCTTAGACCTGTCCTGCGCGGCTGGATAGTCGGGCCTTGCGGACCGGTGCTTGCCCTTGGCCTCTTCCCTTGTTCCCCGGAATCGGGCAGGCAGGTCGCATGACCCTGCCACCCCTGACCCTGACCAACGCCCGCGTTCTGCGCCCCGACGGGTTTTCATCCGCCACGGTTTCCGTGACCGATGGCCTTGTCAGCGACAGGCCCGGCAAGGCCGTGGACCTCGCGGGATACATGATTCTGCCCGGCATCATCGACCTGCATGGCGACGGGTTCGAACGCCACGTTGCCCCGCGCCGGGGGGCGGTGACCGATCCGGGCGAGGGGCTGGCGACGCTCGATGCGGAACTTGCCGCGAACGGCATCACCACCGCCGTTCTGGCCCAGTTCTTCAGCTGGGAAGGGGGCATGCGCGGACCGGATTTTGCCGAGACCCTGGCGGGCGTGCTGGCCCGTGCGCAGCCCCTGACGGACATGCGGATGCAGTTGCGGCTGGAGGTGAACCTGCTGGCGGACTACCCCCGCGCGCGCGATCTGATCCGCAAGGCCGGGATCGGCTACATGGTGTTCAACGATCACCTGCCGCACGCGGCTCTGGCCGCTGGCAAACGCCCGCCGCGGCTGACCGGGCAGGCCCTGAAAAGCGGCCGCAGCCCCGAGGCGCATCTGGCGCTGCTGCACAAGCTGCACGAGATGCGCGATGAGGTGCCGGGGGCGCTGGCGGCGCTGGCCGCTGCGCTCAGGGCCGATGGCGTGATCCTCGGCAGCCATGACGATGCCAGCCCCGAGACCCGTGCCCGGTTTCGCGCCATGGGCGCCCGGATCGCGGAGTTTCCCGAAACCGCCGACACCGCCGCAGCCGCCCATGGGGCGGGCGACGGGGTGATCATGGGCGCGCCCAACGTGGTCCGGGGTGGATCGCATGACAAGAAGGTCGCGGCAGAGGAGATCATCCGCGCGGGCCATTGCGATGCGCTGGTGTCGGATTATCACTACCCGACCCCTCGGCAGGCGGCGTTTGCGCTGGCCGCGAAAGGTTTGTTGCCGCTGGAGGACGCATGGGCGCTGATCTCCAGCCGCCCGGCAGATGTGATGGGCTGGACCGACCGGGGACGGCTGGACACGGGCTTGCGCGCCGACCTTGTCATCGTGGAGGATTCGACCCGCCGGGTCGCGGCCACGATCTGCGCCGGGCAGGTCAGTTGGATGGCAGGCGGCGTTGCCGCGCGGTTCCTGTAGGGCGCTTTCGTCAAGCGCGGCGAAATCGGAAGGCAGGGGCGCTTTCCCTTGCGCCCGGAGCCATGCTGGGGTGTTCTGGCCCCCTCTTACCTTCGGACAGTCCCCATGCGCCTTGCCTTGCTCACCGCCCTCACCATGCTGGCCTTCGCGGCCAATTCGATCCTCAACCGCATGGCACTGGCCGGGGGCGATATCGACGCGCTCGGCTTTGCCATCATCCGGGTGCTGTCGGGCGCAGGCATGCTGGTGGCGCTGGTGCTGATCCAGCAGCGCGGGCTGCCGATGTTCCGGCCCGGACGCCTTGTGGGGGCGCTGTCGCTCTGCCTCTACCTGCTTGGCTTTTCCATTGCCTACCTGCGGCTCGATGCGGGGCTTGGGGCGCTCATCCTCTTCGGCTGTGTCCAAATCACCATGTTCGCGGGCGCGATCCTGGGCGGCGAGTCCGTGCCGCCCTCGCGGTGGATCGGGGCGGGGCTGGCCATGGCAGGGCTCGGCTGGCTGGTTTGGCCGGCAGGCGAGGTTGCGGTGCCGCTGACGGGCACCGTTTTCATGGCGCTCGCAGGCGTGGGCTGGGGTGTCTATTCGCTGGCGGGGCGCAAGGCGGGCGATCCTCTGGCGGCGACGGCGGCGAATTTCCTCTGGGCCGCGCCGGTCTGCCTGATCATCCCGATCTTCCTGCCGGTGCAGATGGAACCGGTGGAAGCGACCACGCGGGGCATCCTGCTTGCCTGCCTGTCGGGCGCGGTGACCTCTGGTCTCGGTTACGCGCTGTGGTATTCCCTGCTGCCGCAGCTCAAGGCCACGGTGGCGGGGCTGGTGCAGCTTTCCGCCCCGGTGATCGCCATTCTGGGGGGCGTGGCGCTGCTTGGCGAAGGCCTGTCGCCGCGTCTGGTGCTGGCGGCGGCCATCGTTCTGGGGGGGATTGCCTTCGGCCTTGTGGCGCCTCAGCGCAGGATCGGCTCCAGCGGGTCGTAGAAGATCGCCTCGCCCCAGGCCACGGCGGCGAGGCTGTCGGGCTTGACCTTGATCCGCGCGATTTCGTCCCGGCTGAACAGCCTGCGTTCGCAGACCACCCGTTCGGGGTCTTTCCAATTGTTGTCGAGCTGGCCTGCCAGCAGCGTGCACCGGAAATAGACATCGACCTGGTGGAACGTGCCCTCGGGGTCATGGAACTCGTTGACCAGGCAAGGGTCGCCGACGCCGACCGTGAGGCCGGTTTCCTCGTGAAACTCCCGCGCCAGATTGTCGGGCAGGGAACTGCCCCGCTCGACCCCTCCGCCGGGCGCGCACCACAGGTTGCCCCGGTGCTTGGGCCAGGCGTTGACCAGAAGCAGGCGGTTGTCGATCAGGAGAAGGCCGCGCACGGCAAGGCGGGGAGAGGGGACTGGCATGAGCGGGATGCTGCCCGGCTTGTCGCCGCTGCGCAAGGGGGCTTGGGAAATCCGCGGTCTGGCCTAGATAGGGGGAATGAAAGTGGTTTTCGCCCTGCTGGCCGCCTTGTGTCTGGCCCCGATCCCGGCCCGCGCCGACTGCGTGGTGCTGCTGCATGGGCTGGCGCGGAGCACGAATTCGCTTTGGGTGATGGAGGAGGTGCTGGAGGCGGAAGGCTACCAGGTGGTGAATCTCGGCTACCCATCCACCGAAGGCACGATCGGTGAGCTGTCGGCTGCCGCGATCGAACCGGCGCTGGCCAGCTGCGCACCCGGCACGGTGCATGTGGTCACCCATTCCATGGGCGGCATCCTGCTGCGTCACTGGCTGGCGGAACACGATCTGCCGGTGCTTGGCCGGGTGGTGATGCTGGCCCCGCCGAACCAGGGGGCGGCGCTGGTGGATCGGTTCGACGATCTTGCGGCGTTCGACTGGGTCCATGGCCCCGCCGGGCAGCAATTGGGCACCGGCGAGGACAGCGTGCCCTTGGCTCTGCCGCCGGTGGATTTCGAGCTTGGGGTGATCGCGGGATACGGGTCCATCAACCCGGTGACCTCGGCGCTGATCGAGGGGCCGGATGACGGCAAGGTCTCGGTCGAGGAGACCATGGTCGAGGGGATGCGCGATTTCATTGCCTTGAGGGTCAGTCACACCTTCATGATGAACAACCCGCTGGTGGTGGCCGAAACGCTGACCTTCCTGCAAACGGGTGCGTTTGAACAGGATCTCGACCTGCTGGATGCGGTGGAGCAATTGCTTCCCTGACGGGACCCGAGAGCGCGCCTCGTCGACCCCCGCTGGCGCGGGGGCACTCCTCGACCCGCGTTGCCACGGTTTTGTGGTGCGGGATGAGGGCCTGTCCTGGCGGTTGCGGCGGTGGCTGGTGTTGGATGCCTCCGGCGGGAGTATTTTTACCAAGAAGAAGAGGTTACGCGGGGCCGGTCACCGTGTTCACATGGCCCATCTTGCGGCCCGGGCGGGTGTCGGCCTTGCCGTAGAGATGGATCTGGGTGCCGGGTCGGGTAGCGAGTTGCGGGGCCTTGTCGATGGCGTCGCCGATCAGGTTTTCCATCACCACATTGGCGTGGCGTTTGCCGTCGCCAAGGGGCCAGCCGGTCACCGCGCGGATGTGTTGTTCGAACTGGTCGACGGCGCAGCCGGCTTGCGTCCAGTGGCCGGAATTGTGTACGCGCGGGGCGATTTCGTTGACCACAAGGCCCGTGGGCGTCACGAAAAGCTCCACCCCCATCACGCCCACATAATCGAGCGCGTTGAGGATGCGGGCGGCGAGCAGCACGGCGTCGCTTCTGAGCCCGGGCGCGATGGCGGCGGGCACGGTGGTGGTGGCGAGGATGCCGTTTTCGTGGACGTTCTCACCGGGATCGTAGCAGGAGATCGACCCGTCCTGCCCGCGCGCGGCGATGACGGAAATCTCTCGGCTGAAGTCGATGAAGCCTTCGAGGATCGCGGGCGCGCCGTTCATGTCGGCGAGGGCCTGCGGCGCGTCATCCGGCGTCATGATCCGCGCCTGTCCCTTGCCGTCATAGCCGAAGCGGCGGGTTTTCAGGATGGCGGGCGTGCCGATCTGCTCGATGGCCTGGGCCAGATCGTCGGCGCTGTCCACCGGGGCGAAGGGGGCGGTGGTGAGGCCGATGTCGGTTAGGAAGGTCTTCTCGGTCAGCCGGTCCTGGCTCACCTCCAGCGCGCGGCGGGAGGGGGAGAGCGGCGTGGTGGCCGAAAGCACGTCGAGCGCGTCGGCGGGGATGTTCTCGAACTCATAGGTGATGAGATCGACGGAGGCGGCAAAGCGCGCCAGCGCGTCTAGGTCGTCATAGGCACCCTGCGTGACCTTGGCGGCCACGTCGCCCGCGGGGGCGGCGCCGGGTTCATAGATATGGGTCTTGTAGCCGAGGCGCGAGGCCGCGACCGAGAGCATCCGGCCAAGCTGGCCGCCGCCGAGGATGCCGATGGTGGAGCCCGTGGGCAGCATGTCACTCATCGACCGGCACCTCGGGGATGGAGGCCGAGAGCGCCTCGCGCCAGGCGTCGAGCCGTTCGGCCAGGGCCGGGTCGCCAAGGGCGAGGATGCCCGCCGCCATCAGCCCCGCGTTCTTGGCACCCGCCGCGCCGATGGCCATGGTGGCAACAGGATAGCCGCGCGGCATCTGCAGGATGGAATAGAGGCTGTCGACGCCCGACAGCGCCTTGGTCTGGACCGGCACGCCGATCACGGGAACACGGGTTTTCGACGCCATCATGCCGGGCAGATGCGCCGCGCCGCCCGCGCCTGCGATGATCACTTTCAGGCCCCGACCCACGGCCTCGCGCCCATAGGACCACAGCCGGTCCGGGGTGCGGTGTGCCGACACGATGCGCGCCTCGAAAGGAACGCCCAGTTCGTCCAGAATATCGGCGGCTTCCTTCATGGTGGGCCAGTCCGACTGGCTGCCCATGATGATCCCGACCTCGACCCGATCCATGGCGGTTATCCTCGCTGTCCCTCAGGAAGCGCGCACTATAGTCATGGCGCGGGGTTACGCAATGATATCCGGGGTCAGTTCATCCTCGATGCGCTGAATCGCGTCCTTCAGCGCCAGCTTGCGCTTTTTCAGGCGGCGCAAAGTCAGCTGATCGGGCAGCGGGCGTTCCTCCAGCGCGCCGATCGCCTCGTCCAGGTCGCGGTGTTCGCGCGTCAGAACCCCCAGCTTCACACGCAGGACATCTTCATGAGTCATCTCGTTGGGGGCGTTCATGGGCGCTGGACCTGTGACTGAGTCGCCTTGCGGCAGGGCCTTGAGAATACCGGATTATCCCCAACGGGCAAAGCGTTGCGCGCCTTGCAAGGGCCATGAAGCGCCCCCATATTGAGGCAAATGGCCGCCATAACGGGGCCGACAGATGCAGATCGCTTGGTAAAGGATGTGCCCGATGACGAAACTGACCCTTGGTTCGCACCCCTTCCTTCTGGGATTCGACCAGCTTGAACGGCTAGTGGAGCGGACCGCGAAATCCGGCAATGACGGATACCCCCCCTATAATATCGAAGCAAAGGGCGAGAATGCCTTTCGCATCACGCTGGCCGTTGCGGGCTTTGCCGAGGAGGACCTGGCGATCACGCTGGAGGACCGCCAGCTGGTGATCCGGGGTCGTCAGGGCGATGACAGCGAGGGCCGCGTCTTCCTGCACCGGGGCATTGCCGCGCGCCAGTTCCAGCGCAGTTTCGTGCTGGCCGACGGGGTCGAGGTGACGGGCGCTGCCATGGAACACGGGCTGTTGCATGTGGATCTGAAACGGTCCGCCCCCGAAAACGTGGTGCAGACGATCAAGATCAGGACGGGAGGGGCATCCGATGCATGAACCCAGTGACAAGATGAAAGCCGGTGAACGCCCCATCGTCTATGTCCGCAAGGTTCGCGTCGATGATCTGCCCGAGGAGATCCGGGCGCAGGCCAGCGGCGCAGGGTTGAAAGAGCTTTATGCCATCGGCAACGAGGCGGGAGAGCGACTGGCGCTGGTCAAGGACCGCAAGCTGGCCTTCGTGGTGGCGCGGCAAAACGACATGACGCCGGTCAGCGTGCACTGATCCCCGCGATGCGAAATGCAAAATGGGCGCCCCGAAACAGGGCGCCCATCTTCGTTTTCCCTACGAGGTACAGGTCGCAGGGAGGTTATAGCGGTATGACAAGGCGCAGGAACCCGGACAGGCCGCGATCCTCGATGCCGCCGAAATCGAACAGCCGGTAGGACACGCCCGGCGTCAGCAGCACACCGCCCGCCAGCGGAATGGCGAGATAGGCATCGGCACGGCCATAGAGGCCCGAGTCGTTGATCTGGAACGATCCGCCGAAGCCGTCAACAGCGGCCCAGCCATAGCCCAGGTTCAGGCCGAAGCCGAAGGTCGGCACCGCGATGGAACTGCTGGAATAGCCACCGCCAAGCGGGGTTTCATAGGCGGCGCCCACGAAAATTCCGGTGAAGGTGGAACTGCCGCTTGTCGGAAACAGCCAGCCGCCTGCCTCGAAGGCATTGACGTCGGAGTTCATGTGCTCCAGCCCGAGCGTATAGGCCAGGACCGGGGCCGAGGAAGATGCCGAGGCCCCGCGCGCGGCGGCATTGAGCCAGGTGGCGGCAACCATCAGGCCAAGCGCATTTCCGACATGGATGTTTTCCGGTCCACCAAGCCCGGCCACGGTCCGGCAATCGGAACAGAACGGCGACATGAAGCCGAAGGTCAGCCTGTCGGGCCCACGCGCAAAGCTGCTTGGGCCGCTGAAGCTGAATGGCAGGCTTTGCGCAACAGCGCTTCCCGCAATGGTGACGGACAGGATCAGGCCTGCCAGAATGGTGACGAGTTTCTTCATGGTCCCAATCCCCCCAAGATTGATTGACCCGACAAGCTTCGCGCTGCGCCCCGATTCCTTCAAGCCACCCCGAAGACGGAGATCGGGGGTGTTGCAGAAAGGTTGACGCAGCGTAAAGTTCCGCGTGGAATCAGGGGATTGGCAAGACCGCCCTCGCCTCTGCCGCGCCAATCGCGGGGCGGGCGAGCGGTCCGTAGGCGGTGGCTGTGCTGCGCAACTCCGGGAAGATCCGCAGCACTTCCTCGCGCGCGGCGTGGTCCAGCGCATTGATCGACTGGTCCGCCGGGTGAAAGCTTTCGGCGGCGATGCCCTCGGCCAGGACGATCTGGTGACGGTCGAACAGCAGGTG
This sequence comes from Nioella sp. MMSF_3534, assembly GCF_030732985.1. Lineage (GTDB taxonomy): Bacteria > Pseudomonadota > Alphaproteobacteria > Rhodobacterales > Rhodobacteraceae > Nioella. The sequence continues at coordinate 120,432 of NZ_JASHJX010000003.1, forward strand.
CCAGTATTCCACGTGGTCACAGGGTTCGAACCGAATGCGCCTGCCGTCGATCAGGTGTTTCGCGGCGACCAGAACCTCCCTTTCGCCAAACAGCAATTCGGCGCGTGGCCCGTCGATCAGCAGCCGGTGCTGCGGCGAGACCACCAAACGGCGGCGATTGCCCAGAACACCCTTGCCGATCACCACAGGGGCCAGATCGCCCCGGCCGGGCACCCGCCGCCCGCCGATCCAGCGCAGGGGTTGCGGGCCGTCATCGCGGGTGCGGATCAGCTCGCCGGGATGCAGGGTTTCCACCGGGCGGTCGCCCTCGACCGTGCCGATCAGCGTGCCGCGCGCGAAGCAGACGAAGAAATCCGAATATTGCGGGGTCGCGTTGAACCCGCCATTGGAGAAGTTGACCGACAGGTCTTCGCTGGTGATCGTGTAGGTCGTGCCCGGCACGATGCCGCCGCCACCCGGATTGGCCGGGTCTTCCATCACCACGAAATAGCCGTCGCTGGTCACTGCCTGGTTGTTGCCCTGCTGGTTGGGCCCGGTATTGACCCAGACCATGATGAAACTGTTGCTGCCATCCGTGACCTGAAAGGCGATCTCATACTGGTGCAGGGCATTGCTGTAGGTCGTGCCATCCACGGTGCCGCTGACCAGCTGGTCGCTGTCCACCGGGTTGAAATCGTCCGGCGTGTCATCCGTGCCGCCATCGGTGACGGTCACGATATCTGCCGTGGCAGAGGCGCCGACGGTAAAGCTGTCCCCCACGGTGAAACTTGCGGGGTTTCCCAGATCCTGAAGGCTCCAGGCCTGCATGTCATAGCTTGGCATCGCACACACATCCTTGCACTGGCCGCACGGTTGCCCATGGGCCGGATGCCCCCGCCCGTCTTGTACCGCGCGAATATGGACGGACCGGGGCGCAATCCTGCCGCGATCTGGACAATTCCGGGCAGCATCGGCCGCAAGACTTTCCAACCGATAAACAGCGGACAGAAAAACGCCCCGGTCAGACAGGCTGGCCGGGGCGTTTCAGGATGTTTCGGATCGCGATGGATCAGGCGGAGATCAGCCCCATGGATTCCAGCTTCAGCAGCACCTGCTGCGCGCAGTAATCCACGTCCATGCCCTCGGTATCCACCACCAGTTCGGCGGCGGTCGGCGCCTCGTAGGGGTCGGAGATGCCGGTGAATTCCTTGATCTTGCCTTCACGCGCCAGCGCATAGAGCCCCTTGCGGTCACGGCGTTCGCATTCCTCCAGCGAGGTCGCCACATGCACCTCGACGAAGGCCCCGAAGGCTTCGATCATCTCGCGCACGGCGCGGCGGGTCGCGGTATAGGGCGCGATCGGCGCACAGATGGCGATGCCGCCGTTCTTGGTGATCTCGGAGGCGACATAGCCGATGCGGCGGATGTTGATGTCGCGGTGTTCCTTCGAGAAGCCCAGTTCCGAGGACAGATGCTTGCGCACCACGTCACCATCGAGCAGCGTCACCGGACGTCCGCCCTGTTCCATCAGCTTGACCATGATGGCGTTGGCGATCGTGGACTTGCCAGAGCCGGAAAGGCCGGTGAAGAACACGGTAAAGCCCTGCTTGGAGCGCGGCGGCGACGTGCGGCGCAGTTCCTGCACCACCTCGGGGAAGCTGAACCATTCCGGAATTTCCAGCCCCTCGCGCAGACGGCGGCGCAGCTCGGTGCCCGAGATGTTCAGGATCGTCACGCTGTCCTTGTCCGCGATCTCGTCGGCGGGTTCGTACTGGGCGCGCTCCTGCACATAGACCATGTGTTTGAAATCGACCATTTCGATGCCCATCTCGGCCTGATGTTCGCGGAACAGGTCCTGCGCATCATAGGGGCCGTAGAAATCCTCACCGGCGGAGTTCTTGCCGGGGCCGGCGTGGTCGCGGCCGACGATGAAATGGGTGCAGCCATAGTTCTTGCGGATCAGCCCGTGCCAGACGGCCTCACGCGGGCCGGCCATGCGCATGGCCAGCGGCAGCAGGCTCATGGTGGTGGTGGCGCCGGGGTACTGGTCCAGAACCGCCTCGTAGCAGCGCACGCGGGTGAAATGGTCCACATCGCCCGGCTTGGTCATGCCCACGACCGGGTGGATCAGCAGGTTGGCCTGTGCCTCTTTCGCGGCGCGGAAGGTCAGTTCCTGGTGGGCGCGGTGCAGCGGATTGCGGGTCTGGAAGGCAACGATCTTGCGCCAGCCCAGTTTGCGGAAATAGGACCGCAGTTCATTGGGCGTGTCGCGGCGGGCGCGGAAATCGTAGTGCACGGGCTGCTGGATGCCGGTCACGGCACCGCCCAGATAAACCGGGCCCGCGACGTGATGCAGGTAGTTCACCGCCGGGTGGGCGACGTCATCGGCCCCGAACACCATTTCGGCCTCGCGCGCCTTGTTGGGCACGTATTTGTCGCTGATCGACAGGATCGCAAGGATCACGCCTTCCTGATCGCGCAGCGCAATGTCCTGACCGGCTTCGATCCCGTCGGCGAAGGCCTGGCTGACGTCCAGCGTGATCGGCATCGGCCAGAGCGTGCCATCGGCCAGACGCATGGTTTCGACGACGCTTTCATAGTCTTCCTGACCCAGAAAGCCCTTGAGCGGGTTGAAGCCGCCATTCATCAGCAGTTCCAGATCGCAGATCTGGCGCGGGGTCAGATCCCAGCTGACCAGTTCGGATGCCTCGCGCTTGAGTTTCTGGGCGCTGTCGGCGGAAACGAAAAGTTCCTGAACGGGGGCAAGGTGGTTCTGCATCACTTGGGTCCTGTACTTGGGGGAAAGAAGCCCGCTGGCCGCACCGGTCAGTTCGGCATGAAGCGCGTCATATTCGGCCAGTTTGCGGGAAAGAAAACGATCGGTGAGACGGGCCTTTTCAGCCGCCCCGCGAGAGGTGAGCGCATAGGCGAAGCGCTGGCGCTTGTCGGTGCTGTCGCGGTCGGTGACCTTGATCAGCCCGGCGTCGGTCACCGCGCGCAATACCGCATTGAGCCGCCCGAGCGAGATGCCAAGCGCCGCCGCCGTCGCCCGCTGAGACGCGTCCGGCGCCAGATCCAGCTGGCGCAGAAGGCGGAAGAGCAGGTCGTCTTCCGGCAGGGTGGGCGTTGGTGCGGGCATCGCGGGCGACTCAAAGTTTGTTCACGAATGAACATATGTCACATGATGCAGGTGCAGAAAAGGGGAAATCTGACAAGCCGATTGGAAAAACAAAAGGGCAGGTCCGATTTGATGCCGAACCTGCCCTGATAGGCTTGGATGATGGGGGCACGCAGAATGCCGCCCGTGATCTTAGTCAAACCGGCCTTCGTTCACCTGCCAATAGGCATCCGTGCCTTGCAGGGGCGAATTGTCGGCGATCAGGTCGATGGCAAGCTGCCCCTGGCCGTTGCGCGCCCTGACATCAGCCCCGGCGGCGATCAGGGCCTCAACGATCTGCGGGGCTTCATCTATGAACCGTCTCATGGCGCGGTGCAGGGCGGTGTTGCCGGTCTGGTCACGGGCCTCGGTACTTGCCCCGGCTTCCAGCAAGGCGACAGTGACCGCACTGCTTTCGTTGAGGGACACGGCGATATGCAGCGGTGTCGCCCCCCGCAGGTCGCGGGCATTCGGGTCCGCGCCATGTTCCAGCAAAAGACGGGTCACCTCCGGGTTGGAATTGTGCCAGGCCGCCAAATGAAGGGCGGTGAACCCGCGTTCTTCTCGCGCAGACAGATCGCTGCCCGCAGCAAGCAGCCGTTCCGTCGCAGCAGGGTCAGGGTTGAGGCCAGCAACCAAGTGAAGCGCGGTCGAGCCGTCACTCCGGCGGGCATTGGGGTCGATCCCCCGAGACAGGAGAAACTGAATGAGATCCGGGCTGGCACTACTGGCGGTATCGTGAAGGAATGTCGAGCCGTGTTCCGACCGGGTGAGCACATCAAATCCCTGATCGACGACATGCATCAGAAAGATGCTATTGGCCCCCATGGCCAGAAGCTCGCGGACCGAGGCCGGGTCTCGCGCCTGAAGGTCGAACTCAGCGCCTGCATTCAGCAACAGCGTGGTCACGGAATGATCGGGGTTCAATACTGCCGCGGCAACCAGCGGACTGAACCCGTCCGGGGTCGAGAAGGACAGGTCAAACCCCGCATCCACCAACAGCTGCACAATTCCCGGCGGGGCAGAGGCCGCCGCGGCCAGAAGCGGGGTTATGCCGGTTTCATCGGGTGCCATGCTCTGCCCTTGGGCGATGCAGGCGGCCACATCATCGGCGGTTGCCGTTTGATAGAATTCCAGTGTCGTCATGCCGTCACAGGCAAAAGCCGCCGTCGCGGCGACAGAGAACAAGGCGGAAATCGTCGGTGCTAACAGCTTTCTCATTAAAATTCCTAGGTTGTTATAGCTCGGCTAATACGCGAACGTTCCACATTTCTTGCATTCATGGCAACAGCCTTCCGCCAGTGGCTCAGCCCCGGATGCGCCCCCCGGCCCTTTCGGCCCGCGAGTGGTTGGCATCCGGCGCGGGGGCTCAGAACAGCGGGCGGTTGCCGCGCAGGCAGGCCACGGACAGCTGCCGCGTCTGCGGGAAGTCGCCGTTGAAGTTCTCGTATTGCGTATGCAGCCGGTCAATCTCGCCACTGTCGAACAATTGCAGGATCTGCCCGTTCCACTGTGCCAGCAGATCGGGCCTCTGGCGTGACACCATGAAGGCCGCGCCCACAGGCGGCATCTCCATCCGGTCCACCTCGACCAGCATCTGTGCGGCCCCGGCCACGGTCTCTAGCGAGCGCGTGGTTCCAAAGACGGCATCCACCTGCCCGGACAGGGCGGCCTGCACCGCTGCCTCGGTCGTCTCATACACCGCCAGCCGCAGCCCCCGCTGCACAAGCGCCCATTCCTGTAGCGACCCGCGCACCGTGGCGATGGTGGCCGTGGTCACGTTCAAAGCGGGCGTGCGGGCATAGAACATCTCGTCCCGGCTTTGGAAATACAGCAGGGGGCAGGTCAGGTTGCCCATTTCCGCCCGTGCGGGCGTTGCCGCCAGACCGCCAATGGCGATATCGAGCGTGCCCTCGGATATCCCGCGCAGAAGCCCCGCCAGCGGGTGCATCTCCAACCGGCAATCCTGCCCAAGCCGCGCGCAGATCCGGGAGGCCACATCAACATCGAACCCGGTGATCTGCCCAAGGTTGTCGCGGTAGGCATAGGGCGGATAATCCTCGGACACGCCGATCACCACCGGCTGCGCGGCGGCGGCTGTGGTCCAGAGCATCAGGGACAGGGCGAGAAAACGCAGAAGCTTCACGTAGGTCATTCAATTTCCTTGGGCTTGTGTCAAAACTGGATGTGCGCAAAGGCATGGCTCGTGAGCCTAGACCGCCCCTGACCGCAGGGCAATATCGCCCGCCCGGTCCTATTCGGCAGCCGAGACCGACGGAACAGCGGTGCCCTCCCTAGCCACCTGATCGAACAGCCAGTCGCGGAAGGCCCGGATGATCGGGTCGCCTGCCCGGTCTTCGCGATACGCCACGGAATAGATGATCATCGGCATCGTCACGGTCTCGAACAGGCGCACCAGTCTGCCAGAGGCGAGCGTGCCCCGCACGACCGAGTCGTAGGCCAGCGACACGCCCTGTCCACGTTCTGCGGCGGTGGTGGCCAGCTCGCAATTGGGAAAGACAGGGCCTTTTGGCAGCACCGGGTCCAGCAGGCCCGCGGCGGCGAACCAGTCGCCCCAGGCATCGTCGGTCTCGTCATACATCAGCCGCAGGCGCAGCAGGTCCTCGGGCCGCTCCACGCCTTCCGAGTCGCGCAGATGCGGGCTGATCACCGGGTAGCGGTTGGACTGCATCAGCGGTTCCGTCACCACACCGGGGGTAAGGTCGGTCGACCACTGGATCACCACGTCGCTGTCATTGCTGGCGAAATCGGTCGAGGGCGCGCCGGTCGAGACCCGCAGCCGCACCCGGTCTCCGAACTCCAGCCGGTCGAGCCGGGGCACCAGCCAGCGCGCCGCCAGACCGGGCGTGCACAGCACCCGCAGCGGGCGCTCCCCGGCCTGCCGGATGGCGCGGGTGCTGTCCTCCAGCCCGTTCAGAAGCCCGGTCAGCCGGCCCGCATAGCCGCGCCCGGTCAGCGTCAGCTCCAGCCGGTTGCCGACCCGTTCGAAAAGCGCGGTGTCCAGATACTCCTCCAGCGCGCGGATCTGGTGGCTGATGGCCGAGGGCGACAGGCACAGCTCCTCGGCGGCTGTCTTGAAGCTTTTGTGCCGCGCGGCGGCCTCGAAGGCGCGGACGGCGGCGAAAGGGGGCAGCTGGCGTCCCATGGCGGGTGAATTCCCTTCATGCGCCAATGAAAAAAGGTCTTTTGCGTCTGGCGCGGGTTGGACCTTAGCATGATTTCATTCCTGATCCAAACCCACGGAGGTCACCATGACCATCCCTTTCCGGGCCAGCCACCGGCTGGTGCGCTCTCTCTCCTTGTGCGCGGCACTGGCGCTGACGCCGGTCACCGCAGCGGCGCAGGATCTGCTGGCATGGCGCGAGGCCCCGACGATGCAGGCGCTTGTCACCCATATGGAAGACTGGCTGGATGCCCACACCGATCTGCCAAGGCGCGAGGCCCCGCCGCTGATCCAGCTGACCAGCCACGCCCATGCCTCGGGCATCGCCCATAGCCACCAGACCTCGGCCAGCCCGACCCTGCGGGGGCTCTACGACCCCGAGGCAGAAACGGTCTGGCTGGTGCAGCCCTGGGACGCCCGCAACCCCTATGACGTCAGTGTGCTGCTGCACGAACTGGTGCATCACCGGCAGGCGGCGGCGGGCCATTGGTATTGCCCCGGCGCGCAGGAACTGCCCGCCTACCGCATCCAGCAGGAATGGCTGAACGACCTCGGGCTGGAACCCGATGTGAACTGGATCGCCGTGGTGATCGAGGCCGGGTGCACGCCGCGCGACATCCACCCGGATTGATGCGTCACTCCTGCTCGGCCAGCCAGTGTTCGGCGTCGAGCGCGGCCATGCAGCCCATCCCGGCGCTGGTCACGGCCTGGCGGTACTTGTGGTCGGTCAGGTCGCCCGCCGCGAAGATGCCGGGGATCGAGGTGCGGGTGCTGCCCGCCTCGACCTTCACATAGCCGCCATTGTGCAGGTCCAGGACGTCCTTGACCAGCTCGTTCGCAGGCGCATGGCCGATGGCGACGAAGACACCCTTGCAGGGGATCTCGGTGATCTCGCCGGTCTCCACATGCTTGACGCGCACAGCCTCGACGCCCTTGGGGTTGTCGCTGCCCACGACCTCCTCCAGCACGTGGTGCCACAGGGGTTCGATCTTGGGGTTCTTCATCAGCCGGTCGATCAGGATCTTTTCGGCGCGCAGCTCGTCCCGGCGGTGAATGAGCGTGACCTTGGAGGCGAAATTGGTCAGGAACAGCGCCTCTTCCACGGCGGTGTTGCCGCCGCCGATCACCACGATCTCCTGCCCGCGATAGAAGAAGCCATCACAGGTGGCGCAGGCCGACACGCCGAAGCCCTTGAACGCCTCTTCCGAGGGCAGGCCGAGCCACTTGGCCCGTGCGCCGGTGGCAAGGATCACCGCGTCGGCGGTGTAGGTGGTGCCGCTGTCGCCCTGCGCCACGAAGGGACGAACGGAGGTATCCAGCGAGGTGATGATGTCGCCGATGATCTCGCAGCCCATGGCCTTGGCATGGGCCTCCATCCGCACCATCAGGTCAGGCCCCTGCACCTCGGTGTCGCCGGGCCAGTTCTCGACCTCGGTCGTGGTGGTCAGCTGCCCGCCCGGTTCGATCCCCTGCACCAGAATGGGGTTCAGCATCGCGCGGCTGGCATAGACGCCGGCGGTATAGCCAGCCGGGCCGGAGCCGATGATCAGAACGCGGGTGTGGCGGGTGTCGGACATGGAGGCTTCCTTGGGTGTGTCATGAGTCGCCGCCAATGTAGCCACCCCGCGCGGGAGGCAAAAGGGGGGGCAGGGCCGGATCGCGCCGGGCCTGTGCCTGCCCGTGTCCTAGTAGTCCGAATCCCCGCCGCCCCGGGTCATGGCTCCGCGCACGGCCTCGATGCAACCTTCCGCCGTGGGTGCTTCGCATTCATAATAGCGCCCGTTGACGAAGACGAAATACTGCTCGCTGCCGCCGAATTCCGCCGGTCGCGTGGCCACTGTGTAGGTCTGCCCGTCGATTGCCACGACTGTCCTGTCGTAGAACGTGGACTCCGGTAGGTCCGGCATGCGCAAGGAGTCGCCGCAACTCGCAAGGGCGACAGCCGGGATCAGGATCAGGCTGTGCAGCTTCATCATAATTCTCCTTTGTTTGAATCCGCTCATAAACATTCACACCATAACACATTCTTCTGCGCGATGCCGGGTCGTGTGGTGGCACTTGCATTTCCGACTTGTCCGGTACATATCTTGCGCGCCCTTGAAATATTCTTGCGCAAAGGGCATGTCCGATAACAGGAATATTAAACGTCTGGGGAGGCGAGCAGAAACATGCCAGGGGCAAAACTGGACCAAACCGACCGCATGATCCTGGCGGAGCTTCAGGGCAATGGCCGCATGACCAATGTGGAACTGGCCAGCCGCGTCGGCATTTCCGCCCCCCCCTGCCTGCGCCGGGTCCGCACGCTGGAGGAACAGGGCTTCATCAAGGGGTATCACGCCGATGTGGATGCACGGCAACTGGGCTTCGAGGTTCAGGTCTTCGCCATGGTCGGGCTGCACAGCCAGGCCGAGGCCGATCTGGTCGCCTTCGAGGACCGCTGCCGGGCGTGGCCGCTGGTCCGCGAATGCCACATGCTGAACGGCGAGATCGACTTCATCCTGAAATGCGTGGCCCCCGACCTGTCCACTTTCCAGAGCTTCTTGACCGAACAGCTGACCGCCGCCGACAATGTCGCCCATGTGCGCACCTCTCTGGTCATTCGCGGGGCCAAGGACGACCCCGGTGTGCCCTTCGACGTGCTGGAGGAACGCATCGCGCGCGAGGGTTAGGCCATGCTTCCCGTCAATCCGGCGCGGATCAAGCAGCTCTACGGGCAGGCGATGGCCGCCCAAACCGCAGGCCGGACCGAGGAGGCGCTGGCGCTTTATGCGCAGGTGTTGCAGGCCCGTCCCGATCTGGCCGAAGCGCATTTCCAGGTGGGCCGCATCCATGCCGCGCGCGGGGATGCCGCCAAGGCCGAGACCGCCCTGCGCAAGGCGCTGAAATCCCGGCCAAAGGAACCCGCGATCTGGCAGGGGCTGGCGGCCGTCCTGACCGGTGGCAAGCTGAAGAAACTGCAACGGGAGGCTGCTGCGGCGGGCATTCCCCTGACCTCCGGCCCTGACATCGCCCCGATCCTGCGCCAGATCGAACAGGGGCAGGCCAAGGCCGCCGAAACCGCCGCATTCGCACTGGTCACCCGGTTTCCGAATGCGGCCGGGCCCGCGCTTGCACTTGGTCTTGCCCGAATGGCTCTGGGACATTGGGCGGGGGCCATCGGACCGCTCGAAAAATCCGTGGACCGCGCCCCGGACGATCCCCGCGCGCTGCTGGCTCTTGGCGAATGTCATGTGCATCTGGGGCAATGGCTGCGGGCCGAAACGGTCCTGACCCGCGCCGCTGATCGGGGGGCGGATGTGACATTGCCGCTGGCCCGAGCCTTGCGCGAAACCTGCCGCGTGGAAGAGGCCGAGGCGCTCTTGGCAAGCGCCATCGCGCGGCACAGGAAACGCCCCGACCTGCATCTGGATCACGGCGATACGCTTGCCGCCCTGCGCCGCCCGAAAGAGGCACGCCGCGCCTATGACGCCGCCATCCGCCTTGGCCGGTCGCGCGGCTTTCTGGCGCGGCTGTCGGAAACGCTGGCCGCCGAAGGCGAAAGTGGGGCCGCTGCGGCGCTGATGGACGAATTGGTAAGGTCGGACCCGAAGAACGTCGCCTTCCGCACCATCCGGGGCCAGCAGCGCCAGACGGCGGGCGACATGGATGGCGCGCGCGCCGATTTGCTGGAGGCCACGCGGATCAGCCCCGACGCGGCCGAGGCGATCCGGTCCTATGTCGGGGGCGGCAAGATCAAACCCGATGACCCGATCCTGCCGATCCTTGAGGCGCGGGCAGACAACGCGACCCTTCCCGCGCTCAGCCGCCGGGTGCTGGCCTTCGCCATGGCCAAGGCGCAGGAGGATCTGGGCCATCACGATCGGGTCTTCCGCTATCTCAACCGCGCAAACCGGATGATGCGGGCCGAGTTCTCCTACCGGTTCGAGGCCGATCTGGACGCAGCCCGAGCGCTTGTTGGCAGCTATGATGCCCTGCGCAAGGCCCCCGTCCCGCGCGATTGCCCGGACGATGCGCCGGTTTTCGTCACCGGTCCGCCCCGGTCGGGAACGACGCTGGTGGAAACCATCCTTGCCGCGCATCCGCGTGTGACGGCGGGGGGCGAAATGCCGTTTCTCGTGCGCGCTCTGCACCTGCCACTGGACCGGGTGGCCGATGGCCTCATCGCTGACGAGGCAGGCTTTGCCGAGGCGGGCAGGGCCTACATGACGGCTGCACGGCGGCGCTCTGGGGCCGTGGATATCCTGACCGACAAGGCCATCTCGACCTTCTCGCGCATCGGGCAAGCTTCGCTGGCACTGCCCAATGCCCGGTTCCTGATGCTGCGCCGCGATCCGCGCGATGTGGGCCTGTCGATCTACCGCAACATGTTCCCGCCGGGGCGGCAGCTCTTTGCCACCGATCTGGCCGATATCGGGCGCTACCTGCGGCTTTACGAGGCGATGCTGGACCATTGGGCCGAGGCGCTGCCCGACCGGGTGCATGTCGTGGACTACGAGGCGCTGACCGCCGAGCCGGAGCCGCAGATCCGTGCCCTGGTCGCGGCCGCCGGACTGGACTGGGACGCCGCCTGTCTGGAACCGCACAAGGCGCGGCGCAATGTGGCGACTCTCAGCTTCGCGCAGGTGCGCCAGCCCATCTACCGGGCCTCGGTCGCGGGCTGGACACGCTATGAAACGGACCTGGAACCGCTGTTGGAGGCGCTTGAAAAGCCCGTTTCGCTGTAGCGCCGCGCCGCGCCGTGCAGCGCCGGGGGCGGTTAAGCGGGAAGGGGCGCCTCGTGCATCGCATGGGCTGCCGGATCGAAGCAATGCCCGATCACCTCCGATCCGCGCAGTTCGATGGCACGACCCGGCGGCAGTTCGGTCCAGACCCCGGCCACCTCGTCCAGCGGTTCCGAGGACACCACCACCCCCTTTCGGCAATGGCGGTAGTAGAGGCTTGGGGCATAGCGGTCCGACGCGTAGCGCGCGGCGAACAGCCGGGCACCATCGGACCAGCAGGCGGCAAAGCGCATATGGGGCATGCTGCCATGCCTGCGCGCCAACCCTTCCACCTGCCCCACGGCGCGGGCCATTGCCCCGACCGGATCAGCCGCCATCCCATGCCCGAGGGCGATCAGGAAGATCGCCTCGCTTTCGGTCGCGCCGAGGCGCTGCGCATAAAGATGCTCGGGGATCATCGCGTCCAGACGCTGGCGGAACCGATCGTGCCCGCCCGCCTGACCGTTATGCATGAAGCTCCAGCGGCCAAGGCCGAACGGGTGGCAATTGTTGCGCGATGTCGCCGTCCCGGTCGAGGCGCGTACATGCGCCATGAAAAGGCCCGCCTTCGTGTGATGGGCAAGCTGTTTCAGATTGGCATCGGACCATGCGGGGCCGGTATCCTTGTAGAAACAGGGCACTGTGCGCTCGGGCGAATACCAGGCCAGCCCGAACCCGTCCGCGTTGATCGGAGTCTTGCCGATCAGCGCATTGCGGCTCTGCTCGACCAGCGATTGTTTCTGCTCGATCACCAGCTCCTCAAGATAGCGCGGCGCGCCCGTCCAGGCGAGGAACCGGCACATCAGGCAGCGGTCCGTGCAAACCGGGCGGTGGTTTCGTCGCAGCTATAGAGCGCGGCATGGTCTTCGGCGGTTTCGGCCAGTTGCTCGACGCAGTCGATGACGAAATTCGCCTTCTCATCGGTCATCAGCGCCGACAGGTTCAGCCGCACCCAACCGGGTTTGGCCAGTTCCTCGCCCGCTTCCAGCGCCGCGAAGAGCGCCTCGGATTGCGCCTGCCCGATGCCAAGCAGCCGGTGCGCATAGGGCCCCGCGCAGGCACACCCGCCGCGCGCCTGAATGCCGTGAATGTCAGACAGCATCCGGGTGAACAGCTGATGATGAATATAGCCCCCGCGCCCGTCGCGGATGCGGAAGGCGAAGATCGGCAGGGCCTTGGCATCGGTGTTTCCCAGCAAGTCCAGCCGCGGATGGGACCGCCACCGCAACAGCGCGCGGGCGCGCAGATCGGCCTGCCGCCGGTCCAGCCAGCCTTGACCGAGCGCCGCCTTTACCATCATCACCAGCGCCGCGCGGATATCGCCGACGACATTCGGCGTGCCCGCCTCTTCGCGGGTCGACAACCGGTCCGAATACCTGTGCCGCCAGGGCGAGACGAAGCTGACCGTTCCCCCGCCGGGCAGGGTGGGCGTGACCCGCGAGGTCATCGAGTCGCGCAGGATCAGCACGCCCGACGCGCCCGGCCCGCCGGGAAACTTATGGGCCGAAAAGACGATGGCATCCTTGGCGAAATCGGTGCCGCCCTGCATCGACATCTCCATATAGGGGCCACCCCCGGCGAAATCCCAGATCGCCAGCGCGCCGCCCTGTTTCAGCACTCGCGTGACCGCATCGGTATCGGTCACGATCCCGGTGACGTTCGATGCCGCCGAGAAGCTGCCGACGATCAGGTCCGCGCCCCGCGCCGCGTCAAGCTGCGCCCGCAGATCACCCAGATCCGGGCCGCCTGCCGCATCCTCGGCCACCTCGATCACCTCGGCCCCGCTTTCGCGCCAGGGCAGCAGGTTGGAATGATGTTCATAGGGGCCGACCAGCACCACCACCCGGTGCCCACGCGCCAGCCGCGACGGAATGTCGAGCAACGCCACCAGCCGGTTCAGCCCCGCCGTCGCGCCGGACCCGGTGAACACCACGCTGCACCCGTCATCCGCCCCGGCCAGCGCCCCGATCCGCGCGCGCGCCTCTTCCCGCATCCGGGTCATGGCCGCGCCGCAATAGGACGCCTCGGTATGGCTGTTGGCGTAATAGGGCAGCACCGCGTCGCGCACGAAATCCTCGACCACCGTCAACGCCCGGCCAGAGGCGACGTAATCGGCGTAGATCAGGGGCTTCTGCCCGAACGGCGTGTCGATCAGGATGCCGTCGCCGATGACCCCGGAGCGCAGGACATCCACCAGGTCGCTTCGGTCGAGAGAGGCTTGAAAACGGGCAAGGGGGGTCATGTCGGGCTCCAGTTCGCTGATTTCGGGAATCTGACACCCGGATGGCGCGATTTCATCACCGTTCTTTTCATGATATAGGGCAAAATTGGGTCATTTGATCGGAGAGAACCTGTGAAACTAGATCAGATAGATTGTCTCCTGCTGGAGGCACTTCAGCGGGATGCCAGCCTGTCGCAACGGGCACTGTCGGAAAAGGTGGGCCTGTCGCAGAACGCCTGCTGGCGACGTCTGCGCGCGCTGGAGGATCGAGGCGTGATCCGGGGGCGCACCGTGCTGCTCGATCGGGCACAGTTGGGGGCCACGCTGGTGGTCTTCGTGATGGTCAAGACGCGGCATCATTCTGCCGACTGGCTCAACGCCTTTCGCCGCCATGTGCGGACGATCCCCAATGTGGTGGATTTCTTCCGGATCGGCGGGGAGTACGATTACATGCTGAAGATCGTGGCGCGCGACATGGCCGATTACGACCTTTGCTACAAACGGCTGATCGAGGGGGTAGAGCTGGACACCGTGACATCCTTCTTCGCGATGGAAGCGATTGAGGAACAGCGCCCGATTCCCCTCCGACCGATCGGGTAGGGCGTCCATCTGGACCGCGCAAAGAAAAAGCGGCCCCGGAAGGCCGCCATTTTTTCAGCGTTCTGCTGGTCGGGCCGTGTCCGGCCCGTGCGTGGAATCAGGCCGATGCCGCCTTGCGCAGCATGCTCCGGCGACGATGGCGTTTGCCACGCGACCAGGGCATTTCGATCTGTTCCTTCTGGCTTTCTTCCAGAACCTTTTCCATCCAGCGCCGTTTCAGCATCTCTCTCGTCCTCTTTTCATGCCGGCCCTTTCCGGGCCATCTGTTGTCCCGTTTCCGGGTTGAGGACAATCTGGCGGAGCTTTCGGGCAGTCTTACGGCCCCGGTCCTAATTTTCCGTAAAAGGCAGGGGCGAAAATGTGGCAGGCGCGGGCCTTGTTTTCTTGGCATAAACCGGCCACGCGCCAGGGCTTCTGGGCAGCATTGGGGCAGGGCCTGTCAAGGATGCGCCAGATTCAGTCGGCCATAGAGCCAAGCGTGGCAGTCTCGCCCGATTTCCAGATTGGCATCAAAGCCGAATCGCGGAGATGAGTCGCCCGTAATCGGCCTCGCCCTGATGCACGGACCGGCGGTAGGAAAAGAACCGATCCGGGTCCGAATAGGTGCAATGCCGCGTCCATTCCGCTTGCCCCACCCCTGCCCGACGCAGCCGGTGCAGCCCATAGGCGGGCAGGTCGAACAGGAACCGGTCGCCCTCGCCATTGATGAAGAACATGGAATTCTCGCGGTCTTCGTCAAAAAAGGTCTCGAAAAACTCCGGCCCCACCTCATAGGCGCGCTGGCTGATCGAGGGGCCAATGACGGCGTGGATGTTTTCCCGCCGCGCGCCAAGCTCCTCCATGGCCTCCAGCGTCGAGTCCAGCACCCCGTCCACCGCCCCGCGCCAGCCCGCATGGGCCGCGCCGATGACGCCCGCCGCGCGGTCGGCGAACAGCACCGGCTGGCAATCGGCGGTCAGGATGGCGATGGCGGTGCCCGGCGTGGCGGTCACGATGGCGTCGGCCTCGGGCCTTGGCAGGGGCTGCGCATCCTCGACGGCCACGGCGCGGGTGGAATGGGTCTGGTGGACGGTGACCAGCCGCAGCACGGGCACCCCCATGGCGTCGGCCACGCGGGCGCGGTTTGTATCGACCATGCTGGTCTGATCGGATGATCCGGTGCCGCAGTTCAGCCCCTTGAAGATGCCCGAGGACGCCCCGCCGCGACGGGTGAAGAACCCGTGCCGGACGCCGTCCAGCAGGTCTGACGTGATGATTTCCAGGCTGGTGGTCACGGTCATCGGATTGCGGGGCCTTTCATGGGTCGAGGCCGGGGGGCAGGGCGGCGTCGGGCGGTGTCAGGGACATCACCTTGAACAGCGTTCCCATTTCCTGCCCATGCGTCAACCGTCTGTGTGCAGCGATATGTGAATCGAGAGCCGGGCCGCTCAATCGGGTGGCCAGCGCCTGCGCCCGTGCCGTGATGCCGAGCCGTTCGAGGAACACGCCCTGCGGCGTGGGGGCGGAGGCGCGCGCAGGCGCGGCGGCCTTGGCCAGCGGGGCAAAGGCCACATGCGCGGTCAGGTCGGCCTCTCCCGGACAGGTCAGGGGGTCGACGGGTTTGTGCGCCTTGAGGGCCTGAAACGTGTCGCCATGGCTCACGGCCGCGCCATAATCGACGATCAGCGCCGCGCCGCCATGGGTGGCGATCCTACGGCCGATATCCTCGGCCAGCGGCAGGGCCGGGGTGTTGACCTCGACGATCTGGCCCTCGGTCCTGTCGGCCAGCCGGTCCTCCAGCATCTCGAAGGCGCTTTCCGGCCCCAGACCCCAGATCAGCCGCCCGTCCTCGGCCCCGATCATCCGTTCATGCCAGCCGGTCTTGCCGCGCTGGAACTGGCGGACCGGCAGGGCGTCGAAGAACTCGTTGGCGAGCAGGAAGATCGGCCCGTCGGGCAGATCGGCCAGATGATCGTGGAAACTGACCTGATGCCCCGTCAACGCCTCGGCCTGTTTCGTGCGGAGCGCGGGAGAGACCTCGACCAGATGCAGCCGCGCCGCATCGTGAAAACCGGGCACGGCCCGCGTGGCGCGCAGCACATCGGCCATCAGCGTGCCGCGCCCCGGCCCAAGCTCGGCCAGCAGGAACGGCGCGGGCGCACCCTGATCCATCCAGACCTGCGCGAGCCACAGGCCCAGAAGCTCGCCGAACATCTGGCTGATCTCCGGCGCGGTGGTGAAATCGCCGGATGCCCCGAGCGGATCGCGGGTGGTGTAATAGCCGTGCTTTGGATGCAGCAGGCTTTCGGTCATGAACTCTGCCAGTGTCATCGGGCCGGTGCGGGCGATGCGCGTCAGCAAGCTGTCCAAAAGGGCGCTCATGCCTTGCGCCTGCGGGACAGAAGGACAAAGGCCAGACCCACGATCAGCATCGGCAGCGACAGGATCTGGCCCATGGTCAGGCCGATGCCGGGCGACAGGGACAGCACGTGGCCAAGCGGGTTGTCAGCGGTAATGAACTGCGGATCGGCCTGCCGAAAGAGCTCCACGATGATCCGCGCAAAACCATAGCCCGCAAAAAATACCCCCATGGTCAGCCCCGGCCGCGTCAGCGCCCCGCGCCGGTAGGCCAGCCAGATCAGCAGCGCGCCAAGGAGCAGCCCCTCCAGCGCCGCTTCATAGAGCTGAGAGGGATGGCGGGCGCAGAAGACCGCGTCGTCGATGGTCACCAGCCCCTGTGGCCAGGGGCAATCCTGCGCCGCGCTTCCGGGAAAGATCACCGCCCAGGGCACGTCCGACGCGCGGCCCCAAAGCTCGGCATTGATGAAATTCGCCAGCCGCCCGAAGAGCAGCCCCGGCGCGGTGCAGAGTGCCATCAGGTCGCCCGCCTGCAGCATCGGGATGCCGTGGCGCCAGCAATAGAGCCCGCCGCCGATGACCACGCCCAGGAAACCGCCATGGAACGACATGCCGCCTTGCCAGAGGATCAGGATCTCGCCCGGATTCTGCAGGTAATAGCCGGGCTGGTAAAAGAGCACATAACCAAGCCTACCGCCCGCGACGATACCAAGGATGATCCAGGTCATCAGCCCTTCCAGCTGTTCGCCGGTCATCGGGGCGGTGCCTTGTGGCCAAAGCGCCGGACGGCGCAGGGTGACCAGCGCCAGCCGCCAGCCCAGAAGGATGCCGACGATATAGGCCAGCGCGTACCAGCGCAGGGCGAACTCCATCCCGGCAATGGAAATCGAGAAGATCTCGGGCGAGATATCGGGAAAGGGGATCGCGGCTGGCAGCATCTTTGGCCTCGTCTGCTCGGGTCGCCGATTGGATGGCTGGCCCCTGCGGCGAAGTCAACCTTGATGCCGGACGCCTGCGGGGCCATATGAGGGACAAGCGACAGGAGGCCCCTCATGCAGACCCGCAACAAGTTCATGGAAGACATGTCCCAGCTGATGACCAACGCCATGGGCGTGGCGCAGGGGGCCAAGGACGAGGCGGAAACCGCGATGCGTTCGCTGATGGACCGCTGGCTGGCCGACCGCGACTTCGTCACCCGCGAGGAATTCGACGCCGTGCGCGCCATGGCCCAGAAGGCCCGCGAGGAAAACGAAGCCCTGAAGGCGCGGATCGCGGCGCTGGAGGAGAAGGGCGCGTAGCGTCGCCCGGTTCTCTGCATCCATCGTTTCAGATGCCTTAGAGGGCGGTTTCGCCGCGCATCGCGCGTCGATCCGGGGGCGGCCCTCCTCAACCCCCGCTTGCGCGGGGGCCTCAAAGGGCCGCTTGGGGTTCCACCCCAAACCCCGGAGGTATTTTTACCAAGATGAAAGGGCAGGGTGGGTGTTTCCGGGGTGATCCTGACGGGTTATCCGGTGAAAAGCGGTTCTTTGTGAATAACTTGGCCCCGATGCGAGAATCTTGTGGATAGGTCCGTGCACAGCGGATTCCTGCCTCGACTCCCAAAGTTTATCCTTTACAGACATTCCCATTGGCTCCACCATATCTGGTATGGGGTCGGGCCTGCCCCGGCGACCCATAGTCAGACACCCAGCTTCTAGTGGGTCGTTCTGGTCGCCAGACCAGCGGCGCGCGAAGCTGCCAAAACAAAGAGGCCTGGGCAATGTCGCTATCCGAGCAGTATATCGAGGTCGACGACCTCCATCCCATCGACATCGTGGAAACGCTGGCGACGCATCACGAATGGGATTTCGACCGCGTCGCCGATGACCAGATCGCCATGGCGATTGAGGGGCAATGGCGGACCTATTCCGTCACCCTGGCCTGGTCCGCCTATGACGAAACCCTGCGGATGATCTGCACGTTCGACATGGAGCCGCCCGAGGCCGCGCTTCCGGCGCTCTATGAGGTGCTGAACCTCGCCAATGACAAATGCTGGGCCGGTGCCTTCAGCTATTGGCGCGAGCAGCGGCTGATGGTCTATCGCTATGGCCTGGTCCTGGCGGGCGAGCAGATGGCCAGCCCCGACCAGATCGCCTGCATGGTGGAAACCGCCGTGCTGGCCGCCGAGCGGTTCTACCCGGCCTTCCAGCTGGCCTGCTGGACCGACAAGACCCCGGCCGAGGCGATGCAGGTCGCCATTGCAGAGAGCTACGGCCGCGCCTAACCTGCCCGGCAACTGAAGCGGGTGCCTGTCGGCGATCGGGCCGGGGGTGCCGCAATGCCGGGAGAGGACATGACTTTCGACGAGATCGCGCGCCGCGGGCTGGTGATGCTGGGCTGTGGCAAGATGGGGCAGGCGATGCTGGAGGGCTGGCTGGCGGGCGGGCTGCCGCCCGGTGCCGTCTGGGTTCTGGACCCGCACCCCTCGGACTGGGTGCGCGCACAGGGGCTGCATGTGAATGAGGGGCTGCCCGAGGATCCGGCCGTGGCCATCGTCGCCGTGAAGCCTCAGTTCATGGCCGAGGCGCTGCCGCAACTGCAGCCGCTTGGCGGCGGGGCGACGCTGATCGTCTCGGTCGCGGCGGGCACGCCCATTGCCTATTTCGAGACCGTTCTGGGGGCAGGAACGCGGGTGATCCGCGCCATGCCCAACACGCCCGCCGCCGTGGGCAAGGGGATCACCGCGATCATCGGCAATGCGGCGTCAGGCCCGGCGGATGCGGATATGGCCGAGGCGCTGCTGTCAGCCGTGGGGCAGGTGGTGCGCCTGACGGACGAGGACCAGATCGACGCGGTGACGGGTGTATCCGGGTCCGGCCCGGCCTATGTCTTCTACATGATCGACGCCCTGGCCGCCGCCGCGCGGGCCGAGGGGCTGCCGGAGGATATGGCGATGCAGCTGGCCAAGGCCACCGTCGCGGGCGCAGGGGCGCTGGCGGAGGCTGCGGCGGAAAGCCCGGAGCAATTGCGGGTCAACGTGACCAGCCCCAATGGCACCACGCAGGCGGGGTTGGAGGTGCTGATGGCCGAGGATGGGCTGATGCCACTGATGCGCGCCACCGTGGGCGCGGCGGCGGGCCGGTCGCGGGAGCTGAAGGGTCGCGGGAGCTGAAGGGATGAGTGACGAGATTTCCTTCGACGACTTCCTCAAGGTCGATATCCGCGTGGGCGAGGTCGTGCGGGCCGAGCCGTTCCCCGAGGCAAGGAAACCGGCGATCAAGCTGTGGGTGGATTTCGGCGGCGATCTGGGGGTCAGGAAAAGCTCGGCCCAGATCACCGCGCATTACGACCCGTCGGGGCTGGTGGGCAAGCAGGTGATGGCGGTGGTGAACTTCCCACCTCGCCAGATCGGGCCGGTCAGGTCGGAAATCCTGGTGCTCGGCCTGCCCGATGAGAACGGCGAGATCGTGCTGATCGGCCCCGACCGAAACGTGCCCAAGGGGGGGCGGATGCATTGAAACTGCTGATTTCCCGCCGCCTGCCGGAAAGCGTGATGGAGGCCGCCGGGGCGCGGTTCGACGTGACCTGCCGGGCCACGACGCAGCCGATGACCCATGCGGAATGCGTGGCCGCGCTGGCGGATTATGACGCGGTGCTGCCGACGCTTGGCGATGCCTTCCGGGCCGAGGCCTTCGCCGCCGTGCCCGAACCGCGCTGCGGGCTGCTGGCCAATTTCGGGGCCGGGTTCAACCATATCGACGTGGCGGCCGCGCGGGCCTCTGGCATCGAGGTCACGAACACGCCCGGCGCGGTGACGGGGGCGACCGCCGATATCGCCCTGACGCTTATTCTGATGACCGCGCGGAGGGCTGGCGAGGGCGAGCGGCTGGTGCGCGCGGGCGGCTGGACCGGCTGGCATCCGACGCAGCTTCTGGGGTTGCATGTTAGCGGCAAGACGGTCTGTATCATCGGCATGGGCCGGATCGGGCAGGCGATCGCGCGGCGCTGCCATTTCGGCTTCGGCTGCCGGGTCGTCTATGTGAACCGGTCGGTCAAAGCGGTGGATTTCCCCGCCGAGCAGATGGAGATGGCGGATGCGCTGGCCGTGGCCGATGTGGTCGTGGTGGCGACGCCGGGCGGGGCCGAGACGCATCACCTTGTGGGCGCCGATGTCTTTGCCGCGATGCAGCCTCATGCGATCTTCGTCAATATCGCGCGCGGGGATATCGTCGATGAGGCGGCGCTGATCGCGGCGCTTCAGGCGGGCCGGATCGCGGGGGCGGGGCTCGATGTCTACGAGTTCGAGCCGGAGGTGCCCGAGGCGCTGCGGGTGATGGAGAACGTGACGCTGCTGCCGCATCTGGGCACCTCGGCGCTGGAGCCGCGCGAGGATATGGGGCGCATGGCGCTCGACAATATCATCGCCTTCGCCGAGGGCCGCGCCCTGCCCAACCCGGTATGAGATGGGCGGCGCTGCTGGCGTTGGCGGCCCCGGCGCTGGCGGAAAACGCCGTGGTTCTGGAGGGCTATCAGTTCCGCCTGCTCTGGCCCGCGACGGGGGCGCTGTCGCCTGACCTGATCGCGGAACAGGCGGGGCAGGATCAACCGGGTGTCTTCTGTGGCGAAGCGGCGTTTGCGAACGGGGACAGCTGGCAGGATCTGGGTGCGCCCTTTCGCGGGCTGCTGCTGGTCGGGGTGCGCGGCGTGGGGGATCAGCCGAACCGCACGGGGGCGGCGCTGTTTACACTTGCCGAGGGCGACACGGTGACGGAGCTTTCCGTTCATGCCCATCCGGGCGAGCTGGTCTGGTATCCGGTCGGGTTCTACCCGGTTGAGGTCAGCCTGCATCGCCTGCGCGGCGGGCTGGACGGGGATCTGCAGCCGCTGCCCCGCGTTTTCAGCAGTTGCAATGAATAGGGACTGCCAATTGCCCGATTGAAACCTGTTCCATCGGGAGTTGCGTCAGTCTCTGGCTGGAAAGTCCCGGAATGTCGGGGTGGAGCAATCGGATGGGCGGCGCCGCCCGTTGGGGCGTGCGTAGCAGGATGGTCTGGCGAAGCTTCTGGCGCGTCTCGTCACCTGCACCCTTGTCGGGGTGGTCTGGGGGTCGGATCGGCGGACCGGGCCACGCAATGGGAATCGGTTAACCGGCGCTCAGCGTGACAGATCGGGGTTAAGATCAGGTGAAGGCGGGGGCGACGCGGTTTCGAAACCGCGTTTTGGCGCATCGCGGGAAGCGCCGGTCCCGGCCTCACAGGTTGCACGCTGTCCTGTCCGCTGGCGAAAAAGGGCCTTCGAAGGCCCTTCCACGCGGTTTCGAAACCGCGTCCCTACCGATCCCCGACCGCCTCGCGCCAGTGTCGACGGCACAAGGACACATAGCGGTCGTTGCCGCCCACCTCGATCTGCGCCCCTTCGCGCAGCGCCTTGCCGTCCTCGCCCACGCGGATCACCATCGTGGCCTTCTTGCCGCAATGGCAGATCGTGCGCACCTCGCGCATTTCATCGGCCAGCGCCAGCAGCGCCGCCGAGCCGGGGAAAAGCTCGCCCCTGAAATCCACCCGCAGCCCGTAGCACATGACCGGAACCCGCAGGTCATCCACCGCGCGCGCCAGCTGCCAGACCTGGTCCCGCGTCATCCACTGCGCCTCGTCGACCAGAACGCAGGCGCAGGGGCCGTCCGACAGTCGCGCCGCGATCTTGGCGTAGAGATCGTCGGATTGCGTGTAGGTGTCGGCCTCGGCGGAGATCCCGATTCGGCTGCCGATCTGGCCCATGCCCGCCCGGTCGTCGAAATTCGCCGTCAGCAGATAGGTCTGCATGCCGCGTTCGATATAGTTGTAGGACGCCTGAAGCAGCAGGGTCGATTTGCCTGCGTTCATGGTCGAGTAGTTGAAATAGAGCTTGGCCATGGGGAAGGATTTGCCCCAAGCCTGCGCCCTGCGCAAGGCCGGCGCGTCAGTCGCCCGACAGCTTGTCGAGATTGCCGAGGCATCGGGTCAGGAAGCCGGTGAACTGCGCCACCTCCTTTGGCGTGAACCCGTCCAGCAGCGCCTTCTGCCGGTTCAGCGCCTCGCTCAGAACCTGCCGGTGCAGCGCGATGCCAGCGTCGGTCAGCACCCATTCGCGTCCCAGACGGCCCTGGTCGGGATCGGCGGGGGCCACGAGGCCCTTGGTTTCCAGCCGTGCCAGCGCCCGGCTGACGGCGGCCTTGTCGATGCCGATTGTGCGGCTGGCATGGGCGGCGGTGCTGCGCGGCTCTCGTGCCAGCATGACCAGCATCCGCCAGTCCATCGCGCCGATGCCGAACCGATCCTGATAGGCGCGGGCGGCACTGCGGGTGAAGCGGTTGGCGGTGAAGTTCAGCAGCACCGTGGGGCTGCGCGAAAAGCTGAGCGTGGGCGTGGCGGGGCCGCCCGAGTCATCGGGGTGGATCAGGAACAGCTCGTCGGGCAGGTCGGTGGTCATGCCGGAAGGGTAGGGGAACTCTGTTGACATGACAACAGAGATGCGGCACCGTAGCCTGTGTTGACATGACAACACTGGAGGAGAGCCATGTCCGACGCCCCGGTTTTCGAGATCGACCCGCCCGCCTTCTGGGCCGATCCCTATCCCACGCTCAAACGCATGCGGGCCGAGGCGCCGATTGCCTATGTGCCGCAGCTCAATGCCAAGCTGATCACCCGGCGCGACGATATCTTCACCCAGGAAAAGCGGGTGGAGGTCTTTTCCTCGGACCAGCCCGAGGGGCTGATGACGGTGCTGATGGGCCAGAACATGATGCGCAAGGACGGGGCGGATCACGCGGCGGAGCGCAAGGCGGTGTTCCCCACGGTCTCGCCCAAAACGGTGCGCGATGTCTGGACCGCGCAGTTTCGCGCGCGAACGGGCGAGGTGCTGGACCGGATCGCGCCCATGGGCGCCTGCGATCTGGTCAAGGACTTCGCGCTGCCGGTGTCGGGCGAGGCGCTGAAGGCGATCACGGGGCTCACCAACATGAGCTACGCGGAAATGGACCGCGTCAGCCAGGGCATGATCGACGGCTGCGCGAATTACGCGGGCGACCCGGAGGTCGAGGCGCGGTGCCATGACTGCACGGCGTCGATTGACCGGCACATTGACGACCGGATGCCGGAGCTTCGCACAAGCCCGGACCACTCGCTTTTGTCGGTGCAGATGCAGGCGGGGCTGTCGGACGCGCAGATCCGGGCCAATGTGAAGCTGGCCATTTCCGGCGGCCAGAACGAGCCGCGCGATGCCATCGCGGGCACGGCCTGGGCGCTGCTGACCCATCCCGATCAACTGGCGATGGTGCAGAGCGGTCAGGCCACATGGATGCAGGCCTTCGAGGAATATGCCCGCTGGATCAGCCCCATCGGCATGTCACCGCGCCGGGTGGCAAGGCGCGATACGGTGAACGGCGTGACGTTCGAGCCCGAGGACCGCGTCTTCCTGATGTTCGGATCGGGCAACCGCGACGAGGCGGTATTCGCCCGGCCCGATCTCTACGACCTGACGCAGGATTGCAGCGCCTCCATCGCCTTCGGGGCGGGGCCGCATTTCTGTGCCGGGGCATGGGCCTCGAAGGCGCTGATCGGCGAGGTCGCCTTGCCGATGCTGTTCGACCGTCTCAGGGGCCTGCGCCTTGACCCGCCGGAGGCGAGCCGATTCGGTGGCTGGGCGTTCAGAGGGCCCCTGTCGATGCCGGTGTCCTGGGACGCGGCGGGCTGAGTTCGGCGGAAATTGGCCGAAGATCACTGTTGAACCTGCCGATCACCTTTGCGTGACCATCGGTCCTCTTGCTTGCCGGTCCATTCCCATGCTGTCCATTCTGACATTGAGAATAGTTGGGTTCAGGATTTTATGACGACACTTACGGGACGATGCCTGTGCGGCCAGGTGACCTGGTCTGCCACTGGGCAAATGCGATGGACTGCCTATTGCCATTGCGAGAGCTGCCGCCGGGCAGGGTCCGCGCCTTTCGTGGCACTGTTCGGGATGGCGGACGAGGGATTGACGTGGTCGGGACCGGTGGGCAGCTACGCGTCTTCCGAGGATGTGGAACGCGGTTTCTGCCGCTCCTGCGGTTCGCCGCTCTTTTACCGCAACCCGGTGCGCTGGCCGAATGAAACCCATATCCCTGCGGCAACGCTGGAGGATCCCTCGGTCTATGCTCCCAAGGCGCATGTCTATTATTCCGAACGGCTGCCCTGGATCGAGATGCGCGACGGGCTGCCCAAATACGACGGCACCGGCGATGACGGGACGCGGCCGTTGTCGGATGACGAGGCGCATGGGTAGCGGCGGTCTTTACCTTGGCGCTCGCCTGTCGCAGGCTGTCACTGGACAGCCGACAGGAGCGCCGACATGAGCATGACCGCCGATATCGCCCCCCATCCCAACATGTCCCACTGGCAGGAGAGGGTGGACCTTGCCGCCGCCTTCCGCTGGACGGAACGGCTGAACTTTCACGAGGCCGTGGCCAACCATTTCAGCCTTGCGGTGAACGAGGATGGCACGCGCTTCCTGATGAACCCCAACCAGATGCATTTCCGGCGCATCAAGGCCTCGGACCTGTTGCTGCTGGATGCCAATGACCCCGACACGCTGGAGATGCCCGGCGCGCCCGATCCGACGGCCTGGGGGCTGCATGGCGCGATCCACCGCCGTTGCCCGCACCACCGCTGCGCGATGCATGTGCATTCGATCCATGCCACCGTGCTGGCGAGCCTTGCGGACAGCACCCTGCCGCCGATCGACCAAAACACCGCGACCTTCTTCAACCGCTATGTGGTGGATGAACATTTCGGCGGGCTGGCCTTCGAGGACGAGGGCGAACGCTGTGCCGCCGCGCTGCAGGACCCGTCGAAGAAAGTCATGATCATGGGCAATCACGGCGTCATGGTTCTGGGCGACAGCGTCGCCGACACGTTCAACCGGCTCTATTATTTCGAGCGCGCGGCGGAAACCTATATCCGCGCGCTTCAGACCGGCCGCCCGCTGCGGGTGCTGTCCGACGAGATCGCGGAAAAGACCGCGCAGGAGATAGAGACCTATCCCGGTCAGGCAGAGCGGCACATGGCGGAGCTGAAGGCGATCCTTGACGAGGAAGGCTCGGACTACGCGAGCTGACCGGGGTGAACTGCCTCTTCCTGATGGTCGATGAAATGGCGTGGTGGGCCGTGGGGTCTGCGTCGGCGCTTGGCGCGAAGACGCCGAACATAGACGCGCTGGCCGCGCGGGGGATGGTCTTCGACGCGGCCTATACGCCGTCGCCCATCTGCGTTCCGGCGCGGGCGGCGATTGCGACGGGGCGGGACGTGCATGAGACCGGCCATTGGTCCTCGGCGGAGCCCTATGACGGCGCGCTGCCCTCATGGGGGCATCGGTTGCGCGAAGGCGGGGTGGAGGTCGTGTCCATCGGCAAGCTGCATTACCGGGATGAGGGCGACGACACCGGGTTCGAGCGGCAGATCCAGCCGCTGCATGTGCATGAGGGCAAGGGTTGGCTGCTTGGCCTCGTCCGTCGCCCGGTGCCGCCTTACGACGCCACGGCGGGGCTGGCGGAGGAATTGGGCGCGGGCTGGACCGGCTATACGCGCTATGACCTTGGGGTGACGGAGGCCGCCTGCGCATGGCTGGCGGAGCCGGAGCGCGTGACAAGGCCATGGGCGGCCTTCGTGTCGTATCTCAGCCCGCATTACCCGCTGATCGCGCCGGAGGAATTCCTGTCGCTTTATGATCCTTCGGATTATGCCTGTCCGGCGGAGCCTGTCCCCGACCACCCGATCCTGCGCGAGATCGCCGGGTTCTTCGCCCATGATCGGCATTTCACGGATGACAGGCGGGGGCTGGCCCATGCCGCCTATCGCGCGCTGTGCAGTTTCGTGGATGCCGAGGTGGGCAAGGTTCTGGCGGCGCTGGAGGCAGCCGGGCAGGCCGACGAGACGCTGGTGATCTTCACCTCGGACCATGGCGACATGATGGGGGAAAAGGGCTTCTGGACGAAATCCGTGATGTATGACAGCGCGACCCGCGTGCCGCTGATCGTTGCGGGGCCGGGGGTGATGCCGGGGCGGCGGGCCGATCCGGTCAGCCTGATCGACATCGCGCCGACGATTGCCGGGGCCATGGGGCAAAGCTGTGCGGGGTTCTCGGGCCGGTCCCTGCTGGCTGCGCCCGAACCGGGGCGCACGGTGCTGTCGGAATATCATGACGGGGGATGCTTGGTCGGCGTGACCATGCTGCGCTGGCAGGCCCCGGACGGAACCCAGTGGAAATACGTCCACTACGCCGAGGGCCATCCGCCGCAGCTTTTCGACCTGACCACCGATCCCGGCGAGACCACGGACCTTGCCACCGCGCGCCCCGATATCCGCGCCGAGGCGGAGGCGCGGTTGACGGCGATCATGGACCCCGAGGCCGTCAATGCCCGCGCCCATGCGGATCAGGCCCGGAAAATGGCCGAACAGGGCGGGCGGGCCACCATTCTGGGCATTCCGCAGTGGAACTTCACCAAGGTCGCGGACAGCTGACCCCGGCCCCACTTGGCGCGGCCGGTCAAACCGGGTAAGTCTGGCGCCCACAGGCAGGATGCGCATGAGGAACGGGGGGCAGCGACGCATGGCACATGTGGCGGAGGACCCTTGGGGCAACGCTCCTCTCAGGGGGGGGGGCATTGATGACGGGAAGCGCGGGTAGGTCCCCAGAATGAGTGAAACGCCCCTTCGTCTTTGCGCGGTCGCCACGTCCTCTCCGGGTGTCGATGTGGTGCGCGAGATCATGCGCCAGCCTGACAGCGGCATTGAACACCTTGTCACCTTTGGCGGCACGGATGCGGACTACAAGGCCTCCAGCCTGCTGCGGATGACCGATGCCAGGGGACGCCGGGGCCATGTCATGGCGGGCGACCGGTTCTGCGGGGCGGCGGCCAGCTTTACCCGCGCGCCCGGTTTCGACCGGATCCTGCACGAGGCGATGGACAGCCTGCAACGCGGTGCGGCGGGCCATGCCTATCGCAGTCACGATCTGAAACACCCTTCCGACTACGCGAATTACGTCGGCATCGTCGCGGACCGGCTGGCCGGCATTCTGCAATCGGAGCGGATCAACGCGGTGGTCTTCTTCGATATCCCGCACCTGTTCTACGATATCATGCTGTACCGGCTGGCGCGCCATCTGGGGATACGCACGCTGATCTTGCGGGTCGGCTATGACCCGGCGACCTTCTATTCCATGGATCGGATCGAGGATCTGGGCCGCCTGTCGCCAAAGGCGGACCCCGCGCCGCCCGTTGCGATCGAACCGGGTGCCGCGTCGGATCTATATTACATGAAGGGCATCTCGCAAGAGCAGGGGCCGCGCGGGCGCCTTTCGGGGCGGGCGCTTGGCCAGCTTGCCGCGCATGTCATGATGCAGGAGCCGTCGCTGCTGGTGCGGCCCCTGTCGCTGGCCCGGACGATCCGCCGGATGTGGCGTGTGGCACGGCGACTGCCGGACTGGCGCGATCCGTTCGCGCGGTTCTTCCACACCGATGCGCTGGACTATGCCGAAACGCTGGCCGAACTGGAGGAGGCCCCGGTCGATCTGGATCAGCGCTTTGTCTATTTCCCGCTTCAGATGCAGCCCGAAATGACGACCGCCATCCTTGGCGGGATCTACCGCGATCAGGCTCTGGCCATCGAGCAACTGGCGGCGATCCTGCCCGAGGATGTCCGCATCCTGGTCAAGGAAAACCCCAAGCAGAACGGCCAGTATCGCAGCCCGATGTTCTTTCACCGCCTGCGCCGGATTCCTTCGGTCCGCCTGCTGCCTTCGCATGCGAATACGCACAAGCTGACGGCCGCGTCGGAATGCGTCGCGACGATTTCCGGCACCGCCGCATGGGAGGCGGTAACCTCTGGCAAGCCCGCGCTGCTGTTCGGGGTCAGCTGGATGGCGGACATGCCGGGTGTGCACCGGTTCGACGAGCGGCTCGACTACGCCACCCTTACCGGCGGGAGTGTCGATCACGCGGCGCTGGAACAGGCCTTCGGTCAATTGGCTGCCGCCAGTCATGACGGGGCGGTCAGCCGTTGGGCCCTGCGGCATCTGCCCGAGATTGATCCGGACCAGAACCGACAGGCGATCGCCAGAACGCTGATTGCCCTGCTGAAGGGCGAGATTGCCACGACCTTCGTCTCGGACGCGGCGGGACGCGACGCGGGGTAGGCTGCGCCTTGCGGGAAGGGCCATCTGCATACGCGGGATGCGGTCCGGGCTTTGAGCCGGGCGCGCGCAGGTCGCGCCCGGACAGTCAGCCCCGCAGCCGGTGATGCAGCAGGATCGGCACGATCAGGTCTTCCTCATCGGTCAGGTGCCGGTGAAGAAAGCCGCCCAACTGCTCGGCCATGTCGCGCACCGGCCCGGCCTCTTCCGCCATCTGCGCGGGGTCGAGTGTGGCCAGTTGCACCACGCGGTTGGCCCCGCGCGTGAACCGGTCGAGCAGCGCGTCCAATTCCGCGTGATCGCTTTCCAGCATCTCCAGCCCGTCGGCAAAGCGCGGGTCGGCGGCCTGAAGCTCCGGGAAATAGCTGCGGTCCTCCCATGTGTGGTGCCCGTGCAGGTTGCGCACCAAGAGATTGCCGAAATGCGCCAGCCGCCCGGCGTATCGGTCGGTCTCCATCCCCTTGTCGAGGAAGGTCTCGCTATCCTCCTGCACGATTTCGCCAAGCTGGCGGAACATCTGGTGGGCGCCCATCCAGTTTCGGATGGAGCGGGCGAACGCGGGATGCGCCTGCCAGCTATCGCGTGGCAGGTCCCGCAGGAGGCTCCGCATCTCGGGCGGAAGGCCCTCCCGCATGGTGATGTGGTGGGTCATGCCAGCCCAGATGGGGGGCACACGGGAACGTGACAATCTGCGCCCGCGCACAGGGGCAGGGCCGGATTGCAGAGGTGGCGATTCCGTGTACTCTGAGCGAAAGGGAGATTTGACAATGACAATCAGTCCAGTTGCCGGAAGGCTCGCCACAACGGCCCTCGCCCTGTCGCTGACGGCCTCTGCCGCCATGGCGCAGATGCATGGGCACGGACACGGTGGCGGCCATGGCATGATGCATGGAAATGGTGGCGGGCATGGCGCTGGCCAGGGCATGATGCATCACGGTCAGGACGGCACCGGCCATGACGAGGTGAACATGCCCGGGCTTCAGGGCCTGAACGCCACACCGGGAGAGAGCGACGACCTGCGCATCATGTTCCACCATTTCGACACGCTCTATCGCGAGGTCGAGAACCTGCCCAACGGCATCCGCACCGTCACCGGCGCGACCGATCCTTACGTGATGGACGCACTGGTGCGCCACGTCACCCAGATGATTGGCCGGGTGGAGGCGGGGGATGATCCCCAGATCTTCATCCAGAGCCCCACGCTCGACATTTTCTTCGCCCGCTATGACGGTCTGGTGAATGATATCGAGGTGACGGAAGAGGGCATTATCGTCACCCAGACCTCCGACGATCCGGAGCTTGTCACGGCGCTGCAGACCCATGCTGCCGAGGTCAGCGACATGGCCGCGCGCGGTATGCAGGCGGTGCATGAGCGGATGATGCAGGGGGGGTAGGCGAGACCTCGCCTGACTCCGGACACCTGGCCCAATACACAGATTTCAGAGGACTTCCCGCGCAATTTGGCGGTCCGCCGTCCAATGCGGTCGGTGACGCCAAGCCCGCTGGCCTAGGTCAGCTCGACAACCTGTGGTAGATTGGCGCATCCCAAACCCGAGAGGTGCCCGAATTGCGTGTTTTCCTATGTCTGGTCTTCGCCCTTGCCATCGTTCCGGCCACGGTCCTTGCTCAGTCCAGAACTGCGATGATGATCATCGAGAACAATACCTCTGAGGATCTGGAGCTTCGGGTCACACGCTCTGGGTCGCAGATCGATCTGGTCGAGTATATTGCTCACGGCGAAATCGCTTTCATCGATGTGCCGGCAGGTGCTGTTTCCTTGTTCCTGGCGTATTCTTCAAACGGACAGGTCTACCTGTATAGCGACGACGCAGTCCTTTCGACAGGTCGTCGGTATGAGGTCGAATTCGACCGGAACTTTCTGGAGAATTTTCGCGTGTCAGAGGGCTATCAGATCGGGTCGGAAGACAGCGACGATACCCTCACTTCACCTGCCGGTGAATTCAGGGCTTACTGCGCCCACATCAACGTAAACAGTCCTGTTGCCTGGACATTCTTCAACCCAAACAACAACATGTCACGCGCAACCTTCTTCGAAGGACTCGGAGGCGTTTACTGTTCTGAGGCCGGTGACTTGGTGCTTGAGCGACGGGGAAGCCAGATGGAAGCCTACCGATGCGAAGACTATGGATCGTGCAGCCGGGACAACAGTTGGGACGGCACGCTGCAGGCAACGGGCGGGGATGAAACGGTCATCCAGGGCCGCCGGTATGACAGGGATTATTACGACTATGTTTGGTCTCAGGGCAGCTATAGCCCGTGGCGGGCTGTGCATATCCACTAGGACGGGTGCCCCGAGGCCCGCGACGCCACGCGGAGGGCGGCGTCGCGGAGTGATTTTCGGATCGGATCGCCGTCAGTTCTTGGCCTTGTCGACCATCTTGCCGGCGGAGATCCACGGCATCATGGCGCGCAGCTTTTCACCGACCTCTTCGATCTGGTGGGCGTCGTTCATACGGCGGGTGCCTTTGAAGAACGGCTGGCCCACCTGGTTCTCCGCCATGAAGTCGCGCACGAATTTGCCGGTCTGGATGTCGTGCAGGATGGCCTTCATCTCTTTCTTGGTCTGCTCATAGGGCAGGACGCGCGGGCCGGAGACATATTCGCCATACTCGGCGGTGTTCGAGATCGAGTAGTTCATGTTGGCGATGCCGCCTTCGTAGATCAGGTCCACGATCAGCTTCACTTCGTGCAGGCACTCGAAATAGGCCATTTCGGGGGCGTAGCCTGCTTCCACCAGGGTCTCGAAGCCCATGCGGATCAGCTCAACCAGACCGCCACACAGAACCGCCTGCTCGCCGAAGAGGTCGGTTTCGCATTCTTCGCGGAAGTTGGTCTCGATGATGCCCGAGCGGCCGCCGCCGATGGCGGAGCAGTAGGACAGACCGATTTCCAGCGCCTTGCCGGAGGCGTCGTTGTTCACGGCCACCAGGCAGGGCACGCCGCCGCCCTTGGTGTATTCGCCGCGCACGGTGTGGCCGGGGCCTTTCGGGGCCATCATGATCACGTCGACGCCGGGCTTGGGCTCAATGAGGCCGAAATGCACGTTCAGGCCGTGGGCGAAGGCAATCGCCGCGCCGTCACGCAGGTTGTCGTGGACGTATTTCTTGTAGGTTTCTGCCTGCAGTTCATCGGGCATGGTGAACATGATCAGGTCGCACCAGGCGGCGGCTTCCGCGATGCCCATGACCTGCAGGCCTTCGCCTTCGGCCTTGGCGGCGGAGGCAGAGCCTTCGCGCAGGGCGACGACGACATTCTTGGCGCCGGAGTCGCGCAGGTTCAGCGCGTGGGCGTGGCCCTGGGAGCCATAGCCCAGGATGGCCACTTTCATGTCCTTGATCAGGTTGATGTCGCAATCGCGGTCGTAGTAAACGCGCATCAGATCTTTCCTCCGTTGGATTAAACTCTGGCGCCTTGTGTATCTGCCCTTCCGGGCGGGCGCGAGGTTCGGCTTGGAACAAATCGCGCGTTCTGATAGAAAGTTATTCAGAAGCTAGCTAAAAAGTATCCAAATCATGCTGGATGACACTGACAGACGTATCCTGCGTCACCTTCAGACCGACCCCGCGATGGCCGTGGCCGATCTGGCCGAGGCCGCCCGCATCGCGCCCGCCACCTGCTACAAGCGGCTCGACCGGTTGCGCGAAGACGGCGTGCTGCGTGCCACCCGCGCGGTGATCGACTGGCGCGCGCTTGGCTTTTCCGTCGAGGTCAGCCTGCGCATCACGCTCGACAAGACCCAGAGCCGCGCCTTTGACGAGGTGATGGCGGCGGCACGCGAGATCCCGGAAGTGGTGGAGATCCAGACCTTCCTGGGCCGCGTCGACCTGCGCCTGTCGGTGCTGGCCCGCGACATGGCCCATTACCAAGAGGTCTATCGCGACCGCATCCTGGCGCTGCCGCATATCACCGATATCGAGGCGCTGATGCAGGTGGCAACGCTGAAAGACGTGAAGACATTGCCGATATGAGCGATTGGGACGAGGTGGATTTCGCCATTCTTCGGGCGTTGCAGGAGGAGGCGGGCCAAAGCTCTGCCACGCTGGCGCGGCGGTTGGGGCTGAGCCAGCCCGCGGTGTGGCGACGGGTCAAGCGGCTGGAAGAGGCAGGGGTGATCGCGGGCCGGGCGCTTGACCTCGACATCGCGCGGCTCGGCTTCGGGGTGACGGTGTTCCTGGGCGTGAAACTGGCAACGAAGGGGCGGGTGTCTCTGGATGATTTCGAGCGGGCGGTAAGCGCGATCCCCGAGGTGCAGCAGGTCAGCCATGTGCTGGGGCTTTATGATTACCGGCTGCGGGTGGTGGCCCGCGATATCGCCGATTTCGAGAGGGTTTTGCGGCGGCGGATCATGACCCTGCCCGGCGTGGGCAATGTGGAGGCCAATGTGCTGCTGAGCGAGGAGCGCCGGCCGGGGCCCTTGATGGCGGGGTGACGCTCGGCCCGCCCTTCGGGACGGACCATCGCCCCACCCGCCATCCCGTGTGGCGCCCTTGCCGTGAAACCGGCGCTGGCGTTTTTCGTCGGATCGTGAGTATTTGAACCAAGAAGAAATTCATGCCGCGAAAGGGAGGCTTTCATGTCCGCATTGCTTGAGACCGTCGATCCTGATGGGTTGCTGGAGTTTTCGGTGGTCTTCACAGACCGGTCGCTCAACCACATGTCGAAGCAGTTTTGCGAGGTCATGCGCGATATCGATGCGGGGCTGAAGCAGGTCTACAATGCCGATGCGACGGCC
The DNA here is from genome assembly GCF_030732985.1 of Nioella sp. MMSF_3534. GTDB lineage: Bacteria > Pseudomonadota > Alphaproteobacteria > Rhodobacterales > Rhodobacteraceae > Nioella. The sequence goes on from NZ_JASHJX010000003.1 coordinate 153,609, forward strand.
CTGGTGCCGGGAGGCGGCACCTATGGGATGGAGGCCGTGGCGCGGCAGTTCGCGACCGGACAGAAGGTGCTGGTTGTCAGGAATGGCTGGTTCTCGTTCCGCTGGTCGCAGATTGTCGATGCGGGGCAGATCGCGGCGGACACCGTGGTGATGAAGGCCCGCCAGACCGGGAATGAGGCGACAGCGCCCTTTGCGCCGGCCCCGATCGACGAGGTCGTGGCGCGGATCCAGGCTGAGAAGCCTGCCGTGGTGTTTGCCCCGCATGTGGAGACCTCCTCAGGCATCATTCTGCCCGACGGCTATGTGTCGGCGCTGGCGGAGGCGGCCCATGAGGTGGGGGCGCTGATGGTGCTGGACTGCATCGCCTCGGGCTGTGCCTGGGTCGACATGAAGGCCACTGGCGTGGATGTCCTGATCTCGGCCCCGCAGAAGGGCTGGTCTTCGACCCCCTGCGCGGGGCTGGTGATGCTGTCGGAGCGGGCGCTGACGCGGATGGAGGAAACCGAAAGCAGCAGCTTTGCCGTCGATCTGAAGAAGTGGCGGTCGATCATGGCGGCCTATGAGGGTGGCGGTCATGCCTATCACGCGACCATGCCCACGGATGGGCTGAAAGCCTTCCGCGATACCATGGTCGAGACGCTGGATTATGGCACCGAGCGCCTGCGCGATGCGCAATGGGAACTGGGGACCAAGGTGCGCGCTCTGCTTGCTGCGCGCGGCATCCGCTCGGTTGCGGCGGAGGGGTTCGGCGCGCCGGGGGTGGTGGTGAGCTATACCGACGATCCGGGCATTCAGAACGGGTCCAAGTTCAGTGCCCAGGGGGTGCAGATCGCGGCGGGCGTGCCGTTGCAGGTGGACGAGCCGCAAGGGTTTTCCACCTTCCGGCTGGGGTTGTTCGGGCTCGACAAGCTCTATGACGTGGATGCGACCGTGGCCCGGTTGGAAAACGCGCTCGACAGCGCCATGGGCTGAACTGTCCTTTTCCGGCCGGTTCCGTATGACGGCGGGTGCTATTCTGCCGCGTCGCGGGGCAGGTCGAGGCGGGAACGGGGCCGGGCGTCCGGGTCCGTGTCCATGACCCGGTGCAGCTTTTCCATGATCGTGGACAGCATCGCCTGTTCCTCGGGCGACAGGGCGTGCAGCAGGCGGCGTTCATAGGCCCGCGCCGGGGGCAGGATGCGGGCCAGAAGGCCCTGTCCTTCTTCGGTCAAGGAGATCGAAAGCAGGCGCTGATCCGTGGCGCTGCCGGTCTTGGCGACGAGTCCTGCCTCGGTCAGGCGGCTGACGGCGCGGCTGACGCGCGGCTTGTCGAGGTTCACGCAGTCGTGGATCTCGCGCACCGAGACCTCTCGGCAGCGCGCCAGGTGCACCATCACCCGCCATTCCGCCATGCTGATCCCCGCCTCGGCCCCGTAGATCAGCGACAGGCGGCGGCTGATACGCTCGGACAGGACCGCGATTCGGTAGGGCAGGAATTCTGCCAGCATGAAGTCTCCGCTCGCCATCCGTCCGATTTTCCCCGATAATTCGTTGCAGTTGCAACGGCGTTGACATTTGTTGCATTTGCAACGATACCAGAGCCAAGGACCGGCGGGAAGGGCCAAGGGGCCGCACCGCCAACGCGCGAGACACGGGGAGACACAGGATATGGCCAAGGCCTTCGCGTCCCAGGGGGACATGTCGGAAAAGAAGATTTCCTTCACGGAAGTGGGCGAGGGGCTGTGGGCCTTCACCGCCGAGGGCGACCCGAATTCGGGCGTCATCATCGGCGATGAGTCGGTGATGATCGTCGAGGCGCAGGCGACGCCGCGTCTGGCGAACAAGGTCATAGACTGCGTGCGCGGCGTGACCGACAAGCCGATCAGCCATCTGGTGCTGACCCATTACCACGCGGTGCGGGTGCTGGGGGCCTCGGCCTATGGCGCGGGGCAGATCATCATGTCGGACACGGCCCGGTCGATGGTCGTCGAGCGCGGGCAGGAGGACTGGGACAGCGAGTTCCAGCGTTTTCCGCGCCTCTTCGAAGGGCATGAGAGCATTCCGGGCCTGACATGGCCCACGACGACGTTCTCCGACGCGATGACCGTCTACCTGGGCAATCGCCGGGTCGATATCATGCATCTGGGGCGTGCCCATACGGCGGGCGATGCGGTGATCCATGTGCCCGATCAGAACGTCATGTTTACTGGCGATATCGTGGAATACCACTCCGCCTGCTATTGCGGCGACGGGCATTTCGGCGACTGGGGCAATACGCTCGACAATATCAAGTGGTTCGACGTGGACGCGATTGCACCGGGGCGGGGCGATGCGCTGGTCGGGAAAGAGATGGTGAATGCCGCCATCGAAAACACCCGCGATTTCGTGGGGTCGACCTATCGCCCGGCGGCCCGTGTCGCGGCACGCGGTGGCAGCTTGAAAGAGGCCTGGGACGCAGTGCGTGCCGAATGCGACCCCAAGTTCGGCGACTATGCGATCTATGAACACTGCCTGCCCTTCAACGTCGCCCGCGCCTATGACGAGGCCCGCGGCATCGACACGCCGCGCATCTGGACGGCGCAGCGCGATATCGAGATGTGGGAGGCCCTGCAGGGGTAAGCGGCGATGCGCGATCCGTTCCTGACCATGGCGCTGAACAATGCCTGGGCGAATGCGACGCTCTACGGGGCGATTGCGGGGCTGTCGGCGGCGGATTTCGCGGCAGAGCGCCCGGGGTTCTTTCCGTCGCTCAAGGCCACGCTCAACCACATCTACGAGGTCGATCTCTACTATGTGGATGCGCTGGAGGCGGGCGGGCTTGGCCGGTCGGTCTATGACCGCGACGAGATCGCGTCGGTGGCGGAACTGGCCAAGGCGCAGGCTGATGTGGACATGCGGCTGGCGCGGTTCTGTCAGGGTCTGACACCCGAAAGGCTGGACGAGGACCGCGTTACCGAACGCCGTGACGGCAGGGTGACGGAGAAGGTCGGCGCGCTACTGCTGCACCTGTTCCAGCACCAGATCCACCACAGGGGGCAGGCGCATACGATGGTGGCGGATGCCGGGATCGCGCCGCCGCAGCTTGACGATTTTCACCTGGACTATGGCCGCGTGCCAAGCGCGCAGGCCTATTGGAATTGATCCTCGGGGAGGAGGAGCCGATGAACCAGATCAGCGACAAGAAGATTTTCGAGGTGCCGCTCTATGCCTATGAACGGTCCCCCGATCAGGACGCGCCCGCGCCCGTGCGCCACAAGGTGGTGGTGATCGGCGCAGGCCCCATCGGGCTTGGGGCCGCCATCGACCTTGCGCAGCAGGGGGTGGAGGTCGTCGTTCTGGACGACAATGACAAGGTCAGCTTCGGCAGCCGCGCGGTGTGCTATGCCAAGCGCCCGCTGGAAATCCTCGACCGGCTGGGATGCGGGCACGAGATGGTTGCGAAGGGAGTCGAGTGGAACCTCGGCAAGGTCTTCTTCGACGAGCGGCAGGTTTACGATTTCAACCTGCTGCCCGAGGGTGGCCACGAATTTCCGGCCTTCATCAACCTGCAACAGTATTACTTCGAAGAATACATGGTGAACCGGGTCCGCGCGATGCAGGCCGAGGGCGCGCCCATTGAAATCCGGGGGCTGAACAAGGTGCTCTCGGTCAAGGACAAGGGCGACCATGTCAGCCTGATCGTGGACACGCCAGACGGCGACTACACGGTAGAGGCCGACTGGCTGATCGCCTGCGACGGGGCGGCCTCGCCCACGCGGGCGATGATGGGGCTCGATTTCGTGGGCCGGGTCTTCGAGGACAATTTTCTGATCGCCGATGTGATCATGGAGGCCGATTTCCCGACCGAGCGTTGGTTCTGGTTCGACCCGCCCTTCAACCGTGGGCAATCGGCGCTTTTGCACAAACAGCCCGACGGGGTCTGGCGGATCGACCTGCAACTGGGCTGGGACATCGACAAGGAGGAAGAAAAGAAGCCGGAGAACGTCATTCCGCGCCTCAAGGCGATGCTTGGGGAGGACGTGAAATTCGAGCTGGAATGGGTCTCGATCTACACCTTCCAGTGCCGCCGGATGGAGAAGTTCCGCCATGGCCGGGTGATCTTTGCTGGGGACGCCGCGCATCAGGTTTCACCTTTCGGGGCGCGCGGAGCCAATTCCGGGCTTCAGGATACGGACAATCTGGGCTGGAAGCTGAAGCTGGTGATGGAGGGCACCGCGCCCGAAAGCCTGCTGGACAGCTATGATGTCGAGCGGGTGCATGGCGCGGACGAGAATATCCTGAATTCCTCGCGTTCTACCGATTTCATCACGCCGAAGTCGGAGATGAGCCGGGTGCTGCGCGATGCGGTGCTGGACCTGTCCGAACATTATGCCTTCGCCCGGCCCTTGGTGAATTCCGGCCGCCTCAGCGTGCCCTGCACCTATGATGGCTCGCCCTTGAATACGCCTGACGCGCTGCCGGGTGGCCCGGCACGCTCGCGCCCCGGCAGCCCTTGCGCGGATGCACCTCTTGGGGACGGCTACCTGCTGCCTCAACTTGGGGACCGCTTTACGTTGCTGACCTTCGGGGCGGACGCGCCCGAAAGCCTAGAGATCGACGGCGTGACCGTGACCCGTCTGGCACTGGAGGCAAGCCCCGAGATCGCCGCGCGCTATCTTGGCGAGGCGGCAAGTGCCGTATACCTGATCCGCCCCGACCAGCACGTTGCCGCACGCTGGCCCGCCTATGACGCCGCCGCCGTGGAAACCGCGCTGAAACGCGCCATCGGCAAGGAGTGAGCCCCATGTCCGACCTGATCCTGACCCCCAATATTCCTGGCGCGGATGATTTTTATGCCGAGCTTCTGGCCAGCCATGAGGGCCTGAGCAAAGCCGAAAGCGATGCACTGAACGCAAGGCTGGTGCTGGTGCTGGCCAACCATATCGGCGACCGGGCCGTCCTGAGTGACGCCCTGAAAGCCGCCGCCCTGTCCAAGGAGGACGCCGCATGAAGATCGAACAGATTCACCACGTCGCCTATCGCTGCAAGGACGCGAAGGAGACCGTCGAGTGGTACAACAAGATGCTGAAGATGGATTTCGTGCTGGCGATTGCCGAGGACCACGTGCCCTCGACCCACGAGCCCGACCCGTACATGCATATCTTCATGGATGCGGGGAACGGCAACGTTCTGGCCTTCTTCGAGCTGCCGACGAAGCCCGAAATGGGCCGCGATCCCAACACGCCCGTCTGGGTGCAGCATATCGCCTTCAAGGTGAAGGACCGCGATGAACTCATTGCCTTCAAGGAACATCTGGAGGCCAATGGTGTCGAGGTTCTGGGCGTCACCGACCATTCCATCTTCCATTCCATCTATTTCTTCGATCCCAACGGCCACCGGATCGAACTGGCCTGCCCGGACCCAGAGGAAGAAGCGCTGCTGAAACGCATGGATGAGGTAAAATGGGATATGCTGGAGGAATGGTCTCGGACCAAGAAAGCCCCGCAGCATGCCGCCTGGCTCCATGCCAAGGAGCTGAACAAGGCCTGAATTTCAGGACCGGGGCAGGGGGGAGAGGACCTACCCCGGTTCTTACGCAGAAGGAAACGCGCGATGACCACCCATGATCTGCCCAAGGGCATGGTGACGGCGGCGACCCGTCCCAATGAACTGCAATACATGCCGGGTTTCGGCAATGATTTCGAAACCGAGGCGCTGCCCGGCGCCCTGCCTCAGGGCATGAACAGCCCACAGAAATGTAATTACGGGCTTTATGGCGAGCAGCTGTCGGGCACGGCCTTCACCGCGCCGTCGCACCAGAACGAACGGACCTGGTGCTATCGCATCCGGCCCTCGGTCAAGCATTCGGGGCGCTACAGCAAGATCGACCTGCCCTACTGGAAATCCGCCCCGCATGTGGACCCGGACGTGATCTCGCTCGGCCAGTACCGGTGGGATCCGGTGCCCCATTCTGACGCGGGGCTGACCTGGCTCACGGGCATGCGGACGATGACCACGGCGGGGGACGTGAACACACAGGTGGGCATGGCGAGCCATATCTACCTGGTGACAGAGTCCATGCAGGATGCCTATTTCTACTCCGCCGACAGTGAATTGCTGGTGGTCCCGCAGGAAGGGCGGCTGCGATTCTGCACGGAGCTCGGTGTGATCGACCTGGAGCCGAAAGAGATCGCCATCCTGCCGCGCGGGCTGGTCTATCGGGTGGAGGTTTTGGAAGGCCCCTGCCGGGGCTTCGTCTGCGAAAACTATGGCCAGAAATTCGACCTGCCGGGGCGCGGGCCCATTGGGGCCAACTGCATGGCCAACCGGCGCGATTTCAAGACGCCGGTCGCGGCGTTTGAGGACCGCGAGGTGCCCTCGACCCTGATGATCAAATGGTGCGGGCAGTTCCACGAAACCAGGATCGGGCACAGCCCGCTCGATGTGGTGGCATGGCATGGCAATTACGCGCCGGTGAAGTATGACCTGACCACCTATTGCCCGGTCGGTGCGATCCTGTTCGATCACCCGGACCCGTCGATCTTCACCGTGCTGACCGCGCCCTCGGGCGTGGAGGGGACGGCGAATATCGACTTCGTGCTGTTTCGCGAACGCTGGATGGTGGCCGAGGACACGTTCCGCCCGCCCTGGTACCACAAGAACGTCATGTCGGAGCTGATGGGCAATATCTACGGCCAGTATGACGCCAAACCGCAGGGCTTTGTCCCCGGCGGGATGTCTCTGCACAACATGATGCTGCCGCACGGGCCGGACAAAAGCGCCTTCGAAGGCGCTTCCAACGCCGCGCTGAAACCCGAGAAGCTGGACAACACCATGAGCTTCATGTTCGAAACGCGCTTCCCGCAGCATCTGACGGCCTTCGCGGCCAAGGAAGCCCCCCTGCAGGACGACTATATCGACTGTTGGGAGAGCCTGGAAAAGAAGTTCGACGGCACGCAGGGGGTGAAGTAGGGTGACCAAGAATTTTCGAAAATTCTTGGGAACTTTCTTCGAAGAAAGTTTCGCGGAGACGAGATGAAGCTCTACACCTATTGGCGGTCCAGCTGTTCCTACCGGGTGCGCATCGCGCTTGGCCTGAAGGGGCTGGCGTGGGAGAGTATCCCTGTCCACCTGGTGAAAGGGGAACAGCGCGATCCCTCCTACCTGGCGCATAACCCGTCCGGTTTCGTTCCTACGCTGGTGTTGGAGGATGGGACAGAACTTGTGCAGTCGCTGGCCATTCTGGACTACCTGGAGGCGGCCTGGCCCGATCCGCCGCTATTGCCCGCCGACCCGCTGGCCCGTGCCCGCGTGCTGGCTGCGGCCCATGTCATTTCCATGGACACGCAGCCGGTCACCAATGTGGGCGTTGTGGGGCATCTCAAAGCCGCCTATGGAGCCGATCAGCAGGGCGGCATCGACTGGATGGTGCATTTCATGGAGCGCAGCTTTGCGGCCTTTGAGACGCTGATCGGCGCCGATGGCCGTTTCTGCTTCGGCAACGCGCCGACCTGGGCCGATATCTGCCTGATCCCGCAGCTCTACAACGCTCACCGGTGGGGCGTGGGCCTGTCCCGCTTCCCCCGCCTGCTTGACATCGAGCGCGCCGCGCTGGCCCTTCCGGCCTTCGACGCGGCGCGCCCGGAAACCCAACCCGACGCCGAATGAGGACCGCATGACCGGATTACGCCAAAGCTGGGTCGACAGCGCCAATGACCCCGAGACCGATTTCCCTCTCAACAACCTGCCCTATGGCGTGTTTTCGCCCAAGGGCGGTGATGCACGCTGCGGAGTTGCGATTGGCGAGATGATCCTTGACGTGGCGGGCCTGGAAGCGGCGGGAATCCTGACGGCGGGTGATCCGCCGGTCTTTTCGGACCCTTCGTGGAATGCCTTCATGGGGCTGGGGCCGGAAGGATGGGCCGGGTTCCGGGGCGCACTTATGGCCCTGCTGGCGCAGGGATCGACCCTGCGCCAGCGGGTGGAGCCTTTCCTGCATCCGATGGACGAGGCGCGGATGCACATGCCCTTCGCGGTGTCGGAATACACCGATTTCTACGCGGGCAAACATCACGCGATGAATGTGGGCACCATGTTCCGCGGACAGGAAAACGCGCTGCCGCCCAACTGGCTGCACATCCCCATCGGCTATAACGGGCGGGCCTCGTCCGTCGTGGTCTCGGGCACCGATATCCGCCGTCCCTGGGGGCAGTTGAAGGGCCTCGATATGGAGGCGCCGGTCTTCGCCCCCTGCAAGCGCTTCGATCTGGAACTGGAGATGGGGGCGATCGTGGGCGTTCCCTCTGACGGGCCGGTCACGGTGCAGGAGGCCGATGACATGATCTTTGGCTATGTGCTGCTGAACGACTGGTCGGCGCGCGATATCCAGGCCTGGGAATACCAGCCGCTCGGGCCGTTTCAGGCCAAGGCGACGGCCACCTCCATTTCCCCGTGGATCGTCACCAAGGCCGCGCTGGAGCCGTTCCGGGCCTCGACCCCCGAGCGCGAAAAAGAGCTGCTGCCGCATCTGCGGGAACCGGGGCCGATGCTCTATGATATCGACCTGATGGTAACCTTGGCCCCCGCGCAGCAGGCCCCGAGCGTGATCGCGGAAACCAATTACCGGCAGATGTACTATTCCGCCGCGCAGCAATTGGCCCACCACACGACCTCCGGCTGCCCGATGCGGGTTGGGGATCTGCTTGGATCGGGAACGATCTCGGGGCCGGAGAAGGCGGAACGCGGGTCGCTTCTGGAACTGAGCTGGGGCGGCAAGGAGCCACTGACGCTGGATAGCGGCGAAGAGCGGTGCTTTCTGGAGGATGGCGATACGCTGACCTTGCTGGGGGCGGCGAAGGGCGAGGGATATCGCATCGGCTTCGGGGCCTGCGCGGGCACCGTCCTGCCCGCGTTGACAGACCCCTACGACCGGTAGCACAGCAGTTTCGCCCTGCCTTTGGCAGGTCGACCCGTGGCGGG